>NZ_AP031572.1:3059496-3671396 GCF_040436315.1 Synechocystis sp. LKSZ1 | reverse complement strand
ATTTTGCAGGCCCCAAGAGCAATCGCCAGGACGATATGACCTTGGTGGTGATGCAGGTACAATCTTCCTCTGCAGAAGGCCCTGACAGTCTTAACTAATCTCGCCATAGAGCATCGGCGACCCGACAGACCTGTACCATTTCCGCCACATCATGAACTCGGAGGATATCCGCGCCCCCAGCAATGGCCCGACAACAGGCCGCAGCCGTTCCCCAGTGGCGTTGTTGAGGATCGGGCTGTTCCAGCAGTTTGCCAATAAAACTTTTCCGAGAAGGGCCAACCAAAAGGGGAAAGCCCAGGTCTCGCAGTTCCGGAAGATGCTTGAGTAGGGTAATATTTTGTGCTGCTGTCTTAGCAAAGCCCAGGCCTGGGTCGAGAATCAAGTTTTCGGGCCGAATTCCCAGGGCCAGGGCCTGTTGTACCTGCTGGAGCAGGGCCTGTTTGATCTCGCTGACCAAGTCGTCGTAGTCCGTCAACTGTTGCATGGTTTGGGGGGTTCCCCGCAGATGCATTAAGACCAGCGGCACCTGGAGTCGAGCCACCGTGGCCAACATCGCTGGATCAAAAGTCCCCCCCGAAACATCATTCACCCAGTTGGCCCCGGCCATCACCGCCGCCTCAGCAACGGCCGCCCGCGTCGTATCGATGGAAATCGGCACCGAACCATGGGAGCGCAAGGCCTGGATCACGGGAATGGTGCGATCTAATTCTTCCGCGAGGGAAATGGTTGCGGCCCCAGGACGGGTAGATTGTCCACCGATGTCAATCATGTCTGCACCGGCTTGTACCATTACCTGGGCCTGTTTGAGGGCGCTTTCTAGGGTGTTAAATTGGCCACCATCACTGAAACTATCGGGGGTCGTATTCAAAATCCCCATCACGTAGGTTCGTTGGCCCCAGGGAAAAAGCACTGATGTCATTGTCGATGGTGTTAAGGGAAAATAGCAGAACGAGTTGTATTCATCATAAAGGAACGAGACGATGTATTGGCTGGCTGGCCAGTGGTTTGAGCAAGACACCATTTGCCTTTCTATCCAGGAACCGGCCCTGCTCTACGGGGCCACCCTGTTCACCACCCTGCGGGTCTATCACCAATCCCTTAGCCATCCCCTGACCCATTGGCCCCAGCACCGGCAACGACTCCAGACGAGTCTCCAGCAATTCGCTTGGCCAGAACCAGACTGGCTAGAAGTCGAAGCGGCCGCTAGCACCTTGGGCTCCCATTACACCGTCCTCAGAATTACCGTATTACCCGATGGTCGTCCCTGGATCATCGGCCGTGAACTTCCGGCTGACCTGGCCACTAAACAACAGCAAGGCATTCAGGCCTGGTTGGCCAATTTGCCCCACCTCCGTCGTCCCCTTGCCGACCATAAAACGGGCAACTATCTCAGTGCTTGGCTGGCCCTGCAGACGGCCCAGGGCCAGGGGGCCAGCGAGGCCATTCTGGTGGATGCCGATCAACATTGGTTAGAAACGAGTACGGGGAATCTTTGGGGTTGGCGGGCCGGCCAATTTTGGACTCCTCCCACCACAGGGCAAATCCTAGCTGGGATTAGTCGCCATCAACTCCAGCAATGGTTATACCAACAGGGCCAGATCGTTCACCAAGAACCCTGGACGCTGGACTTGGTTCAATCCTTTACTGGCCTGGCCTACAGCAATAGCGTGGTGGAAATTCTTCCCATCCATACGGTTATCGAGCAGGGCCAGTCCCGTTATTTTGAGCCTTTTTCGCCAGAATTTCAGCGTCTCCAGGCTTATTTCCAGCAAGAATTTCCCTAAGGTCTGGGGGCCACGGAAAAACCCCGTTCCCTTCTCTTCTCCCTCGGCGGCAGTACTTCAAATTGAACCTGGGATTGTTGGCCAGAGGAAGTCTGCACCCTCAGTGTCCATTGGCCCTGGCCCACGGGCCAAAAGAGTTTGCGAGTCGGGCCAGTATAGATAACTTGGCCATTGAGTTGCCAAGTCGCCGTTTCCTGATCGGCTAAACCAACGAGGGTAAGCCCTAGCTTGATTGGGGTTGTGGGCGATGAGAGTAAAAACTGGTCTCCGGGCTGGGGAAAAACAATTTTAAGGGGGAGCCGCCGGGCCGCGTCTGGCTGACGGGCCAACCAATCATTATACTCGGCCGTAAAGCGAGGATCAGAGCCGGGAGTATTAGCCAGTATTCCCCGGGGTAGATATTCCTGCACGATGGTTGGACAGCTCGGTGTGGGCTTCAGACCGGATGAAGCGCAGATTGGCCCCTTCACAAAGGCCCGGGGTGGTAAAAAATCATTTGGAAAGTTCTGCTCGTGGAGTTTACGGAAAATGCGATGCCAGAGGGGAGCCGCTCCGGTAACGCCCGAAACTTGTTGCATGGCCGAACCATCAAAATTGCCGACCCAAGTGGCCACAGTGTAGCGGCGACTAAAGCCCACCGTCCAGGTATCTCGATAGTTAGAGGAGGTTCCAGTTTTAACGGCGGCGGGGAAAGGCAAGTTCAGTACCGAATCAACGCCAAAACTATAGGCCCTGGCCTGGGGGTCGCGGAGCATATCCGTGACGATGGCCCAGGCGTCTGGGTCGCCTAGGGACGGAATTTCAGCCGGATTACTATGGGGAAGAATAGTCACTAATGGACTACGTTGGCCCTGGTTGGCCAGAGTGCGATAGGCCTGGGCCAGTTGCAGTAGGGTCACTTCCCCACTACCAAGGGTGAGGCCGAGGCCGTACTCTTCCGGGGGCCGTCGCAGATCTATAAAACCCAATTGATGCAATCGCTCTAAAAAAGCAGGAACACCGACTTTTTCTAAAACTCGGACGGCCGGAACATTGAGGGAATTAGCCAGGGCCAGGCGCACCCGTACTGGCCCAAGAAAGGTGGTGCTGTAATCCGTGGGGCTATAGACCTGGGCCCGGGGTAGGGCATAGTGGGTGGGAACATCAGCCAAAATGCTATTGGGTTGCAGGCGTTTTTGTTCCAGGACCAATTGGTATAAAAAAGGCTTGAGGGTTGACCCCGGTTGCCGCAGGGCCTGAACACCATCATTACTGCCCAGATGCGCGGTATCAAAATAGTCTTGGGAACCGGCATAGGCCAGCACTTCCCCCGTGGAGTTATCAAGAACAATGGCCGCCCCTTGGCTGACGTGGTGGGAACGCAATTCCTGGAGCACTTGCCGAATTTGGGTTTCGACTATCCGTTGCAGAGAGACATCTAGGGTAGTTTGTACTGGCGTGGCAACATTTTGAGGCAATTGTCGCCGCACCCAAAAGAGAAAATGGGGGGCCACCAGAGCCGTTTCCCTGCGAGGACGAAAAGACAGGCTTTCCCGCTGGGCTTGCTGGGCCTGCTCCGGGCGAATGTTGCCAAGTTTAACCAGGCGCTCCAGAATATAGGCCTGGCGTTTTTGATAGGCTTGGGGATAGCGGTAGGGATTGAGACCATTTGGATTATTGGGCAGGGCTGCCAGGGCCGTGGCTTGGCTCAGACTCAGATCCTTAGCTGAAATACCAAAATAGTTCCGGGCCGCCGCTTCTACGCCGTAGAGATTTCCCCCCATGGGAAGGCGATTCAGGTAAGCCGTCAGGATTTCCCTACGGGACATACCGGCCCCTAGCCGCCAAGCATCCCAGACTTCCGCCAGTTTGGCCGTCGGGGTTCGGGGCCGATTTTGATGCATACGTGCGAGCTGTAGGGTGATCGTCGAAGCCCCACTCTGAACCCGGCCCGTTTGTATTTTTTGGGTCATGGCTCGCAGGATAGCCAGTAGGTCTAGCGGCCCATGGTGATAAAAATCATCATCTTCTGCCGCCAGGATCGCCGCGATAAAATCGGGAGCAACCTGGTCTAACGTGACGGGAATAATCTGCTGTTGTTCTGGGTTGAGCAAGGTTCCTAGGGGTTGGCCCTGACGGTCGGTAAAGCTGATAGCTGGGCTCTGGGGTTGGACATCTTGACTCCGCAGGGGAAAGCAAAAGGGTAAGAGACGAATCAGGAAAATAAAGCCCAGCATGGCCCCCAGCCCCTGGCCCCAGAGAGGTAATTTTTGCCGATAGGCTCGATATAGTGAAAGCAATGTCACCCTCCTTCCCTGGCCCCGATGCACGAAATCAGCTTGATGGAACAAACCCTGGCCCTGGCCCTAGACTACGCTCAACAACACCATGCTAGTCGCATTCATCGTTTCAAGCTTAGGGTGGGGGAATTATCAGGAGTTGTTCCTGAGGCCCTGGCCTTTGCCTTTGAAACCGTAATCCAAGGCACGATTGCTGAAGGAGCCCAACTA
Source organism: Synechocystis sp. LKSZ1 (assembly GCF_040436315.1). NCBI lineage: Bacteria > Bacillati > Cyanobacteriota > Cyanophyceae > Synechococcales > Merismopediaceae > Synechocystis > Synechocystis sp. LKSZ1. The sequence goes on along the minus strand of NZ_AP031572.1, from coordinate 3,667,123 downwards.
GAGATTAAAACCGTTGCAGTCACTTGCCATTGTCCCCGGTGTCAACAGGCCTTTCAGCCGAAAACTTGGGTTTATGACTGTCCTAACTGCGGTGAAATTAGTACTCAGGTCATTGACGGCCGGCAAATGGAACTCACCTCCCTAGAAATTTCCTGACACCCTAGACTGTTAAAATTAGCGATAAAGGTCTGCTTAGGTAATACCAAAGCTCCAAACCCGTTTCGTACCTTGACGTTAGCAGTGTCTTCCTTCCAACTTGGATTGCGGCAATTAATGCAACCCCTTGTTAGCCTTACTTGTTGGCTGGGGGATATCCCACTGCCGAAACAGCTCCAGCGACAACTACAGGATCAAGCACAAAAGTTTCAAACTCTCGAAGAACAACAGCAAGCCCTCAACCGAGTCATTAGCAAGATTCGGGCTTCCCTTGATCTAGAAACAATTTTTAGCACGACGACCAAGGAAGCCTGTAAACTCCTCCAGGTAGAACGGATTGCCGTCTATCGTTTCTTTGAGGATTGGGGCGGAGAGTTCGTGAGCGATTTTGAATTTGTGGAACCAGGCTGGGAACATTTCGACCAACTGGGCCAAAATACGGTTTGGAATGATTCCTACCTCCAGGAAAATCAAGGGGGACGGTATCGTCAAAATCAAACCTTGGTAGTGGGAGATGTGTACCAAGCGGGTTTGTCCCAGTGCCATCTTGATATCCTTGAGCAATTTCATATCTGCGCCTATGCCACTGCTCCTATTTTTGTTCGAGACCAACTCTGGGGAGTGCTGGCGGCCTATCAACATTCCAAACCCCATGTTTGGCAAGAAACTCAGGTGCAATTTTTAAGACAGTTGGCCATTCACCTCGGGTTTGCAGTGCAACAGTCAGACCTCTTGACCGAAACAGAACGGAAAGCCCAGGAAGTCCACACAATTTATAAACAGCAGAAAATTCTATTTGACCTGGTGACGTCTATTCGTGAAACCCTAGACCTACCGACCCTCTTTAGGACAACGGTGAAGGAAAGTCGGAAGGTTCTACAGGCAGACCGGGTCGGTATTTTTAAATTTGCGCCTAATTCTGGCTACGATCTGGGGGAATTTGTTGCCGAGAATGTTCTGCCCGACTATGATTCTGTCTTGGCGGCCCCGGTAACGGATCATTGCTTTGGAGAACGTTACGCTGTTCACTACGAGCGAGGACGCATCCAAGTCCTCAATAATGTGGATGAAGCTGACCTCCATAGCTGTCATCGCCGTATTCTTAAACAATTTCAAGTTAAGGCCCAGGTGATTACGCCCTTGCTCCAACGGGGTAGTCTTTGGGGCCTCCTCTGCGTTCATCAGTGTGGACAATATCGCCAATGGCAAGCCTCGGAAATCCAATTTATCCAGCGCCTGGCCGCCCAGTTTACCGTTGCTCTTGAACATGCCGAGTTACTGGAAAATTCCCGTCAACAGGCCCTTGAATTAGAGCAGGCCCTCCAAGGCCTCAAACAATCCAATGCCCGCTTAGAAGAACTGACCCACACTGATGCCTTGACCCAGGTCTCCAACCGCCGTCGCTTTGATGAGGTTTTGGAGCAGGAATGGAAACGATTGTCCCGTACCGAAAATTTCCTTTCCCTCATCTTGTTGGATATCGATTATTTCAAGGCTTATAACGACTGCTATGGTCATCAAAACGGAGATACTTGTCTGTACCAAGTTGCCCAGGCGGCCCGGTCTGTGCTGAAGCGCCCTAGCGACCTCCTCGCTCGCTACGGGGGGGAAGAGTTTGCGGCCATCCTTCCAGATACCGATCAAGCAGGGGCAATTCAAATTGCGGAGGAAATGATAACAGCGATTGCGGCTCTCCAGATTGACCATACCGGCTCCCAACTATCTCCCCCCATCATCAGCATCAGCTTAGGCATTGCGGCCCAAATCCCCAACCAAAGCCAGACTCCGAGCGACCTGATCGCCCAAGCAGACCAGGCCCTGTACCAAGCTAAAAATAAGGGACGTAATCAGTGGGCCGCTTATTCTCCCCAGGTTTTTGTGGCCTGAGCCCGCTCCACAATCTGAACGAAGGCCGGCTTTTTCCCAGGCCTGGATTATGATCAAGGCACAGACCCTTTCAATTCCGGTGTTCCCTGTTTGCTATGTGCCAGACCTGTGGTTGTACCCTTACCCCCCCTGATGTGCAAATCCACGCCCACGACACGGGCCATGTCCATCACCACGACCATGAGCATTCCCACTCCCATCACCACGGCCCTGCCCCGGAACGTCTCTTAGAAATTACCCAATCCATCCTCAGCAAAAATGACCGTCTGGCGGAACGCAATCGGGGTTACTTCCAGGCCAAAGAGGTCTATGTCCTCAATCTGCTCTCTTCTCCCGGTGCCGGCAAAACCAGTTTTATTGAACGAACCCTCAGGGATTGTCAGGCCAGCCATCCCATGGCGGTGATTGTGGGGGATCTAGAAACTGATAATGATGCCCAGCGTCTGCGACAAACAGGGGCCAAGGCCATCCAAATCACAACGGGAAATCTTTGCCATCTAGAAGCGGAAATGATTAGTCAGGCCGCTCGGCGTTTAGATTTGGAAGGACTGGAGGTGCTTTTTATTGAAAATGTAGGAAATTTAGTGTGCCCGGCCGCCTATGACCTAGGGGAAAATTTACGACTAGTACTTTTTTCCGTCACCGAAGGGGAAGACAAACCCCTCAAGTATCCCACCATGTTTAAATCGGCCCAGGTGGTCGTGATTACCAAAATCGACATTGCGGAAGCCGTCGGCTTTGACCGGGATATGGCTTTAAAAAATCTGCAACAGGTGGCCCCCCAGGCGACAATCCTGGAAGTGTCTGCTCGCTCTGGCCAAGGTATGGCCACTTGGTATCACTATTTAACCGGCTTTATCTCAACAGCCAGAGCCTCAGTTTAATACCAATTCTTCAAGTTGAAGCTACAGATTTTTACCCCTCCGCCTACGGCACCTCCCCTTGGCAAGGGGAGGACGGGTGGGGTCGATTGTGTCGTCGAGCTTTAGAGATTTGGTATAACCGCAGTTCAGGATATCTAACCCTATCCTTACCCACACTTCTATGGCAAAAGATCTGTGTCCTTATCCCAGGGTTCATCGCCACCCCCAATGGCAATGCCGGTGTTATAAATCTCCGCATTTTGGATGTTGATGCCCTCTAGATTGGCCCCTGTAACATCGACATCGTAGAGCTTGGCGTAGGCAAAATCCGCTTTTTGTAAATTGCTATAGTTGAGGCTTGCATTGGTAACCATGGCACCGCGTAGTTGAGCATTTTGGAGATTGGCCCCGGTTAAGTCAGCGCCTTCTAGATTGGCTTCCGTGAGGTTGGCATTTTTTAAATTCGCATTGCGGAGGTCGGCACCAATCAGGTGAGCGCCTCTCAAGTTGGCCCCCTGGAGGTCACAACCCTTGCAGGCATTTGTTTCTAGAAGTTGTTTAATCTGGGCTGGGTTTTGGGCCTGGGCCGCGGAATCCAGTACCAAAGGACTAGCTAATAGTAAACTGACCGCTGTTATTAATAGTTGTCTCATGGTGTGCCTCCTGTGGCTCCTCACCGTCACTGACTTTAGCTTACGGGTTGGTTGAGCCTGAAGGCTTCACCCAGCGGGATGAATCAGAAGGAGTACAAATTCCCAGTGTTCAAACTAGGTCATCTAGTTCATCGAACTCTGGGGTCGGTATAGAGCGCGAACGAGGACGGGGTTTAAATACCCCAATCAAAGCACCCAGCACCAGGCCCCCACAGAGACAGAGAGTCAACAACAGGCCAACGGGTAGATCAATGGACTCAAAGAGCAGAAATTTTAGGGAAACGGGGGCAACATTCTGAATTGAGAGCAGAACCATGGCTAGCAACCAGGCCGTCACAACCAGAGCAATCACCAGTTGAGTCAAGGTTTGCATGGTGATTTTTCGGCTAGGGGAGGGGATTGCTATCAAGGCTAGGCGGTGGCGGGGCCTCTAGGGGATCGGGGGCCGATGGAGCCAGGAGTGATTGCCATTCTTGGACTAAATCCTGGGCAGTGCCGTAGGCAGAACTCTCGGCAGGAATAAGTTGGGCCAGACGGATAGCTTCGTTGAGGGCCGAAGCACTAGCACGTTCCTGGGCCAAAGCCAGCAGTTGATAACTCCAAGTATTTATGGACTGAACCCGTTGGAGATTGACCTGGGTAGAACTGGGAATCTGGCGGACTAAGCGCAGAGCACGGGAGAGAGCTTCCGGGGTACGTCGGGCCGCTAGGTTGTAGGCCTGTTGGAGATTACGTTGGGCTTGAATTTCCTGTTGCCAGCGTTGAATTTTACTCTGGCTTTCACGGTAGAGGGCCCGGCCGGCGGTAATTTGACGCGCTGTACTGATGGCGGCAGGGTAGTTTTGGGCATTGGCTAGGGCCGTGGCCTGATCCAGAATTGGCTGGTCTTGCTGACGCTGAATCATGGTTTGCCAAGTCTGGATTTCGCGGCGGGCTTCGTTGTAGAGGGCCCGATTATCCCCAATGGCTCTGGCCTGTTGAATCGCTTGTTCTAGATCAGCTACCTGACCCGAGACAGCTAACTGCTTAGCACGGTTGAGGAGCGGCTCATCTTCGGTGATTTGAATTTGTTCTGTCCAGTTTCGAATGTCTCGACGGGCTTCCGAGTAACGGGGATTGTCGTTGGCAATCAGTTCAGCCTCAATGATGGCGGCCCTGAGGGCCTCGATGGTTCCGGTAGCAGCGGTGGCCCTGGCCTTAGCGAGTTGGGAAAGAGCCGTTTCTTCCCGCCGCCAATCACTGATCAAGTCTTGAACGAGGGGGTAGAGGGGGCGGGTTGGGTCGGTGATCCGTTCGGCGGTGCTAATGGCGGACTGGAAGCCCTCCAAGCTACCGGATTGGGCTTCACTGCCAGCGGTGGCCAGTAATTGCCAATCGTTGAGGTCTGCGGCGGCAAAAACTTGTTCGGGTAAGCGATCGATGGTGCTAGCTAGGGTCTGCCAATCCTGCTGGTCGATCAGGGCCTGGATTTCCTCGGTTAATTTCTCCTTGGCCTGGGTGATCAGGTTTCGGGCCTCTTCGTAGGCGTAGCTTTCCTTGGGAATTTTCTGCGCTTCCTCAATGGCCTTGATCCAGTTGTCGATACCACCGCGCCGGAGAATATTGTACGCACTATCGAGCTTACTGCTTTCTTCCTGGGCAATCTGGATATTTTTAATGGCTTCGTCGTACTTTACCGTTCCCCAATAGCGATTCTCCAAGTTCAGTAGGCGCACGGCATTGCGGAAGGCCTCATTCCAACGGCTTTTGCGCAGGGATTGTTCCACATCGGCGTAGATGCTCTCGCCCTCTTGCCAGGTTTTTTGCCAGGTCTGGATACGGCTTTCTACTAGATCGTAGGCCTGGACATGGTTGGGAATTCGTTTAACCGTGGCAATCGCTTCTTCCAGATTACCGGACTGGTAGGAATCTTCTGCCAGATCAAGAATTTCCGTTGACCATTGTTCAATGTTGCGATTAATTTCCGGGGCCAGGGGATGATCCTTGGGCAGGCCCGCCACCAATTCAATGGCCTTCAGCAGGCTATCGACGGTTTTTTCCTCTGCAGAGACTTGGGCACAATACAGACGCATGGAAGCGGAGGCAATGGGCCAGAAAATGCGAGAACACTGGGGGCTCTGGGGCAATTTGAGGAGCCAATTGGTGGCCGAAAACCCAACCCCCCCGGAAACCAAGATCAAGAGCAAGGCCCAGAACTGGAGCGGAAAACGTTCGGCTTGGAGTTGGAGGGGAGACAGAACGGACTGATGCAGGCGCTGGAAGTTCCCAAGCCAGACCATCGTTCCCTTGGGGGGAGTGGGGTCGGGGGGAAGCAGATTGTCGGAGGGGGTACTCATCGGCAAGAACTGGGGTAATGGCCACCGGCCGGTGTGACGACGAAAGTTCGTGACCTATCTTAACATTCTCGCTCTCGGTTATCCGGTTCCCTCAGCAGGGCATAGATCTCATCAGTATAGTGGTAGAAATCGGGCTGGCGTTTGATGTGGTAGGTGCGGTCTTCGGGCAGGGCAATGGTCAGTTCTTTCTGAATGGTTCCTGGACGGGCACTCAGGACATAAACTCGCTGGGCCAGGAAAACGGCCTCTTCAACGTCGTGGGTAATCATCAAGATACTGCACTGAATGCGCCGCCAGATCTCGATCAGATACTCCTGCATTTTTTCCTTGGTTTGAATATCCAAGGCGCCGAAGGGTTCATCCATCAGTAATACTTTGGGATGACAGGCCAGGGAGCGGGCAATGGCCACCCGTTGTTTCATGCCGCCGGAGAGTTCCTTGGGATAGGCCTGGGCAAAACTGGTTAATCCCACCACATCGAGGTAATAGCAGGCCAACTCCCAACGCTCTTTTTGGGGAACCTGCTGTAATTTCAGGCCAAATTCGACATTTTGCTGAACGGTTAACCAGGGATAAAGGCTATAGTTTTGGAAGACCATGCCCCGGTCGGCCCCTGGCCCTGTCACAATTTGGCCATCGACGCTAATGGTTCCAGAAGACGGCGTATCTAGACCCGCAATCATGCGCAGGAGGGTCGATTTCCCGGAACCGGAGGCCCCGACAGCACAGACGAATTCTCCGGTTTCAATCTGTAGATTAATGTCCTTCAGGGCCGTCACAGGGCCCCGCTTGGTAGAGAAAATTTTATTGAGCTGACTAATTTCCAGGTGCATCGGACCGGCCCTCGACGATGGGTAATTATTGATCGGACTATTGGGCTAAAGACCATTTGCAGGTCCAGCGTAGGAGCAAGCGAAAGGTCAGGTCGAGACCAAAACCAATTAGGCCCAGAACCAAGAGGCAGGCAAAAATTTCATCGGTTTTTAAAAACTTTTGGGCCAACAAAATACGTTTGCCTAAGCCGTTATCGGCTGCCACTAATTCCGCAACCACGACGAGGTTCCAGGCCGCTGCCATATTAATGCGGAAGGCATCCAGCACATTGGGAATGACGTAGGGCGTAATCACATTGAGTAGAATCTGCCGCCGGGAGCCGCCCAGGGTAGAGGTCACCTCGATCAGTTCACGAGGGATGAATTTCACCGCATCCATGATCATCAACGTATTAAAAAAAATGGTGCCAATGAAGATCAGCATTATCTTCGAGGCCTCATCAATCCCTAGATAGATGATCAGTAGCGGGATAAAAGCCGGTGCTGGCATATAGCGCACCACGCCGATAATGGGTTCTGTCAGGCTGCGAATACTGGGGAAAGTCCCCATTAAAATCCCCAGGGGAACGGCAAACAGGCCCCCTAGGAAAAAGCCCCCTACAACGCGAAAAAAACTGGTAAAGGAATCTTGAATTAGAAAACCTTGTTGCCAGAGGTTGCCCAGGGCCACGATAACTGCCCAGGGAGACGGCAGAAAAACCGCATCAATTTTGGCCAGACTGGTAATCAGTAACCACAAAAGCAGTGGAATCAGGATGGACAGGGCCATCAATAGCCAGCGCAGGGACTCAGGAATATCTTCAGTGATGCGCCAGAAAGTGCTAAGGGCAGAGGTCTTGGAGGTTGCAGTCATGGGATTGCCAAGATAAAGGAAGCCAGATCAGGCCAAGATCACCCACGATGGATTTTGCAATGAGATCAAAAATATATTCCGATTGCTAGAGGGTCTTTAAATACAGTCCTAGGCAGGAGCCTTGGCCAGGGTCTGAACGAACTGGTCATTCAACAGGGGTTTCAGGTCAGGCACCGTTTTGATAAAGCCAATTCCCTTCATAAAATCGGCCATTTTCTGGGCCGCAAAGGGCATGTGTTTCATGGAATTACCGGTACTAAAAGCCTCTAGGTTTTCCTCTAGGGTGAAAAATTTGGTTCCTTCCTTGAAAAGGGCCAATTCTTCTAGGCTAACCCCGGCCCGCTTGGCCATGATTTCGTCCGCCTTCTGGGGATTCTTTTCCATAAAATCCCGGATATCAAACCAAGTTTTTACCAGGGCCTGAACCTGTTCCGGTTTTTCTTGAACCAGTTTTTCCGTCACCACTAGCAGATCGGGGATGGCCCCGGGGAATTCCTTCGAGCTAATTAACTCCTTCGAGCCGGGCCGCTTGAGGGCCGTTAACCAAAAAGGCGGAAAGGCCCCGACAGCATCCACTTTCCCTGAAGCAAAGGCGGCGGCAGCGGCACCAGTTTCGAGGGGAACAATCTGGACATCCTTGCGGCTCATGCCGGCCTGTTCTAAGGCTAAACTCAACAGGAAGTCATCAACGACGCCCTCCTCAACGGCAACTTTTTTACCCTTCAAGTCCTGCACCCTCTTGATGTCTGGGGTGACAATAATTTTGTCGTTACCAGCGGAATTGTCATTGACCAACACAGCCACTTCCCCCTTCACCGCATCCCCCGCAAAGGCGATGGTGTCATTGAGGGTTTGGCTGTTGCCATCCAACTGGCCTGCGGCCAGGGCCTGGAGGGATTCCAGGTAGCCATCAAACCATTTCATTTGGACATTAATGCCGTTTTTGGCAAACAGGCCCTCTTCTTCAGCGATGGCCCAGGGCCACCAACCGGCCCAGTTGCTATAGCCAATGACCAGGGGAGGGCCGCTAGGGGCGGTAGTGGGCGAATTAGCGGTTGGTTCCGAAGCCGGGCCACAGCTAACGGTGAGTAACAAACTACTCCCAAAGGCCAGGAGGAGGGACAGGAGATGACGGCGTTTCATAGGACACTGGGTAACGAAAGACTAGAGAATAGTTAAACGGATGGGCTTTCTTTTTGCCGTGGCGGTTTTAACCAATTAGCGCCTGGGGAACCTTCAGTTGGGCCTTAATCCAGCTAAACCATTGGTCTAGGCCCTGGCCAGTCTTGGCGGAAACAGGAATAATCGTGACATCGGGATTCATGGAACGAACGTTGGCCTCCAACAGGGCCAGATCGATGTCCAGATGAGGAGCCAGATCCAGCTTCGTAATCAATAAACAATCGGCTTCCTGGAACATAATCGGATACTTGAGGGGTTTATCCTCCCCTTCGGTCACACTCAGCAGGGCCACCTTGGCATGTTCTCCCACCTCAAATTCCGCCGGACACACTAAATTGCCCACGTTTTCCACAAACACCAAGTCAAACTGGTGGGGATTGTAGTCTTCCTGGAGGCGATGAATGCCTCCGGCCACCATTTTGGAATCCAGATGGCAAGAACGCCCCGTATTGATGGCAATTACCGGACTACCGTACTGGCGTAAACGATCGGCATCCAACTCGGTGGTCATGTCCCCTTCAATCACGGCCATGTTTAGCTGGCCCTGGAGAGCGGCAAGGGTTTTTTCGAGCAGAACTGTCTTCCCCGCTCCGGGACTACTCATCAGATTGAGGCAGGTAATGCCCCATTCATCAAAGTGCTCCCGATTATGGTCGGCCCCAGCCTGATTGGCATGGAGGAGGTTAATTCCCAGGGCCGTATCAATGGTTTGGTGCATAGTCTGGGTCTCTAGGTCAGGTTAACGGTATTCAAGGCCTGGTGTTCAATGCGGTCAATCTTCAATTCCCGTCCCGAACGGATATCCTCCATCGGGCCCTGGCAGGTCGGACAAGCGTACCGGAGTCCGATATGGGGAGTATATTCCTGCTGGCAGGTATGGCAGTAGGCCACGAGGGGAATGTCTTGGATCACCAACTCGGCCCCGTCGAGAAAGGTATTGCGGGTTTGTACCTCAAAGGCGAACTGCAAACTCACAGGTTCCACACAGGTAAATTGGCCTACCATCAGATGAATTTTTGTAATCTGGAGCGGTTCCGGTTGGGTCTCGTACCAATCCTTGACCGTCATGATCAGAGCCTTGGTCATATCGGTTTCATGCATAGCGCTTGTTTCCTAGATCCAAGGTTCATCTACCGCCATATTGGCTTCTGCATGGATATAGCCAGGTTTTTCTCTACGGGGCAACTGACCGGAAAGAACGAGATGAGCCATGGCATCACAGATGACTCGTGTGGCCATTAGAGAAGTCATATCGCTAATGTCGTAGGGAGGGGAGACTTCCACCACTTCCATGCCGCAAATCGGAGCCTTTTGAATAATTTTGCCCAACAGGGCCAGGGCCTCTCGGGGAAGCAAGCCACCGGGTTCCGGCCAACCTGTACCAGGGACAAAACCGGCATCAATGCAATCAATATCAAAGCTAATCCAAACGCAGTCGGTGCCATCCAGGGCCCGTTCTAGGGCAAATTCAGCGGCGGCATCAATTCCCCGTTCCACAATATCCGTCACCGTCAAAATATTAGTAGCCCGTTCTCGACAGACCTTGACCCCCTGGCGAGGAACCTGCCAACCGCCAATGCCCAATTGCACTAAATTTTTAGCCGGGGCATTTTTCATATTGGTGGCATGAAACCAGGGACAGGTATGCATCCGTTCGTCTAAATCCGTCTCCTGGGTGTCCACGTGGCGGTCAAAGTGAATAATGCCAACTTTTTTATCCCCCAGGTGGCGACAGACGCCCCGCACCGTGGGAAAGCCAATGGAATGGTCGCCTCCCAAGATGATGGGAAAGGCCCCGGAACTAAAGACGTGGGCCACCCCCTTGGAAATCTGGTCAAAGGATTTTTCGTTATTGGCGGGAATGGTAAAAATATCCCCCACATCACAGAGGCGAATTTGTTCCCGCAGATCCACCCCTAACTCAAAGTTGTAGGGGGTGTAGAGGGCCGAGATACGGCGAATGCCCTGGGGGCCAAAACGAGTTCCTGGCCGATAGGTGGTGCCAGAATCATGGGGCACGCCCACAATAGCCACATCGTAGTTGCCCACCTGGCGCACATCCTCCAGATAGGGGGCTTTCATGAAGGTATTAATGCCGGCGTAGTGGGGCAGTTCTCCGCGCGAGAAGGTGGGAATGGTGCGGTCTCGAATGCTCTCAGCGGCCTCTAGCCCATAGGCCAGGCCCTGATCCACTTCCTGTTGCCAACCCGTCAGAGGCAGTTGGCGTTCCTTTTCTAGGGCCTGCTGGGCCTCCGAGGGAGAGCGAAAGGTTGGCGAGTCGGACATAAATAGCTCCTAAATGAAGATTGCCCAGGAATCCCTAATGACCCCTAAGCACTGTGGTCACTAAAGTCTCCCGGGCTTTTATCCCGCCGTGTAGCTAGTTGCTGAAATTTTAAACCTTGCCTAGCCTGTTTCTCTCGGACCAGACGTTAGATCAACCGGAACCCTAGAAACACTGCATCCACCCTAGGGGGATTTTTAGCCCCAAAAAGTATTGCAATTTACTTTTTCACAAGTCTTTACGATAGTAAACGACTGCTAGGGCCGATGGAAAAACAATTAGGCTGACTCAGGCCAAATTTCCGCTAAATCATCAAGAGTCTGCTGGGCCGCCGCTTCATCAACTTTGCTGAGGGCAAAACCAACATGAACAATCACATAGTCCCCGACTTGTACCTCCGGTACATAGGCCAAGCTGACCTCCCGCATGACCCCGCCAAAACTGACCTTGCCCGTGCGAAATAGGGGATCGTCACCAATAATGCTGAGTACCTGGCCTGGAACGGCTAAACACATGCCTTTCTTTCCTCAACGTTTGCCCTGAGTATAGCCTCGAGTCCTAGCCCTGGGCCATGTCTCGAATAATGTCCCCCTGGGTCAGAATGCCAAGTACTTTGTGGGTTTCTGGATCTAATACCGGTAAACGGCGGATTTTTTTATCGTTCATCAGGTGGGCCGCTTCCCGCAGGGTTCGGGTCGGTTGGATGCTAATGGGCATATCATTCATCACTTCGCCGACGGTCTGGCCTAGGGCCTTGTGTAGTTCTTTTTCGTAACGGGCGGGATTTTGTAGGTAGATAATACTATCCAGGAGCATGATGTAGGGGGGCGCATCCACACCAGATTCTTGCCACATCAAATCGGTATCAGAGATCACGCCGACTAATTTTTGCTGGTCATCGACCACGGGCAGGCCGCTGATACGATGTTCAGCCAGAAGTTTAATAGCAGTTTGCAGGGGGGTTTCCGGTGTAACCGTGATGGGATTAGGGGTCATCACTTCCCCGACGGTTTTATTCATAGGTCTCAAGACTCGGATAAGAGGGCGGTACTTCTATTGTAGATCGGGGGATAGAGCCCTTTTGAGGCCCTCACCCCATACTTAGTCAGGGTACTAGCTAGGACTGACTGTCCAGCAACTTCAGGAATTGGGTTTCGGAGAGTTGAGGAATGCCCAGCTTTTGGGCTTTTTTGAGTTTGTCGCCGGGGGCCTTGCCGACGATAACGTAGTGGGTCTTGGAGCTAGGGGAACTGGTAACACTGCCACCGCAGGCCTGGATGCGGTCTTTGGCTTCTTCCCGATTCATTTGGCCAAGGGTTCCAGCAATGACGACTTTTTTGCCCAAGAGGGGATGAACGGCAGATTCTTCACGGATTGGCTTTTGGTCTTCCGTCGCAACTACCGGCATTGGAACGTCTGCTGAGGAGTCAATAACAGATGAAGCTTCTACGGTAGGGGCCTCGGGTTCCGTTTCAGCGACAACCTCTGGGCTAGAGACTTCTGGTTCAGGCTCAGCGATCAGCTCTGGGCTAGAGACTTCTGGTTCAACAACCTCGGGTTCAGGCTCAACAACTGGGGGAAGTATTTCTACTTGAGGCGCGACGACTTCAGGTTCAGGCTCAAGGACAGAGGGAGGGGTTTCAGCTTGATGCTCAACGATTTCCGGTTTCGGCTCGGATTCAGCCAGGGGAGGGGCTTGGAGCAACTGTTGTTCTAGTGCTTGTAAACGGGCTTGGGCCGATTTTAGTTCCGTGGCCTGGGCCTTTTTCTGAGTCGTAACGCTCTCCAGTTGAGTGTGCAGGGCCTCTAGTTTGACTCGTAGCTCTTGATAGGCCAATTCTCGTTCTTTTTTGGCTGTCTCAGCGGTTTTGAGGGCAATGCTCAAACGATGGCCTTCTTCCTGGGCTTCTCCCAGAGTCTGGTGGAGCGTTTCCTGCTTGCGAGTGAGGGTGTCAATGACCTGCAAGGCCTGGGCGTATTGCTGTTCGAGTTGGTCTTGGGCCGCCAGCCGTTGGCTTTGCTGGTGTAGATTAGCCTGAGCCTGGGCTAATTGTTGCTCTAGTCGCGCTAACTGACGCTCCCGCGTTGCTTCCTGGCCCCGGAGCCGAGAGATTTCCTCTGTCTGGGTTTGGTATTTGGCTTCCCAGGCCTGGAGCTGTTGTTGCAGGGTCGCCTGGGCCTGGGCGTATTGTCGCTCAAGTTGTGCTAACTGTTGCTCCTGGGTTGTTTTCTGGCCTTGAATCTGAGCGAGGTCCTTTGCCTGCGCTTGGTATTTGGCTTCCCAGGCCTGGAGCTGTTGTTGGAGGACTTGGCATCGACTCTGCCAACCTTCTTCCTGAAAAGCTTGTTGTTGCCACTGGGTTAGCTGATGGATCGACTGTTGGAGTCGCTGGGACAGGGCCTCATTATTGCTCTGTAGAGATTGCAGTTGTTCTTGGTAATGGCGCTGGGATTGTTCGTAGGTGGTATCCCGTTCTAGTAGTTGTCGTTGGAGCGTTAGAACTGCCTGGTCGCGATGTTGGAGATGGTGGCGCAGATACTCCTGTTCCTCCAATTGCTTGGCTAGGCTTTGTCGGAAATGGGCCAAATCCTTTTCAAGGTGGTGGATTTTCCCTTGCAGGTGTAGGGTGTCATGGCCAGCTGAGCTTAATTCCTCGGGCCTTGCCTCCTGCTGAGCAAAGGGCGGCTCCAAGGTAGTCTGGAGACGTTCTGGGGTTGCCGTTGACTGAGACAATTCCACCGCTGGTTCCTGGGACGTTCGTCGTCGCCCGATCACCAGACCAAGGGCCAAAATAATTAAAAATCCACTAACAGGATAAACCCATTCCACTATTGTCATTCACGCACTCCTAATTGATATTTAAAGTACAATTTTCTGCACTCCTATGCTGTCTGAAACAAGGCACACAGAACGCAGAACATTTAAAGGCATGATTATACTTATACCAAGTTGGGCTTCCTTCGTTTCGGCCTAGTCGCAAATCTTAATCGTAGGCAGAATCGCCGGGTCTTGTTTAATGATTAACTAGGAATTGGCTCGCATCTTCGGCGTTGAGAGGTTTACTAAAGTGGTATCCTTGCATTGCAAAGCAATTTAAATCTGCTAAGATATTAACCTGTTCTTGTACTTCTACACCTTCAGCGACGACTTGCACCTTAAAGCTTTGGCCCAGATTGATTAAGGCCTCTAGCATGGCGGTATTTTCGGGGTGTTCGACCAAGTTAATTACAAAAGACTTATCAATTTTAAATTTATTGAGGGGAAATTCCTGGAGATAACGCAGAGACGCAAAACCCTTACCAAAATTATCCAGGGAAATACGAATGCCACCATCGTGGAGGGCCAGGATTAGGTTTTCTGCAAATTCAAAGTTCCGCAGAATCGTAGCTTCCGTCATTTCTAGCTCCAGAAAAGTTGGCATGAGACCCGTTTGAGTGAGTACCTCCTGGACAAGGGGTAAAAGCTGGGGATGGTAAAACTGTTTGTCTGATAGGTTAACGGATACAACCAGAGCCGTGAATCCTTGCTGATGCCAGGCCTGGCACTGACGACAGGCCGTCTCTAGGATCCAGTGCGTCAGGGGAACAATCATTTCCGTCTGGTCACTCCAGGGCAGAAACTGCTGGGGGGCTAGTACACCCTGCTGGGGATGCTTCCAGCGAATCAGGGCCTCCATCGCCTCGACCTGGCCGGATTGTAAGTTAACTTGGGGCTGATAGTACAGATCTAGTTCTTCATTTTTGAGGGCCCGTTCGATGCGCTTTTCTACTTTGGCCAAGCGTTCTCGCTCTTCGGGAGAAATTAGGGGCAAATTGGGAAGGGACGGTGTCTTAATACTGGTCGGCAAGTCATCAGAGCTAATGTTGGCGGCTAATAATTCCGCTTCTAGCTGAGCCGCTGGCGAAACCATGGCCAGACTGGGGGTATGTAAATTCCCGTAGGCCGCCTTGATTAATAAATCTGTGCCGTTGCCGCTTTGGGGGTAGAGGGCAAGACCATAGGTAACCTGTAGGTGGATACTATGGCCCTGGAGAACAAAGGGCGTCACCAGCACTTGAAAAAGTCGCGCGGAAATCCGTTCCAGATTATCCCGGTCGCGGATTTGGGGCAGAAGTACCATAAATTCTTCAATTCCCCACCGGGCCACGATATCACCATTACGGAGACAACTCTTCAGTTTTTGGCCCGTTTGGTTCAAAATGAGGTCGCCCAGGTTACTCCCCACGGTATTAATCAGTTTTTCCCAATTAGTTAGCTGGAACAGAACGAGGCCCACTTCATGCTGATAGCGTTCTGCATTGGATAAGGCAATATTTAAATACTCTAGAAAAAGTAAATGGTTGGGGAGATTCGTCACCACATCCAGGTAGGACATATCCTGGAAGGTCTCATCATCGGGACGCACATTAGAAATAGAGTACTGAGATAAAATTAATGTACTTTTATTGGGGGTTCCGCCCTCGGTGCCATTGGTTCTGCGGCTATTGTCCCGCTCGAGGTCTTTCAGGGAAGCAGGCCGATCACCGCTACTGTTGTGATAGCTGGCATTGACGTCGCAGCCAAAATTGATCAAATCCCCATCCTTCAATTCCCGGACTAAGCATTTTTCGCCATTGACGAACACTCCATTTTGGCTTTTATTCCCGTCTAGATCGCCGTCAATAATCCAAAAAACGTCGGCATTAAGTTTACTGTTAAACTTCCGGAGTAGGGTGGCATGGTGCCGTGAGGCCTGACGCGAAAACATCTGAATATCACTATTGGAGTGTCGTCCTAGGCTATATTGAGGGCCGTCTAAGACAATAGTTCGACGAAAAGCAGAATCCTCTAGGACAAGAATATGTTGTTTTTCTAGATTGGTGGACATACTGGCAACGCTTTTTGAAGAAGAGGGAAAGATAGTTGGCTAAATGGATATGTAACGGTTTAACAATTTACTGTCTATAAGTAGCATTCCTGAGACAATGCGAGCAATACAGTTTGTTACAAGGGAGCTAAGGCTCCCTAATGCTACACGGGATGCTGGGCTAGAAATTCGCTGATATTCTCGGCTTTGAGCGGTTTACTAAACCAAAAACCCTGGATTTCTTCACATTGCAAGTCCTGAAGACAGTCTACTTGATGGTTGTTTTCAATCCCCTTAGCAATGGTGTGGATGTTTAGACTGTGACCCAAGTTAAAGATATGGCGAATAAGGGCTAAATTGATGGCATTATTCGGCAAGTCAGCGGAAAAGCTCGGGTGAATTTTGAGGGTATTAATATGGAATTGTTGTAAACAACTGAGGCCCCCAAGACCAATGCCAAAATCGTCTAAGCACAAACCGATGCCCAGCTCCTGTAACTGGGTCAACACCTTTTGAGAATACTCAGGATCTTTCATTACCACCGTTTCTGGCAATTCAAGGGTTAAATAGACCGGATCTAGCTGGGTTTCCTGTAGAATACCGGCAATAATTTCGACTAAATTCGGCTGTTGGAATTGATGTAAGCAGAGGTTAACGGCCACTGGTAGAGGACTAAAACCTGCATTTTGCCAGGCCTTATTTTGATGGCAGGCCGTGCGGAGAATCCACTGGCCAATAGGTAAAATCAAGTCAGTTTTTTCGGCCAGGGGAATAAGGTTAACTGGAGAAATTTCCCCTAACTCAGGATGGTGCCAGCGGAGGAGCGATTCTAGGCTTGTAACTTTCTGGCTTTTTAGGTTAAGGAGGGGTTGGTAGGTCAAATAAAATTGTTGCTTTTCTAGGGCCTCGTACAGCAGATTTTCTAGGCGAAACAGCAGGTTAGATTTTGAGGCCAACTTGGGACTAAAGAAAGCATAGGAATAATACTCTTGATCCTGGACTTGCTCAAGGGCCGTATGGGCGTTCTTCAGTAGCGTCGGCCCATCCGCGCCGGCTTCGGGATACAGGGCAATGCCAACCCGACCCTTGAGGTGCAGGGGTTGGCCCGAGACTTCTAACAGGCCCTGGAGACGAGCCAAAAGTTTCTCGATCGATTGAATGATTTGAGCTTGATCACCAGGACGCTTCAGTAATAGTGCAAACTCTTCCCCTTGCCAGCGGGTAGCCAAGCCATCGGTTCCAAGGGTTTCCGTCAAGCGCTGAGCGACATTTTTGAGCAAATACTCCCCACAATTGAGGCCAAAGGCATTGACAATGCGGCCATAGTTACTGAAGTCAAGGAACAAAACGGCTAAAGCGCTACTATCTCGCTGGGCTTTGGCCAAGGCAATGGCCAACTGCTCTTCAAAGAGGGCCCGGTTGGGAAGGCCGGTTAAAATATCGTAGAACGTATGCTGAGCTAGACTTTGCTCGGCTTGTTTGCGTTGAGTGATGTCGCAGAGGTAACTACGAATGACCTGACTATCACTTAAATAATGGACGTACTGCTCGTAAATTTCACCCTGGACTTGAATTTCCCGCAATAGCAGATTCCCCCGCACGTTTTGCACCTGGTCTAATAGGCCGGCTAGGACGGGATGCTGGAGGCTCTCTTGGTGGATGGTCTTGAATTTAATGCTGGCAGGGGGGTTAAGGTAGATAATTTTACCGCTGTAATCGATCTCCACGATGGGATTCGGATTGAGCTCCGCAAAGGATGACAGACGCAGGAGATCGACGGAAGCCTGAACTGGATTAATGTTCTCCGGGATGTCGTTAATGATGGTTGAGCGGTTATCTTCCTCACTCAAACGCATCGAGCCTTCAAATTGTTCGGCTTCCACCGGATTAAAGAGCGCAATTTCCAGGGACGTCGAGATGATATAGTAACTGGCCTTGGAATCACTGCCAAAAAGCACCACATCACCATGCTTGAGGTCATGGGACTCCGCCGGTTGCCCATTAATAATTAACCCGTTTGTACTGTGATTTCCCTCAAGATCCCCATCAAGGATACGATAGGAATAGTTATCACTTTTAGGGCTAGGCTTAATCCGGACAAGGGTAGCATGGTGCCGAGAAACGACACGGTCATAGATCACAATATCATTACTCGATTCACGGCCAATGGAGTAGGTCGGTTCGTCCAAGGCAATAATACGGCGGGCTTTTTGGTCTTCAATAACGAAAATGTGGCGAAATTCAGGCGTAGAAGTACTGGCCATGATTGCTGGGGGTGATCGAGGCAGACAAGCTTCATTTTGACATACTCCTATGGACTAAAGTCGGGGATTATCTAGTTGTAGATGTTTTCCGCCCCCAAGGAATCCTAGACGAACGACAAATGGTGCAAATAAACTAGCTTACAAGTCTCTTCTCACCAAGGACTCAGGTGAATAAACCTAGAATCCGGTGAATTGTGGTACGATAGCCAGGCCGATAGGCCCTTGACCCGACGCAATGAGCCATGCAACCGCCCAGTCCTGACAATCATTACCTTGCCGAGCACGTAGCGCAATTACGCCACAGCTATCAGCGGCTAACGGGAAAAGATTTTGGGCCAACGGAATTAAGCGGAGCGGCCTACGCCCAGGCCCTTTATCAGGCCCCCTTTGTGCTGGTGTCCCACGATAGTCAAACCGACCCCGTCTTTAACTACGGCAATCTCTGCGCCCAACGCTTATTTGAACTGACCTGGGATGAATTGACCCGACTTCCTTCTCGGCAATCCGCCGAGCCGCCCAATCAAGACGAACGGGCCCGACTGCTCCAGGCCGTAACTCGTCAAGGTTTCTGTGAAGGCTACAGTGGTGTGCGAATTTCTAAGACGGGCCAGCGATTTTTAATTCAGGATGTAACGGTCTGGAATGTGACCGACGATCAGGGCCAGTACCAGGGCCAGGCCGCCATCTATAGCCGTTGGCAGTTTCTCGACTAATGCTTTATCCTCCCCACTACTGGTTAGAGAATGCCCAGGTGCCCGTTTGCTTGGTTGCGGGTCAAGACCTGGTCCCCCAAACCCCCGACGGTTTAGCCGCCGTTGACTTAGAGATTTTGGCAGGAAAAATTCAACAAATCAAACTTCATGCGAAGGAAACCAAAGCGTTAGATAACTTACCACGCTTTAACTTACAAAAAAAGCTAATTTTCCCCTGTTTTGTCGATATTCATACCCATTTGGATAAAGGCCATAGTTGGCCCCGTTCCCCCAATCCCGACGGCACTTTTGATGGGGCCTTGGCGGCAGTTTTCGCCGATGTGAAGCAATATTATCGAGCGGAAGATGTCTATCGCCGCATGGACTTTGGTCTGAAATGTAGCTATGCCCACGGTACCATTGCCCTGAGAACCCACATTGATTCCTTCGGGCAACAGGGCCAGATTGGTTTTGAGGTATTCCAGGCCCTGCGACAGGCGTGGCAAGGCAAATTACACCTCCAGGCGGCCTGTCTCGTCTCTGTAGATTATTATTTGACCCCAGAGGGCCAGGCCCTAGCCGACCAAATGGCGGAACAAGCCATGATCCTCGGAGGAGTGGCATATCAAAATCCTGACTTAGAAGCGCAATTGGCCCAGGTGTTTCGCTTGGCCCAGGAACGGGGTCTAGACCTAGACCTCCACGTTGATGAAACTGATGATCCAGGTTCTCACGTCCTGCATCGGGTGGCCCTTATGGCCCTAGAAACGGGATTTACAGGGAAGATTCTCTGTGGCCATTGCTGTAGTTTGGCTAACCAGGCCCCGGCGCAAGTCCAGCAGACCCTGGCCCTAGTCAAACAGGCCCGCATCGGGATTGTTAGCTTGCCCCTCTGCAATCTTTATCTCCAAGGCCGGACTCCTGGTAAAACGCCCCATTGGCGAGGGATTACCACTGTCCATGAAATTAAACAGGCCGGCATTCCCCTGGCCTTTGCCAGTGATAATTGCCGCGACCCTTTCTATGCTTTTGGTGATCATGATGGGCTAGAGGTGTTGACCCAGGCCATTCGCCTTGGCCATCTGGATCATCCCTACGATGATTGGTGTACTAGCGTCACGCACATTCCTGCCGAGTTCATGGCCCTGCCGCACCTGGGGCAATTATCCGTTGGCGGAGAGGCCGATTTTATAATTTTTAAGGCTCGTTATTTTAGTGAACTCTTTGCCCGGCCCCAGCAGGATCGCTGCCTAATCCGTAAGGGCCAACGCATTGAAACAACCTTGCCAGACTACGCCGAACTCGATGATCTGGTTCAGGTGAAGACTTGACGACCGAGAATCATCAGATCTCGTTTTTGGCCGCCTAATTCAGCGACCTGCGGCAGGTAGCCCCATTGTTGAAAATCGTAGGATTGAAATAGTCTCAAACTCGGCTGATTATGGGCAAAAATATAACCAACCAGGGTGGTTAAACCCAGACCGGGACTGACGACTAGGGCCTGTTTCAGTAACAACTTGCCCAAACCCTGGCCTTGGTGGGCCGGGGCTAGGTAAAGACTCAGCTCCGCCGTGGAACGATAGGCCGGGCGACCATAAAAAGGTTGAAAGCCTAGCCAACCCAAGATTTGCCCTGGGGAATCGGTCAGAACCCAGAGGGGATAGGTCTCGGGCCCATGGGTCTCGAACCAGGCCTGGCGACTGGCAAGGGTAACGGGTTCTGTGTCGGCGGTGGCTTGCTGGCCGGGAATACTGGCGTTGTAGATAGCGACGATGACGGGTAGGTCGGCGGCGACTGCGTCGCGGAGTAGAGGATTTTTTATCATGGGGGCATGGTTAAGCAGGTAATCCCATGGTGAATCATAGTGCTTTGGACTCTCTCGTGGTCAGTGCGGCGGAAATGCGGGCTATAGAGGAGTATCTTTTTACCCAAGGAATGCCCGTTGCGGCCTTGATGGAAAAGGCGGCCCTCGCGGTGGCCCAACGGGTTCTGTTCTGGTATCCCCGGTTCTCCTATCCCACAGTAGGGGTTTTGGTAGGCCCGGGCCATAATGGCGGAGACGGCCTGGTGGTGGCTCGAGAATTGGCCCTCCAGCAATATCAGGTCAAGATTTACTGCCCCTTTGAACGCCTCAAACCCCTGACCCAGGCCCATGCTGACTATGCCCGTTGTCTTGGGATTCCTTTTGTTTCTAACCTCGAGGCGCTCAGGGATTGTACGTTCCTCATTGATGCGTGGTTTGGCTTTGGCCTAACCCGTCCCTTCACTGGCCAGATCGCTACCGAGATTGATCAGCTCAATACTTGGCCCCAACCAATCGTGAGTATTGATATTCCCTCAGGCCTTCATACCGATAGCGGTGCAGTGTTGGGAATGGCCCTGCGAGCCCAGCGTAGTTTCTGCCTTGGCCTGTGGAAACGGGCTTATTTTCAAGATGCGGCCCTCGCTTATCTAGGCCAGGTGGAGCGTTTGGACATCGGGATTCCGCCGCAATGGATTGATGCGGTGTTATCCCCGCTCCCGGCCTGCCAACGATTTACCTCCGCCATGGCCCGCCGAGTCTTTCCCCAGCGTCCCCTCGTCACCCATAAATACCAACAGGGCCATGTTTTGTTGATCTGTGGTTCCCAACGCTATGCCGGCGGGGCCATTTTAACGGCCCTGGGGGCCAGGGCCAGTGGGGTGGGCATGGTTTCCGTTGCGGTTCCCCAATCCCTAAAGCCTCTGCTGGTGGGCCATTGTCCTGAGGCCTTGGTCATTGCGTGCCCGGAAACGGAGCAGGGGGCCATTGCATCCGTACCGGATTTAGAAGCGATTTGGCATCAGTACCAGGCCGTGGCGATTGGCCCAGGCCTGACTACAGAAAATCCCCCTTTGGTAGAACAGGTTTTGGCCTATCCAGGCCCGCTCATTCTCGATGCCGATGCCCTCAATAGTTTGGCCGGCCAGGGATGGCTGAGCCGTCTCCAGCAAAGAACCCTACCGACGGTGTTAACGCCTCACCTTGGAGAGCTTAAACGTCTCTTTCCTCATCTGGAGAATCCTCAAGTGGATCGCCTAGAAGCAGCTCAAATGGCGGCCCAGCAGAGTCAGGCCCTGGTGCTTTTTAAGGGTGCTCGTACCATCATTGCTGGCCCTAGCGGCCCGACTTGGATCATTGCAGAAAGTACCCCCGCTTTGGCACGGGGGGGAAGTGGCGATGTACTGACCGGCCTAATGGGGGGATTACTGGCCCAGGCTTCGCCGGCAACTTACTTAGAAACAGTGGCCCTGAGTGCTTGGTGGCATGCCCAGGCGGGTATTCTGGCCAGTCAGGCCCGGAGTCCCATGGGGGTAGATGCTTTGACCCTAAGCCAATCCTTAGTAAGCATTGCCCAGCAAGTACTGAATCAGGAGAATTTTTAGGATTAACGGGCTTTTTGCTTGAGTTGTTTCAAGGTCTCATATGCCTGATTAATCCGCTTCGTTCTCTCTTCCGCTAAACGGATAAATTCAGGGGCCATGCCGCCCACTCGGTCGGGATGATTTTTCTTAATCTGCTGGAGATAGGCCTTGCTAATTTCTGCCAGAGTTGCCGAGGGAGAAATCCCGAGGATTTGGTAGGGGTCGTCTGGGATTGCCTTTTGGGGAGAAGATGCGGGACGAGGAGTAGGAGAAGTACCCGTCGATGCCTTGGCCTTGGATGACAGCAATTGGGCCTTTAAGCGTAGGGCCTGTTTGATCCGCGTCACATTATCGTGGTTATGACTGAGGGGCAGTAGCGACGCATCCTCACTACGAATATGGATGGTATAACCCTGCGGTAACTGGGCCTCTAATTGGATGGTAATCAGATTACTGGCCAAGCGAGGATCTTGAAGGGGAGCACCACTACGATCTTTTTTCTGAAGCAGAATTTTAGCCTGGCGATAATCAATTTTGCGAATCCAGGTTTGAGCAATTTGTCCATAGCCTGGGTCTGGCCATTGCAACGCTCTGAGCGAGCTAATCATCTCCTCGAGTAGGTAACGAGAAGGAAGATTCAGGGCAACAAAAAAGCGGGTTTCGTCGTGCTGGGCCATTTGAATGACAATCGTGCAGGCGATCAAGATTGCTCAACCTCGTATTTTACCCTGCCCCTTGTCTTGGCCTCAGAGGGAGAGACGTTCTAGGATCATCCGTTTCGGTTCGTATCACCGGCCTGTCAAGGGTGGAATTCCGTCCCTACCCCGATGGAAATCTCATCCCTAAGATACTTAGCAAGGATTGCTTTTTTTTTCAAAATAGAAGTAGTCGCTGTTGAGGAGCGGCGATGAGTCAGGCTCATCATAGGGGTCTTAAAGAGGGGTTCCTGTTTCGGACTTTTCCAGAGTAACCCACTAGGGATGAACTTTCTGGGGCCAAAGCTCGTCTATATTTTATCGAGACCAGTCAAGTCCCATTGACTTCATTTTGTAACGTAGACTTTCCCAGTGACTCAGTTTACTGCATTTTTGGGAAAAGTAGAACTAATAGCAGAACTCTTGCTGTTTTTAAGGAGTCAACCCCGTAATGCCTACCGCTAATCTTAACACCGCTACAAAACAACCAACCTTCTCAGCGGATATGGTGCGGTCTTATCTGCATGAAATTGGTCGGGTTCCCTTGTTAACCCATGAACAGGAAATTATTTACGGCAAACACGTCCAACGAATGATGGGGTTCCTCGACCAAAAAGCAACCTTAACCCAACAATTGCAGCGTGACCCCAGCCTAGAAGAATGGGCGCAGTCCCTGTCCCTGACCATCGAAGACCTCCGTCGGGCCCTGCATCAAGGCCAACGAGCAAAGCAAAAAATGATTGAGGCCAATTTGCGCTTAGTGGTTGCCATTGCCAAAAAGTATCAAAAACGCAATATGGAATTTCTAGATCTGATCCAAGAAGGAAGTCTAGGTCTAGAACGCGGCGTGGAAAAATTTGACCCCACTAAAGGCTATAAATTCTCGACCTATGCCTACTGGTGGATTCGCCAGGCCATTACTCGGGCCATTGCCCAACAGGGCCGTACCATCCGCCTCCCCATCCACATCACAGAAAAGCTCAATAAAATCAAAAAAACTCAGCGGGAATTAGCCCAACAATTAGGCCGGAGCGCCACACCGGTGGAAATTGCCCAGGCCCTAGAACTGGAACCGGCCCAAATCCGTGAGTATCTGAGTATGTCACGGCAACCCATTTCTCTCGATGTCCGCGTCGGAGATAACCAAGATACCGAACTCTCGGAGCTACTAGAGGACAGTGGTATTTCTCCCGACCTCTACATTACCCAGGAGTTAATGCGTCAAGACCTCCACAGCTTGCTAGCGGAATTAACCCCCCAACAACAAGCGGTTTTAACCCTTCGTTTTGGCCTAGAGGACGGCAAGGAACTTTCCTTGGCCAAGATCGGCCAGCGGTTGAATATTAGCCGGGAACGAGTCCGTCAGTTAGAACATCAGGCCCTGGCCCATCTGCGTCGTCGCCGTTCCAACGTTGAGGAATATCTCGTGGCCGGTTAATCGGTCTTTTTGCTCCCGTTATCTCGTTTTTAGGGCGTTGCTGAATCAGAGTCAGGTTGACCGATCAGTAACGTTTTTTTGGCCCATCAACAACCGGATTATCGGTTGATACTGTGTTCGGCCTCTTATACCAATTCTCCAAACAAGGTCTATCGATTTTTCCCCCTCCGCTTGTGGCACCTCCCTTCACAAGGAGAAGACGGGTGAGGTCAGCGATGTAGTTGGGCTTCAGAGATTTGGTATGAGGCACAAAAAAAGGACATATCCCAAGGATACGTCCCTAAATAAACTACATGAGTGAGGCGACTGGCTTATTTGTTGTCTGGCTCTGAGAATTCAGCATCAATCACATCATCCCCCGCAGGGCCACTCGCACCGGCACCAGAAGGGCCGCCCGTTTCTGGACTACCACCGGCTTGTTGATACATACTCGTACCAATGCTGTAGAGCACCTGTTGTAACTCTGGTAATAAGGTCTGGATTTTGCTGTCATCTTCTGACGCAATGGCCGCTTTCAGGTCTTTGATCAGCCCTTCGGCTTTAGACTTATCGGCACCAGGGACTTTATCGCCCAGTTCGCTGAGTTGTTTTTCGGCTTGGTAAACGAGGGAATCGGCCTGGTTTTTGCGGTCGATTTTTTCCCGACGTTCTTTATCGGCGGCGGCATTGGCTTCCGCTTCTTTGACCATCCGCTCGACTTCGGTATCGGGCAGGGTGGAAGCCCCCGTGATGCTAATGGACTGTTCCTTGCCGGTGCCACGGTCTTTAGCCGTTACATTTAAAATTCCGTTGGCATCAATATCAAAGGTCACTTCAATTTGAGGAACGCCACGGGGAGCTGGCGGAATGCCATCTAAACGGAAGGTTCCCAGACTCTTGTTGTCTCGAGACATTTCTCGTTCCCCTTGCAGAACATGGATTTCCACATTCGTTTGGCCATCCACAGCGGTGGAGAAGGTTTCTGATTTTTTGGTGGGGATGGTGGTGTTACGGGGAATGATTTTGGTCATGACACCGCCGAGGGTTTCGACCCCTAAAGAAAGGGGCGTCACGTCCAACAGCAGGATGTCTTTGACTTCTCCAGCCAGGACACCGCCTTGGATAGCGGCTCCAACTGCCACCACTTCATCGGGGTTAACCCCTTGGTTGGGATCTTTGCCTAGGACTTTTTTCACCAATTCCTGAACGGCAGGAATCCGGGTCGAACCGCCGACCAACACTACTTCATCCAGAGCGCTCTTGTCGATTTTGGCATCCCGAATGGCATTCTCCACAGGAATACGACAACGGTCGATCAGATCGGCACAGAGTTCCTCAAACTTTGCCCGGGTGAGGGTTGTGTCGAGGTGTTTAGGGCCATCCTGGGTAGCAGTAATGAAGGGGAGGTTGATTTCGGTCTGGGTAACGCCCGACAGTTCAATTTTGGCTTTTTCAGCGGCTTCGGTCAGACGTTGCAGGGCCTGTTTGTCTTGACGGAGGTCAATCCCTTCAGCGGCCTTAAATTCAGCGGCGAGGTAGTCCACAATTTTCTTATCGAAGTCATCGCCGCCCAAGTGGGTATCACCGGAGGTGGCCAAGACTTCAAAAACGCCGTCCCCGACTTCTAGCACAGAAACGTCGAAGGTTCCACCCCCAAGGTCAAAGACGAGAATGGTTTCGTTGCTTTTCTTATCAAGACCGTAGGCCAGGGAGGCGGCGGTGGGTTCATTAATAATCCGTAACACTTCAATGCCGGCGATTTTGCCCGCATCCTTGGTGGCCTGCCGCTGGGAATCATTGAAGTAGGCGGGAACCGTGATGACAGCCTGAGTAACTTGTTCGCCCAAATATTTGCTGGCATCATCGACTAATTTGCGGAGCACCTGGGCGGAAATTTCTTCCGGCGCGAACTGTTTTTCCTGGGCCGGGCAATCGAGTTTCACATTGCCGTTGCTATCCCGCAGGACTTTGTAGGCGACTTCAGTAGATTCGTGGGTCACTTCATCGTGACGGCGACCAATAAAACGCTTAACAGAATAAAATGTATTACCGGGGTTCATGACGGCCTGGCGCTTGGCAATCTGGCCGACTAAACGATCCCCATTTTTGGCGTAGGCAACCACAGAGGGCGTTGTCCGAAACCCCTCAGCATTGGCAATCACCGTCGGCTTACCGCCTTCCATCACGGCGACGCAAGAGTTTGTTGTACCAAGGTCAATACCAACAACCTTTCCCATAATTGAGTTAACTCCAATTCACTATAAGGACTAAGATTGAACGACTAATCATAAGCTTTGGGGTTTACCTAACGTCCCTTCGTTCACCTCTTAGTGTGACGGAGACCCCTGCCTAGGCGGAAGTGTAGGTTCCCGTACCTACCTAGCGGGATAGGCCCCAAGGCCTTGTTAATCGACCAATTCATCGGCAGTCATGTTTGGATTTTTGAATTTGAATAAGCCCTTGCACTGGACGTCCCACGACTGTGTGGCCAAGGTTCGACGACTACTGCGGGAAAAACGGGTGGGCCACGGTGGAACCTTAGATCCGTTAGCATCCGGGGTTCTGCCTATCGCGGTGGGCAGGGCCACGCGCTTGCTCAACTACCTCCCGACACGCAAGGTGTATCGCGCTAAAATTCGCTTTGGCCTACAGACCAGCACCGATGATTTAGCGGGTACCATTCTCCAGGACACCAACGCCTCGGGCCTGAGCCTCCAAGCAGTAGAAGCCCAGTTACCCTCATTTCTAGGCCAAATTACTCAAATCCCCCCCCAATACAGCGCCATTCAAGTGAACGGCCAACGTCTCTACGATTTAGCCCGAGCCGGGAAAATGGTGGAAGTGCCCAGTCGCCAGGTGGAGGTGTTCGCCCTGGATGTTTTGGATTGGCAAGGGGGCCAGGCCCCGGAATTGACCTTACAGGTGGCCTGTGGCGAGGGAACCTATATCCGGGCCATTGCTCGAGATCTCGGCCAGGCCCTGGGGGTGGGAGGAACCTTAGCAGGCCTGGAACGCCTAGAGAGCGGCGGCATGCGGTTAGACCAAGGCATTACCCTAGAACAACTAGCAGATAGTGAAAATCCCGAAAATTTACTCCAGTCTGCCGTTACGGTATTGGCCCATCTGCCCCAGCATCATCTGGGGGAACAGGAAACCCGGTTTTGGTTTCAGGGCAAGAGTCTGCCGCTCTCCTCCCCGATAGAGCCAACTTATTTGATGTTGGACGATCAAGGCAATTGTGTCGGTATTGGGCACCGGCGAGAGACAGAAAGCGGCTGGTTTCTGCAACCCAAGGTGGTTTTAGCGCCTTGAAGTCCTTCTAAAAAGCCGTGATAGACTAGCGAACAAGATTCCTTCCAGTGTTCCCTATGCGTTTCTTGCTGACCCTCACCCTCTTTTTCCTCTTGCTGGTCACGGCGATGGCTCCACCGGCCTGGGCCATGACGGAAATTCCCCTCAGCAATGTGGATTATAAAAATTGTCCTCCCGAACTGGCAGAAGGTAATGTCACCAGTGGCTCTAGCGATCCGGCTAACTGTTTTATCGTGACGGGCACTGCTAACAATAAGACGGGAAAAACCGTCTATGATGCTGATGTTTTTGGGCGTATTTACGATGCCAATGGCGAACCCGCTATGCAGAACCGGACTCGGATCGGCAATATTGCTGAAATCCCCCCCGGTAAAAGTGAATTTGAAGTCAGAATTAGCGTCCCCGCAGAACAACCCCTGCCCATCCGCCTAGAGCAGTTTAAAGCGGCAGGATTTTCAGCCAAAATTCGGGGTCAAAGCCTCTAAAGCCATCATGCCTGCTGCGATCACTTGTCCTCTGCCGCTAGACTGTTATCCCCAGGTGCTCCTGGCCCACGGCGGTGGTGGAACCCTCAGCCAACAACTACTGGAGCAAATTTTTTGGCCCGCCTTTGGCCGGCCCGATGGTGCAGCCCATGATTCAGCGGTCTTCCAAATGCCTAGCCAAAGGTTAGCGTTTACCACCGATTCCTACGTGGTTAATCCCCTGATATTTCCGGGGGGCGATATTGGTTCCTTAGCCGTTTACGGTACGGTGAATGATCTAGCCATGAGTGGAGCCCGGCCCCGTTTTTTGAGTGCGGGTTTCATTCTAGAAGAGGGCCTGTCCATGGAACTCCTCTGGTCGATTGTGCAATCCATGCAACAGGCCGCCCAGGCCTGTCAGGTACAAATTATTACGGGGGATACTAAGGTCGTTAATCGCGGTAAGGGGGATGGCCTGTTCATTAATACCGCTGGCATTGGCCAACTAGAACATGATCAGAGGATTAATCCCTCTCAAATCCAGGTGGGGGATCAGGTACTCCTGAGTGGGGATCTGGGCCGCCATGGCATGGCCATTATGGCAGTACGCGAGGGCTTTTGTTTTGAGTCGCCCTTGGAAAGTGATAGTCAACCTCTGGCCGATTTAGTACTAGAATTGCTCCAAGCTGGGGTGCGGCTCCATTGCCTGCGGGATTTAACACGGGGGGGTCTGGCCAGTGCCCTCAATGAAATTGCCCAGGGGGCCAACCTGGCCCTGGAAATTGAAGAGGCGGCGATTCCAGTGATCCCGACCGTGCGGGGGGCCTGTGAGCTACTGGGTCTTGATCCCCTCTACGTTGCCAACGAGGGCCGTCTAGTGGCCTTTGTCCCACCCGCAAACTACGACCAGGCCCTGGCGATTCTCAAACGCTATCATCCCCAGGCCACGTTGATCGGTACGGTAACGGGCCCAGCTACTTCAGTCTTAGGGCAAGTCACCCTCCGCAGTTCCCTCGGAGCCCGGCGCATTCTAGGTCGCTTAAGTGGAGAACAATTGCCCCGTATTTGTTAGCTATGGATTGGCTTAGCCGCCGATACGAAGGAACCCCAAATTTTTGCTAAACCAGATCATGTAGTTTTGTATCTTCCCTAAGGGGTGGCTTGACTTGCGTTCACTCGGAAATAATGATAGGTAGAAGAACAAAACTCGGCTGTCCCTAAGCCATTCATCATAAACTGCTGTTGGGAGAAAATTTTAAATGCGAGACGCGGTTACAACTTTAATTAGAAATTACGATATTACTGGCCGTTACCTAGACCGTAATGCCATGGATCAGCTCAAGGCTTATTTTGAGTCGGGCTCGGCTCGGATTGCGGCCGCGAGCATGATCAATGCCAATTCAGCAACAATCGTCAAAAAGGCTTCTGCTCAACTCTTTGAAGAAGTGCCGGAACTGATTCGCCCCAGCGGTAATGCCTACACCACCCGGCGTTTTTCCGCCTGTCTGCGGGACATGGACTACTACCTCCGCTACGCCAGCTATGCCTTGGTAGCCGGTGATAACAATGTCCTGGATGAACGGGTTCTTCAGGGCCTGCGGGAAACCTACAACTCCCTTGGCGTTCCCATTGGCCCAACGGTACGGGGCATTCAAATTATGAAAGAAATGGTGGTGGAAATGGCCGCTAGCCAAGGTGTTACTAGTACAAGCTTTATAGAGGCCCCCTTCGAGCATATGGCCCAGGAATTAGCCGAAATTTCTGTCTAGGCCCCCTAGTTCAGGAGCACACCACCTCTAGCCTGATACCAAGAATGATTGACTGCTAGCCCCAAGCAATATTGGGGCTTTTTGGGCCTAGTCTAGGGTCACCACTTCCACTTCAACCGTTTTAGCGGTTGAGTCCGACTCCTCTTGGGTCCCTGAGGCACGGTTGCGGTTTTGAAAATGCTCTAGGACTAATTGAGAGACTTCGGTTAAGAGAAGCGTCACCAGCACCACATCATCGATTTGTCCCACAATCGGTAACAGATCGGGGGCGATATCCAGAGGACTTAGGAGATAGACCAGGGTTCCCAAAATAATCCACCAACGATATTTTCGATTGCGGATACCACTGCGATAGAGGGTATAGAGCGACTGCAGAGAAAACTTCATGGCCGATGCCTCAAACACTATTTTTATTTTCCCTAAGCAAGGGCCGGTTTGCCGGTGTGGATTACCGATTGGCCCTAGAAACTACGACAAATGGTCAAACTTCGGTGTAATATAAGTTTTACAATAAGTCAAACCAAACCATGTTCTAAGCGGAGGCTCTGCTCGCCGGTCTTGGGTTTGGGTCTTAGAATATTACCTGGAAGAAAACTAATGTCTAAAAAACTGGGATTACTACTAGCTAGTCTGCTCCTCGTGGTCACGAGCTTTTTCCTCTCTGTCAATCCTGCCGCCGCTGATACCGTCAAGATCAAAATGGGTGGCGATGGTGGCACCCTCCAATTCGACCCTCCCACCGTTACCATCAAAGCCGGCGACACCGTCCAATGGGTTAACAACAAACTCTCTCCCCACAACGTTGTCTTTGAAGGGGCCGATTCCGCCAAACTCTCCCACAAGGGCCTCGTCTTCTCCCCCGGTGAATCCTTTGAATCTACCTTTGCGGAAGCTGGAGAATACACCTACTATTGCGAACCCCACCGGGGTGCTGGCATGGTGGGCAAAGTGATTGTCCAATAACAGCGCTATTTGATGGGTTTCAGGCGTAACCTGGACGAAAGCCCCCAACTCAACTCGGGTTGGGGTTTTTGTATTTTTCTTAGATCTAGACGGCAAGATCGACTAGAATTTCACCCTGTTCAACCTTAACGGGAAAAACGGGGAGGGGTTTCTCCGCCGAGACCATGCCAAGAACCTTGCCAACAACAGGGGGAAAGGGCGTCCAGTCTTTTGCTGCACCACTACATAAATCGAAGGCACTGCGGTGAAAGGGACAAACAATGGCCCCGTCAACAATTTTTCCCTTGCTCAGGGGGAGTTTCAGGTGGGGACAGGTGTTACTGACGGCGTAAATATGGCCGTCTTGGTTTAATAGCAGAAGAGACTGTTGGTTGAGCTTAACGACTCGACGGCTGCCTTGGGGTAAATCGGCTTCTTTTAATGCTGTTGTCCAAACCATTTTCAATGCCAGAATAGTATCGATAAACATTCTCCAGTCTAGGCTAAGGGGGGTTCCCCGGCCGCAATCAATTTGCCTATGCTCCCGGCTCTCCCTCACTCTCCTAGTGGTGAATATCTCTGCCAGGCCCCCCTCAATCTCTACGATGGGCCCGATTGTCAAACCCTAGCGACTCAGGCCGCTCAGGGCCGTCAGCTACGTTTCACAGAGCAATATACCGAGACAGCTGTTCAAGTCCGCCAAGCGGAGGATGGTTATCTCACCTGGCTTCCCCTCGCCCAATTGTCTTTTCTAGAACCGGCCCCCCAGGTCTACCAACCCATGCTCCTGGCCCGTGCCGAGATTGAGCCTCGTTTAGCCGTCGTGCTGGACTATGCCTTAAAAGCCGAGACCCGTCCCAATACCTATCTTTGGGGAGGCAATATTGGCCCAAACTACGATTGTTCGGGTTTAGTCCAAGCAGCCTTTAGCTCCGTCGGTATTTGGTTACCCCGAGACTCCTATCAACAGGAAGCGTTTTGCCAACCCGTAGCCATGGCAGAGCTCAGGCCAGGAGATTTGATTTTTTTTGGCACTGAGCGAGTAGATCACGTAGCCCTGTATCTGGGAGAGGGCCAGTATATCCACAGTTCTGGCCAGAGTATGGGACGTAATGGCATTGGCATTGATCTCCTACGGGAGGATGGCGGCCCCATTGCCCAGGCCTATTTCCGTAAATGGTGGAGTTGCGGCCGAGTTACCCAGAGCTATGTACCCCCTGAGGATACCCTAGGATAATAGCGGTTCTCCCCGGAGCCAGGCCATCAGGAAGGCCAGACCTAGACAACCCAGAAGCGTCAGGCTGAGTAAAGCTAAAGCAAAAATTTCTCCCGCCGAGAGGGGCCGGTCCGTCGCATCGAGATAGGCCGACTTGGAGTCCTGGGCATCCGTCTGGCGGGGATCAACAGGGGCCTGGATAACGTTGTAGCGGCTATAGCCAATTTTGAGGTCGTAGAGGGCCCGTTTTTCTGGGTGACTGAGAATACCATAGGCTTCGTTCAGACGCTGAAACTTCGCCGTAGCTAAATCGGGCGCAAGCTGGGTCGTATCGGGATGGAATCGCTTACTTAAATCTCGGTAGGCCCGCCGAATTTCTAGGGGAGAGGCAGACGGATGCAGCCCTAAAATAGCATAATGACTATTGAGCAATCGAGTCTGGGTTGAGAGTTCCCGCCCATAGGTTCGGGCGCTGGTGCGTTCTTGAGTCACAGGTTTCGGTCAAGTAATCCCTTCGCATTCAATCATTTTAATGAGTTCTTTTCAAAACTTCACTGAGTCCTTTTGGGTTCCCCAGGCCTGGTTCCGGGGCTGGCATCGACTGGTTAGTGCTCTACTGGTGTTGGGCCTAAGTTTTAGCCTTTGGAGCTCCTCCCCGGCCCTGGCGAGCATTGATGATGACCGTCTCGATGGCAATATTTTCGTGGTCTATGCGGGTAATGGTTCCCTGGTACCGCCCCGTCTGAGTTTGGCCGAATCTTTCCAGCGTCAGTTGCCTGTGGTCTTGGTCTATTACCTAGATGACAGCCAGGACTGCAAGGAGTATGCATTTATTGTTTCTCGCATCCAAGAGTTCTATGGTCGGGCGACGAGCATTATTCCCGTGAGCGTGGATTCCCTCCTGCCCCAGGCCAAGTATGCCAAGGACGATCCTGGCCGCTACTACCAAGGCGTAGTTCCCCAAACGGTGATTCTCGACGCTAAGGGTAAGCAAATTTTTAATGCCAAGGGAGTGGTGAAGTTTGAAGTGGTGGATGATGTTTTGCGAGACCTCTTCAATCTTCTGCCCCGCTCTGAATCCGTCACGCTTAAACAGAGAACCTTTAATGAGTTCAATAGTGAGTTAGTGGAGCAATAAGAGTATGGGCCTGCGTGATCAATTCAATCGTATAACGGGGAAAACTCGCTACGTCGTTTCCCGTATTTTTATTCATCTCCGGGGGCCAGATATTCCCCCTCTCCTCGGTGTCTTGAATCAAGCCGGTCGAGCAGCCATGGAGGCGGACGGCGACTTGACAGTGATGGGAGAAGGCCTGGTGGATATCTGCCAACATCTCCTACAACTCAACGCCAGTTGGGAAGCCGCTGCCAATGAAGGCGAAGTCTTTTGGGCCGAGGGGGACGCGGGGGACTACGTTAATGAATTATTTACCGATTCAGCCCAGCGTTACCTCGCTGATGTACCCAGTGGAACCGAAACACCAACCGATGATTGGCTAACCATTCCCCTCACCCCTAATCTGGTGGTGATGCTCACCGTTGCCTTCACGGGGGAAGTTCCCGACCTCGAAACCAATCTAGCCGAACGGGAGGCCCTGGAGTATGGTCTGAAAGCCTTAATTAACCTGCACTATCAACAGAAGCTTGAAGCGATCCAAGTTCACTTTTCCCCAGCTCAATTGGGAGATGAACTCAGCGATGAACAGGTGTTGTTAAATTTCCCTGAGTTAGTGCCCCTCTAGACTACAGGCCCTCATCTAGGTCGGTGATGTCTAGGGTTCCACCGGGAGAGTTTTCTGGGTATAGGGTTTGCAGGTGTTGGTGTTTACTGCGGCGGGAATCGCGTCGATATTTTTTACTTTCCAGCCTCGGCTCATAGTATTTTTGGCCCGCCTGGCCAATGCGGAGTTTGAGTCCAGTATCCGTATCCGGCGTTCCCTGGCAAGGTACTTCCGCCAAGGCCTCCTCTAAAAATTTTAGGTAATGGGGATAACGCTCCCAATTTTGGGACACGGCACAACCCGGTTCGCCACGATGCAAACAATCCTTGAAGTAGCATTGCCCAGCTTCCAGCGGTGGTCGAGCTTCAGGAAATTGGTGGATCAGTTGAGAGGGCAAAATTTCCAGGTCGGGTTGGTTAAAGCCCGGTGTATCCGCCAGGAGGCCCCCGCCAGGGATTTCAAACAACTCCACATGACGGGTGGTATGGCGGCCTTTTTGCAGCTTGCCAGACACGGTGTTTACTCGCTGTTGACTGCCGGGGATCAGACGATTAATTAGGCTGGACTTGCCCACTCCCGACGGCCCTGCCAGGAGGGTGATCCTGTGATGAAGCTTGCTCTGGAGCGTAGTCAGGCCCCGTTGGCTGACATTACTAAAAATAATGGGATGGTAGCCCCATTGTCCCAGTCGTTCTTGCCACTGTTGAATGTCGCTTTCCCTAACCAAGTCGCATTTATTGAGGCAAAGTTGGAGTTGGAGGTGGGTCGATTCCGCCTTAACCAAAAAACGGCTCAACTGCCAGACCTCTAGGGGCGGCTCTGCTAGGGAAAAAACCAAGATAATTTGTTCAGCATTGGCTACCGGGGGGCGGGAGAGTTCCGTTTGTCGGGGGGCCACCCCCATCACCGCCGCTCGGCCCGAGGGCCAATCAATTTCTTCTAGCCCCACCCGGTCACCCACCATGATCTTCTGGCCGACTTTTTTAAGGCGGGTACGGCGAGTGCAGAGGAGAGGCTGACCGGCCTCCGGCTCCATTAATTTGACTAGATAATAATTGGCCTGAATGGCAATGACGGTTCCCCAGGCCTGGGCGGTCTCTAATCCTGTTGGGAAAGGCGTCCTAGGGGTCACGACGGTCGAGAGAATCGGGCACTCGAATGGTTAAACTGTAACCTGGCCCTGGCGCCAGAGGCGTTAGGAATTGGTGCTCGTATCCTTCCAAGGCGAGGCTATGGGGAACTTGTTCAATGGGTTCCCCGGCATCTAGCCAAACAGTGAGGGTTTGTCCTGGGGCCATTTGGGTAAGCTTGAGTTTGGTGCGGACAAAATTAACGGGGCAGGGAGTTCCCCGCAGGTCTAAGACCCCGGCATCAGCAGTATTCATTTATGGAATAGGCCTCCCAGGAATCCTTCCAGGCCGCCTTTACCATGGCTTTCTCCCTTGATATGGGCCAGACGTTCTAATAATTCCCGTTCCTCATTATTAATACGAGTGGGAATATTAATCCGTACCGTGATCAACTGGTCTCCCCGCAGGGTAGCATTTCCCAGCTTGGGCACCCCCCGGTCTTCTAGGGTCAGGACGGTATTAGGTTGAGTTCCCGCTGGAATAACTAATTCCGCCTCTCCGTCCACCGTCTCCACCGTTAAACGACAGCCTAGAATGGCCTGGAGATAACTGATTTCCAGTTCTGAGCGGATGTTAATGCCTTCCCGCACAAATTGGCGGTCGCTTTCAACGGCAAGATAAACGTAGAGATCCCCCGGTGGCCCGCCCCGCAGGCCCGCATCCCCTTCCTTGGAAACCCGTAAACGAGTCCCATCATCGACTCCCGCAGGGATAGTAATTTTGAGCTTTTTGGTTTCTTGTTTGCGGCCCGCACCGCCACAGGCCTCGCATTTCTCTTCAATCACCTCGCCAGCACCATTACAGGTCGGACAAGCAGAAACCTGGGCAAAGCTCCCAAAGGGGGTTCTTGTAGCCCGACGGACTTGACCCACGCCATTACAAGTCCCGCAGGTTTTGACGCCGGTTCCGGATTTGGCTCCACTCCCTTGACAGGCCTGACAGGTTTCGAGATGGGGAATGCGAATTTCCTTTTCGCCCCCGAAAATGGCCTCCTGAAAACTAAGTTTGAGGTCTAGTCGGAGATCATCTCCCCGAGTAGGGCCAGTGCGCCGTCGGCCAGTGGGGCCCGTTCCCATACCACCAAAGCCGCCAAAAATGGTTTCAAAGATGTCGGCGAAGCCGCCCATATCCACATCGCCGTAACCAGCGGCCCCTGCACCACTCACCCCCGCTTCTCCAAAGCGGTCGTAGCGTTCCCTCGTTTCGGGTTCCGAGAGGACTTCGTAGGCTCGATTAATTTCTTTAAATTTTTCCTCTGCGCCGGGTTCTTTATTCACATCCGGATGGTACTTCCGAGCTAGACGCCGAAAGGCCCGTTTAATATCCTCTTTGTTCGCATCCCTCGCAACTCCGAGGGTTTCGTAGTAGTCCCCTGGCATAAGGCTCTGATTGACTGTTGTATCGGTTTAGATCGGTTCAGTGTTTACTGTAGCAAACTTCTGGGAAGTCGGGCACAGTGGCCTTAATCTACCGCTTCATAGTCAGCGGTAATGGTTTCGTCGGCATCAAAATCAAACACCCCTTCCTCATCGGCAAAGAAAGAAGCTGACGAACTAATTTGCCCCGCTATGCTTTCAATACCACTTTCTGTGGCCCGGGTGGTATAGCGATGGGACTGGGTATCCACCGGTTCAATGAATTGGGAACCAAAGGTCTCAAAACTACGCCCGCCTGCAGCACTTCCTTGCTGGTAGATTTCGGTTCCCATAATTAAAATAACTTGGCGGAAGGCTTCTACCAGGGCTTGTAATCGATCAGCCGTTGTATTGGGCGTCCGCAGGGCCACGGCCAATTCTTCTTTTTTCCGCTGGGCCTCCTGCTTAAGGTCTTCTCGGATTTGCTCGCCATTCTCTGTGAGAGTGGTGTCGTAGGTATGGAAGAGGCTATCAGCTTGGTTTTGGAGTTCTATCAAACGCATCCGCCGCTTATCTTGTTCTGCATACTGTTCAGCCTCTTGACGCATTCTTTCGATTTCTGCACTTTTTAAGCCCCCAGTATTACTAATAAGAATACTCTGCTCCCGCCCAGTGCCTTGATCCTGGGCCGACACCTTAAGAATACCATTGACATCAATTTCAAAACTGACTTCAATCTGGGGAACGCCTCGGGGGGCCGGTGGAATGCCAGCTAACAAAAACTTGCCCAGGCTCTTATTGTCACTGGCCATGGCCCGTTCCCCCTGCAAAA
Source organism: Synechocystis sp. LKSZ1 (assembly GCF_040436315.1). Lineage (NCBI taxonomy): Bacteria > Bacillati > Cyanobacteriota > Cyanophyceae > Synechococcales > Merismopediaceae > Synechocystis > Synechocystis sp. LKSZ1. The sequence goes on along the minus strand of NZ_AP031572.1, from coordinate 3,630,036 downwards.
TATGGATTTCAACGGAGGTTTGGCCATCAGCGGCGGTGGAAAATACCTCGGATTTACTAGTGGGAACTGTTGTATTTCGTTCAATGATTTTGGTAAAGACTTCTCCGAGAGTTTCAATTCCCAAGGAGAGAGGCGTGACATCCAGAAGAAGGACATCTTCGACTTCGCCGCCGATAACCCCCGCCTGGATCGCGGCTCCTAAGGCTACTGCTTCATCGGGGTTAATCGACCGGTCTAACTGACTTTCGGGGAAAAATTGCTGAATGATACGGTGTACTGCAGGAATCCGAGTCGATCCTCCAACTAAAATAACCCGATGCACGTCCTTTGCTTTCACTTCCCCATCATCTAAGGCCTGGGTCAGGGGAACGGTGGTTGCCTGGAGGAGGTCCTTCGTCAGTTCCTCAAATTGACTCCGGCTCAGTTCTGTTTCCAAATGTTTTGGCCCACTTTCATCGGCAGTAATGAAAGGTAAGTTGATGGAGGTGGTTAGCATACTCGACAACTCAATTTTGGCCTTTTCCGCCGCTTCTCGCAAACGCTGGAGGGCCATTTTGTCCCCGCTGAGGTCAATATGCTCCTGGGCCTTAAAGTTATCCACCATCCAGCGCACCACGCAATTATCGAAATCATCTCCCCCCAGATGATTATTTCCTGCCGTCGAGACGACCTCAAAGACCCCATTGCCCAACTGGAGTAGGGAAACATCAAAGGTGCCTCCCCCGAGGTCAAAGACCAGGATCAATTCTTCTTCATCTTGTTTATCCAAACCATAGGCCAGGGCAGCCGCCGTGGGTTCATTAATAATTCGCAAGACCTCCAAACCCGCAATCGCTCCGGCATCCTTCGTGGCCTGACGCTGGGCATCTGTAAAATAAGCCGGCACGGTAATCACGGCTTCCGAAACTGTTTCCCCCAAAAAGGCCTCGGCATCAGCCTTGAGCTTTTGCAGAACCATGGCGGAAATTTCCTGGGGAGTAAACTGCTGGCCTCGAATATCGATATTGACCGTACTATCTCGTCCCTTAGTGCAGTTGTAGGGAACACGAGAGCGTTCTTCTACGGTATCGTCCCAACGGCGGCCGATAAAACGCTTAATGCTGTAAACCGTATTTTCTGCATTGGTAACGGATTGGCGCTTGGCTAATTGGCCCACTAGTCGCTGGGAACCCTTGCCAAAACCGACGATACTTGGGGTTGTCCGGCCGCCCTCGGCATTGGGGATCACGATCGGTTTACCGCCTTCTAGAACGGAAACACAACTGTTGGTGGTTCCCAAATCGATACCAATGACTTTACCCATAATCGGTGACGAGGTGGTTGGTAGTTGGTCTAGCGCCTCGGTTTAATGACGCTGGTCAAAAAAAAAAGAGGAGCAGATTTAGGCGACCGGATAGCAAGGGTCTGGAACTATTCAGCAGCAGGAGCAGCGTCTTCTGGAAGACTGGTTGCGTCCGAGGTTATCACATCTTCTTTCGGGGCGGCAACCTTGACCATGGCATGGCGTAGGACAAAATCCTCCAGCAGGTAGCCCCGCACCAGTTGCTCGATGACGGTTCCTTCGGGGTGAGCGTCCGTTGCTTCTCGCAACATCGCCTCATGGTAATTGGGGTCAAAGGCTTGACCTTCTGGGCGCATGGCCGTCACCCCCAATCGTTTTAGACTATCAACAAAGCTTTTATAAACACTCTGATAGCTTTTATGGATCTCCATTTCCCCTTCTGTAGAAGGCTTGAGTTGGGTTCGAGCCCGCTCAAAATTATCGACCACGTTGAGAAGTTCTGTGATGGTTTTACCTTTGACCTGTTTTTCAAGGTCTTCCCGTTCACGCTGAGTCCGCTTACGGAAGTTGTCAAATTCAGCGGCCAGGCCCATATAGCGCTTTTTATACAACTCTAGTTGCTCGGCCTGCTGAGCCAGTTCTTGACGGTGGCTTGCCAATTCCCCCTGGAGAGTGGCGATGATTTGCTCGGGACTGGTGGCGGGTTCTCCCTCCTCAACGCTATCTTCTGGATGGGACGTAACCTCAGCACTGTCGGATGGAGAAGGCTCTGGTAACTCCGGACTGGCCTCATCGCTGGCCAGGATTTCTTCCGGAGAATGGTCTAGGGCATCTAGGGGAAGTTGTGCTTCGTTCATAGTGGTAGAGGTCGGGACAAAAACAACTCAGTTAGCCGAGTTAAGATTAGGCTCCGTTGGCTTAACCCTGGTCTAAGGTCTTAAGATTACTCCCTGATTCTAACCCGAGCTTGCGCTTTCAATCACAATCTTTGGGGACTAGGCCTTGCCAAACTGCCGTTGGTAGACTTCGTCTTCCTTCTCCGTGACAATTTTGAGATTGGAACGGGGATAGGCTACACAGAGCAGAGCATACCCTTCCTGCTGGAGTTCCGGGGAAACCCCCATACCATCACTTTGTTCCACCTGGCCTGACAAAATTAGGGCCGCACAGGTTGTACAGACCCCTGCACCACAGGAGGTCGGTAGAGAGAGACCTGCTAATTCCGCCGCCTGCAAAACCGTCTGGTCTTCGGGAACAGAGATCGTATAGGTTTGGCCTTGATGCTGAATTTCGGCAGTATAGGTATTGACCATGGTTAATAATTAAAAAGGAGTTCCTAATTTTGGATAAAAACTGGGATAAAGCGGCTCGGAGGGAGATCTCCTAGAGCATCGCTACACCGAGGGATGATTATAGCCTGATTTGTTGGCTTGCTTGGGTAGAAAACAGGGACCCAAAACTCCAAGTATTAAGAAATACTAATTACAATTAAGATCTAGCAATTTAGTGTTGCAAAATCTTTACATCCTTTCTGCCTTGTAGCCATGGACAAGACTTTCCCCTCTACCAAGCTTGCTCTGCCTCTCTGGGGGGCTGGGGTTGCGCTTTGTCTACTGGTGTTCCTCGGGGGCCTGGGCTGGTGGGCCGGGTACCAGACCGATCCCTACGTTCAGGAAGTCCTCCATCTAACCGGCAATCTGAATCGGGGGCAGGCCATTTTTCAGACCAATTGTGCGGTTTGTCATGGATTAGCGGGGGATGGAAACATTGGGCCAAGTTTACACGGCGTATCCCAACATAAATCTTCCCCCCGTTTGATCGAACAGGTGATTAGTGGCAAAACGCCCCCCATGCCAAAGTTTCAGCCCAATGCCCAAGATATGGCGGATCTATTGCGCTACCTCGAAAGCCTTTAGCTTACCGACAACTTGGCCCAGACCCACCGAGTTAGAGGCCTTGAATAACAGACGGTCTCCCGGCTGCATAAAGGCCTGGAGGGCTTGGATCAAACTTTCGTGGTCGGTAAAGACATGGCAAGGTACAGGGGCAGCTCCGCTGGCAATGGCATCAGTCATTGGGTCATTGGCGAGTAAGAATAGGTGGTTGATGCCCAAAGATGCCACCCGTTGACCCACTCGGTCATGGAATTCTGGGGCGCGGTCTCCCAGCTCTTTCATGGCCCCTAGCACCGCAATATGGCGCTGGCCAGGGGTTTCTCGTAATAGCTGTAAGGCGGCTAGCATGGATTCTAGGCCGGCATTGTAGGTCTCATCCAATAGCAGGATATCGGGATCTAGAGTATAGCGACGGGCCCGTCCGCTGGGGAGCTCAACGGGGAGTCCCTGGGTTAAAGGCTGCCAATCAATGCCCAGGGCCTGGGCGACGGCCAGGGCCGCCAGGTAATTGGAGGCATTGTGACGACCAGGTAGGGGCAACGGCAAACAATGGCCCTGAACCTGTAGGGTATGGGCATCAAGCAATGTTCCCTGAATATCTCCCCCTTCCAGGCCATAACTCAATACCGAGCCGCTCCAGACCTGTTGGGCCGTTGTCCGGAGTCGGAGGTTATCCCAATTGAGAATGGCCAGGCTGGTGGAGGGCATCGTCGCGAGCAGTTCGCATTTAGCCTCGGCAATGGCCTGTTCTGAACCAAGGCGGCCAATATGGGCTGTACCAACATTTGTGATTAAACCAATAGTCGGTTGGGCAATTTCTGCCAATAGTGCAATTTCTCCCCGTCCCCGCATGGCCATTTCAATGATGGCGTAGTCATCCTCTGGGGTAACTTCCAACAGAGTCTTAGGAACCCCAATTTCATTATTATTATTGACTGCTGTTTTACGAACATTCCCCTTTAAGGAGAGCACTGCCGCTGTCAATTCCTTCGTGGTTGTTTTGCCGACGGAACCCGTTATCCCAATCACGGGGATACTAAATCGTTGTCGCCAAGCTTGGGCAATAGCTTGATAAGCCCCTAGGGTATCTTTAACCATAAATTGAGGCAGGGGCCGAGATAGGGAAAGAAACTGCTCAACAACGAGACCGCTGGCCCCTTGACCTAGAGCCGTTTCTGCAAAGGTATGACCATCGAAATTCTCTCCCCGGAGAGCAACAAACAGGTCGCCCGCCGCCAGTGCTCGCGTATCTGTACTTATTTTGTTTATCGGTAAATCTGCGCAAACATCGATTTCTTTTTGTAGATGATTTTCCAGGATTCTGCGGATGTCAAAAAGTGAAAAACCCAGTGCCATGATAGTTAACGTCTAAAAAATAGGGACTAAAAACGGAAATCAAGTTAGAATAGTCTTCAGGAATTTAAAGTCTGATTAACCTGTGATCCAAATCACACTCAAATAGTGAGTTTGCGCACTATCTTGGCAATAGCTATTGAGATTATGGTTCATTCTTGAAGGCCACTGAATACGGAGTAGACCCCTGCGGGCAGACCAATCATAGCATTGTTTTGAACTACTCATAGGTCATCCAGAAGCTGTCCGGTCCTTTGCTAGAATGCTCCTCGTGTCATCGCCCTTTGCTCTCTCCTTCTACCCCCTGCCTTGCTGGTAAGGAGGGCCCCATGAACACCCCTGCTATGCTGACGAACGCCTTTGCCAAGCCCTTAACCGATGAACAGCTTCTCTACGATTTCTTGTTAGAAGCTGTTCAGTCCAATGCGCCCGATTCAGTATTAGACGACTTTCAACAACTGTTTATCGAAGCAAGGGGCTTTCGGGAGACTGAGGTATTCCAGTCTTTAAATCGTCTTGTGCGGCAGAAAGATATTGAAATCACTTTCAACCATTTCTTTAACCGCTGTTGCCATATTTTAATTAACCATTGGCAACTCCAGCCCCAGCATCAGCGGGCCATTCCAAAGCTGGCGGAATTACTAGATAAATTAGTTGTCCAGCGTGGCCATACCATTCATAGTTCTAACCGGGTTGGCCAGCTTGTCCTGGCCTTTACTCAAACTGAGGCGTTTTTACGAATCCAACGGGTCGCCACGATTGTCCAGGGGAAACAAACCAGTGGTAACCAGGGTAACGATGCCGTAGGAACCTTAATTCATCGTTATCCTTACCTGTACGACCACTGCCTGACAGGAGATGACAGTAGCCAGGAGCACCAACAAATGGTGCGTCGTATGAAGGTTCAGTATGAGCGTCATTTTGAAATTAACCTATCCCGCTACGTCACCTACCGTGTCCGCCTGTCTCAATCCAATCGTTCTGGCCTGTTGTTGCCCCAGACGGAGTTAATTCAGTCCGTCCCCAATCCCACCCTTTTGAGTGATAAAGAACTCAATCGTTCGATTAAACATTTTGTGGGAACGGCTGAGCGTGGCCAGACCTACAAGGCCCTTTCCCAAAGTTTCAATAATCAGATTATTCACACGCCTACCTTCGGGGGCTTTAAAGATAATCTTTACGATTACGTTCTGGGTTCCCTCGATGAAAAGTATCAGCAGGGCCAATTCAGCAAAAAACTTTATCACCTTCTACAAAATAGTTACCCTGACTGCAATAGCAAGCGGCCGACGGAATTCTTAATGATGCGAACCTCTAGCCGCCTGTTAAATTTCCTGACCGTTGAGAGTGCCCAGCAACCCGACCACTATATTTTTGTTGATCTCATTGCCAATATGGGGGTTACTCGTACCGTGGGCCTGCTCCTGAAAGTGGTTTTGTTCTGCAATAAAGTCAAACCCTACCTAGAAAAGCGCTTTTCCATTTTATTCAACCACTACGAATCCTTTTCTCGCTCAGGGGTGCCTTGGTTGGTTAAGTCCCTAGAAAATGTCCAAGTAGCTTTCAGTCTTCATTTTGGCCGGGTAGACCTATCTGGACTGAAAACGAAAAATCTGGGCGTTTAGCACCGGTAAAACTGCCTTGGAGCTTGGGTTAGGGACTTCAGCATCACTACTGAACTCAAGTTCGTGCTATTATATACAAGCTAATTTCGGGATGTAGCGCAGCTTGGTAGCGCACTTCGTTCGGGACGAAGGGGCCGTGGGTTCGAATCCCGCCATCCCGATTTTTTATCTCCCAGAGCAACCAGGGCCAATTGAGGGCCATTTCAGCTGACTTACTTCGTTTGCGTTCCACTGCTTGGCCAATGGGCCTGCAAAAGACTATAGAGTACTGGCACAACCACCAAGCTGAGCAGGGAAGAGGTGGTCAGTCCGCCCATGATGGCAATGGCCATGGGTTGACGCAACTCGGCCCCAGCCCCCCAGCCCAGGGCCAGGGGGAGCATTCCTAGAATCGTAGAGGCTGTGGTCATCACAATCGGTCGCAGACGTACTCGGCCACTTTCTAGCAGGGCCTGGTCGAGGGGTAGGCCTTGGGCCTGACGTTGATTCGCATAGTCAATGAGGAGAACGGCATTTTTATCCAGCAGGCCCAGCAGAAAGATTAGGCCAATTAGAGAAATCATGCCAAAGTCGCTTTGAGTAAAAAGCAGACCCAGCATGGCCCCGACAATAGCCAGAGGTAGGGACAGGGCAATGACCAGAGGTTCCAAGGGCCGCTGAAATAACCAGAGTAAAATCCCCACCATCAGGCCCAGGGACAGGAGTAGGGTTACGCCAAATTCTGCCAATACTAAGCCCAAACGCGCTGAATCTCCCTGCAATTCTAGGTTAACGCCAGGGGGAAGGAGGGGAGTGGCAAGGGCCGTTACCTGCTGGGTCAATTCGCCGAGGGCATAGCCTGGGGCCAGATTAGCACTGAGATAGATGGCCCGCTGGCCCTGGAAATGCTCAATGGCCTCACTACTGCTCTGATCGCTGGTGATTTTAACCTGGAGCAGACCGGGAACGGCCTCGACCTTGCTTTTTAAGGTTTGGCCCAGGGCCTGCAGTTGGGTCAGATCGGGGCCAGTAAAGGCCAATTTTAGGGGCGTATCATCCCCAGTTTGTACAAACAGGATATTTTCTACACTAGTAGTGACCTTCGGTATCGTTGGCAGACGTTCCCGCAATTGGGTCTGAACCATGGCAGTGGATTGGGGACGGTCGGCTTTGAGTTGCACGTAGAGATTACCCTTGAGGGGATTTCCCTGGCCCCCGGCAACGGTAAACACCGAGGCCACATTGGGATCAGCTAGGACAACCGGTTCGAGTTGCTCGGCAATGCGACGACTGCGTCGCAACAGAAAGGCTTCAGGGGAGACAGCCAAGGTTTCGATCCAGTCAAAGGCCCCACTGTTAGGAGTAGTAGACGTGGGGGAAGGATTGCTCTGGGTGGGGGCTAGTCGTCGGGGTTGGGCCGATTGAAAGACTACATTAAATTCGCCCCGGTCTAGGGTAGGGATAAAACCCTGGGGAATCAGGGGAATCAGGGCCAGGCCTAGAACTAAACTCAGTACGGCAAAGACAACCACGCGCCAGCAATGGCGGAGCGACCAAGCCAGACAGGATTGATAGGCCTGGGTAATTCTGTCTAGGGGCAGTTGAAATCGAGAGGGATGAGCCTGGGGGGAAGGTCGTAGCCAAAATACTGCTAGAACCGGAGAAAGGGTGCGAGCCACCAGCAGGGAAAAAATCACAGCAGCGGAAACAGTGATCGCAAAGGGTTTAAAGAATTGCCCTAGGGTTCCCCCCATAAAAGCAATGGGCAAAAAAACCGCCACGATGGAGAGGGTGGTGGCGGAAACCGCCAGGCCAATTTCCTCCGTGGCCAGTAAAGCTGCTTGTTTGGGGGCCAGGCCTGCCTCGATATGCCGAGCAATATTTTCCACATCCACAATGGCATCATCCACCACGATGCCAATCACCAGGGCCAGGGCCAGCAGAGTCAAGGTCTCGAGGTTAAGGCCCAAGGCCGCCATGACAATAAAGGTACCCAGCAAAGACAGAGGAATGGCAATGGCACTAATTAAGGTGGCCCGCCAACTCCGCAGAAAGGGAAAGATCACTAAAATTGCTAGGACAATGGCCCCCGCTAGGGCCTCTAGGGTTGCCGTGGTGGCTTCTTGGATGTAGTGGGCCTGGGTTTCTGCCTCGATCAGTTGCAGGTCGGGCCATTGCTGTTGGAGTTGGGCCATCTGCTGTTCTACTCGGTTCACTACTTCTAGGGTATTGGCCCGGGCCTGTTTGATCACCTGCACTGCCAGTACATCCTGGCCGTTGTAGCGCGTCAGAGTCGGTGGATTCACCCCTGTGCGGTCAGTCTTGTCTCGAAAGCCACCATCTCCAAGCAAATTAACCCGCAAAACTCCTGGTATTTTTTCAAGGAGCGGCAGAATTTGGGACTGCACCTTATCTCTCAAGCCCTCTATGGTTTGACCCTCGGCTTGAATGGCGTAGGTAACAGCAGCGGATTCATTGAGATTGAAGGGCAAGACCTTCAGTTTTGCTGTTGATGGGAGCTGAATTTTTTCAAGGGCCTGTTCCACTTCTTGGGTGGCCTGGTCTAGAGTGCGACCCGCATCAAAGGCCACTGTGATAACGGTTTGGCCAGTATAGGTGGAGGAATAGAGGTTGGCCTGGGCCAAGTCTTTGAGGGGGGCCTCTAGAGGATTGGTCAGCAGGCTTTCAGTGGCCTCGACGCTCTCTAGGGGAGCCGTGGCCTGAAGAATCACCACGGGAAACGTTACTTCGGGGAAAAGCGCGTACTTGAGGGAACTCAAGGCCAACAGGCCTGCCACCGCAATAGCTAACCAAAAGCTAATGGTCAACCAGGGGTAAGTCAGGGCCCAACGGGATACATTCCAGCGTGGTTGCAGAGATCGTTTCATTGTCTAGGGTACAGGCCAATTAGGCGACACCGAGAGATTCCTCCAAGGCCCCAATCACCACCTCAGCAATTTCTTGAATGCGGTAGCGACAGGCCAGGGTTTCCGTCGAATTGAAACTTCCATTTTCCCAGTACTTGTTACTCCCCGCACCCCCACCACAGAGGCCAAAATAGTCACAAGTCTGGCGACATTGGGCCACACCAGCCTGCATATCGGCATAGATTCGCTGAAACTTCGGGCTTTCACAGACTGAGGCAAAACTATCGGTGAGAACATTGCCTAAAATAAAATGACCGTAGGGTTCAATATTCACGGAAAGTAATTCGGGATCAAAGGTGGAAAAATTACCCTGGTGATCGATATTCACAATAGCAAAGGGATGATTCATATCCGTATGATCTAGTCGTTCTTCGGTATAAATCAGACTACACAGACATTCAAACTCTCGTACCCGGAAGGGAAGGTCACTCTGGCTAGTTAACTGCCAAAATCGTTGAATAAAGGCTCGATAACGCGCTAGGGCATTGCTTTTTTCTAGGGAAGACTGACGGTTAACTCCCTCCGTTTCCTCCATATTAAAGCCCACATCAGTCAGGCCCTGGTCTCGGAAAAAGTTAAACATTGCATCGGCATAATCGAGAGAATCTTCTGTTAAAACAGTAATGATATTATGAAACAATTCATTTTTTTGTAGATATTCCACTCCCCTCATTGTTGCTTGATGACTCCCCAGCCCAGTACGAGTTTTGCGGTGGGCATCATGGAGAAAAGCTGGCCCATCTAAACTCACACCAATATGGACAGGATAGGTTTTAAAAAAATCGCACCAATCCTGATTAATTAAAATGGCATTAGTCTGGAAAGAATGGCAAAAATTAAGTTTTTTATAGTTGTATCTATCACTGGCCTGGTCAATGAAGGCAAAGGCCTGACGGTAAAACTCTAGACCCGCTGCTAGTGGTTCCCCTGCATGCCAACAAATCGTAAAATCAATTTCGGTAAAGGGACTCTCAAAAATAGCTTTAAAAATTGGGTCAATGAGTTCCAAGGAAAGCGTATTTTTTAAATGACGATCCGGTAAATAGCAATAGTCGCAATCTAAATTACAGTAGGAAGTCGGCTGTAAAATAACCAGGTTAGTCGGGCCAAAGTGAGTGGTGTCAAGGGAATAGCTCACGGGATAGTTCTCGTTAGGAATTTCGATGGTATCGGAATAGAGCGGCGGTTTGGCAACCCCAGGGCCACGTCTATCCTAGAGCACGACTCCCGGGTTGGCCCTCTGCCTCTGTCGATCCTATCCGGTTTGACCGTAGGATAGGGGCAGGATCACAAAGAAACAGCCAATGGCTCAAAAACTTGTAATTCAAGCCGGTAAGACGGAAAAAGAATATTGGCGAGACCTCTGGCGCTATCGGGAACTCTTCTACTTCCTGGCCTGGCGGGATATTCTTGTTCGCTATAAACAAACAGTGGTCGGTATTGCCTGGGCTCTCCTGCGGCCCTTGCTAACCATGATCGTCTTCTCGATCGTGTTTGGTCGTCTAGCCAAACTTCCCTCCGAAGGGGTTCCTTATCCAATTCTGGTTTTTGCTGGAATGCTACCATGGCAATTTTTTGCCAATGCCCTCACGGAATGCAGTAATAGCCTGATTAACAACGCTAATTTGCTGTCAAAAGTTTATTTCCCCCGTCTAGTGGTTCCCACCAGCGCCGTTGTCGTCAGTTTTGTGGATTTTCTGATTTCCGGAATGATTTTACTGGGGCTAATGGCCTGGTACAATTTCGTCCCTTCCTGGCGCATTATCACGCTACCGATTTTTATTGTGATTGCCTTTATGGCCTCCATGGGAGCGGGACTATGGTTAGCTGCTCTCAATGTTCAATTTCGAGATTTTCGTTACATTGTGCCCTTTATTGTGCAATTTGGACTGTATGTTTCTCCCGTGGGGTTTAGCAGTGAGATTGTGCCTATACGATGGCGGATGCTGTACTCTTTAAATCCCATGGTCGGGGTTATTGATGGTTTCCGCTGGGCCATTTTGGGAGGGGAGTCGCGATTATTTTGGCCCGGTTTTGGCGTGTCGTTATTGTTGGTCATGGGACTATTATTAAGTGGTATTTGGTATTTCAGGAAAATGGAACGGACTTTTGCCGATGTGATTTAGCGTGAATGCTGATGCTCCTTTTCCACTCTGGATTCGATTCCACTGAGTCCCCAAAATAGTTCAAGAGCACGAGTCTTCTAAGCGTTATACCAATCCTCCAAATTAAGGATACAGATGTTTACCCCTCCGCCTACGGCACCTCCCCTTCGCAAGGGGACAGTGGGGTCTAGTTATGTAGTCGGGCTTTAGAGATTTGGTATTACCCATTTTGATTCAACAACTTCTAACAACTACCTGGGTGTGCCTCCCTCTGAATTTAGCTACATCGTGATTCCATTTTGATGACCTTGGCTTGACTGATAGCGACCAAGGGCCATCAGGGGAAAATATTGGCGATAGAAATGGTAACGGATGTAGAAATGACAAGGGAAACCCGTGCCCGTAAATTCGGCTTCGTCCCAGCTACCATCCGGGTTTTGGGTTGAAATTAAATAGTCAATCCCCCGTTGAAGGGCCTGATGGTGCCACAGGCCGGTTGCTTGGCCGCCATCCAGGAGCGCGATCAAGGCCCAGGCCGTCTGGGAAGCGGTACTGATGCCCTTACCCTTGAGGCTAACATCTCGATAACTTTCGCAGGTTTCTCCCCAGCCGCCGTCAGGATTTTGGCAACTTACGACCCAGGCCATGGCCCGTTGAATTTGGGTTTGATAGCGTTGCGGGGCCAAGGCCGCTAGGGCAGAAACAACGCCGCTGGTGCCGTAGAGATAGTTAACCCCCCAACGACCAAACCAACTGCCGTCGGTTTCCTGTTCTGCTTCTAAATAACGCAGGCCCCGTTCAATCCGTTCTGGCTCCATGGTCAGACTGCAGGAACCCAGCATTTCCAACACCCGTGCCGTCACATCAGCGGTATTGGGATCAATCATGGCCTTGAGATCGCCGTACGGGAGGTCATTGAGCCAGGCCTGGTCATTGTCAATATCAAAGGCCGCCCAGCCGCCCCCTTTGCATTGCATGGTGGCCATCCAGGCAACAGCCCGCTGGATTGCGGCTTGTTTTTGGGCCTCGTGGGGTAAATGCAGGCCCTGGAGGGCCATGACGACCACCGCTGAATCGTCGAGATCCGGGTAGAAATTATTATCAAATTCAAAGGCCCAGCCGCCGGGTTTACCCTGCTTATTTTTGACCTGCCAGTCGCCGTAGGTCAGAATTTGTTTGGAGAGGAGCCATTCCCCCGCCTTGACTAAGCGCGGATCGGCCGGATCGAAACCCGATTCCGTCAAGGCCCGCACCACCCAGGCCGTATCCCAAACCGGCGAGACACAGGCCTGAACACAAAAGCTGGTTTCCGATTCTATGGAAAAATTATCAATGGCCTGAATGCCCCGTTGCACCACCGGATCGTGTAGGTCATAGCCCAAGACTTTCAGGGCCAGGAGGGAATTGAGCATGGCGGGAATAATGCCGCCCCAGTCACCACTCACTTCTTGGCGTTCGAGAATCCATTTTTCTGCCGCCTTCAGGCCCGCTTCTCGGAAAGGCACCAAATGCCAGTCCTCTTGCCATTTGAACAGTTGGTCTAGGCCCAGAAAAATATCGGCCCAATTGTTGGCTTTGGGCAATTCGTACTTTACATTGTTGATACCTTCGGCGTAGAGTTCATCCACCCGCAGGCCATTCGTAATATCAAAGACGGGCTTTTGGTCACAGACAATCATTAGGGGAACCGTGCTTGAACGGGCCCAACTAGACATTTCGTAGATATTGAAGGGAAACCAGTCGGGCAAGAGTATTACCCAGGGGGGAATGGATGGCGTGCCTCGCCAGTCGTAGCAACCCACCAAGGCCAGGTGCATCTTGGTAAAAATTCGGGTTTTACTGATGCCGCCTCGGCTTAGGATAAAGTCCTTGGCCTTGAGCAGGGCCGGATCTTCTGCCGGAACCCCCAAGACGCGCAGAGCTAGGTAGGCTTCAACGGAAGTACTAATTTCTCCGCCATCGCCATAGTAGAGTTCCCAACCGCCGTGCTCCCGTTGCTGTTGCCGCAGATAAGCTGCCGCTTTGTGCAGAGGCCGGGCCTTATCTGTCCCCCAAATTTTATGGAGTAGGATGACTTCGGCCGTAATAGTGACATTGGACTCTAATTCTGACCACCAGTATCCGCCTGGGTATTGCTGAGAAAGGAGGTAATTCTGGCTCTGGGTAATGGCCGCTTGGAGAGTTGTGGCAAGGGAAGACGCTGGAACTGGCATCATTCAACAACGGGGCTTAATATTTCTTCATCCTTAAGGTAACAGGTTTAGGCTCAGTGGCCAAAAAGACCGGCACCGGCTATCTGTGAAGACGTAATACCATGATTGAAAGTTGAGGCCAAAATTCTCTCCTCTGGGCTTCTCGATTTTTCCTTTCCTCAGCTTTGAGTCTTCTTACTTATTCATCCCATGTCTTTTTTTCTCTGGGTTATTAACCCCTGGCTTTTTTTCCAGGGTAATGGCTACATTCCCCACGGTCATTGTTATCTTTGGCAGACCCCCCTTGTCTGGCTCCACCTCCTCTCCGACAGCTTTACGGCGATTGCTTACTATTCCATTCCCCTGCTTCTGCTTTATTTTCTCCGTAAACGCCAGGATATTCCCTTTCCCAATATCATTGCGTTGTTTAGTGCTTTTATTCTTTGTTGTGGGACAAGCCATGTTTTTGACGTTATTACCCTCTGGTTTCCCATCTACTGGATTTCTGGCCTAGTCAAGGCGTTAATGGCCATCGTCTCAGTTTTCACCGTTTTTGAATTAATCCAAATTATTCCCCTGGCCCTCAATCTTAGTTCCCCCAAGCAACTTGAAGGCCTGAACCAGGCCTTGACAAAAGAAATTCAGGAGCGCCAGGCGGCAGAATTAGCCCTCCAAGAACTTAATGGTCATCTCGAGGAGCGAGTCAAGGCGAGAACAGCGGAGCTAGCCCAGAGCAATCAACAATTAGAGCAAAACAAAAATCAGTTGGCCCAATTGGCGGCCATTGTTAAATCCTCACAGGATGCCATTATTAGCAAGACCCCTGAAGGGATTATTACCAGTTGGAATCAGGCCGCTGAACGCCTCTTTGGTTATACCAGTCAAGAGATGATTGGCCAGTCGATCCAACGACTTATTCCTGTTGAATACCGAGAAGAAGAAGAAAAAGTTTGTCGAGGAATTCGCCAGGGAAAAATTGTTCAAACCTATGAAACAAAACGACAGCGTAAAGATGGCAGTCTAGTTGACGTGGCCCTGACGGTCTCCCCCATTTGGGATGACGAGGGTAACGTTGTCGGAGCCTCTAAAATTGCCCGAGATATTAGTGAGCGTCTCACCGTTGAAACCCGAGAAATTGTCCTGCGAGAAATGACCCAACGCATCCGCCAATCTTTGGATTTACCAATTATTTTCGAGACAGTTGTGCAAGAAATTCGCCAATTTCTCCAGGCTGACCGGGTGGCGATTTTTCAATTTGAGCCAAATACTCATTTTGAGTTTGGAAGCATTGTCGCAGAATCGGTAATACCGCCCTTTAGCTCTGTCCTGAGTACTCGCATCCAAGAAACCTGTTTTAGTGGCCAGTATGCCCATCAATACCAGCAGGGACGAATCCAAGTCATTGAAGATCTTAAGCAGGCCAAGATCCTGCCGTGCCATGCCGAATTTTTAGGACAATTTCAGGTGCGGGCCAATCTCGTTCTACCCTTAATTAATAATCATGCTTTATGGGGCCTTCTTTGTGTTCATCAATGTTCTGCCCCCAGGACTTGGCAAACGGCAGAAATTAATTTTCTAAAACAAATTACCAATCAATTTGAAATAGCCATTCAACAGGCTAGTCTGTATCAGCAGGCCCAGCAGGAACTTGTTGCTAAAAACCAATTGTTTGCTCAGCTCAAAAGTGAACTAGAGCAAAAGAAAATTCTTCTCAAAGAAATTCATCATCGCGTTAAAAATAATCTACAAATCATGTCGAGCCTTCTTTACTTACAATTTAGTAAGGCTTCTGCTGAAATCCAGGCTATGAGCGAAGGTTATCAAAGTCGTATTCAATCCATGGCCTTAATCCACGAACAGCTCTATCGTAGTGATGATCTAGCCTGTATTGATTTTTGTCAGTACGTCGCCAATTTAACCAATAATATTTTTCAAGGCTACGGCCAGGGTTCTCGCCATATTCACCTGAATCTAGCGATCAAAAATCTAACGATTCCCCTAGAGCAAGCCATTCCCTTAGGCCTGATTGTCCATGAATTAGTCTCCAACGCTCTCAAGTATGCCTTTCCCAATGGAGAAGGTGAAATTACGATTCAGTTAACGCCAGTCGGCCGATACCTACATTTGGAGGTAGCTGATAATGGCGTCGGTCTTCCCCCAGACCTGGATCTTGATAATACAGATAGTTTAGGAATGCAGTTAATCCAAAGTCTCACAGAACAATTGCAGGGCAATTTTCATTATACAAAGCAAGGGGGAGCTCGTTTTTGCATCGACTTTCCTTTGTAAGCTAAAATCATAGAGCCAATAGTCGTGGTGAACTATGCCCTTTCAAGTGCTGATTGTTGAAGACGAACGATTGGTTGCTCAACATATTGCCCACTTAATTAAAGATAATGAATATCAAGTCTGTGGGACGGTATCTGATGGCGAAATAGCGCTTAAAAAAGTGGTTGAATTACGGCCTGACCTTATTCTCTTAGATATTTGTATTAAGGGTAAATTAGATGGGATTGAAGTGGCTGAACAAATTCAGTCTCTTTATGCTATTCCAATTATTTTTCTCACGGCTTTTTCTGATACTGAAACGCTGAAGCGGGCCCAGGCGATTAATCCCGCTGGTTATGTGGTTAAACCCTTCCGTCGTGAGCAACTTCTGTCTAGTATGGCTATTGCCCTGGCCCAGCCGGCCCAAAACGCTGAGGTTCCAGCCCAGAAAACCGCCGAAGATCTAGCCGCGGCTCCCTATCGTTTACAGGCAACTCTGGCCTATATCGAAGCACACCTCGATAAAAGCATCACCATTGAATTTCTTTCGGGAGCAATCGGGATGAGTCCAGCCTATTTTTGTCGTTTTTTTCAGAAAGAAATGGGATGCTCGCCCTACCAATTTATTATCCAGAGCCGGATCCAACGGGCTAAGGAACTCCTCAAACAACGGGAGCTTTCCATTAGCGATATTGCTCTACGCTGTGGTTTTACCTCCCATAGCCAACTCACCCACCATTTCCGTAATCTCACTGGCCTGACGCCGAGGGATTTCCGTCATTCCCTGGCCAGCAAGACTTAAACTCGTCTCAATATTCTATTTTCATGGCCTTGGCAGTGGTTGTGAAGCAACCAAGACCATCGGGCCATGCAGAGCCAAGTCAGGTCAAAAATCCGTTAGTTTGTCAAAAATCGATCAAGACAAGCAGGAGCAGGACTGCCTAAGATAGCAGGTAAGTTTACGGTACTGTTCCTCCAACGGTTCGCTAGCGATTAAGCGACTAGACATCGCCAGTCCGTGTAGGGGTCTAGGGTTACGTCTCTTCCTGCTCTCTTCATTAGAATCACGTAGCCCCCTTTTCTCGCTCCATTGCCACGATACCGTGTCCATTTTCCCCTAGGCTACTACACCAAAATTTCCAAAACCTGATTCGCCAGCTTCTTCCTAAATTGCCATGATGACAACCTCCCTACCCAAAACTTATCTTCCTGTCCAACTTCTGCAAACCCTAGAAGCTAATCAAGCCACGGGAAAGCTGACTATTCAAAACCCCTTCGACGAATTTGTCACTTGGCAAGTTTATTTGGGGGATGGCAAGATTCATTTTGCTAACAGCGGCGTAGGCATCAGAGAAAGGATGCAATATCTCCTCGGCTATCATCTGCAACAACAGCAGGACTTACCCGAACAGGTCAGCCATGATTACTCGCACCTCTACCATCTATGGCGTAGGGGGATCTTTTCTCTGCAACAAACACGCTCTATCCTGACTCGCTTCACCCAGGAAGCTTTGGTTCAGATTCTAGCCCTTCCCCAATCGACCTGTTTTTTTAATGACCAAGAAACCCTCGAAGACCCTTTCTTAAAGTTTGAGCTAGATAAGGTAATGGCCCCCCTAAAGCACAAAGTCAAGTTTTGGCAGGCCCTTCATACAGAAATTAGTTCACCATTTCAGCGTCCTCTCGTTGAAGATTGGGGCAAAATCAAAGCTTCACTGAGTCAGCATTGCCAACGGGATAACCAATGGCTTGCTCAATTCAATCGGGGCTTGACCGACCTATCCTGTCTCTATAATTTGGCCAGTCGGACTCATACCAATGTTCTGGAGTTGGCCCTTTTGCTTCGGCCCCAAGTTCAGCAGGGTGGAATCAAAATGCTTCCCTACCAAGACATTCAGGTAGACCGTCGGCCCTTGATTGTGTCGATCAATCATCGTCCTGCCCTACAGCGCATGGTACAGGCAACACTGGATCATAATGGCTTCAAAACGCTCTGTCTACAGGAATCCTTAACCGCATTGGCAGTGGTCATGAGTCAAAAACCCAGTGCTGTTCTCGTAGAGGCGGATATGCCCGGCCTTAATGGCTACGAACTCTGTCGCTTAATCCGTCAATCTCTTCCGGTCAAGGAAACCCCAGTGATTTTACTGACTCCGCAGGCCAGCTTAGTGGACCGCATCCAAGGGAAATTGGCCCAGGCCTCGGCTTACCTCGAGAAGCCCTTTCTTCCCCAGGAACTGTTAACAGTTGTTGAAGCACAACTGATGACCTTCCCGTTGGCCAGCTAGGGGTTGTAAATATTATAATTTGCTGATGATCTTAGCCTATCCAACAGATTGACGCTATCGACGGGTATTCTGTTTGAGGCGTTCCAACTCCTCATCGAGCTCCCAATCCTGAAAAGCCGCTTCTAGGGGATCCTTGGCCCGTTTATACTGACTGTACTGGCCCCCTTGATTCCAACCCGTGGTATCTCGATTGGGCGGTGGGCTTGGTTGAGCCTTCATCTGTTCTGCTTTGCTTTGTATCTCTTTTTGACGGCTCTGGATTTGGGCCAAGAGGGCCTGGGATTGGCTCAAGCGGGTGCGGCTCCCTTCCATCTGTCCCCAGAGAAGATTGCCCTGACGCAGAAGGGCCGCTTCCCGTTCCTGGGCGGCCTCGGCCAAATCTTGACGACCTGCCTGTTGGGCCTTGGCAATGCGATCATGCCAAAGTTGAATATCCTGGGCCAGGGCCAGTAGGTCTTGTTCCTGGCGCTGTTTTTGGGCTTCTAGGCTGGTTAATAGGTTGCGAGTATCCTGTTCCTGTTCCCGCAATTGCTCGAGCAGGGCCTGAAGTTCTAGATGGGGATTGTTTTGTAAAAATTCTTCGAGGCGAGTTTCGAGAAAGCGACTGAAATCGTCTAATACACCCATGGCGGCCTAAAAACTTTGTCCTACCTCAAGATAGCGTGTTTTACCTTGGCGGGAGAGAATAGCTTTTTGATTACTGACCCCAGTTAGTGTCCAACCACTACCCCCAACGACTTCTCCCACCTGAATGCGTTGCGTGAGGCCATCCCAACTAAACAGTGCAGAAGAACGTTCTCCTGATTCGAGAACACCCACGAGGCTATGGGCCTGCTTGGCCTTAACCATCGGAGGAATGGCGCTGATGGGATTCGCTGGGGCTTGGGGGATGGGGGGTGGGGCTGGCACGACGGCCTGCGTTGCCGGTAGGGGAGGGGCATTGTAGAGAGCGGCTAGATTGGGGGCCGGATTACTGGCGGGGAGGGGGGGGAGGGGAGGAATCCTCGGAGAGGCAAGCTGGGGATTAACGGGAACCGTCGGGGGAGTCTTCGCCATCGGGGGGGCCGGATTTTGGGGACGGGGCGGGGTATTTTGTAGTAACCGGAGGGATTGCTGGAGATAGGCAATAAATTTAGCGTCTTCCACCGAGGTCTGGGAAGAGGGAAGAGGACGAGGACGTGTTGGCTGGCCGTTCAGCCAGAGGCCAACCCCCAGCAAGTAGAGCACACCTACTAGGAAGAGGAGTTTATCTAGATGTGACCGGAGGGTGGCCCCCCGAAGATCAATACCCATAACAATCTACCCAGGAATCTACAGGCTTTATTCTGCCACACCCCTAGTCCTAGGGGGCCAATTTTAGGGAGAGATCGTAGCGGGTGGGAAGGCGTCGTAGAGAGCGGAGCCGCTGTAGTCGAAAAATGAGCGATAGCAAAATTTGTTGTCGGGTTTCGGGGTCTAGGGATGGTGCTTTGGGTTCTGCGAGGCCATGCAATAGGGGTTCCCATTCTGGGGCAACACGGGAAGGAGGCATTAGGCCACCAGGGCCATTGAGGAGAGAGGTATCCGTAGAAATGGGCAGAAACATAGGACAATACGACAAATCTAAAGATAGGAATACTCCCAGTGTTCTTGATCTGCCCAGTCCTTGCCATAATAACCGTCACCCAGGAACGGTGATCTTTCTCACTGACAAAAACGTTAAAGTTTGGCCAGGCCCCCAAAAACTGATCAACAAAGAAGGGGAAAGCCTGTAGTCCACTCTGAAATCAACGGTTACCGCTAATCCTTCAGCGCACTGAGACTTTCCCCCCAGGGGATCATCGAAACTATCTAGCGACGGGGAACCGAGGCTTCGATGTTAATGTTTAAGGCAGAGATCTTGGGAATGGTATTGGCGGAGGGGTTGATGCTCCGAGCCATGGCCAAGAAATTGACGGGATCGCCGGCTTTGGCCTTTTTGTCCTGGGGAACAAAGCGACGAACTTCGTTTTGCCAGACGATTTGGGGGAAGCCCAACTGACGACGGTGGTAAGCATCGTAACGGGGAGATTTGATATTGAAGGGGATTTCTCCAGCTTCTCTGCCCGGCAAATTACGACGACGTTGGTAGGGAACGGTATCGTAGCCGAAATTGCTCAGATACTCGTCGCTATTGAGGAGGTCATCCACAAACCCTTGAAGACCTTTGGTGGCGACGACAATAGACCAGGCAATTTTTTCCCGTTCACCGTAGACATCCCGACCCAGAACCTTTTGAACACAATGCTCAACGAAGCGATAGTTACTATTTTTGTCGTAGAAGCTATCGCGGAAGGTTTTGGAGAGCAAGAGGCCGCGGATAAAGTCGCGCACGGTCAATTGGCCATTGCGGAGTTGGGATTCTAGGATCTTTTCCCTGTCCCACTTAAAGGCATGGAAGAAAATTTGACGGTAGGCCGCTTCGATCAGATTGTCCATATCGGACGAAGAGAGCAGGTTTTCCGTCGTAAAAACAGTGGGTTTTTCATCACCACCAATGTCGTAGCCAGCAACTCGTACGTTCTGGCTTTTGGGGGCGTAATTTATAAGCGGAATAGCCAAGATGGAACCTCCGTAATCTTAGAAAAGCTTTAAACGAGTTATGTAAATCATAAGGGAGCAAGGGCCTCCCCACGGTCAATTATTACAAATTCTTACAAAGCCTAAAGTTTTACCCGTGAAGGTTGGCCCAGGGGCAAGGAACATGACTGACTGCCCTTACCAGCCACTGAGTTGTTCGTAGGCGGTTACGGCTTCTTCTGGAGCAGCACTGGCAGTACTTGTTGTTCGCATTTCCGTGCAGAAGGTAGCGGTGTTAAATCCGCCAAAACGCTGGACAGTACTGGTTCTCAGGCGCATGTTGGCATTGACGAACCAAAAACGCTCGATGGTGGTCATGGTTTCGTACTCAGTCACGAGCACCAGGGCATCTTCTTCGTCTAGGTGGTACTGGCCCGCAATGGGGACAATTTCGGCGTAACCGCGTTCTCGCAGCAGTTGGCCTTGACGGGGATTATCCACCTGAGGAATCAGGGCAAAAACCGTTGTCCCTTCATGGTTTTCATCTTCTTTGTCCCAGGCCATGGTACTTTCCCAACGGACAAAGGCCCCGCCGACGGCCAGGGCCGGATCAACCTGATGAAGTTGACAAATTTCGATGATTTTGGGGTGGTCGGCCCCCAGAGCCTCCACAAAAATTTCGGAAGTACCCGTTTCGGCACGGCGAAAGGCCAAATGATGGGTGGTGCGCTGGGATTGCCACGTGCCAGCACTTTTCAAAAAAAACTCCATGGCATCCATGGTGAGGGGCTCCTGTTCGCAATAGGGTCATTTCCCCATTGTAGAAGAGGTTTGGGGCCTCACCATTCCTGGGTCAAAATGGGCGGTTGGCATTGCTTAATTTGCACAACCAGGGACTCCGCTCCTTCCTGGTGTAGGTCTTCTGCGAAACCGGCTTGGTGTGCTTGGGCCTCGACCAGACTCTCAAAGGGGCCAAAGTAGTAGAGACAACGGGGATAGTCGGTGTAAATTTCGATCCACCAAGGGAGGCTTGACCGGGGTGACAGTAAGGGATTAAGGAGAGCACTGGGCATTACTCGAACGATCTGGCCACCGTCGCGATGAACCCGCTGGATTTCGTTACTCAGTCGGGCCAACGGCACTTTTAGGGAGTAATAACTACGAGTTTGCTGTAGGCCGGGGCAAGAGGAGAGGGCAGGCAGGACAACAATTTCGAGAATAAATTGCAGGTCATCGGCACTGGGACTGGTCAACATAGGGTTGGCGGCGCTCAGTAGGCTGTTTAGGGGAGGAAAAAGGGATAAAATACCGAAGAATAGGGCTTTAAACCGGTGGGGGCTCTAGGCGCTTCCCCTATTATTGACCAAAAAAACCGGGGGGCAATGATGAAGAGATTAAAGTTTTGTAATAATCGGTAAGGCGATGGTTGCCCCGGCGACAGGCCTGGCTTGGGCCAAGGGTAGCCATTGTCTGTAGTCTCATCCATCCTTACTCAACTTTTCTATGACTGCTTTTCCTTCCCCAGCCTCCACGACCAACGTGAGCACGGTCAAGTACGGTGAACGCTTAATTGAAGAGGGCCAGTTGGTGACCTTCCCCAATCCTCGAGTGGGCCGCCGTTTCAACATTCACATCACCCTGCCGGAATTTACCTGCAAATGTCCTTTTTCTGGCTACCCTGACTTTGCCACCTTTGAGCTGACCTATTGCCCCGACGAAAAAGTGGTAGAACTGAAATCTCTTAAGCTCTACATCAACCGTTATCGCGACCAATATATTTCCCATGAGGAAGTGGTGAACGTAATTTTGGATGATTTTGTAGCGGCCTGCGATCCCCTCTACGCCAAACTGCGGGCAGACTTTAACCCCCGAGGAAATGTACATACCGTTGTGGAAGTCGAGCATACTCAATCGTCAGCCGGATCATGACGCTCTGGAAACACCTCCAACGCTATGGGCCGGCCTTCGTTGGCCTCGTTTTGTTTGGGCTGTCCTTGACGGCGATCCAGGGGGAAATTCACCGCTACGGTTGGTCGGCTATTGTCAACAGTCTTCATGCCATTCCCGACCAACGTCTCGGTTTGGCCCTGGGTTTGATGGGGATCAATTATATTTTTCTCACGGGTTATGATACTTTAGCCCTCCGTTATCTCCAATATCCCTTGGCCCTCGCTAGAACCAGTTGGGTCGGTTTCATCAGCTATGCCATCAGTAATAGCGTCGGCCTAGCTCTGTTGAGTGGTAGCGCCCTGCGTTATCGCTTCTATCGACAGTGGGGCCTGGGCAATGGCCAAATTGCGGCGATCATTGCCTTTTGTAATGCCAGTTTTTGGCTGGGCCTGTTTGCGGTGGGGGGGATCACCTTCCTTGTGGAACCACTCCAGGTACCGAAATTTCTGCGTTTACCCTTCGATTCCATGCATCCAGTGGGCATCGTTTTTGTCGGCTTGACCCTGGCCTATCTGGCCCTGAGTTTGGCCACAAAGCAAGGTATTGTCATCGGTCGCTGGCAACTTCCCCATGTCCCCCTCTCCATTTCCTTGGCCCAAATTGTGGTGACGGCGGCGGACTGGGGCCTGGCCTCGGCAGTATTATTTGTGCTGTTCTCCCCTCGGGCTGACCTGAGCTATGCGGGTTTCTTCGGGATTTACCTCCTGGCCCAATTAGCAGGAATTGTGAGTAATGTGCCCGGTGGTTTAGGTGTCTTTGAAACGGTGATCCTATTTATTCTTCAACCGACCTTTAGTTCTGTGGAAATTCTGGGGGCCTTGCTGGCCTACCGTGTGATCTATTTCTGGATTCCCCTGGGAACCGCCAGCCTCAGTCTCAGCGGCTACGAATTGTGGCAGTATTATCAGCGTAAACTTCAATCCTAGACCCGGAGGGGACACCATGGGCTTTCGTCGCTTACCACCATGGCCCCGTTGGCTCTGGCCTAGCCTAATCCTACCCCTCGGCCTCCTCAATGCTTGGGTGCTGTTGCAGGTATTGGAATATTTTCAGTCCCCCATCCGCATCTTTATCATTGCCAATTTACTGGCTTTTATTCTGGGCTATCCGGTGCGTTGGCTCCAGCGCCATCCCCATATCCAACGTTTTCAAGCAGTGATTCTCGTCCTGGTGGGAGCCGGCCTGGCCCTTGCCTGTATTGCTGTACTCGTCGTGCCACCGCTGATGGAACAAGTTCGTCAACTCTTACACCTCCTGGCCAAACTCGGGGATGTCAATGGAGAATATTTTCAACTCCTCGACCGGTGGACCGTCCAGTGGCAACTGCCCAGCAATTTAAAACAGTTTGCCCTGCGGGCCTCGGAGCAGATTCCAGGCCAAGTACAAGGAATGCTCAGTCACCTATTGGGACTCTTGATCTGGACGGCGGGGGGCCTTTTTGAAGCGGGTTTTATCCTAATCATCACCATCTATCTCCTCCTTCGGGGCCGCGAATTTTGGGATGGTATTTTCCGCTGGCTCCCCCGTCGCTGGCGTCATCCTGTTCGCCAAAGCTTCCGCCGTAGTTTTCAGAACTACTACATTGGCCAAGCAACCGTGGCGAGCCTGTTGGGAGTCAGTCTCAGCCTGGCTTTGATTGCTTTCCAGATTCCCTTTGGCTTGCTGTCCGGTCTAGCAGTGGGAGTAATGGCCCTATTCCCTTTTGGTGGGGCCATTACCATTGCCCTGGTGAGTGCCCTGGCAACTTTTCATGGCCTGTGGGTCGGCGTTCAAGTGCTGGTTATTGCCACCATCATTGATCAAATTATTGAAAATGGTCTGGCCCCGCGACTACTAGGAAAATTTACCGGTGTTCACCCGGTATGGGTACTATTATCGTTGATGATCGGAGCTAAAATAGCCGGTATTCTAGGGATTTTAATCGCCGTTCCTTGTACTAGTTTTATCAAAGATATGATCGACGAGTTTTTCCCTGGCCCCGATGTCTTAGCTGAGTCACAACGAATAAACTAGTGGGGAGAGGCTTGGGGACTCAAGGATTGCTCTGGTTGTTCTGCCTCTCCACTCAATAAGCCCAGGCGTGTAAAGGGCCAGAATCGAACAAAGGCCCGGCCAATTAATTTTTCGCGAGGTACAAAGCCCCAAAAGTGGGAATCATAGCTGTTGTTGCGATTATCACCCAGCACTAGATATTGGTTAGGGGGAACCGTCACCGGGCCATAGTCATAGGTCGGGGCCTGGGCAATGTAATTTTCTTTTAAGGGTTCACCATTGATATAGACGGTTCCTCGGGAAACCTCCACCGTATCACCGGGTAGACCAATCACCCGCTTAATGAAAGCATCCTTAAAATTGCGCTCTTCCAATGCCACTGTGGGATTAAAAACCACAATATCGCCCCGTTGGGGAGCGTGAAAATGATAACTAATTTTTTCGATGATCAAACGATCATTGATCTGTAGGGTCGGCTCCATGGAAGAAGACGGGATGTAGCGGGCTTCTGCCACGAAAGTACGGATGCCAAAGGCCAAGATGGCTGCTGTCACCACGGTTTTAGCAATTTCTAGCCAGGGGTTTTCCTGGGGAGCCGGGGACATTGGCTTCGGCTCTTGATCGACGCGCTGGGTCATAGTCAGTAAATACTCAAAAAAAACAAAACCTTAACTCGGCTTCGGGTAAATCTTGTTTTTCCAGTGTAGCGAATCTCTTGGCCTAATCTTGGGAAGCCGGGGACGGTGATGTCCGTAGGCCAAGACTGTCGCCCAAGAAATTAATACCTATGACCTAGCGAAAGATCCAGTACTCGAGTCGATACGGCCATGGCCTTGGGGCTAGACCAAGCGTTTCAGTAAATGCTCGATAAAGAAGGGAATCACTCGAAATTGGTTTTGATAGAGTTGGGCAAGACTCACCGGTGCCTCCGGTGGAATCATCGCTGATTGATACTGCATAATAATCAACGTATTCCAAACCCAGAAAAATAACGTAGCGCCAAGACCGACCTTAAGCCAGGAACGATGGGGACGACTATCCCACAGGGCCGCCAGGCCAAAGACAAACACAATCGTGCAGTTAGAAAACATACGTCCACCCACACTGGCCCCTTGCCACCAGCACCACCAGGCTGCAATAAAGTAAATTTGCAAAACGAGGGCCAGACCCAAACTAAAGCTTAGTCGGGGTAGGTGTCGCCAAGCTAAACCCAAGCCAATTGTACTTAGCAACGTGAGGGGATGCCAGATAAACAGGCCCCGATGGCCAGAAAATAGAACCTGCCAAAGGGCCGGTTGTAACCAGTTAAAACTACCGCCATAGCCCCGTGCTTGGCCTTCCTCCAGGTAGGGAATGCGCTGTAGGCCGCCATACTGCCAGAGGTACATCAGGGCCTGGGGAATTTGCATCATCAACGTAATCCCCAAAATCACTACCAAGGCCCGCAGATAGGTTGGGTTCAGTAATCGTCGCCAGGGCCAGGAAAAGGTTTTTATTTGACGTTGAGGCCCTTCACTCCCAAGCCAACCCAACACCACGGGAACCACAAAAAAAAGACCATCCTGGGGCCGTACCCAGGCCGCCATTCCTAAAATTCCGCCTAGGGTAATTTGCCAGGGCCACTGATCAAGCCAGGGTTTGCTTACCGTTAGATACACCAGAGCCGCTATTAAAAAGGCTGAGACCGCATGGGACATGGAAACCTCTAGGCAGAGGTAGTAAGTCAGGGGCGACGCAAACCAGATGCCGGCCACGGCCAGAGCCGCTGACGATAGGCGGAAATAACGACGGGCCAGGCGATAGGCCAATACCAGGGCACTAATCCCTAGGCTAAGACTCCCCAAACAGTATAGAAGTTCGTAGGGCCAGGTCATACCATTGGCTTCCACGGCAAAACCAAGGCTATTCAAAACCAAGGCCAGCAGATGGCCCAGCAGAAAAAAGGGAAGCAAAACTAAACCCAGGCCTAGAGTATATTTACTATATTCTGGGATAGGGCCCGGCACGCGCAGGCCGCCCCCAAAACTAGAGGCCGATTGGGCATAGTAACGGTACTCGTTATCGACCCGGAGATTGCCATCAAAAATTAAAGAGCGCAGGGGCGTATAGTAACCCAAGCCATCGCCAAAGACGCCAAAGCCCGTCAGAGAGAACTTAATCAGGAAGATTGCTAGGGTGATACCGACACCAACCCAAAACCAACGGTGGACAGTTTTTTCATCCCAGCGCGTTAAGGCGTTCAGCATTTCTATCCTCCTAGCGCTGACAAGTCGGGCAAAAGTGACTGGAACGGCCCGCCAGTTTAATCCGTTCAATGGGGGTGTCACAGACTCGACAGGTCTCTCCTTTGCGCCCATAGACCCAGGCCTGACCGCCATAGTTACCGTTAATTCCGGTCGGATCCAAAAAGTTGCTAAAGGTGGTTCCCCCAGCGGCAATGGCCGTTTCTAGCACTTGCAAAATCGTTTGGTGGAGAAGGGGCCAGTATTTGGCCTGTAATTGGGAGCCTGTTCGGGTCGGTAAAATACCCGATTGGAATAACACTTCATCGGCATAGATATTACCCAGGCCAGCCACCAGGCCTTGGTCGAGTAGGGCCGTTTTCAGAGGTCGTTGACTACGCCCCAGGCGTGATTGGAGATAGGCTGGGCTAAAGTCTGGGGAAAAAGGCTCCGGGCCGAGGCGCTTCAGACCCGTTATCACACTCTCGATCGATTCGCCCGGTAGGACGTACCAGATTCGACCAAAAGTACGAATATCAATAAAACGGAGTTCTTGGCCCGATTGACAGGGAAAGCAAAGGCGAGTGTGGGGAGTCCGCATTTCTGCTTGGTTCACCCAGAGCAATTGGCCCGTCATACGGAGATGAATCCCGAGGACACTGGCTGATTGACCTTTTGGGTTGATTAATTGGCCAAGTAAATATTTGCCCCGCCTCTGCCAGGCCTGGAACTGTAGTCCGGTTAGGGCCTGTTGAAAGGCGGCAACAGAAAGGGGGTAAGCGAGCGTGCTTGGATGCAACACTTCTCCCCCCTGGAGGATTTGTCCAAGGGTCAGACGATTAAGACCCCGACAAACTGTTTCTACTTCTGGCAGTTCTGGCACAGTTGCGCTAATTCAAGGCATCACAACCCTTGATTTTAGGCCTTGGCGGGGGCCGCTTGCACCAGTTCCAGTTCGTTTTCTGCAAAGTTATTGGTGTTAACCCCAGAGGCACTACCACTAAAACCGTTGTAGTTGACGCGCTCAAAGCGAACAATTACCGGATAGAGGATGCCGCTTTTTTCAACGCTGGCAACGGTTCCCACATCACCATACCAGTAAGATTCGGGGCGCTTGATTCTAACTTTGTCTCCACGTTTAATTGCCATAGGTTTGTCCTTAAATAAGTCCGTTTGTGATAAGTTTGCCACGCCCAGTCATTTCCCATGGAAACCGAGGCGAGGTATCCATTTTACTTAACGCCAAATTCTATCAGTTTTTCCGAAACCGCCCACGCTTGGCCCAGAACGCCATTACAAATCTTTACCAACTTGTTCTATAAAAGTACTAGATACCCGCATCTTCATAGAGATCTGCAAAGTTAAGCATTAACTGGAGGCTCTGCAACTCAAACCGTCCGTCTTCAGGATGGTAAGTTTGTAGAAACCAAAATTTATCTCCACTACGCCGAAAGATTTCTATCCGTTGCCGTTGAGTATTGATCAGAACGTATTCTGTTAAAGTTTCTAGGGTTTGGTAATCGTTGAATTTATCGCCCCGGTCAAAGGCCTCCGTGGACTCGGAAAGCACTTCCACAATTAATTTGGGAAAGCATTTGTAGAGCGGTGTTTCCTGGTATCGAGGATCACAGGTCACCATCAAGTCGGGGTAATAGAAGCAATTCCGTTTTTCTAGGCGGGCCTTGACTTCAGCAAAATAAACTCGGCAAGCACTGCCCCGCAAATGGATCCGGATCAGGCTGTATAAATTACCAATCAGGATATTATGCCGATCCGTTGTCCCGGCCATGGCATAAACCTCTCCCTGCCGATATTCATGCTTGCTGGCATTTTGGGTTTCCCAGGCCAGGTATTCCTCTGGCGTTAGATAGTGCGGCTCAGAAAGTGCAACCATACAAACCTCGTAGCGTTAGAGATAACTTTAATTGTGGCGCAGGCATTCCCTCAAATTACTTCCGGGCCTGAAGCACTTGTAAACTGCCTCCAGCGTAGAGCCATTGCTGGCAATCTTGAAAGTTATTTTGTTCGAGCAGGGCCATGAGGTCAGTTTTGACCAATTGCCAGGCGGTTTCCGTTTCAAACAGGGCCATGAACAGGGCCAGGGGCGGCCAGTACAACCAGTTATGGGGCGCATGGAGGTCAATAAAGGTAAAAATGCCGCCGGGTTTGAGAACCCGATAGACCTCCTGAATAATTTGGCGTAACTGCTCGGGGGTCATTTCATGCAGGGCCACGCTGGTATGCACCAGATCGAAGCTGTTATCGGGTAGAGGTAGAGCCTCGGCAAATCCCTGGACGTAGGCGGCCTGGGGGACTTGGGCCTGGGCCCGTTGTAAGGCCACGGGAGAGGCATCTAGGCCCGTGACGTGGGCCTGGGTTTTTACCAGAAATTGAGTGGCCTGACCACCGCCACAACAGAGATCCAGGATTGTTTGCTCTGGCCCGAGGCTTAAACCCAAGAGGGGCAGTTGGTGGAAACGCTTTTCACCCCCCACC
Source organism: Synechocystis sp. LKSZ1 (assembly GCF_040436315.1). Lineage (NCBI taxonomy): Bacteria > Bacillati > Cyanobacteriota > Cyanophyceae > Synechococcales > Merismopediaceae > Synechocystis > Synechocystis sp. LKSZ1. The sequence goes on along the minus strand of NZ_AP031572.1, from coordinate 3,600,924 downwards.
ATCCAGGTCGCCAGGGTCGAAACGGTGGCATAGAGCCAAGGGTATTGGTAACTCCAGGTTCGTAAAATAGTCGCCATAGGGTCATCGTCGGGGGCCAATAAGAGCGTGGAAAAAGCCGGTTCTCCTAGCCTTGAGGATAGCAAAGGCCGGATCTTCCTTGGCCCTGCTTGCCATTGAAGACCGTTTCCGCTCTGCGTTAGACTGGGCAAACAAGTTTTCCCTTATCGATCTTGACCCCAATCCTATGGCGCCTACCCTCCTCCTGTCCCAAGAACTGCCCCAACTTGATTACTCCCTCAACCGGACTCGTTTGGATGAAACGTGGCAAGCCTCCCTGGCCACGCTGTTGGGCCTGGGTCGAGCCGCAGGGGCAGATCTGGTGGAATTTTTTCTAGAAAAGGTCAACTACGTCAGCTGCATGGCCGAGGAAGATGCCATCACCAGTCTGACTCCCCGTCTTTCCAGTGGGTGTGGAGTACGGGTTTATCGGGGGAAGGCCGATTGCTACGTCAGCACCAATGATTTGTCCTTTGCTGGCTTGCGCACGGCTTTAGAAAAAGGCCTAGCCATTTTGGGTTTGGCCCTGCCCTCCCCCCAGTCTTACATTCCCCAGATCAACCTAGAACTTCTGCGGGACTATGCTACGGCCAAGGGTAAGGAAGATTGGCTGAGCCGCTGTAGCTCGATGCAGGAAATGAGCGACGTTCTGTTACAGGCTAACCAGGCCCTGAATCAATACGCCAGCCATGCCCAATCCCGTCGGGCCGTCTATTTTCGGGACTGGCAAGAAGTTCTGGTGGCCGCCAGTGATGGGACGTTTGCGCGGGATATTCGCCTCACCCAATCCGTGGGCTATTCTTTGCTCTGTGCGGATGGGACCCACCGAGCCTCCATGGGCAAGCGTTCCGGCAATACCAGTGACCCGGACTATCTACGCCAGTGGGACTTCACCACCACGGCCCAGGAAGTCGCCGAGTCCGCCGGTAAAATGCTCTACGCTGATTACGTTGAATCGGGAACCTATCCCGTCATTATGGCCAACGAGTTTGGCGGTGTAATTTTCCACGAGGCCTGTGGTCATCTTCTCGAAACCACCCAGATCGAACACAAAACCACTCCTTTCTTGGATAAGAAGGGAGAAAAAATTGCCCACGAAAACCTCACGGCCTGGGATGAGGGCCTGTCGGATAAAGCCTTTGGCACCATTGATATGGATGATGAAGGGATGCCGGCCCAGCGGACGTTGTTGATTGAAAACGGCATTCTCAAAAACTTCATTGCCGACCGAACCGGCTCCCTGCGGACTGGTCATCCCCGCACGGGCAGTGGTCGTCGCCAGAGCTATGCCTACGCTGCGGCCTCACGGATGCGCAACACCTACATTGCCCCTGGCCCCTATAGCCTCGACGACCTGTTTAACTCCGTCGAAAAGGGCATTTATTGTAAACAAATGGGCGGCGGCAGTGTTGGAGCCACCGGGGAATTTAACTTTGCCGTTTCCGAGGCCTACCTGATTGAAAAGGGGAAAATTGGGAAACCGTTAAAGGGGGCCACCTTGATTGGTACCGCCACGGACATTATGGAACGGATTTCCATGTCCTCTCAGGATCTGGGGCTGGCCGCGGGTTTTTGTGGCTCCGTCAGTGGTAGCGTCTACGTTACCGTTGGCCAACCCCATATCAAGGTAGACGGCATTACCGTCGGGGGCCGCTAATCTGATTGGCCTTAGGCCTGCCAGTTGGCCCAGTCCTGGGGAACTAGGAAGCGCTGGGTCAATTCGGCCTCGGGGCTATCGGCCTCGGGGCTGAAGCAGTATTCCCAACGGACGAGGGGCGGCAAAGACATCAGGATGGATTCTGTACGGCCGTTGGTTTGTAGCCCAAAAATAGTTCCCCGGTCATAGACCAGATTAAACTCCACGTAGCGGCCCCGGCGATAGAGCTGGAATTGTCGTTCCCGATCTCCGTAGGGCGTGTGGCGGCGTTTTTCGACAATGGGGGTATAGGCGGGTAAAAAGGCCCGAGCGCAATTTTGGGCCAATTGAAACAGATTTTCCCAATGGAGAGGAGTCATCGGGGCCAGCTGATTACTATACTGGGCTGCGGCTTTGTCGGGATGGGGGCCCCGGTAAATGGGCGACCGGCCATCCTGGTAGTCAAAGAAAATACCGCCAATGCCCCGCATCTCCTGCCGGTGGTTGAGGTAAAAATATTCATCGCACCAGCGCTTAAACACCGGATAAAACTCGGGATGAGTCTGGTCACAGGCCTGTTTTAGGGTGCGATGAAAATGGGCCGCATCTTCCGCAAAGGGATAGTAGGGCGTTAAGTCGGCACCACCACCAAACCACCAGACCGGGCCGGCCTCAAAGTAACGATAGTTGAGGTGAACCGTGGGAACGTAGGGATTGCGGGGATGGAGCACCATGGACGTGCCCGTAGCATAAAATTCATGGCCGGCGGCCTCGGGCCGTTGCTTAAGAATGGAAGGGGGAAGTTCTTTACCCCACACCTCGGAAAAATTAACGCCCCCCTGTTCCAGAAAATCACCGTCCTTCAGCACGCGAGAACGGCCACCGCCACCTTCTTCTCGTTGCCAGCTATCTTCTTGAAATTTACCTCCACCATCCAATTGCTCTAGGCCCTGGCAAATTTCCGTTTGGATGGCCTGCATAAACTGACTGACGCGACTTTTGGCATCGGAGGGGGGGAGGGACGGAGTCTGGGTAACGGGAGTAGGACTAGCGGAAGAAACGGTCATAGTATCGTGGAATGTTATCTCTGCAAAAGTTCACAACCAGCCTTTTTGCCCCAAGGAAGGACAGGGGCCCGCTTGGCATCCGGCAGAAAGACTTTCAACACTCTACGCCTTTGGGAATCCCTACGCCAATTAATGAAAATGTATCTTAATATTCAAAATCATGACTCCCCCCAGCCATTACACTAAAAATTGACCTCAGATTTTGCTCAGGAAAGTCCAGGTGAGTCTCAAGCGTTCGCTACAACGTCTAGCCATTCGGGGAAAGCGTTTATTTGCCTTTTCTCTTTACAAAACCTATCGTGTGGTTAGTTCCGCTCCCCTAGAGGTTCTCTGGTACAAATTGGTTGACCTGGCCGATGTCTCCTGGCACCCTCTTTTTTTTAAAACTAATGTTCCCCTAGGATTGATCGCCAAACCTGGCCTGATTTACCAAGTCGTGACTCGTTTAACACCCATTCCCGTCCGCCTCTTTGTGGAAAATGTTCGGCCGGGGAATCTCCTCAGCCTGCGAGTCTTGACGATTCCTGGCCTAGAGCAAAAAATTACCTATCAAGTAGAATCCACCCTCTGTGGCACCTATATTTCCTATTCCGTCACGCTACGGGGTTGGCTCTCTCCCTTTATCTGGTGGTTAATCAAGCCCTATTCCGACCGAGTGGTAACGGAACTGGCCAATGCGGCGGAACGAGTGGTCTATTGACTAGGCCAGCCAAGCAGTTTTGGTATTAACAAACTCTAGAATACCGGCGCGGCCGAGTTCCCGACCAAAGCCCGAGCGTTTAATGCCCCCAAAAGGTAAACGGGGGTCAGATTTAACCATGCCGTTGATAAACACCGCGCCGGCTTCCAGTTCATCGATTAATTGCTCCTGTTCCACTGGATTCTGAGTCCAGGCACAGGCCCCCAGGCCAAAGGGCACGTCGTTGGCGAGGGCAATCGCTTCTTCCATCGTGTTGACCCGAAAACCCAGGGCCACCGGGCCAAAAAATTCTTCTCGATAGGTCGGGGCCTGGGAAGAAATATCTGTGATCACGGTCGGGGGGTAAAAGTAGCCCGGCCCGTCCAGGGGATGGCCACCGCAGAGGAGAGTCGCTCCAGCTTGTATCGTTTGTTGAACCTGAGTATCCAGATCGGCCAGGATTTGAGCATTGGCCAAAGGGCCAATATTAGTGGTTTCCTCTAGGGGATCTCCGATGTTCAGGGCCTGGAAGCGTTGGCATAATTGGCTAAAAAACTGATCCGCAACGGTGGCCTGGACAATAAACCGTTTGGCGGCAATACAGGACTGGCCATTATTTTGCAGACGGGCCATCACCGCTACTTGAACCGCCTGCTCTAGATCGGCACTTTCCAACACAATGAAAGGGTCAGAACCGCCCAATTCCAGCACCGTTTTTTTGATCTGTTGTCCCGCCGCACTAGCCAAACTGGCCCCGGCGGCCTCACTCCCCGTCAGAGCCGCGGCCTTGATACGGTCATCGGCCATCAGGGCACTGGCCTCGGATCCGGAAATAAAGAGCGCTTGAAAAACTCCCTCGGGAAACCCGGCGTCCAGGAACAGGTCTGCCAGGGCCTGGGCACATTGGGGCACATTGGAAGCATGCTTTAACAGGCCCACATTGCCTGCCATCAGGGCCGGCGCCGCAAAGCGAAAAACCTGCCAAAAGGGAAAATTCCAGGGCATCACCGCCAAAATAGCGCCCAGGGGTTGGTAGCGAATAAAGCTACGCCGAGCATCGGTTTCAACCCCTTCATCGGCCAAAAAAGAGGCGGCTTTTTCAGCGTAAAATCGACAGACCCAGGCAGATTTTTTAACTTCTCCTCGGGCCTGGTTGATGGGTTTGCCCATTTCGAGGGTCATAAGGCGAGCATAATCAGCCTGACGTTGCTCTAACAAGTCTGCTACCCGTTGCAGCCATTGGCCCCGTTGTGCAAAGGAGGTGCGGCGATAGGCTTGAAAGGCCTGCTCGGCCCGACATAATTTAGCTTCCAGGGCCGGACCTTCATCGGGGCTGAAGCGCTTGAGGACTTCCCCATTGTAGGGATTCATACTCACTATCATGGCCTGGCCCTCCCGTAACGCGATAATCAAATGGTGCGTTTAAGTCCATCATAACTTGGGGAAATCAAGGCCCAGGGATAGGCCCCTAGGCAAAGACCACCGTGCGATTGTCATACACCAAGACGCGATTTTGCAAGTGTAAACGTACCGCTCTGGCCAGCACAACCCGTTCTAGATCTTTGCCCTTACGAATCAAATCGGCCACTTCATCCCGGTGACTGACCCGCACCACATCCTGCTCAATAATGGGCCCTTCATCGAGATCGGCGGTGACATAGTGGGCCGTGGCCCCAATAATTTTGACGCCTCGGTCGTGGGCCCGTTGGTAGGGATTAGCCCCCGGAAAAGCTGGTAAAAAGGAATGGTGGATATTAATGATATTGGGAAAGGCCCGGATAAAGTCCGGGGTCAGGATTTGCAGATACTTGGCCAGTACCACCAAGTCAATCCTGTATTTTTGCAGGAGGCCAAGCTGAGCCTGCTCTTGGTCGCGCTTATTATCTTTGGTAATGGGGAGATGGTGAAAATCAATCTGGAATTGCTCAGCAATGGGAGCTAGGGCACTATGGTTGCTGATAATTAGAGGAATTTCGCAGGGAAGCTCCTGGGACTGCCAACGCCACAGGAGATCCAACAGACAATGATCCTGCTTGGTGACCCACACCGCCAGCCGGGGCCGTTTTTGAGAAAAATGTAATTGCCAAGTGGCCCCCAGTCCCTTGGCCACCGCCGACCATTTTTCAACTAATTGCGCCTGAGACAATTGAAAATCCCGCAACTGCCATTCAATGCGCGTTAAAAAAAGGCCTGAGGAAAAATCCGTATGTTGGTCGGCGTGGATAATATTGCCGTTATGTTGGTACAAAAACTGAGCAATGGTGGCCACGATGCCTTTTTGGTCAGGGCAGGAAATTAGCAGGGTGGCAGTGGCTTCACTCATAAAGAATATAGGGCCTAACGGTAATCGTAATCCACCTCGGGCTGGAAGGCGGGGAGAGCAAAATTAGAGGGGTCGCGGAGAAAGGAAAACACTTCTTCCTCTAGACGATGAATTAAATACGGTTCAATGGTGTTGCTATGGCGTAAACAGGCGAGATAACCGTCGGTATAGACCCGGACTTCTTCTAGGGAACGGCCGCGGTTCCAGAGGTCTACCATGGCATCGGTTAACCGTTGGTAATAACGGATTGTTTGAGGGTCTTGGAGCATGGAAAACATCAGCAAGCAGACTTAATAGCCTAATTTTATCAAAATTGAACGCCCCTATTGATACGACTGGTATGGACAGGGGGGATTACCGTTCTAGAACCAAATTGCCTCAGGGCATCCACTCTAGATAAATACCCAAGCGATTATCCTTTTGGGCGCGGGAGTTTTGTTGTTGTAGATCGGTGGCAATGCGCCAATGTTCCGTGACGGCATAACCGACGGATAGGGTGGAAATCCCTACTTCGTCACTACTGCCAGGGGCCACAAAACTCTGACTAAAACTGAGGTCGGCCGCTCCAGTACGGGACAGAGCCAAATTAACTTTACCGCCCAGATTCAGGCCCTGGCTGGCGTAGTCCCCCGTTTGAAGGGCGCGGTAGCCTAGCAAAGGCGTAATATTGAAGTATCCCCCCAAAGGTAAAAGATAGTACTGGGCATTAATTCCTCCGGCCTGACGTTGGCTAAAGTTAGTACTATAATCACCGCTGAGGGTAACGGGCGATTGGCCCAGGAATAGATCCTCAACCCCAACACCCAGACCACTGCTGTTGTCGGAAGAAGGAAAATAATTGTACCCCAAGCGAAAACGGGGCCGGAAACTGGGATCTTGGGCCATCTCCTGGTTAAGGTCGGGGATTTTCTGCAGCCAGCGTTGTAACACAGGGCTCTCCTGAAGAATCTCGGGGTTTAGATCCAACGCTTCAGTTTGAGCCTGGCTGGGTAACGCCAGACTAACCCAACCCACGAACAAGCCCAGAATGCACCAGGGGAATCGAAAAAGGTAAAGCATAGGGACAGCAATAGGCATGATTCCTGGGATGACCAGGCAGTAATTTGGGTTCCCGGCCCTAACCCGAAAGGGTCGCCGAGAGATAGTCGGCAGTGGACTCCACCAAGGGAATCACCTGTTCGTAAAGCATACGGGTTGGCCCAATGACGCTGACACTGCCGACGGGTAAATGGCCCTGACGATAAAAGGCTGAAATCAAGGTACAGGGCCGCATGGATTCTAGGGGATTTTCGGCCCCAATGCGGAGGGTGACGCTAGGCTCGGGACGAGCTGGGCCAGGCCCTTCTCCCACATCAAAAATGACCGGAAAGAGTTGGTCCTGTTCTTGCTCTAGAAGATGCAGGAGCATGTGAACTTGATCCAACTGGGAAAATTCCGGTTGTCGAATTACTTCGGAGACGCCATGGATCACCATAGCGGACGGTGGAGAGGGACGAAAAAACGGTTGTAATTGCTGGAGTAAACCTTGCAGAAAATCTGCATAGCAAGCAAATTCTTGCCCCAGTTCCTGCCAATTAAGGCTAGCCAATTGAGAGAGACGTTGACCCCTAAGTTTATGATTTAAAAAGTTAGAAAGAATCTGTAATTCCTGTTCTAAGAGTTCTTGGTTATCGGCTTCCTGCAAGCTGATGGGGAGATCCAGGGAAAGAGAGTGTGTCTGATAACTATCGGTCACCAAAATGACAACAATCTGTTCCCCTGAAATTTGTACTAACTGGAGGTGGCGTAGTTGAATGACTTGGGTCTGGGGAAAGGTCACTAGGGCAATACAACCACTTAGACCCGCTAAGATCTGGGCCGCCCGTTGCAGAAGAATTTCGAAATTCCAGTGTTCTCCCTGAAGTTTTTGTTGGAGAGATTGTTTAACGGTTTCAGTGTTGGGATTATCTAAATTAATGAGTTGTTCAACGTAAAGACGATAGCCCCAATCGGAAGGAATACGGCCGGCAGAAATATGGGGTTGATAGAGTAGGCCTGCTTTTTCTAAGTGGCCGAGGGCATGGCGAATCGTGGCGGAACTGACACTAAATTTATACTCTTCCACAAGGGTTTTAGAGCCCACTGGTTCGGCAGTGGCAATATAATGCTGGATCGTGGCCCTCAGGATATTTTGATGACGCTCACTTAAAGGTGGTGCGTTAAACATAGCCTCAAGTCGTTATTTATTAAATAAAAAGTTTTTCAAAAAATGATGTGAATATTATCAACCCCAAGCTCAGAAATCAGCTTTTTAGTAGCAGGCTAGGGTACTATCAACAAGCTGGGCATAGGCATGGATACCGCCCACGATATTTTTAACATTGGTAAAGCCAATATTGCGTAGCCAGTGACACATTTGCTCAGAACGAACCCCATGGTGACAAATAACCAGGGTCTCCTTCTGAGGATTATAGCGGGTTTTAATTGTACTAGACCAATGGGTGAAATCACTCAAAGGAAGTACATCAAAACCCTCCAAATGGACAATGGCCACCTCATGGGGTTCTCGCACATCAATCAATTGCAGATCTGGATCGGCTTCAGCCAGGCGCAGGGCCAATTCTTGAACGCTAATTTCGAGATGAGGATGGGGCATGGCTCTAGGCAAAATAAAATCTAGGGTAGCAGGTTTATCAGAGCCGGCCCAATCCTTCTCGTCCGGCCATTATCCTACCGGGGCCAGAGCTGAAGAATCCGCCGCTTGACCTTGATACTGGAGAGCTGCCTGCATTAGGCCCAGAAACAGAGGATGGGCCTGATTGGGGCGGGAATGAAATTCAGGGTGGAATTGACAGGCAATAAAAAAGGGATGCTGGGGATATTCCACAATCTCCACTAAACGCCCATCGGGGGAAGTTCCACTCACCACAAAACCCGTTTCTAAGAACCGTGTCCGGTAGGCATTGTTAAATTCATAGCGGTGGCGATGGCGTTCGTAGATCACTTCCTGTTGGTAGAGGGAAAAGGCCAGGGTATCCGGGGCCAAGCGACAGGGGTAGAGGCCAAGCCGCATCGTACCGCCGAGATCGACCACATCCTGCTGTTCGGGTAAGAGGTTAATCACTGGATTGGGGGTATCGGGTTCAAATTCAGCGCTGTTGGCTTGGTCAAGCCGGGCCACATGGCGGGCCCATTCAATCACGGCGCACTGCATCCCCAAACATAGGCCTAGGAAAGGAATCTTTTGCCGACGGGCGTACTCAATAGCCTGGACTTTGCCATCAACCCCCCGAATCCCAAATCCCCCCGGCACGATCAGGGCGCTAATTCCCTGCAGATAGGTCGCGGCCCCCTTATCTTCAATTTCTTCGGCACTCACCCAGCGGAGTTTGAGTTTACTGTTTACAGCAATGGCCGCATGGCCCAGGGCCTCCACCACGGAAAGGTAGGCATCACTGAGTTGAACGTATTTACCCACCAAGGCCACTTCGATTTCCTGTTGGGGAGATTGCATCTGCTCGATTAAGGATTGCCACTGGGACAGGTCCGGATGACGGGGTTCTAGCTTTAACAGGGCCAGGGTCTGCTGGGCCAGGCCCTCTCGCTCCAGAATCAGGGGCACTTCGTAGATACTGCTGGCATCCTGGCAGGTAATCACCGATTCCACCGGTACATCACAAAATTCTGAGAGCTTTTCCTTCATGCCGGGATGCAACGGCCGGTCACAGCGACAAACCAGGACATCGGGTTGAATCCCAATGGAGCGCAGTTCTTTGACGGAATGCTGGGTGGGCTTGGTTTTCATTTCCTTAGCCGCTGGAATCCAAGGAATCAGGGTGACGTGCATGTAGAGGACGTTGTGACGACCTACCTCTTTACGGAACTGACGAATGGCTTCGAGGAAGGGCAGAGATTCAATATCCCCCACCGTGCCGCCAATTTCGGTGATCACAATATCGGGATTGGTGTTTTGGGCCACCCGCAGAATCCGCTCTTTAATTTCATTGGTGATATGGGGAATCACCTGGACAGTTCCGCCCATATAGGCCCCCCGCCGCTCTTTATTGATCACGGCTTGGTAGATTGAGCCAGTGGTCACGCTATTGAGGCGGGACATAGAAGTATCGGTAAAGCGTTCGTAATGGCCCAGGTCGAGATCGGTTTCGGCCCCATCCTCGGTAACAAATACCTCTCCGTGTTGGTAGGGACTCATGGTGCCGGGGTCAACGTTAATGTAGGGGTCGAGTTTGAGAATTGAAACGGAGTATTGACGAGATTTGAAAAGACGGCCCAGACTAGCGGCCACAATTCCCTTCCCAATGCTTGAAACAACCCCACCAGTTACAAAAACGAATTTGGTCATCATCTATCCCCTAACAACATAACCCAGGCAAACCCCCAGCTTAATATATTCTGGCCCCTGTCTTTCAGGAATTTTACTGGGGTCTGGAATAGACTGTTCTAGTTCTTGGCATAGAGTTAGACAAATCAAAAACAGAGAGTCGCACCAGGCTATACGAAGCGAGAGAATTTCTTTACAATTATCAGCAATGTGAATACCTTGGGAAGCACTGCCACCATGAATGCAGGAATTGACCTCAAAAACAGCTTTATTGACTCCCTTCAAAATCTAGGCCTCCCTCCCGGTGCCGCTAAAACCCTTTGGATTCCCCTGCCGGCAATCCTGATGATTATTGGGGCAACCGTCGGTGTCTTGGTTGTGGTGTGGTTAGAGCGGAAAATCTCGGCGGCGGCCCAACAGCGTATTGGCCCTGAGTATGCTGGCCCCTTAGGCGTTCTACAGCCCGTAGCCGATGGCATCAAGTTAGTTTTTAAAGAAGATGTTGTTCCCGCCAAAGCCGATCCCTGGCTCTTTACCCTGGGGCCGGTACTGGTGGTCTTACCTGTATTTTTGTCTTATTTGATTGTGCCCTTTGGCCAAAACTTAGTCATTACCGATTTAAATGTTGGTATTTTTCTTTGGATTTCTCTCTCCAGCATTGCGCCCATTGGCCTATTGATGTCTGGCTATGCCTCCAACAATAAATATTCCCTTTTGGGCGGCCTACGAGCGGCGGCCCAATCCATTAGTTACGAAATTCCCCTCGCTTTTGCGGTCTTAGCCATTGCTCTAATGTCCAATAGCCTCAGCACCATTGATATTGTGGATCAGCAGGCTGGCTACGGCATTCTGGGATGGAATATTTGGCGTCAACCCATTGGTTTTATTATTTTCTGGATCGCGGCCCTGGCGGAATGCGAACGTCTGCCCTTTGACCTACCAGAAGCAGAAGAGGAATTGGTGGCGGGCTATCAAACCGAATACGCCGGCATGAAGTTTGCGCTGTTCTACCTTGGTTCCTACGTTAACCTCATCCTCTCGGCCCTGGTCTTTTCCGTGCTATACCTGGGGGGTTGGGAATTTCCGGTGCCCCTGGATCACTTTGCCCAATGGTTGGGAGTGAGTGAAACCACTTCCTGGCTCCAGGTCGTTACGGCATCGTTGGGCATTGCTATGACTGTGCTCAAATCCTATTTCCTAATTTTCATCGCCATTCTGGTGCGCTGGACGGTGCCCCGTGTGCGGATTGACCAACTGCTCAACCTCGGCTGGAAATTTCTGCTCCCGGTTTCCTTTGCCAATCTCCTGATTACTGCCGGTCTTAAATTAGCTTTCCCGTTGGCCTTCGGCGGTTAGACCCTGACCTTTCCCAAGGTTCAACAAAGACAATTTTCGCTAGCCTTCCCTCGACTGGAGTCTCCTATGTTCAACATTCTCAAACAAGTCGGCGACTACGCTAAAGAAAGCCTCCAAGCTGCTAAGTATATTGGCCAGGGCCTGGCTGTGACCTTTGACCATATGAGTCGTCGGCCCATCACCGTTCAATATCCCTACGAAAAGCTCATTCCCTCAGAACGTTTTCGGGGCCGCATTCACTTTGAATTTGACAAGTGCATCGCTTGCGAAGTTTGCGTGCGGGTTTGTCCCATTAATCTCCCCGTCGTGGACTGGGAATTTAACAAAGCCATTAAGAAAAAGGAACTCAAACACTACAGCATTGATTTTGGTGTTTGTATTTTCTGTGGCAACTGTGTGGAATACTGCCCTACCAATTGTCTTTCCATGACGGAAGAATACGAACTCGCCACCTACGACCGTCATGAATTGAACTATGACAACGTGGCTTTAGGGCGCTTACCTTACAAAGTTACCCAAGACCCGATGGTGACGCCCCTGCGTGAATTGGGCTACTTACCCAAGGGGGTACTGGAACCCCACGATTTACCTAAGGGCAGTCAGCGGGCCGGTCAGCATCCGGAAGACTTGGTGAAATCCAGCGAGAAGGCCTAACAATCCAAGGGGCATTTTTGCAAGACTGAAAATTTTTATTGTGCAATTTGTAGGAGGTTAATGACCGTGAATTTAGCGGATGGAGTTCAGATTGTCTCCTTTGCCATCCTGGCCCTGCTGGTGTTAGGGACTGCCCTAGGGGTTGTTCTGTTATCGAACATTGTTTATTCCGCCTTCCTATTAGGGGGAGTTTTCATCAGTATTTCGGGTATTTATATCCTGCTCAATGCCGATTTTGTCGCTGCGGCTCAGATTTTGATCTACGTCGGTGCGGTTAATGTTTTAATTCTCTTTGCCATCATGCTGGTCAATAAGCGGGAGGATTTTGCCGTAATCCCAGGACGCTGGCTCCGTAAGGCAGCTACTGCCGTCGTTTGTGTCGGCATTTTTGGCCTTCTGAGTACGATGATCTTGATCACCCCCTGGGCCCTGGCGCCGGTTGCAGAAACAGGTATTAGCAATACAATTGTGTCCATTGGCAAGCACTTTTTCAGCGATTTTCTTCTGCCCTTTGAATTGGCTTCTGTCCTGCTCCTGATGGCGATGGTAGGGGCCATTATTTTGGCTCGGCGTGACCTGATTCCCGATTTAAGTGCGGAAGAACCGACGGCCACGGCCCTGACCTTGCCCGAACGGCCCCGAGAATTAACCGGTATTGAATAGTCACCGACAGGGGCTAGGTTCAATGCCCCTTATTTGCTCCTTATTCTCAACGCTAACATCCCATGCATTTACAACTCCAGTATTGCCTTGTCCTTGCCGCAGCTCTTTTTTGCATTGGTATCTATGGCTTAATTACCAGTCGCAATGCCGTACGGGTTTTGATGTCCATTGAATTACTTCTGAATGCGGTCAATCTCAATCTGATGGCCTTTTCTAATTTTCTTGACCCTTCCGAAATTAAGGGACAAATTTTCGCCATTTTTGTGATCACGGTGGCGGCGGCAGAGGCTGCCGTGGGTTTAGCGATCATCCTCGCCATTTACCGTAACCGCGAAACCACAGACATGGAACAATTTAACCTGCTCAAATGGTAGGAAATTCTCAATAGTCAGAATTGAAGTAATGCTGGGTGTTGACTGTTTTTCAAGGTAACAATAGCAATCTTGATTTAATTGGAGTCGGAGACTCGCCAAAAGATTAATTTTTGTTAAGATTAAGGTTGTTCTGCTCCAAGCTTTCCGGAAAAGTTATCTAAAATCTGTAGCTAAGCTTTGACCGTTGTAGACCTGTTGAAACCCTCCGAGAGGACGACCGATGGCAATGGAAACCCTAGAATTTATCATTTATCCCGATGGTCGGGTCAAAGAAACCGTCACGGGCATCATCGGTAAATCCTGTGCGGAAGTCACTGCTCTCATCGAAGCCCAACTGGGAGTAGTTATTTCTCAGAACACCACGGCCGACTATTTTGCCCAAAATCCTACGGTGTCATCCCAGGTAAACCAAAGTCATTCCCCAATGAGTTGGTAGCTCTTGGCCTTGTCCCTCGGGGTTTTTGATTCATCCTTTCTTAAAACTGTTTAGCCCCATGTCCCACTTTAGCAACATCAAAACTCAAATCCGTAATTTAGATACCCTCAAGACCACCCTCAGCAATCTTGGTCTCTCCTGGAAGGAAGGCCCTTGTGCTGTTCGTGGTTACCAAGGCCAAACCCTGGAAGCGGCCCTCGTCCTTGAGCAAGATAATGCCTACGATATCGGCTTTGCTTGGAATGGCCAGGCCTACGAAATGGTCACGGATCTACAGTATTGGCAACAGCCCCTATCCGTGGAGGGCTTTTTACAAAAAATCACCCAAGGCTACGCCCTGGAAACCGTTTTAACCGAATCCAACAAGCAAGGATTTCAGGTGGCCGAGCAACAAACTCAGGCTGATGGCTCGATTCGCTTAGTGGTTCAACGCTGGAGTGCCTAATGTCAGACTCCTTTTCCCCTCTATCTCGTTCAGGCCAAGAGCCGGAATTAGGGGGGGATTTGCGTCTTTTTCCTGAGCGTTCTGGGTATGAACCCGAACTCGGGGGGGAGCTGCGAGAAAAGGGAGTTTACGTGGATGAGATAACCTGTATTGGTTGTAAACACTGTGCCCACGTCGCTCCCCATACTTTTTTTATCGAAATAGAGTACGGACGTTCCCGGGTTTTTAATCAGGATGGAGACTCGGAAGCTGTCATTCAAGAAGCCATCGATACCTGCCCCGTGGATTGTATCCATTGGGTGAACTATAACGAACTCAAGGCCCTGGAGGTGCTACGGCATACCCAGGAAATTAAACCCCTGGGTTTTCCCCAGAGCCATCGCAAGCTAGCCCCGGAGTCGTTTACAGATAAGTGATGACGTCTGCTTGGGCATAACGGACTTTAAGCCGTTGGGCACTGCCATCATCTGCGGCTCGATAACCGGCGGCACAGGCCACCACTGTTTGGTAACCCAAATCCTCTAGCTCCAAGACTTGATCGTAGGCTGACGGATCAATGCCTTCCATGGGGCAGGTGTCAATCCCGAGGAGGGCGGCGGATAACATAAAAAAGCCTAGGGCAATGTAGACTTGGCGAGCCGACCAGGCCTGTTTAGCCAGGGGAGAGTCTAGCTTATCCAGAAAGCTGTTCACTACTCCCCCTAATTTGTCTAAATTTTCCCTAGGGATCTGCTGCACCTCGGCCATACGGGCCAAGTAACGTTCTACATCGGCTTCATCTAAGTCCTTTTTAATCGCTAGAACCACAAAATGCGAGGCATCAACGACTTGTTGCTGATTCCAAGAATGGGAGAGCAGTTGGGCTCGTTTTTCCGGGCTAGTAATGACAAAAAATTTCCAAGGCTGGAGACCAAAGGAAGAGGGGGAAAGAACCAGACTTTGTTCTAAGGCCTGCCACTGATCAAGATTGATTTTCTGGGTGGCGTCAAACTTTTTGGTCGCATAACGCCATTGCAGTTGCGTGAGTAAGCTATCCGGTGTACAGACAGAAGTATTCATTGACAATTTCTGGTGTTTGCATAAAAGGAATTCAAGCTGGTTCCAATTCTAACGCCTAGTGATCCTTTTGGAAAAAGCCTTTTTTTATATCTGAAGCATTATTTTTTAAGTGTGTTTCTTAATACTTCAACGCCTTGACAGTAAGGAATGACCGCACTTACGACAGTAGGGAAGAACAGAATAGGTTAGGCAATGGCATTGCTCACAGGCTTGGTATTGGCCCTGGCCACAATGGGGACAATGGCGGTCGGTGGGGCGTAACTTTTTTGCACAGTAAAAACAGCGATTTTGTTGAATTCGATTGGCCGCTTGGCGTTTAGGATTAAAAATGACTCGTTGGGAGAATTTAATAATAGCAAAACCCAAGAGGGGAATTAGCAGAATATAGATATAGTTGACGAGGAATAATAATTCTCCTACAAGGGCCTGGATGAGATCGAAAAGGCCCTGGAAAATGAAACCGATTTGAAGAAACTGGAAAACTCGAAGAAGCAGGGGGATAGAAAAAATGACTAGCAAATGCCAGCTAATCAGGGCAACCAGGCCATAGTTTTGACGTTGGGCCAAGCGATGCACCCCGAGGGCCACTAAAATCAGCGGGGCCAAAAAAAGCACTTGTAGCAATAATTGCAGGCTAGGATACCAAAACCGGGCCGTTTGATAATCCTTTTGAAGCTGGATAAAACTGGTTTTATCTTCCAGAAGGGCCAGAAAAGTTAAGCTACTGGACTGATTCAGTAAGTCCCTTTTAAGATTGGCAATTTCTTTTTCTAAGCGCTGGATTTGACGACTGTTTTGCTCTAATTGCTGTTTTGCTTTATCAGCTCCAACGGCATTGATCGAGCGGTCGGGAGATTGCCCCGCAATTTTTTCAAGCAAGGTTGAATCGTATTGATTAAGGATATTACTGTTAGCCTCATCCAGTTTCCGAACTTCACTTTGGCGTGTCTGAATTTCCCTGAGCAGGGCCTGGTTGGTTTTACTATTGACTTTGTCCTTTAGGCCACCGTATTGGAGGCAGGTGGCAGAAACCTTACCCAAATGATTGCTTTGGGCCTGGCGATATTCCGTTTGGTAGCTGTGAGTGGGATCGGCAATGATAATGGCATCGTCAATAATTTGATATCTTTTCTGGCTTTGACTATCTTGCTGAAACTGTTGCCATTGGCCATAGCAAGGATAACGTTGTTCTGGACTTAAGTACCATTGGCCAATGTCATCTAAGCCGGAAAAAACATTAACCAAAATAAACAGATCAACAATAATTAAAACAACTAGGCTAACTTTATTGAGGGGCTCATTATTGAGAGTTCTCGACTTACGGAAGGCCTGCTGAAGCCAAAAGCGCAGTTTATTCAACATCGGATTCCTGATCGGAGAATGACACTGCTAAAAGTCTATACGAGGCCTATCCAGTCTGTTCAACACAGCACCACCGTTAGTCATTCTGCCCAGGCCCGCCGGGAAAACCCTACCCCCAGATCCGGAAAACCCCATCCTAGTCCCTGGAAGTGGCCTCCTAAAATTAAGGGAGTAGTCGCCTATGTGAAATTCTATGCAACCCACTAATCCCAATCAATTTACGGAAAAGGCCTGGGAGGCCATCGCCAAAACTCCGGAGATTGCCAAGCAGTACCGGCAACAGCAGATCGAGAGTGAGCATCTCCTGAGGGCCTTGCTGGAACAAGAGGGCCTGGCCAGTAGCATTCTCGGTAAGGCCAATATTAGTCTGGCCCGCCTACGAGAACGGACGGATGATTTTATTAATCGTCAACCCAAGTTGAGCAATCCGACGGATTCGATCTATCTGGGCCGGAGTTTAGATACCCTACTTGACCGGGCCGAAGCTTATCGCAAGGAGTTTGGCGATGACTTTATTTCCATTGAGCATCTCCTGCTGGGATACGCTAGGGACGACCGCTTTGGCAAGGGCCTGTTCCAGGATTTAGGTCTGACGGAAAGCAAACTCAAAGAGATTATTCAACAAGTCCGAGGTAGTCAAAAAGTGACCGATCAAAATCCCGAAGGTAAATACGAATCCCTAGAAAAATACGGCCGTGATCTAACGGAGTTGGCCCGTCAAGGCAAGGTCGATCCCGTCATTGGCCGCGATGAAGAAATTCGCCGCACCATTCAAATTCTTTCCCGCCGTACCAAAAATAACCCAGTCCTGATCGGGGAGCCGGGGGTTGGTAAAACCGCCATCGCCGAAGGCCTGGCCCAGCGTATTATTAACCGGGATGTCCCGGAATCCTTACGGGATCGCAAACTCATTTCCCTTGACATGGGGGCCTTAATTGCCGGGGCCAAGTACCGGGGGGAATTTGAGGAACGACTGAAAGCAGTTTTAAAAGAAGTCACCGAAAGCCAGGGTAATATCATCCTCTTTATTGATGAAATCCATACCGTCGTTGGGGCCGGGGCCACCCAAGGGGCGATGGACGCGGGCAACCTGCTCAAACCGATGCTGGCTCGGGGGGAACTGCGCTGTATTGGGGCCACAACCCTGGATGAGTACCGTAAATACATCGAAAAAGATGCGGCCCTGGAACGCCGTTTCCAAGAAGTCTTTGTCGATGAACCCAATGTTGTGGATACCATTTCCATCCTGCGGGGCCTGAAGGAACGCTACGAATTGCACCACGGGGTCAAAATTGCTGATAGTGCTCTGGTGGCGGCGGCCATGCTCTCTAATCGCTACATCAGCGACCGCTTCCTGCCGGATAAAGCTATTGACCTAGTAGATGAAGCAGCGGCCAAGCTCAAAATGGAAATCACCTCCAAGCCGGAAGACCTGGACGAGGTAGATCGTAAGATCCTGCAATTGGAAATGGAACGGCTTTCCCTGCAACGGGAAAACGACCCGGCTTCCAAGGAGCGCTTGGAAAAACTGGAAAAGGAACTGGCGGATCTCAAAGAGGAACAGTCTGGCCTGAATGCCCAGTGGCAAGGAGAAAAAGAAGTCATTGATCAAATTCGCTCTGTCAAGGAATCCATTGAACAAGTTAATCTGGAAATTCAACAAGCTCAGCGGGATTATGACTACAATCGGGCGGCAGAACTACAATACGGTAAACTCACGGATCTGCAACGAAAAGTTCAAAGTTTAGAAGCTCAATTAGCAGAAAAACAAACCTCTGGTAAATCCCTCCTGCGGGAAGAAGTACTCGAATCCGACATTGCTGAAATTATTGCTAAATGGACAGGCATTCCCATCAGCAAATTGGTGGAATCGGAAAAGGAAAAACTGCTAAACCTAGAAGATGAATTGCACCAGCGTGTCGTGGGCCAAGAAGAAGCCGTTACTGCGGTGGCCGAAGCCATCCAACGGTCTCGGGCCGGCCTATCGGATCCCAATCGCCCTACGGCCAGCTTTATCTTCCTGGGGCCCACTGGGGTCGGTAAGACAGAACTGGCCAAGGCCCTGGCCCAAAACCTCTTTGACACAGAAGAGGCGCTAGTCCGCATTGATATGTCGGAATACATGGAGAAACATACCGTTTCCCGCTTGATGGGAGCCCCTCCGGGCTACGTCGGTTACGAAGAAGGGGGCCAATTAACGGAAGCCATTCGTCGCCGGCCCTATTCCGTGATCCTTTTTGATGAGATTGAAAAGGCCCATGCGGATGTCTTCAACGTCATGCTCCAAATTCTGGACGACGGCCGCCTCACCGATGCCCAGGGCCATGTGGTGGATTTCAAAAATACCATCATTATTATGACCAGCAACCTGGGTTCCCAGTACATCCTGGATGTGGCCGGAGATGATAGCCAGTACGAAGAAATGCGGAGTCGGGTGATGGAGGTGATGCGCAATAGTTTCCGACCGGAATTCCTCAACCGCGTCGATGAAACCATTATTTTCCATGGGCTCCAAAAGGCCCAATTGCGGCAGATCATCCAACTGCAAGTCGATCTATTGGCCCAACGCCTAGCAGAACAAAAACTGGGTCTGAAACTATCGGAAGTGGCCCTTGATTTCCTCGCAGAAGTGGGCTACGACCCGGTCTATGGTGCAAGGCCCCTCAAACGAGCGGTGCAACGTTACCTAGAAACGGCCATCGCCAAGGCCATTCTGCGGGGTGATTACAAACCTGGCGACACCATTCTTGTCGATGTGGAGGGAGAGCGACTCAGCTTCAAACCGCTATCACAACTCGTTGTCACCGCTTAATTGAACCAAGAAGGGGTTGGGGACTAATTGCCCCAGCCCTTTTTGATTTGATGGTTTTCCCAGGGGCCAGTCAGCATCAGTTTATTAGAGACACCCACAATCTCCATACCTCGTTCGATTTAACTTATGGTTGAGGTAGTAGCGTCAAGGTGAGTTGTATGCCAGTCTTAGCACTTAGGACAATTAGCCTGTTACTCCGGCATCAAAACCCCGTGCAAAAAAATATCGGCCAGGCCTTCTGCCATTTCCTGCAGGGCCTGGGGGGAAACCTTGGGATCTAGAGTCTGCTCTGAAAAGCCAGCCACAGCAAACATGCCAAGAAAGACCTGGGCCACGATTTTGGGGTTCATGCGCCGATAGATACCCCTATCCATGGCAGTCTGGAAAAAGGCCTCGGCCACATCAGTCATTTTTTCGATGATCTCGGCCTGGATTCGTTCCCGTAGTTCAGGATGGAATTGCGCTTCGACAAAGCAAACTTGGAATAAATATTTATTTTCCCGGAGATGGAACATCCGTCTTCGCATCACCTGGGCAATGGCCTTGTAGCTCCCCATCTCACTCAATTCTGTGAGTAAATCCGTCAGAATATCAATCCAACCCTGGGTCGCCACCTCCACCAAAATAGCTTTTTTATTGGGAAAGTAACGAAATAGGGTTCCTTCGGCAATATGGGCTACTTGGGCCAAGTCCTTGGTAGTAGAACCATCGTACCCCTTTGTAGCAAATAACTTCAAGGCCCCTTGGAGAATACGAGTACGAGTCGATTCTTCCGGCAGTGAACTTGGCGGATGACTGCTAGATGGATGGCTTGTTCTTTGCATGGTAATCCCCATTGTCCCAATACCCTTCTTTTTTATTGTCCCTGAAGACCCTAATTTGTTTACAACGATAGCTAGGAATCTTCACATACAGGTGTTTTTCCGGTATAATGATTTTAGTATTTTTAAACTGTAAAGCAATACCTGTTACTTTTGTGGTCAGGGCCACATGAGCCATCATCCTCCACATCAAGAATGTGGCCATTTCTTGATTTCACTATCTCTATGACCTCTTCTTTTGAGGTTCCATACATATCTAGCTTATCTTTGCTTGTTTCATCAAATCTTTCGCTACCCCAAGATTCTGGGAACGGCTCAGGTAACTGAAATATACAAAAACCATTCGGCTTGAGAATTCTAACGAATTCTTGTATATAACTCTGGTGAATTGTAGGAGGGGTATGTTGAAGAACAATATGGCAAATTATATAATCAAAACTATTATCATCAAAAACATGAAGACTAGAACAATTATTTGCTAAGTAAGAAATTTTTGCTTGATGCTGATTAAGCTTATTGGCAAGCTCTATCATGCGCGTCGATACATCAACCCCAATGATCTTTTCAAAAAAAGACGCATGCCCCTGAGTGAGTCGCCCCACTCCGCAGCCGAAGTCCAAGGCTTTGCCATAATTAAGGTTTGGATGAATGTGCTTGGCTAAGTTAATAAAGTTTTGAGCATCCTTTCTACCTACCTGAAAAAACTCATCGATATTCCATTTCCCCCCTTTTTTGGTATCATCAGACAGAATTGCCCACAATGGGTCTACCTCTGCCAAATACTCCCATTTTTTCTGTAAATCTGATATATTCATTTTTACTATTCCATCTTGTATTACTACTATTAATTGATTTATTATTGCTTTTTGTTCAATGAACCAGCGCCTGTGAGACCGTAAATACCTCAACTTTCTAGGATCGGGTGAAAAAATTAATGATCTTTCAAAATATCGGAGATATTTTATCAATTCTTGGTTAAGAAGTCAATAAAAGTGAAAAGCTAATAAAATGGCATCAAAGCATACTTTCTCATTCCAGTATGCCCCATTAAGAAATACTTTCGAGTCAACCTACTAAAACGGTACACAAGTGCGATGGAAGGTATGATTCTTGTCTACCTTCTGCGAAAATCTTGGCCCGGTTGCCGCCCTTCCCCTGATAATTGAGCTAGGCATCGCCTGCCGTTGTTCATTTCGCCGCGACAAGTCTATGACTCAGACCTCATCCTTTAGCCTAACGACTCCTGACCAAGGGAGCGAAACCCTAAATGCGACTAGTCACCATGATGTAATCGAAACTGTGATTGGTAGTATGGCCCAGAACAATAGCGCTATGGTTCTCGAAAATGACCAGGGTCAATTTTGGAAATTCCAATATGGTTCTGCGGAAGTTTTCGTGCAATTGACGGGGGAAAGTGATGAAGATCTACTGACCGTTTGGGCCACTGTGCTGACGCTTCCCGTTGAGAATGAAACAGAGTTGTTTAGAACGCTACTGACTCGTAATAGTTCCGATACCCTCGAAACTCGTTTCGCACTGATGAATGATCAAGTCGTCGTTATGCAGCAACGGACGGTGGCCGATCTCTCCCCCGGAGAAATTTCCCGAGCGATTACCTTGGTGGCGGAAGTGGCGGACGACAATGACGATGACCTGCGGGAGCGCTTTGCTAGCGAGTCGTCCAGTGATTAGCCGCTACGTTGCTGAGCGGAACCCTTGGAACTCTTGTTCGATCAGGGCCAGGTGGGGCCGGAGGGTATCTAGCGTCCAGCCCTGTTGATAGCCCAGGGCCAAAAGGGAAATTCCCCAAGGAGCGCCTTCTCCTAGCCAATGGGCCCCCAGCAGTTGTTGTGAGGGGCCAGCGATAATTTTTAAGGTATCCTGCAGGCCCTTTTCGATTTTTGGGGGAGCAGTGTAGTAGTGAATTTGGATACCTTGGCCATAGCGGTCTTTGGCCTGAGCCTCGGTGAGGCCGACGCGAAACCAAGACGGTTCACTGACAATACCGTAGGGCAGGGCCAGATAATCTAGGGAGGAAACCTTTTTTTCCACAAGAAAGGAGGCCAGCCAACGGCTTTCCTGAAGCACGAGGGCGGGCAGGGCGTAGCCCCTCAGCCAAGGGCCACAGACGTAAAGGGCCGGATGATAGGTCTGAAACTGGGCGGTTACGGTAGGGAAATCGAGGCCAAGGGCTGATAGATTCAGGCCCTGGGGCTGGGGATGACCTCCGTTACGGACGACTTGTTCCACCGCCAATGTTTGTTGGGCGTGACTCACCTGGATGGTTTTCCCGTCACGGTGAAGCTGAAGTTGAGTCTCTGGAACGCTGAGAATCGTCACCCCCAAGACCTGGAGATAAACCTGTAACAAATGGGCCAGACTTTGGTCTTCTGCTGGTAGAAGATGGGAATTGCGGGTCAGCAAATAGACGGTTTTACCTTGTTGGGCAAGGAATTGGGCCAAGGCTATACTGGCGGGAGTTGCCCCGATAAGAGCCCAGCTTTGGGGCGAAAAATCCCAGGACTGGAGCCGAAACAGATCCAAGGCCAGGTAGTCAGCGGGGGCCAGACCGAACCAATGAGAGGGCTCCTGGCTATAGCCCCCAGCCAAAAGGTAACGGCTAGCTTGGAGTTGTCGGGTATTGGTTTGAAAAATGGGTGGTAGGCCTGGATAAAAACAGCCTGATTCTGGAACGACATCAATACCAGCGGCAGCCAACTCACTCAGGGCCGCTAACCAGGATTCTGTTGCCAGGGCCAGGCCCGTTAGGGATGGGGGGAAGCCGGCTAACTTCTCCATCATCAACTGGGGTTGTTCCCCTTGACAGACTAGCGCAATCCGTTGGCTGGGCTTTGTCTGGATGGCTGTCCGGGCTACCACAATTCCAGCAAGATTAGCGCCAATAATAACAAGGTCGTACATGAAACGAGTCAAAATAAGAGGAAAGTGAGGCCGTCAAGCAATTTCTGAAAAAGTTGTCAAAAAATGTTAAGAATTATAAAGATAATATCCGTGACAATAAAAATCTTTTATTTAATCCCTATTAATCATGGCTAATCTCTACCCTAGTGAACCAGAACTGCTCAAAACAATCCTTGAGCCGTTGTTAGAAGATTTTAACTACTGGTTTGACCGTGCCCAGCGTTTGCTGGAGAAGGAGCGGATTTCTTTTCTATCCGAAGCGGATCAGACTCAATTATTGGCGCGGGTACAGCAGGCTCAGCAGGAAGTGCAGTCGGCCAAGTTACTCTTTATGGCTACGGGCCAGCAGGTCGGCATCGAAATGCGGGTGCTTATGCCCTGGCATCACCTCGTGACCGAGTGTTGGCAAGTCGCGCGACAATGGCGACAACTCCAGCAACCCCAGGCGGATGCAACGATGCTCCCCACAGGACTGGATAGCTGATATGTCTAGGAGGGTATTTGCCTGGATGGGTCGGCCATGCTAGTGACAGACTCTTTGCTCCTCGACTACAAGCGCTGTCAACGCCGGGCCTATCTCAATGTCTATGGCAATCCTGAAGATCGCAGTCCAGAGCGCGATTTTTTGCTGAAACTGCGTCAAGAAAGCTATAAACACACCCAGAGCGTTCTCCAGAAATTCTACCCCCACTACCAGGAACCCGTTGCGGCGAAAGGACAATGGGAACTCCGGGCCCAGGCCACCCTTCAACTCATGGCCCAGGGAGCCGATTGTATTTACAATGGCTGTCTCACTGATGGCCTCGGTCATTTCCGGGATGGTCAGGACACGCTTCTTCTGGTGGGTTATCCTCCCCTGCTGGTTAGACACCCTGGTCAATCCTGTTGGGGCGATTGGGAATACGTTCCGGTCAGCATCCAGCTTGGCCGCCGGCCCAAACCAGAATACAAGATTCTCGCCGCTTTCTACGCCCAATTAATCGCCGTTCACCAGGGCCATTTGCCGCCCCACGCCGACATTATTCTGCGGCGGGGTAATCTGCATCGCGTGGATTTACTGGAATGGTTGCCCCGCTTTCAGCAGACCTTAATGGATTGCGTCCAGACCCTCGTCCATCGAGGGGAACCAGAGGTCTTTATTTCGCGACAACGCTGTACTCTCTGTCATTGGCATAATCATTGCTATACCTTGGCCCAGGCCCAGGAGCATCTCTCCCTGGTTCCAGGAGTAACCCCCAGTCGTTATGAATCCCTGCAATCCCTCGGGGTATTCACGATCTCTGCCCTTGCAGATATTGCGATGGTGTCTATGGAGGAATTGATGGGGCCAGCCATCGCGGCCCAACTGCAACTCCAGGCCCAGGCCATGGTGGAAAAGCGGGCCATTCTCAAAACACCGCTGAAGGCCAATCCCCTGCCCCAGGCCCCGGTAGAACTCTACTTTGACATCGAAGCTGAGCCGGAGCGCAATCTGGACTACCTTTTGGGCGTCATGGTGGTAGATCACCGCACGGGCAAAGAACAATTCCATGGTTTTTTAGCAGAAACGCCGGAGCAGGAAGCTGAAATCTGGCAGGCCTTTTTGGCTTTAGTGAATCACTATCCCACAGCGCCTATTTTCCATTTTTCGGAATACGAAGTGGAGACCATTAAACGCCTCGCCCAGCTCTACGACACCCCCAAACAGGAACGGAATCGATTACTCAAACAATGCTTTGACCTCCATCGCTACGTGGTGGCCACGGTGACTTGTCCCGTGGAAAGCTATTCCCTCAAGGCCCTGGCCAATTGGCTCGGTTTTCAATGGCGGGATGCCGGGGCCAGCGGGGACCAATCCGTCTGTTGGTACGACCAATGGCTAGAAAGCGGTGAGCGGCAATATCTCCATTGGATTCTGCGCTACAACGAAGACGACTGTCGGGCCACTTGGGTACTCAAGGATTGGCTAGGGCAATTTCTGGCCCTGAATCTTGAGGCCGGAAGCGTTGGCAAAACTCGCTAGGCTAGAGAAAGAACTGAACTGATATTTCTTGAATCTATGACGCAGTCCTTAGCCAGTATTCGTGAAAAACTGATCCAACTCGAGGCCCAGACCCAAGAACTGTCCGAAAACTTCGTCCAAACCTACCAGCAATACATTCAACAGTTAGACCAGGTGCTACAGCAACAACTGATCCTGGCCATTCATCAGGTCTGTACTCACCTCTATCCCGATGAGTTTCTACAGCTCAATTTCTCTGACCGTCAACAGTTCCAGAGCCAAGTCCATCAGCTATCGGGCCAATTTCAAACAAAATTGACCTCCCTACTCCATCACCAAGGGGTGCAATTCCCGCCAGCGCTTGTTCCCCCAACGGATACCTCAGCTTTAACCCCCGCTAAACGCTTTAGCCACCCTGAAGAGTTAGTGCAATGGTGTCGTCGGCTGGAACAGGGCCTGCAACTCGTCCTCGAAGAGCTATCCCATACGGCGAATCAACACCTCCAAGCAGCCCAGATTTTACCCAACCATCTCCCCCCTCAGGTGCTAGAAATGGCCCTGCAGGCCCAGGAAAATGGCATGAATATCAACCGCAGTAAAATTCCCCACGTCCTGAGCCTCTTAGTGGAGACGAATCAACGAGCTGAAGCTAATCAAGAAGAGGGAGCAGCAGAGGAAGACAACGATGGGGGCCAGGTCAGTAAATTGATCGCCATTCACCTGCGATTGACGGACATTGAATTTGCCGACTCCAGTCTCGGTTTACTCCGTAAACAACTCCGTCAACTGGTGGAGCGTCTCAAAAAATTGCATAAATATCACCATCAACTCCAACGGGAGTCCCGCATTGCTGAAGCTGAACGGGCCTGGCAGTCCAGTTGGAGTATCGCCGCCGCCCAGGATTAGGGTTAGAGAACGGGCAACGCAAACAAGGCAATGGTGATGCCTAGGGCCAGCCCGACCAGAACTTGGATGGGGGTATGGCCCAAAAGCTCCTTGAGCCGTTCCTCGTTCAGGGTATGGCCCTCTTGGAACAGCTCATCAATCATTTGATTGAGAATACGGGCTTGTTTCCCAGCGGCTTGGCGCACCCCCGCCGCATCGTACATGACAATCACCGCGAAGAGACAAGCAATGGCAAATTCGTTACTATTCCAACCCCGTTGGAGGCCCACCCCAGTCGCCAAGGCCCCCACTAAGGCCGAATGGGCACTGGGCATTCCTCCGGTCGAGACCAAAACCCGTAAATTCAATTTTCTGTGGCGTACCAGTTCCGTAATGGCCTTGAGACCTTGGGCGGTAAAGCAGGCCAGCAAAGAAACAATGAGAACTTGATTGTGTAAAATGCCTTCAAAATCCTGCATAAAAGAAGCAATTATCCCAGAGGCAATTAAGACTTACGGGTAACAATATAGTGGGCGATGGCCTGGAGTGGTTGAGCCTTGGGGCCATAGGTCGCTAAAACGGCAATGGCTTCATCCACTAGGGCCTGGGCCTGGCGCCGGGATTCTTCAATACCCCAGAGACTCGGGTAGGTAGCTTTTTGGGCCAGTAGATCTTTACCAGCGGTTTTACCTAACTCCTCTTGGGTGGCGGTAATGTCCAGGATGTCATCCACAATTTGGAAGGCCAGACCAATATTTTGGGCGTAGGTAGACAGGCGCTGAATATCGGTTTCTCCAGCTCCCGCCAGGATGGCCCCAGCCACGACAGAGGTTTCCAGTAAGGCCCCGGTCTTATGGGTGTGGATAAAGGTCAGGGTTTCCGCTGTAATATCCGTCTTGCCTTCAGATTCCAGGTCAAGGACTTGGCCCCCCACCAGACCTGCGGCCCCCACCGTTCGTCCCAGGCGAGCCATCACCTGCAATAGGTTCTCGGGAGCAACCCCTTGGGTTTGGGTCGCGACAAATTCAAAGGCGTAGGCTAGCAATCCATCGCCGGCCAAAATAGCAATATCCTCACCAAAGACTTTATGGTTGGTCAGTTTTCCCCGGCGATAATCGTCATTATCCATGGCCGGCAGATCATCATGGATTAGAGACATGGTGTGGATCATCTCCAGGGCACAGGCCGTCGGCAGGGCCATGGCCGTTGTTCCCCCACTCAGCTCACAGGTCGCCAAACAAAGAATCGGACGGAGTCGCTTGCCACCAGCCAACAGGGAGTAGCGCATGGCCTCATAGATCTTCGCGGGCCGGACAATGGGCAAAGATTGGTCAAGGGCTACTTCGACTAGGGCCTTTTTTTCTTGTAGATAGGTAGCAAGGTCAAATTGAATTGACTGCTCGTTTGCGACCATTGTGTCACCCATATTTTCGTTCTAAACAAGACAAACTCACCGACTGTCCTACCCATTTTACAGGGTCGAGGAAACATCGCTGGCCTTTCCGTCGAGGGCAGTCGCTTATTCCAAATCGTTGTCTTCTTCGTCTAGATTCACTTCGGGGTAATGGGCATAAATTTGTTCGGCCTCCGGGCAGTCTTCCGCCACCAGGATTTCTGTGTTGAGGCGGGATACCGAGGCCAACTTGCGGTTAACGGCGCCAATACTCTCTAGGCGCACCATTTCTTCCCAGGAGCAAATTTCGTCATCTTCCTCCGTTTCATAGCGGATGGTGACGAGGTCTCCTTCCAGAGCTAGAATACAAGCATTCTCAATCCAGCGTTGTTGGTCTCGTAGGTAAATGCAAACTTCCTGGCCGTCGGTACAAAACTGATAAATCTTGCGATGTAACATGGGGAGTCTCCTAAACTTCAATAACCGTTCTCTCAAACCAAGACATTGGGTCGGGCAGGGGTTAGCAACCCATACAATAATGCTGTGGCTCGATGAGAATACGAGAATTTACAAAAATCATGCTTTTGGAGGCTGGGGCAAGTTTACCTTGGCCATATCTAAGTTGGCGAGGAAGTTTCACAATTGCTAATAATGTAGTGCGGATTTTACCTATCACTAAACCCATCTTACCGTAGTTTCTTCGCTAGATGGTAGCGCAATTCCTCGAGAATGGGAGAGTTTACAACGCTTTTTTTGCCTAAAAATACGGAGAATGCTTCCTGTATGGCCGGTGACGATCTTTTGTCCTTCTGCCTGACTGCCAAGGAACTGGCGGAGATTCGAGCCCAGAGTTGGCCCAACCTGACAGTTCAGTCTTTTGAAACCTTACCTTCCACCAATCAAAGGGCCTGGGAATTACAGCAAGCGGGTATCCAGCCCCCCCTATTAGTACTGGCCCAACAACAAAGTGCCGGGCAGGGCCAATGGGGCCGGGTTTGGCAATCGGAGCCGGGGGGCCTCTATCTTTCCCTGCTCCTGGCGGTGGATTTGCCAGTACAGCAGGCGGCAATAGTGACGCTTTGGAGTGCTTGGGGGATTGCAACGGCCCTCAACGACCAAGGGATTCCCGTCGGTTTGAAATGGCCCAATGATCTGGTGTTGGCCGGCCGCAAATTAGGCGGCATTAAGGGGGAAAGTCACATTGAGCGGGAGCGGATCACCCAGGTGGTGATCGGTGTGGGCCTGAATTGGCGTAATCCCGTGCCAGCAACGGGCATCCAACTCCAGGCCTGGCTCCAGGAAAATAAGCGGGATGACGTGACCAACCTCGGGGCGTTACTGGGATTCACTCTCCAGGGCCTGGCTAGAGGCTATCGCACCTATCAAACCCAAGGAGTCGAGGCGATTCTGGCGGGCTACCACCACTATTTTCTGAATCTTGGCCAAATTGTTTCCCTCGAGCAAGGTCAAGGCCGCGTAACCGGCGTTTCTGCCCAAGGGGAATTGCTAGTGGAAGTGCGTTCCCCAGGGGCTATGAGTCGTTTGGCCTTGCCCCCCGGTGCGGTTAGTTTGGGCTATGCTTTCCCTCCTCGGCCAGCAGAGGACAGAGTTTAGTCGTCAGCAGTTGGCCCGCTACTTGATGGCCCAGGGCATTCCAATGGCCAATACCGGGGGCCGTATTCTCAAAACCATGGAGAAAGGCCCGCTGGCGGTCACTGTAGGCCTGGAGTTCCGGGGCCAGATTGAGCACGGGGACGTGTTGCTGTTGTCCCCATTGCGCCAGGCGTTGCTCAGGATAGAACAAATTTTGGGCCCCCAATTCCCTGAGGCGTTGTCGTACCTTGAGGTCGGGATAGACCTGGGGGGGATTGCTCAGGGTAACGGCCACGAAATTGGCCCCCAGGGCCTGACTTTCTTGGTTGAATTGGGTTAATAGGGCCTCGGTACTAGCCCAGGCTTCTTGCCAAGCGGGGCTTGTGGGTGGATGGTACAGGTTTGCGTCAAAATCAAGGGACGGAATAATGTCATCATTTTTAACCTGGCCCGCTAGGCCCTGGCCCGTGCCCCAGACTCGGCGAGCTTCGTGGAGAACCTGCAACACGCGGGAATGATTAATCATGGAAAACACAACCCGTCGAGGCCAGCTATCGCGCCGTTGGTAGGTCTGGGTTTGGTTAAAGGACGTATCCATTACCCATTGGCCCTGATGCTGAACCAAGTAAGGGGATAGACGATCCGGGGGACTCAAGACCCGAGAATTATTGACCAAATCATTGCCAGTAAATATTGCTAACAAGACTAAATTGGGTTGGTACTTGCCGACTTGATGCCGGAGGGTCATCAAGGCCTGGGCTGTGCCGTAGTCTCCCACCCCAAAATTAATCACTTCCGGTTTTTTCTCCCCTAGAGCCGGACAACTAGCTAGGCCCCGCTCCAATTTTGCCCAAAAGGTCTGGTCGGCGTTGATTTGAATGGCTTCAGTAAAGGAATCTCCTAGGACAGCAATACGATAGGTCTGCTCTGGTTTAGGAATGGCGTGGTCTTTGTCCCGCAGGC
The DNA here is from genome assembly GCF_040436315.1 of Synechocystis sp. LKSZ1. Taxonomy (NCBI): domain Bacteria; kingdom Bacillati; phylum Cyanobacteriota; class Cyanophyceae; order Synechococcales; family Merismopediaceae; genus Synechocystis; species Synechocystis sp. LKSZ1. The sequence continues at coordinate 3,571,122 of NZ_AP031572.1, read as the reverse complement.
CATCGCGATTAATCTGCACAAAACCATTGCCCTCGTGGGTCCACTGCCCAGAAAAATTGGGAATGAGGGCATGGCCACGGTTAGGGTCAACCTGATAAAAGCTGGGATAACTAATGCCAGCCAGCCGCAGGCCGATTTCTGCAACGCCGAAGGCAAAACCAACGCCTCCGAGGCCAAGTAATAGATTCAGTCCCAATTGTTTTAGTTTTGCAGGCCAGGCCATGATCTAGTTCTCCTCTGGATTACAGCCAATTTATTGTGGCTAGTTCGACTCAAAGTAAAACAATTCCAGTCCTTTCACAATATCTCCTCATCCCTGCGCTGGCGTTTCTTCCCTACTTCAGTGGCGGAATCAACTCAAAATACCCGACAGGAAATTCAGCCTCGTACCAACAGTCCCATTTGACGGAAGCGGTTCAGCATCCATCGCTCTAAAAATTTCCCGGCCCCTGCAGACACCAGCGGGTATCCATTTCCGCTATGATGCCTTGTGCAAGACCGATTGACGAGGGGGGAAGCTTGCAAATATTATTGCGTTTGGCCGATAGGATCGACCGACTGATGGATAGGATCGGTCGCCTGACGGGTTGGCTAGTAGTCGCCATGATTGGTATTGGTGTGGGCAACGTTGTTGGTCGTTACGGCGGTAAACTGCTGGGCCAAAATTTGGTTTCTAATGGCCTGCTAGAAGCCCAATGGTACTTATTCGATCTAATTTTTCTGCTGGGGGCCGCCTATGCGCTTCAACATAACGAGCATGTCCGCGTTGATATTTTTTACAAAACCTTAGGCCCTAAAGGCCGGGCCTGGGTCAATCTCCTGGGAACAATCTTTTTGCTCATTCCCTTCTGTTGCCTGGTTCTCTACTACTCTTGGGGATCGGTGATCAATTCCTGGCAAATTTGGGAAATGTCGCCTGACCCCGGTGGCCTGCCCCGCTATCCCATCAAGACCATGATTCTCGTCAGTTTTGGCCTGTTAATTTTGCAGGGCCTGGCGGAAATGATTAAAAACTGGGCCATTATCTGTGGTCTGCGTTCTCTACCGGAGGAACAGCATGACCCTAACCTATGAGTACGAATGGCTAGGCCCCCTCATGTTCCTGGGGGCCTTAGTATTTTTGTTCACAGGCTATCCCGTGGCCTTTGCCCTGGGAGGCGTGGCCATTGTTTTTGCACTGTTGGGAGCGGCCCTGGGCGTTTTTGATCCCATCTTTCTATCGGCTATGCCTCAGCGGATTTTTGGCATTATGGCCAATTCCACCCTGTTGGCTATTCCCTACTTCATTTTTCTGGGTTCCATGCTGGAAAAATCCGGCATCGCTGAGCAGTTGCTAGAGACCATGGGCATTGTCATGGGTCGTCTGCGTGGGGGCCTGGCCCTGGCAGTGGTGATTGTGGGAACTTTGCTTGCGGCAACCACGGGGGTAGTGGCCGCAACCGTAGTGGCCATGGGCCTCATTTCCCTGCCGATCATGTTGCGCTACGGCTACGATAAGGGCCTGGCCACAGGAGTCATTGCCGCGTCGGGGACGCTGGGCCAAATTATTCCCCCTAGCGTGGTGCTGATCGTCCTGGGAGACCAGATGGGAACCTCTGTTGGCGATCTGTTTATTGGGGCCTTGATTCCCGGCCTGATGATGGCGGGGGCCTTTGCGCTCCATGTCTTGATCATTGCCTTCCTCAAACCAGAACTAGCCCCGGCTCTACCGCTAGAAGTCCGCAACATTGACAGGGCCGTTCTACGAAAACGAGTCGTACAGGTGATGATTCCGCCCTTGACCTTAATCCTGTTGGTGTTGGGTAGTATTTTCTTCGGCATCGCCACGCCGACGGAAGCGGGGGCCATTGGTTCGGTGGGGGCCACGGCCCTGGCCTTTATCAATCGCCAATTAAGCTGGAAAACCCTGCAACAGGTCTGTGATGCGACCCTCCGCATTACCACCATGGCCCTTTTTATTTTGTTGGGTTCCACGGCCTTTAGCTTGGTCTTTCGTGGCCTCAACGGCGACCGTCTGATGTTTGACCTGCTAGCCAATCTGCCCGGTGGTCAAATCGGCTTTATGGTCGTCAGTATGCTCACCATCTTTATCCTGGGCTTTTTCATCGACTTTTTTGAAATTGCCTTTATTGTTTTACCCCTCTTCAAGCCCGTGGCGGAGGCCCTTAACCTTGACTTAGTTTGGTACAGCGTTGTGGTCGGTACTAATCTCCAGACCTCTTTCCTCACGCCTCCCTTTGGCTTTGCTCTGTTTTATCTGCGGGGAGTAGCCCCGGCAACGGTTAGCACCTGGGATATTTATCGGGGGGTAATTCCCTTTATCCTGCTCCAAATTTTGGTATTGACATTGGTGATTTTCTGTCCCTTCCTGGTGACTTGGTTACCATCGCTCAAGACCTAGGGGGGAATCGAAGCAAATGCAACAATTTGATGTCGTGATTATTGGGGCCGGGCCAGCTGGCGGCCATTGTGCTCGTTTGTTGGCCAGTAAAGGCTACCAAGTTCTACTGGTGGAGCAACACCGGGATTTTCGTCACAACAATTACTCCAGCGCCGGAACTCCCCTGGAAACCCTGGCCCAGTTTGATTTACCCGACAGTGTTGTGGCTCGCTACTGGCGGAATTTGACTCTGGTGAGTAGTCAGCAACAACATACTTGGCACGCGCTGGCTCCCCAAGGAGCGGTTTTTGACTTTGCTAAATTACGGGCCTATCTCGCTGAAACGGCTCAGGCCCAGGGGGCCCAAGTGTGGCTCGGTCATCGTTTCTTGGCCCATCAACCGGAGGCCGGTAAAACCCTGGTGATGCTGAAGCAACGGGGAGGGAGTACCATCAACGTTCTGACTCAAGTATTAGTGGATGCCACCGGCTACGCGCGGGCCGTCATGTATCCGCCGAAAGTTGCCCGGCCCCAGTTCTATCAAGGCACCGGCATTGAGTACCTGATTGAAGTAGATGCCGAAACCTATGCCCAATACCAGGACACGCTTGTTTTCTTTTTGGGCTATCGCTGGAGTCCTCGTGGCTATTCCTGGATTTTCCCCATGGATCACCAGCAACTCAAGGTCGGTTCAGCCTGGATTGAAGGGGAGCATCGCCACCTCAAAGATCTGCGGCCCCTGCGGGAATACACAACGGCCATTCTCAAGGACTACCTCAAGTTAGACACCTACAAAACCATTGAAATTCACGGCTCAATTCTGGACTACGCCAGTGGCCTCCAGGATATCTACTGCCAAGACAATATCATCGCCATTGGCGATGCAGTATCCACCGTTAACTTTTTGGGGGGAGAGGGCATTCGCCACGCAATGCAAGGGGCCAATATTGCTGTCCCCTACATCGAGGCTTACCTCCAGAACCAGCGGGAGAATTTTCAAGGCTACGAACAGGCCATGAAAGCCCATTTTTTACAGAAGTGGAACGCTTCCGAACAGATTGGCAAGCGCGTTTACCTCGAATACAGCGATGAAAAAATTGACCTTGGCGTGGCCTATCTCAAATACTTTTCCTTTCAGGATGTGATTGATCTCCTCTTCAACTATCGCTTTGATAAGATCTACGGAGGGTTATACCCCTACTTACTTAAAAAATTGGCCCAGTGGCAACAGCGTGTCCAGCAGTGGCTTCACCCCCGAAAAACCTCACCATGATTAAACTGTCTCGTTTTGGCCTGTTGCTAATCGGCAGTGCTAGCCTCCTGAGTAGTTGTCGAGGAGCTGACAACCTGCAAAATCGCTTAGCCGCTAATCCTAGCTTGGGGGGAACCCCGACGCCCTCTCTCACGGTCTCACCGAGTCCCTCTCCTATTTCCAGTCCCTTGCCGTCCACTGGAGCCTCACCCGTCCCTTTTCCAAGCCCTTCTCCTGCGGGCCAAGTAGACCTAACCGGCCTGCCGGAATCCTTTCAACGCTACATCCAAGATCTCCAGGCCCTCGACATTGTGACAGAGCAATCCGCTCCCAATTTTCAGGCCAATAGCCCGGTTCGTCGTCGGGACTTCGCCCGTTGGCTGTTCTTGGCTAATAATCGCTTTTTTCTCAACGTTTCCAGTAAACAAATTCGGCCGGCCCAGGCCAATGCAGCCCCAGTATTTACTGATGTTCCTCAGGCTGATCCCGATTTTACTATTATCCAAGGCCTGGCCGAAGCGGGCCTGATTCCCTCTAGTTTGACCAACGACCCAAGTGCAACACTCTTCCGTCCCAATGCTCCCCTGACCCGAGAAGACCTCATCCTCTGGAAGGTTCCCCTCGACCAGCGGCGGAGTCTACCCAATGCCAGCCTGGACAATATCAAAGAAACCTGGGGTTTCCAAGATGCAGCCAAAATTGATCCCAAGGTCTGGCGGGCCCTCTACGGTGACTATCAAAATGGTGAACAGGCGAACTTACGACGCATGTTGGGCTTTACGACCCTCTTCCAACCCAAAAAAGCTGTCACCCAGGCCGAGGCCACCGCGGCCCTCTGGTATTTTGGTAGCCAAGGAGAAGGACTTAATGCCACCGAGGCCCTGAAACTCCAGGCCCAGTCGGCCCCTAGTCCAGAGACCACAGCCGTTCCGAGCCCCGGTTCACCGTAAGCCGCCGCCTTGCTTTTCAGCGTTAGGTATGACTCGAAATTTTCCCTGAGTATACAATATACTTTGTATAAGTATCTAGGGTTTTATTAGACTCAGTAGAAATCCAGGACAAAGTAAATAAAGAGCATCAAAAGCAATGGTCATAAACACTTTATAAAAAATAAAAAAAATAAAATCATAGCGGTTTGCGCAAAAGTGAAGTACGGGCTTCGACTACGCTCAGCCCAATATCAAAAAATTAAACTCCTTGGGTAGGCCTCATTTCAATGAAAACCGCTATACCAGGCGAATTTCATAAATCACCTATCATTCTCGCCATTATTTTCATGAGAATTCATGCCGACAAAATCGGCATATTCTTGCTGAAAGTCTTACATATTCCGCGCACATAGGACACATTTTATATTGTCCATTAGATTGAACTTGAGAAGCATTTGAGTTTACATTACTAATATCTAAAAATAAAGGCTCATCTTTAGGCACATCTTCTATATTGAATTGCGATACAGTTCTTCTTTTTTCCTTGATTTGCTTCACTCCTTCCTCCAAGATATCTTGATAGTTAAGCATAACTTGATATGATTCGTTTATTATCTTATTCGCAAAATTATCATACTCATCTATCATAGAACGAAAAGTATTAAGAATAGCGCTCCAGTCTTGTCGGATTTCTTTATAAATTATATCCGCTCCAACATACCCACCTCCATAGCCACCAAGCATAGCGCCTAGAGGCCCCAATAAAGCCCCTCCAATAGCTGCCCCCAATAATCCCCATCCTGCACCATGATTTTCGCTTCTTTTACCTGCGTCTTGCAATTTACATTTATAATTTGCCATCAAGCGTTCGTAGTTTTGCAAAACAGGAAAAAATGATTTGGTGCAACTATATAAATGGTTACGTATTTCTGCTAAATCTAAATTGTTTAGTTGATACTCCTGGAGAGAATTAGCTAGGGATGTTTCATTAGCAGTATTTTTATATATCCAACTTAAAACCCCAAAAGTTACATTACTACATGATCGACAAGCATTTTCTGCAAATCGTCTGTAGTGATTTGAGTCCATTAAATATATGCACTTATCAAAGTCACTTGATGTATCTGCTGGGGTTTTACTCCATTCCTCAATGTGGGGTATTATTTCGCAATAACATGCTTTCTTAAGATCTTCGATAACAGGATTTTTTTCTTTCATAATCCCCCCTTCTACTTCTGTGAAGACATTAACGAAATAACATTTTTGCCCTATACTCTACTCAACAATGATAGTGATATTGTAGGGATAAGATAATAAGTTTTGTAAAATGTGGGTGCTGGCAGAGACATAGATGTGGGTGTAATAATCTGCCAACCATTTGTTTTGTCTCGCAATCCAGCAATGCCCACACTTGTAGACACTACAACACTAAAAGTTTTTTTAAGCTTCCCAAATACAACGTATATTCTCGTCGCGCCAACAGTAAATTTGTATAAAAAAATGAGCGGCATCAGTCGTTATCACAACATCAAAGCAACTCATTGTCTAATAAAGTTTTTACCTTAGGAAGGCTAAATTATTTAATTGTTTACAATCGGAGCGGCGGGATTTGAACCCACGACCCCTACTACCCCAAAGTAGTGCGCTACCAAGCTGCGCTACGCCCCGATGTCACAATTAACCAACATACACTATCCTTCCTAAGCTTTGCAAGCCCCCAGCGGAAATTTATTGGGGAACATGGAAGCACCGCAGGAAGGGAGCCGCTTCCCCCTATAATTTCAAGGAGATTTACGGGAAATCATCATGCGGATACCAAAATTCTGGCGCAAGGGCCTGCTCTGGGGATTCTTAGGCCTAATGGTCAGCTTGCTCATCGGTTGTCAGGGCTCAGCTCCCACTGCTTCCGGGCCAGGGGGCCAGCCGGTGGAATTTTGGACGATGCAACTCCAACCCAAATACACGCCCTACTTTACTCAACTGATTAGCCGCTTTAGTCAAGACCAGGGGGGTAAAGAGGTGAAGTGGATCGATGTGCCCTGGGAAGCTATGGAAAGCAAAATCCTGACGGCGGTATCTGCGAACACAGCTCCCGATGTGGTTAACCTAAATCCTAAGTTTGCATCGCAGTTGGCGGCTAAAAAGGCCTGGCTCAATTTTAACGAAGTCCTTTCACCGGAGGTCAAGGCCCAGTACCTGCCCAATATCTGGCAGGCTAATACGTTGGACGATACGACCTTTGGCCTACCTTGGTATCTGACCACCCGCATCACTATTTATAACCAAGACCTTTTCCAGAAGGCGGGCCTGAAAAATCCCCCTGCTACCTACGCAGAACTAGCCAAAGTAGCCCGGGCCATTAAAGACAAAACCGGCAAGTACGCCTTTTTTATTACCTTTTCCCCCTCCGACTCTGCCGAAGTACTCGAAAGCCTGGTACAAATGGGCGTGAAATTGGTCGATGACCAAGGGAAAGCAGCCTTCAACAGTCCGGCGGGGAAAGCCGCATTTCAGTATTGGGTGGATCTCTATCAACAGGGCCTTCTGCCCCCCGAAGTATTGACCCAGGGCCATCGCTACGCCGTTGAGCTTTATCAGGCTGGTTCTACCGCAGTCCTGGCCTCAGGAGCAGAATTTCTCGCCAGCATCGAAACCAATGCCCCCAGTATCGCCAAGGTTTCGGCCGCGGCCCCTCAAATCACCGGGCAGACCCAACAAACCAATGTGGCGGTGATGAATCTGGTGATTCCTCGCAATAGTAAAAATCAGGAGGCGGCGGTTCAGTTTGCTCAATTTGTCACCAATGCCGAAAATCAACTGGTCTTTGCCAAGGAAGGCAATGTTCTCCCCTCCAACATCAAAGCGGTCGAACAATACATCCAAGACCTAGAAAAGGATGGTGATCGTTCGACTCTGGCCCAGGCCCGCCAAGTCAGCGCCCGTCAACTAAAAACAGCAACGGTACTGATTCCGCCGATGAAAAATCTCAACCTTCTGCAAAAGGCAATCTACGAAAATCTAGGGGCGGCGATGCTCAAACAGAAATCCGTAGACCAGGCCCTCCAGGATGCGGCCCAGGCCTGGAACGAGGCCAATGTCTAGTCTTGGATCAGCACAAAGGGCTGGACGATCAGGGTTTGGAATTCCTTTTTTAGGTCGTGATTCCAGTCACTGAGGTCTGCGGTTGAGGGTTTATGCAACAGGCCGGCTTGAATCCAATTTTGCACAGGAGCCACTTGGTCTTCCGCGATGGCCGTGGCAACTTCAATCAGGTCAAGACTGGGATCAACGATAATAACGGCATCTCGCTTGACGTGGGGAATAATCGTTTCCCAGTCCATGGGGGCTAATTCGTCGCGGAGTTGGGTTTGGATATCTGTCATGGAATTCTCAGAGGGATAGGCGTTAGCTTAGGGTAATTAGACGGCTGAGGGTCGTTTCTAATTGAACAATTAAGGCATCTAGGTCACGGTTATGCTGTTCAAAGCACAGGGCCGGCTGGGGATCGGGTTGAAAATAGAGGAGTTTGAGTTGGCCCTGGGCAATGGCGACAATGGCCACTTCGGTTTCTGGATCATGGCCATGGAGTAGTCCCAGAATTTCCTGAATCTGGCGGTCTAGCCGCTGGTTGAGGGTTTCGAGGGCATCGTAGGGACAGCAGATAAAATGGGGTGTTGGCTGGAGATCCAGGCCTAAATACTGCTGGGGGTCTTGCCACTCTTGGCGCAGGCCCCAGGCCAGGGCCGCTAAGGCCGTCTTATGTTCCTGGACAAAACAGTCTAACTGGGAACGCCAGGGATGAACCGTACTATCCGACCGGGGGACCCCAAAAGGTAACATGATTAAGCTATCTCCTTCAAATGCCAAGCCATTATTGATCAAATCGCCCAAAATTGTGCCAATGGCTTCTCTACAACTGTACCAACGCCTGGTCTCGTTGCCAAATGATTTCCCTGGACGATCCTTGAGCGGTCTTTTTCCTGGTGCCATGGGGGGGACTCGGCCCCTGGCCGGGCTGCGCTGGTTTTACCTTGTTGTTTCGGCCCTGACTATTGTGGGGAGTGCCTCGAAAAGTTGGGCGATTCCCCTCCTGTGCCCAGCGGACTTTCGGCAACGGGTGGATACTCATCTCCAGCAACCGGAATTGGCCCAGGCCCATTGGGGTATCCTGCTTCAAGCCAGTGATGAGCAAGAACCACTCTATGCCCGCAATGCAGACCAGCTTTTTGTTCCAGCCTCTAACGTCAAGTTGCTAACGACGGCCGCCGCCCTGGTGGCCCTAGGGCCAGACTATCAATTTCAAACTCCCATCTATGCTTCTGGACAGGGCCCTGTCCTGCGTCAACTCCGTTTAGTGGCCCAGGGAGACCCTAGTCTAAGCGAAGATCAACTGAGAGCGACCGCAGAATCCCTAAAGGCCAAGGGGGTGAACCGTATCCAGACGTTAATCCTAGAAGATAGTAGCGATCCGACCCAGGATCATCCCCCTAGCTGGGAATGGGATGATTTACTCTACGGTTATGCCCCCCCCATCAATCGGGCTATTCTCAACCAAAATCAAGTGGCCCTCACCTTAACGCCTGGCCAACCGGGAGAAGCGCTAAATATTCGTTGGTCAGATCCCCTAGCCGGGGCACAATTTCAAGTCATTAATCGTAGTCGGACGGCCCTAAATCCCTCCCGGCCTCCTGAAATAAAAGGCATTTATGGCCAGGGCCAATTGATCATTAGCGGCGAATTGGCCCCCAGAGCAGAGGCCGATGTAACTTATCTCGCTATCCCTAAACCGAGAGATTATTTCCTGGCTACCTGGCATCAGATCTTGGTGGAACAGGGCATCCAGATCGAGGCTGAGCGGATTGAATCCTCTCCGACCACCGAGGCCCAGAAATTAATCTTGGTGATCACCTCTCCTCCCCTGAGCACTCTTATTCAAACGACTAACCAAGAGAGCAATAATCTCTACGCCGAAACGTTGCGTCAGCAGTTGGCCCGCTTATGGCCTCAGGATCAGAATCTTTTGGCCCAACCCCTCCAACAATTGAACATCAAGGCCTCTGACTATTCCCTGCGGGATGGTTCGGGCCTATCGCGTCATAATTTGGCCTCGCCCCGACTCCTGACCCAAGTCCTTCAGAATCTGCAAGCAAGCCCATGGGCCACAGTTTATAAGCAATCCTTGCCGGTGGCGGGGCAAACGGGAACGTTAAAGTCTCGCTTTCTGAATACCGATTTAGCTGGTAATTTAACTGCTAAGACTGGCACCCTGGGAGGAGTCGTTAGTTTATCCGGCTATTTGTCAAGAAAGGATGCCTCTCTCCTTACTTTTAGTATCCTCGTCAATAACGCGAGGACACCTCTGCCTGAATTACGGCAGGCCCTGGATAAGATTTTGGCCTTGGCCTATCAGACCGGCCCTTGTCCGTAGGGCAAAAGAGCATTGGGAAGGAAGTAAGAAGCAAGTTAAGCTATAAACAAGCGAGGGCCGTCACTCCCCCTTTCCGGCAAGGCTTAATCATTGATTGACAGGACTTCTAAACCATGGGCACTATTATCGAAACCGAACTCAAAGATGTTCTCTCGAAGCTCGACCAACGATTAGACCGCATCGAGGTAGACTTAACCACCCTCAAACTGGGGCAGGTGGAATTAAAGGGAGACATCAAGGCCCTCAATGAAAAGGTTTCTGGAGACATCAAGGCCCTCGATGAAAAGGTTTCTGGAGACATCAAGGCCCTCGATGAAAAGGTCTCTGGGGTCAGCAAGCGACTAGAAAATCTAGAATTTATCATCCGTAGCGTTATTGGGGGAGTCGTTGTTGCCGCCGTTGTCGGCTTTGCCAAGTATTTGGGCTTGTTTCCAGAATTGAAATAGGAGAAAAAACAGAGGTGCTAAATCCAGTCCTCGTCACTGTCGGTATCATTAGCCGGCTCATCCGGGGTCGCAGGGGCATTTAAAACCCGATAATTGGCATCATAAACCCCTGAGCGATCCTGAGGCCGGGGCGTTTGAGCATCTCGATAGGTCACGGAGTAGATCGTTCCCTGCCGTTCTGTTTTTTGGGGGGTTTGAGACGCCTCAAATTGCCGCAATTGCACTGGGGGAGGGGTTGGGGGGGCCATTGGTTCAGGCCGGTCTTCTTTCCAGTCCGATGGTTCCGGGGCTGGCTTAACCGGAGGTGGCATCTCGGTTGGCCGAGGCGGCATTGGCTCCGGGGGCCATTCTTCTACGATCCAATCGTCAACTTCCGGGACGGGATTATCCCATTGCCAAGCGGGATTAGCCGATGGGGGTGGACTGGCGGGGGGCGGAGGGGATGGCGCTCGACGGGGAGGGGTGCGACGGGGCCGTTGGGGCGCTGGGGCCGGAGTCGGCTGGCTGATGCGGATCAATCCTGAGATTAGTAGACTAGTTAGCACCCCAGCGACGATGAAGAGAACCACCCAGAGGCCAAGGGGTAACTGTAAACTAAACAGGGCCTGGCTGGGACTAGCCCCGAGAAAAGTAAGAACTACCGGTTGCCGATTCTGGAAGACAAAAATGAGTCCCAAACCCAATAGAAAAACAAGGATACCCAGCATAAAGTAACGAACGCTGACCAAGGGTTTCGCTGGCCACTCTATCATGTCCGTTCAGGAATTCCCTGGAGAATTGTTAAGTCTTGCAAAGAATTGAGGGGAGAAGGGAAACCCGGCCCTACCATAGCTGATTTAATCAAGTCAAAATTTGATTATTTTTTATCTGGAGAATCTCATGTCCTCTTTACTATTACTGGCTACGACTATCCCCACCACTGCTGAGTGGAGCCCCAAAGTGGCCGCTGTGATGATCGCCTGCAATATCGTTGCCATTGCCATTGGCAAATTCACGATTCAAAAACCCAGTGAAGGCCCCGCTATGCCCTCTCCCAATCTCTTTGGTGGTTTTGGCCTGGGGGCGGTTCTGGGAACTGCTAGCTTTGGCCATGTTCTAGGGGCCGGCGTTATCCTCGGTTTAGCCAGCGCTGGTGTTCTGTAATAGTGTGTCTATTCACGGGTGAATAACCGGTGGGTACAGGATTGAATGGCCCCCTCAACGCACTAAAGGGGGGGGCTTTTTCGTATCTTCAGCGACTTTGAAAAATATTTTGCACCATGGTTTGGCCTAGGCCCCCAGCGACGCGGTCAAGTTCCAATACTTCGCCATCATCTAAGCGCCAACCCAAGGCCCCGGCATTTTCCTGGGCCTGTTGCAGCGATTTGGCCCCCGGAATCGGCAGGGTTCCCTTGCACAGACACCAGTTCAAGGCCACCTGGGCCGGTGTTTTTTGTCGTTGATCGGCAATGGCCTGAAGCAGGGACAGGAGCGGTTGGATTTTAGGTAATAACCGCCGGAATAACAAGCCCCGGACTCCCGATGGTAAGTTCGTAGGGTCATATTTGCCGGTTAAAAGGCCTAAGGTCAGGGGGCTGTAGGCAATCAGTTGAATCCCCAAGTCATCGCAAAGGGCCTTTAAGTCCAGTACCGTCACAGGATAAGTGGACAGCAGAGAGTACTGCACCTGCAAGCTGGCAATAGTTAGGCCGCGATCGCTGAAAAAGTGATGGGCCTGCTGCAGACGTTTTGGGCCGAAGTTGGATAGGCCAATGACCTTGGCCTGGCCCTGTTCACACAGTCGAGCCAGACCTTCCAGTAAGGGACGTTCCTGCCAAGGGGCATAGTTGGCCGTGGACCAATGGAGTTGCGCGAGATCAATGGGCCGCTGGAGGCGTTGCTGCGACGCTAGACCGGCTTTAACCAAGGAAGCAGGGGTCAGTCGCCAGGGGTAAGGGGCCAGCTTGGTGGCCAGTTGAATCCGGTCTTGGTTAAGCCCTTGGTAGGCAGTGGCAAATTGTCCAAGCAGTTCCTCACTGCGGCCCTGGAGTTTGCCGGTTCCGTAGGAGTCCCCCGTATCAAAGAGGGTGATGCCTTGACCCACGCAATAGTTAAATACCTGCTGGAGACTGGCATCCATCTCCGGGCCATAGCCCCATAGAAAGCGGTTTCCCCAGGCCCATGTCCCACAGCCCATCTCTGGAAAGATTATTTTCGCCATTGTTTCGATTCACGCCACAAAACTGCCCACCTAGGCAAAATAGCATCTCCGGGATTCGCTACACTAGCTTCGTCGTTCCCTACACACTGGATTGCCCGCTGGATTGGCTACTGATGGAAGAACCCCTGACCCCACAACCCGCCCCTGAATCTAGCCTAGACACAACGAAATTAGCCTTAGCTAAACTCCATCCAGAGACGGTTCAAGCGCATTTTCAGGCCCTCCAGCACTTACAAAAACAACCCTTTGAACTGGAATTGCAACTGATCAATACAGCACGGGATTGGCACATTTCCTTGGAAGATTGTCGTCGTCTGTGGAACTATTTCCTGCACCATCAGGCTGCTTCTGCTGATACTTCCCGCCTCCCGCGTCGAAATATTTGGGAAACGGTTAAAACCTGCACGGCCCTAGTCACTTTTTTGGGGCAATTAAGTCTGCTCTTCGGGGCCATTCTCTTCATCTCAGAGGCGGATAAACGTCAACGGGAAGCCCGGAACCAGGCCTGGCAAGTAATCAATAATATTCAACCCGCTGAGATTAGCGCGAGTGCTGGCCGGATCGAGGCCCTCGATTCCCTCAATCGTGGCTGTGCAGAAGAAAATACCCCTCCTTGGGGCCTAAATCGGTCTCAATGGCAACAGTGGCGCCGCCTAGCCTTCCTCAAGGGATTTTATGCCGAATGCGTTAACCTAACCGGCCTGAATTTGCAGGGGGCCCAACTGGCCACAATTCAACTCCCCTGGGCCCATCTCCAGCGGGCCAATCTCGAAAATATCAATCTCGACCAGGCCAATCTCCAGTTCGCCGACCTCCAATCGACACGCTTAAATCGTGCCCAGATGGCCCAGGCCGATCTCACAGAGGCCAATCTAAGCAATGCCCAACTCAGTCAATCCCTACTGGTGGGGAGCAAATTACGCAGGGCCGACTTTTTTAAGGCAGACCTAAGCTTAGCGGATCTACGTGGAGTCGATTTACGGGGGGCTAACTTAATCAATGCCAATCTCTACGGCACTAACTTGAAGGGGGCCATCTACGACCAACAAACCCAACCCTTCTCTAAGCTTAAAACCTTTCTCCAGAACGCTGGGGCCTATTTTATTGATAGCAAGGAAAAGACCCAGACTGATTTAGTTCAAGCCAACCTAGGTGGTGTAGACCTCAGTGGTACAAATCTGCGGGATGTCGATCTGACAAGAGCCAATTTAGGGGGAGCATCTCTTCAAAAGGCCCATCTGGAAAATACCATTCTCAAGCAAGCCAATCTGCGGGGGGCCGATTTAAGACAGGCCGAGCTTAACCAACAGACTAACTTTACTGGTAGTACTTACGATGCGATGATGGTAAATCATTTTCCCAAGCAATGGCAATTTCTACTCAACGCCGCTTATAAAATTGAACCCAAGCAGAACCTCACTGGTGCTGACCTCCAGGGGGCAGACCTACGGCAGGCCAACCTCAGCCAATCTATTCTCAAACAGGCCAATTTGAGCCAAGCGGATCTGCGGGGCGCAAACCTGATGGGAACAGATTTGACCAATGCCCAAGTTCACGGGGCCCTCTACGATGTGACAACCCAGATTCCGCCAGCTTTTGTCTCGTTGTTTGAACGCCAAGCCTACAATTTGGACTACCAGGCTAATTTGGCTGGTGCTGACCTCAGCGGTCTCAACCTGGAAAATACCAACCTGGTCATGGCTACCCTCACGGCGGCTAATCTCAATCGGACAAATCTCCAGGGCAGTAATTTGTTCGGGGCCAATCTCGCCCAGGCCCAACTCCGTCAGGCTGTGATAAAGCAAACCAAACTAATGGAAGCGAATCTGACAGGGGCCAATCTAGAGGGGGCCAACTTAAGCGAAAGTAGCTTGGTGGCAGCGAAACTCCAGGGGGCCAATCTCCAAGCTGCCATTTTGCAAGGGGTTGATCTGACAGGGGCCGACCTACGGGGAGCCAAGGGATTAACGGTGGGCAACATTCAAGCGGCTCTTCATTGGCAAAAGGCCCAATTCGATCCTGATTTTTTGCAACAATTGAACAAGCCAACAACCGTTCCCTTGGATAGGCCCTGAGCTTTTCTGGGATCGCCTCACTACTGGCTGCTAACGGGTAAATTTATGACGCATCAACGAATTCTCCATCTCCTCCGCCATGGCCAAGCCAACGCCGAAGTCACTATCCAGGGCTGGGTGAGGACTAAACGGGAACTCAAGGACTTCAGTTTTGTGGAAGTCAATGATGGTTCGGCCCTGGCCAATCTCCAGGTGATTCTAGAGCCGACCCTGCCGGACTACTCTAACCTACTGTCGCGGCTGAATACGGGCGCGTCCCTGCAAGTCTCGGGAATATTGGTGCTGTCTCCGGGCCAGGGCCAACGCATTGAACTGAAGGCTCAGCAGGTAGAGGTTTTTGGAGAAGCCGATCCCGCCACCTATCCCCTCCAGAAAAAACGCCACAGTTTTGAGTTTCTCAGAACCATTGGTCATCTCCGGGCCCGGACGAATACCCTAGGAGCCGTGATGCGGGTGCGTAATGCCTGTGCCGCGGCTATTCATCAATTTTTCCAAGAGCGGGGCTTTCTTTGGGTACATACGCCCATCATTACGGCCAGTGATTGCGAAGGCGCAGGAGAGCTCTTTTCTGTCACGACCCTGGATTTGCATAAAATTCCCCGGAATCCTGACCAGAGCGTGGATTTTAAACAGGATTTTTTCGGTAAACAGGCCTATCTCACCGTCAGTGGCCAGTTAGAAGCCGAAATCATGGCCCTGGCCTTCCAGAATGTCTATACGTTTGGCCCTACCTTCCGGGCCGAAAATTCCAATACCTCCCGCCACCTCGCCGAATTTTGGATGGTGGAGCCGGAAATGGCCTTTTGTGACCTGGAGGGCGATCAGAATTTAGCCGAGGAATTTTTGAAATATCTCTTCAAGTCAGTCTTAGCAGCCTGTCCCGAGGACATGGAATTTTTTAATCAGCGTATCGACAATACCGTGCTGGCGACGGCAGATCAGATTATTCATCAGGAATTTGCCCGCATTACCTACACCGAAGCAATTCAGTTACTGGAAAAGGCCCCCAAGTCCTTTGAATATCCCGTGGCCTGGGGCGTAGATCTACAGTCGGAGCATGAGCGTTATCTCGCCGAAGAGGTCTTTAAGCGGCCCATGATCGTGACCGATTATCCCGCTGAGATCAAAGCCTTTTATATGCGCCTGAATGATGACCAGAAAACCGTGGCCGCCATGGACATCCTGGTTCCTAAAATTGGTGAGATTATTGGTGGCTCTCAACGGGAAGAACGCTGGGAGATCCTAGAAAAACGCATCCAGGCCCAGGGAATGAATCCCGAAGATCTCTGGTGGTACCTTGACCTCCGACGCTTTGGCACTGTTCCCCATGCGGGATTTGGCCTGGGCTTTGAACGGATTGTGCAGTTTATGACGGGCATGGCTAATATCCGGGATGTCATTCCCTTTCCCCGCACCCCCCTTAACGCAGAATTTTAGGGAATTGCGGGCTGAGCATCGTTGAAGCCCGGGGCTGCAATCTAAAGATCGCCTTTTGCGGTCGTCTCGCTATCCCCATAATCTGTACTTATCCATGTCATCAGAAAGACTTTTGTTAAAAAGGCTTTACAAAGCTTTACAAAGGGTGAGGAAATCCGTAATATAGGAGGTGTCAAACGCAATCCGCACCTTGACAAATTCATAACAGGAATTATAAAACCATGACCACTACCC
Organism: Synechocystis sp. LKSZ1; assembly: GCF_040436315.1. Lineage (NCBI taxonomy): Bacteria > Bacillati > Cyanobacteriota > Cyanophyceae > Synechococcales > Merismopediaceae > Synechocystis > Synechocystis sp. LKSZ1. The sequence continues at coordinate 3,554,741 of NZ_AP031572.1, read as the reverse complement.
TACAACAGCGCGAGAGCGCTTCTCTGTGGGAACAGTTCTGTCAGTGGGTCACCAGCACCAACAACCGCATCTACGTCGGTTGGTTCGGTACTCTGATGATCCCCACGCTGCTAACTGCTACCACCTGCTTCATCATTGCCTTCATCGCCGCTCCTCCCGTTGACATCGACGGTATCCGTGAGCCCGTTGCTGGTTCTCTGCTCTACGGTAACAACATCATCTCTGGTGCTGTTGTGCCTTCCTCCAATGCGATTGGTCTGCACTTCTACCCCATCTGGGAAGCTGCTTCCCTCGATGAGTGGCTCTACAACGGTGGTCCCTACCAGTTGGTTGTTTTCCACTTCCTCATTGGCGTTTTCTGCTACATGGGTCGTCAGTGGGAACTCTCCTACCGCTTAGGCATGCGTCCTTGGATCTGCGTGGCTTACTCTGCCCCCGTATCCGCCGCTACCGCTGTGTTCTTGATCTACCCCATTGGTCAAGGTTCCTTCTCCGATGGTATGCCCCTGGGTATCTCTGGTACCTTCAACTTCATGATCGTGTTCCAAGCTGAGCACAACATCCTGATGCACCCCTTCCACATGCTGGGAGTTGCGGGTGTATTCGGTGGTTCTCTGTTCTCTGCCATGCACGGTTCTTTGGTGACCTCCTCCTTGGTGCGTGAAACCACCGAAGTTGAGTCTCAGAACTATGGCTACAAATTCGGTCAAGAAGAAGAAACCTACAACATCGTTGCAGCCCACGGCTACTTCGGTCGTTTGATTTTCCAATACGCTTCCTTCAACAACAGCCGTTCTCTGCACTTCTTCTTGGGTGCTTGGCCGGTAATTGGTATCTGGTTCACGGCGATGGGTGTAAGCACCATGGCCTTCAACCTGAACGGCTTCAACTTCAACCAGTCTATCCTTGACTCTCAAGGTCGTGTGATCAGCACCTGGGCTGATGTACTGAACCGTGCCAACATTGGTTTTGAAGTAATGCACGAGCGCAATGCTCACAACTTCCCCCTAGACCTCGCTTCTGGCGACCAAGCTCCGGTAGCTCTGACCGCCCCTGCGATTCATGGTTAATTCCTGAGATGGAACTAACAATTGAATAAGTAATTCACTCAAAGGCGTCTTCTAACAATGGGAGGCGCTTTTGCGTTGTTATATCGTCTTCTGAAGAACGCCGATCTCCACGACTGACAGTAGACTGGAATCAAGCTGTGAATGGCCTATCGCTGACTAGTGCAGTATGGACTTCCTGCTCCCTTCAGCTAAACATTCCTTTGAGGTGATGACCATGCTTCCCTTTCTGTTGTCTTTAATGACTGCTGTGGCTAGCTTTAGTATATTTTTAAGCATCAAGAGCCAAGGGGATACTCCCAAAAATACGGGAATACGGGCCTTATCCTTTCTAGTTGGGCTTTTAGCGCTAGTGTCTTTGCTTTGGGGAAGCTTAAAGCGCTTTTGGATTGTGATTCCGGCGGGGGAGGTGGGGATTGTGGAAACCCTGGGTAACATTGAACCCCAGACTCTTGATCCTGGTGTGCATTTTCTGAATCCCTTTACGGATGAACTGATTACTTTCTCAACCCGTTTGCAGGATATTAAAGAAACCGTTGATACAACTTCTAGGGAAGGATTGAGTTTCAAGTTAGATGTAAGTCTGCAGTACCGTATTGATCCGGCAAAAGCCCAGGAGATTTATCAAAAATTAGGAGCTAATGAAGAGGAAATTATTGTCTCTCGTTTTCGAGCCTTAATTCGTCAGGTTACTGCCAGCTATAGTTTACAGACTATTTATAGCGAAAAAAGACCAGAAATTGCCCAGACCCTTTACCAAAAAATGAATGAGCAATTAAAGCCGCTGGGATTTGTGGTAGAAGAGGCTCTCTTGCGTAATATTATTTTACCCGACAATATTCAAGCAGCAATCCAATCTAAAGTGGCCCTAGAACAGGAAAATCAAAAGTTAGATTTGGAAATTACGAAAGCCAGAAAAGAAGCGGAACGAAAAAAGGTTGAAGCTCAAGGAATTTCCACTTCTCAAAAAATTCTCTCTGATGGTTTGACGGATAAAATACTCAAGCTTAAGGCCATTGAAGCTCAGCAAAAATTAGCGGAGTCCCCTAACAGCAAAATTATTATTATGGGTAATAGCCAAGGCAATACTTCTCTAATTTTATCTGACGAAAAATAAGCTCATGGATTTTACTGCGGATAAATGATTATGGAAGTTTTGATTTTCTCCTCCTCTTTCCTGGCAAGTCATGGCTAAAAAAAACGAAACACTGATCCTCGGGCTTTCTTTGTTAGTGAGTTTTCTGCTCGTCGGTGGTGGTGGTTGGTGGCTATGGCGACAAATTCAAGGGGGAAGTCTCCAGTCTACGCAATCCGGTCTCTCTGTTTCCCCTGATTTAGCAACTCGGTTTAGTGACGGCTCCCGGATTCTAGTGACTAGTCCTAACAATGAGAAAAAACAATTAGCGATACAAGCAGCAGTAGCCAGCAATAGTATTAAGGCTATTAATTTATATTCTGAGTATCTCCAACAAAACCGCAATGATCCCGAAGCGCTTATTTATCTGAATAACCTGAAGGCCCTGGAAAATAATCCTCTCAGAATTGCCGTTGTCGCCCCGGTCTCCGGTAACCTCAACATTGCCCAGGAGATCCTGCGAGGAGTCGCCCAAGCCCAGGAAGAAATTAATCGTCAGGGAGGTATTAAAGGACGCTATTTACACATCACTCTAGTTGATGACAGTAATGATTCCAATCTGGCCCCCAAGGTGGCCCAGGCTTTGGTAGCCAATCCAGAGATCCTTGGGGTGATTGGCCATAATGCCAGTAGTGCGACCCTAAGTGCTGCTCCTACTTACCAAGCAGGGAAATTGGTGTTAGTTAATCCGACTAGTCTGGCCAATGGGGTGGGCGATGTCGGTGACTATATTTTTCGGGTTGTGCCTACCATCAGTACCGCAGCTCGTTCTCTGAGCGAAATAGCCCGGGCCAAAACACCAACGGTAGCGGTTTGCTACGATTCCCAGGCCCCTGACGCCGTTTCCTTTGAACAGGAATTTATGGCCAATTTCCTCAAAAATGGGGGCCAGTTAGCGCCTACCGTCTGTGACCTGAGTAATAAGACTCTAGTGCCGAAAACAGCTATCCAAGAGGCCCTGGCCAGTGGCGCCAAAGGTTTATTGCTATTACCCCATATTGAGCGACTCCAGAATGCCTACGACCTCGCCAAAGCGAATCAGGGGCAATTGAAACTGTATGGTAATAGCACGTTAGCAACGATCAAGACTCTAGAGCAGGGCCAAAATACGGTGGGCCTTATTCTCGCTGTACCTTGGAGTGCCAAAAATAAAACCAGTTTGGGGTTTGCCAAGGCCGCCCGTCAGCAGTGGGGAGGGGATGTGTCTTGGCGTACCGCCGGGGCCTACGATGCCACCTATGTTCTGGCCCAGGGATTAGGTCAAAATCCGAGTCGCACGGGTTTACAACAGGCCCTAGGCAATCCTCAATTTGTTGCCCCAAGTATTAATGGAGAGGTGCATTTTTTGCCCAATGGAGAGCGGTCTGGGCCCGCTACTCTCGTGGAAATGAAACCGGCCCCAGGCCATATTACGGGCTATGACTTTACGTTAATCGCTCATCCATAATCAATAATGATTGGGGGGTAGATAATCATCAACCCCCATCCCATAAGCTTGGATAAGTGAGCAGTCCCAAGTTTCAAAGCCTAGCGTCAGAATTTGATTTTATTGCGCAACTATGTCCTCCGATTACCTTGAACGTATCCTCAAAGCCCGAGTCTACGATGTAGCCCAGGAAACGCCCCTCGACTATGCCCAAAATCTGTCCCGTCGGCTCAATAATCGCGTTTACCTCAAGCGAGAGGACATGCAACCGGTATTTTCCTTTAAGTTGCGTGGGGCCTATAACAAAATGGCTCAGTTGCCCCCAGATTTGCTTAAACAAGGGGTGATTGCCGCTTCCGCAGGGAATCATGCTCAAGGTGTGGCCCTCGGGGCCTCGAAATTGGGAACTCAGGCCCTGATCGTGATGCCGGTAACAACCCCCCAAGTTAAGGTCGATGCCGTCAAGGCCCGGGGGGGCGTGGTGGTGCTCCACGGTGATACCTATGATGATGCCTACGCCTACGCTCGTCAGTTAGAGCAGGAAAAGGGCCTAACCTTTATTCATCCCTTCAATGACCCGGACGTGATCGCCGGCCAGGGAACCATTGGCATGGAGATTTTGCGTCAGTACCAACAGCCAATCCACGCCATTTTTGTGGCCATTGGTGGTGGTGGCCTGATGGCGGGCATTGCCGCCTACGTTAAACGACTCTATCCCGAGATAAAAATGATTGGGGTTGAGCCGGTGGATGCGGATGCCATGGCCCAATCCCTCAAGGCCGGTCAACGGGTTAAGTTGGCTCAGGTCGGCCTCTTTGCTGATGGGGTGGCAGTACGGGAGGTGGGGGACGAAACCTTCCGGCTGTGTCAGCAGTACGTGGACGAGATGATTTTGGTGGATACCGACAATATTTGCGCGGCCATCAAGGATGTCTTTGAGGATACGCGCTCGATTTTGGAACCGGCCGGGGCCTTGGCCATTGCGGGTCTCAAGGCCTACGTGGAACGGGAAGGCTGTCAAGGGGAGAGCCTAATCGCCGTGGCCTGCGGGGCCAATATGAATTTTGATCGTCTCCGCTTTGTGGCCGAACGGGCAGAATATGGGGAACACCGCGAGGCCATTTTTGCTGTGACCATTCCCGAACAACGGGGCAGTCTGCGGCAGTTTTGTGAGCTATTGGGCAAGCATAATTTAACGGAATTTAGCTATCGTATTGCCAGTCGGGAGGAGGCCCATATCTTCGTGGGTATCCAAATTCAAAATCGTGGCGATGCGACCCATCTGGCCGCCATCTTTGAGGGCCATGGCTTTAAGACCTTGGATTTAACCGATGATGAACTCACCAAACTCCACCTGCGGCACATGGTGGGGGGACGTTCCAGCCTAGCCGACCATGAACTGCTCTACCGCTTTGAATTTCCTGAGCGGCCGGGGGCCTTGATGAAATTTTTAAAATGTATGAATCCGGCCTGGAATATTAGCTTGTTCCATTACCGCAACCATGGGGCCGACTATGGACGTATTGTGGTCGGGATGCAGGTTCCCCCGGAGGAGATGGCTGATTGGCAGACATTTCTAGATAACTTGGGTTATCGTTACTGGGATGAAAGCCACAATCCGGCCTATCAGCTTTTTCTGGGCTGAGCGAGCGGTTTGCGTTGATTATCCTGAGGCCATTGTCAATGTCTGCCCAAGACCCCTTTCCAGAAGACCCCTTTGAGCGTCTTCAACGGAGCCTCGTTTTTTTGCCGGTGCTGGGCCTTGTACCGGCCCTGGGGTTCCTCAAGCAATTGCCCCCATCGGATCGCCGCCATCGGGCCAGCCGTCAGGCCCTGCGACTCACGGGAAGCTGGCTCCTCCTTTACTGTTTATTGAGCCTGGGGAGTACAATCGGCCCGGAACTCTGGAGCCTCCGGTTGCTGTACCTCAACGGCCTGTTCACCTCGGGTTATTTTCTAACTTGCATTTGGCTCCTCTGGCGACAGTTACAGGCCCCACAAACAACACCTAGGGAACGATCAAAACTGGACAGGGAGACAGATTAATCACCCGACTGGTCACGCTTTCTGCGGCCCCTTCCGTCGTTAGGCCTAGGCCCCGACAACCCATCACAATTAAATCGGCATTAATTTCATCGGCTACATCACAGATAGTAAAAGAGGGCATGCCGTCCCGTTCAATCACCTCCGCAGAGATGTTCTCCTTAGCAAACAGGGCCTGGGCCGCCTGCAGGAGTTGGGCGACCTGTTCGGGCGAGGCCATAGGGCTTGTCGTCTCGCTACTTCCTTGATCAGCGGCAGGGGTCTGTTCCACCACCGAGAGCAGGGTCAAACGACTCTGGTGGGTTTTCACTAAATTCACCACCATTTGGGCGGCTTCCCGAGCTTCGCGGCTTTGGTCAATGGGAAATAAAATACTTTTAAACATAGGATTCACCGTGGTTCTATCCTACTGATAACGTGATTGGGGAAGGGCTGGCAATGGGGCCAGGATAAATTGTTACGTCCTACTAGGACTAGCGTATTTGTAGGTTGTCCGGCACAAAGGAAAGGCTTTCGACGCTGGTATTGAGCACGGGCAGGATAACGGTAAAGGTCGAGCCCAGGCCGAGTTCACTGATCACTTGTACTCGACCGCCATGGAGTTCTGTACATTTTTGCACAATGGCCAGGCCGAGGCCGGTTCCTTGGATGGTATCCACATTATCGGCTCGGTAGAAAGGATGGAATAGCTGGGGAATTGCCTCTGGGGGAATGCCAATACCGTAGTCTCGGACTTGGAAGCACACCTGTTGGCCCTGGCCAATTAAGGTAAAGTCCACCGGCTGGCCCGCAGGAGAATATTTTAGGGCATTGCTGAGAAGATTCAATAAAATGTGGCGCAGTAACTTCGCATCCCACAGGCCAACGGCCACATTGCCCTGGCTGGTAAAGCGAATCCGTTGGGATTCCGGGCGACTCGATGAAATAGAACGGACGAGCTCTTGGCAAAATTGCATCAAATCCAGGGGGGAAAAACTGCACTGCAATTGCCCGGCATCGGAACGGCCCAACAGTAGCACTTCGCTGAGCAGTTGATCCATATCTTTAATGGCGGTACGGATCATTTGAAAATAGGTGACTTGCTGTTCCGGGGTGAGGCGGTCGCGGCTTTCTTCCAACAGGCCAGCAGATAAGAGGATGGTATTTAACGGATTGCGGAAATCGTGGGACAACATCGACACAAATTCCGATTTCATTTGGTTCAGGGCCTTGACCTTATCCAGTTCCGCCGCCTGGACTTTAATATCTTCGGTTAAATGTTGGTTGAGTTGGTAGAGGTGTTGGTCGGCCTGCTTACGTTCAATGGCATAGCAAATAGCCCGAATCAGGTTATCGGCACTGGCCTGACGTTTAACGAGGTAATCTTGGGCCCCCTGACGGACGGCCTCTAGGGCCAAACCGTCGTTATCGTAGTGGGTCAGGACAACGATGGGGACTTGGGGAGCGATTTGCAGTAAGGGCTGGAGGGAAGATAGGCCCTGGCTATCGGGCAAGGTCAGATCCAGTAAAATAATGTTCACCTCCTGCTGTTGAAGATACTGGAGGGCCTCGGCCAAGCGCAGGACATGGGCAATAAAAAATTGATAACCCGTTACCCCCTTGAGGATTTCCTTGAGCAGTCGCGCCTCAGCCAAACTGTCTTCAATTAACAGAATTTGAATTGTACGATTGGTCTCCATAACCTATACCCAACACCTCCTGCCAACAGATAGTGATTACTCAAGGATTTATCGCATTGCCTAGTCATGGGGGAGGGTCACGGTCTCCAGCCAAAACGATTCAATACCTTGTACTAGCTTAAAAAGATCTTTGAGATTACGAGATTTGGTGATGTAACAGTTGACATGTAATTCATAGCTACATTGAATATCCTCCTCATGGTGAGAAGTGGTTAGCACCACCACCGGAATTCGCTTCAGGTCAGGATTCGTTTTAATTTCTGCCAACACCTCCCGGCCATCTTTTTTGGGCAGATTGAGGTCAAGGACAATCAAATTGGGCCGGGGGGCATCCAGGTGGTCATTGCGTTGGTAGAGGTAGTCCATGGCCGCCAGGCCATCCCGAACCACCCGGAGGTCGTGGGCGACTGTACTGGATTTCAGCACTTCTTGGACAAGACGAATATCCGCCTTACTATCTTCCACCAACAGGATGACTTTCGGTTGTTCATACTCGGCGACGGTCACGCTCAGCGCCTCCTACTGGAATGGTGAAAAAGAAGGTGGAACCTTGACCCAATTCCGACTCTACCCAGATTTGTCCCCGGTGACCATCGATAATTTTCTTACAGATAGCCAGGCCCATGCCCGTGCCACTGTACTCATCACGGGTATGCAGGCGTTGAAAAATGACAAAAATACGGTCAAAGAATTGGGGGTCAATGCCAATCCCGTTATCCTGCACGGAAAATAGCCAGGCCTTATCTAGACGCTGGGCACTGACATGAATTTCCGGGGGAGTCTTTGTTCGGAATTTCAGAGCATTGCCAATTAAGTTTTGGAAAACCTGCATGAGTTGGGTGCCATCGGCCATCACTGCCGGCAGGGGATCAACGGTGATCCGAGCCTGGTTTTCCAGAATGCGACGCCGGAGATTGGCCAGGGCCCGGTCGAGGGCCTGATGACTATCGGTCAGGGCCAATTCTGCATTTTGGACATCTACTTTGGAGTAGGCCAACACATCATCGATCAGGGTCTGCATCAAGGACACCCCATCCACCGCAAAATTAATAAACTCTGCGGCGTCTTCGTCTAATTGTTCGCCGTAGCGCATTTCCAACAGTTGGACGTAATTTGCGACTTGATTGAGGGGTTCCTGGAGGTCATGGGAGGCCACGTAGGCGAATTTTTTCAGGTCGGCATTGGAACGTTCTAGATCCCGGGCCAGTTCAGCGAGTTCATCGGCCTGGCGCAGAATGATATTAACAATGGCCTTTTTCAATTCTAGGGCCGCCCGAATTTCCACCGGTTTCCAGGGTAGAGAATTCAGTCGTACCGTTTCCTTCCAACGCTCAAAGGATTTACGGGGAGAAAGCCGTACTTGTTGATTATTGAGGGCCACAATTTCAAAGGCATGACTGGGATCGCCCCCCCAGTTAACGGTCTGCAACACTTCGGGGCGGAACCAGAGCAAATAATTGCGCTCTGCAATTGGTAGAGCAATCAGACCACTCGCCACTTCTTTAAAGCCGAGGGCATCACTGTAGAGACTGGCTAGGGACTGGGTAAAAAAGACATCATCTAAGGCCTGGCCCTTGAGCCATTGCAATAGATATTTCACCTCCGATTCACTGGGGGTTTGGCCTAGCAAGAGCAGACGGTCTCCAAAGCAAAGGGCCGCGCCCTGGGCTCCGGTTAAATCTAGCAGGCCCTGGCGGTCAGCCATTAACCCCTCAATAAAATCGGGGGATGTTGTCATTTCGTCCACGAGGCGGGTTTGGATCTCCTTCAGGGCCATGCGGTAATCGTAGTCCTGGGTATCTTCCCGTGCTGAAAGGTCGGCAAACACCACCCGCCCCAAAAACTCGCAGGCCTTCCGCAGTTCATAGGGCACATGCTTCGGGGTTAAATGGTGGCAAGCAATCAGGCCCCACAGGGCACCATCCTTAATCAAAGAGATAGTGAGGGAGGCCCCGACCTTCATATTGTGCAGGTACTCCAAGTGACAAGGAGAGGCACTACGCAGAATCGATTGAGTCAAGTCGAGGGGCTGTTCCGTGCTGGGATGCAGGGCCGGATAAAGTTCCACTACTGGGGCCTTGGCATCGGGAATCAGACGAATGGGGTTATGGATAAATAAACGACGGGCGGGCTGGGGAATATCCGATTCGGGATAACGCAGGCCGAGATAGGGCTCCAGGTCAGCTCGCTTATCCTCGGCAATCACATCGCCATGATTGTATTGATCAAAACGGTAGAGCATTACCCGGTCAAAGCCGGTTAACTGGCGCACTTCCTTTACAATCACCTGGCAAAATTCCTCCAGACTGGCGCTGGCCCCGAGTTCGTTAATTGATACCTTAGCCAGATGGTAAAAACTCAGAAACGAAATACTATCAACGGAATCGGTGGGTTCTAGCTCTAAAATCAGAATATTTTCGGCATTGCGATGGAAAACAGCGTCAAAAACGGTGTAATTATCGCCATCTAAACGGGCCCAGAGCTTGGTGGGATTAATAAAATCCAAGTTACCAGCGGTAATTTGTTCCTTAATGGGTTCAATTTGAAAACTATCAAAAATGGACTCTAGGGACTCACCCAATAATTGCTGAGCAGAAATACCTAACAAACTGTGACAATTGGTACTGGTCTGAACAATGCTTAAATCCGGCTCTGCGAGTACCAAAACCATGCCGTAGGCTTGAATCTGGGACGTCGTATGAATTGCTAATTTTTCTAATTCCTGTAAATGCTGATCCTGTTGACTCACTAAATTAGCCATACCGTCTCCCTAGGATTGCCCTAACATTTGGTCTTGAATTTATCCTAGCGGACTTATTCTGGGAGAACGACTGGCAAAATCTAAATAAAAATCACGATTTGAAAAGTTTCATAAACTTTTTGGTCTTTTTTGTCATGTGAACAGGAGTGGAGCCTCTTCTCAAGTTTAAGAAGCTTTTTTAATTAGAACTAAAATAAGAATATCGGTGGTAAACAAAGATGGATCAAATTCCCTATTTGTTTACTCAGGTTTAGGGGTAGCTTTAGGTTTATCGGGTTGAGTCGCTTTAGGAGGAGTAGCGTCAGGTTTAGTAGGCTGAGTTGCTTTAGGGGTAGTAGATTGAGGCTTAGCAGGTTGAGTAACTTTAAGTTCAGTAGTCCGAGCTGGTTTAGGAGTAGTAGCTTTAAGCTTGGCCGGTTGAATAGTTTTGGGCTTGTCGGTCTGAGCTGGTTTAGGGGTAGTAGCTTTAGGTTTAGCGGGTTGAGTTGGTTTAGGAGTAGTAGCTTTAGGCTTAGCGGGTTGAGTTGGTTTAGGGGCAACTTTAAGAGGAGGAGAAGATCGGGGCTGAACTGGAACTTTTACAGCGTTACGAAATGGAATCATTAAACCCAGTGTTAATCCAATGGTTCCTGTTGCCAGACTGGAAAAAATCAATAATAAATCAAGATTGATCGTTATTTGGCGATTCAAAAATAACTTGCTACTTTTTATCGGTTTTATGCTGTTTGTGGAAGAATTCGATTTAAAGACCTTGACTGTTTTTGGGGTTTGATAAAAATCAACCAATAATTTTAATTTCTCTAAAATAGCCTGGGCGTTGATTGGTCTATCATTGACATCGGGACGCATTAATTCATCTATTAAATCTCTTAATTCCTGGCGATAGCTTTGGGCTTCCTGTTGCCAAATCAAGCCATTTTTTAAGCTATCTTGAAACTGATCTGGTGTTTTTCCTGTTAATAAAAAAACAAACGTGCGACCCACTGAGAAAAAATCAGAGCGATATTCTGCATGGCCATGTGCTTGTTCATGGGGAGTATAACCAACTGATACAATTCCTGTAACGCCTTGTCCAGAAAGTTTTTGTAAATAGGTTTGGGTTTCTTCTCGTGCTGTACCAAAATCAATTAAAGTAATTTGACCAGAAGACCTTAGCATAATATTGGCTGGTTTAATATCTCGATGAAAATAGTTTGCACTATGTACTAACGCCAGGATTTCTATCAACTCCTGTAACCAACGTACTGCCGCTTGTTCTGAAATAGGTCTATAATCTCTTTTGGACAAATAGTCTTCAATGGTTTCCCCTTCAATATATTCCATCACCAAACATCGCAAGGGTTCCTGACCACCTCGTGGAAAATAGTCAAATCGTCCTCCTATTTCTACAGAGGGAATCCCCGGATGAGTTAAACCTTGAAGGACACGGGCTTCTTGATCGAACAAGGAGATCGCTTTAGGGTCAGTATTATGAAGAATTTTTAAGACTTTCTTTTTTCCACAATCATCTACTAAATAAGTGATCCCAAAGCCACCGCCCCCTAGATATTGAATCACACGGTAGAGATCATTAATTAGAAGGCTTGAGCCACAACCTGTGCAAAATAAGCGCAGACCTTGATCTTCTTGATTTTTTGACTTCTCACAATCTGGATTAATGCAAAGACTCATTGTTTTAGCAGTTAATTAAAGTAAATTCAAACCAAGGCACCTGATTTAAAGGCATGATAGGCTAGTTTGGCAACCATGAAAGTGTATCCTAAGTTAATCTAAATCAGCTATTAAATTGTTTGCAATCAGAGCGGCAGGACCCGAACCCACAACCTCTACTACTTTAAAGTAGTGTGATACTTAAGTTGGCGACGCCCTACAAGTTAATTAGTGTGATTATTTTCCAAATGGATGCGGGCCCCCGCCCACTGCAATTTATCCCGCAGGGTGTGATAAAAGGAGTAATGTTCCCGCAGAAGAATAAACTGGGCCGGTTCATGGGCCATACGAATACCCACCCGTTGGCCCGGCCAAATGCCGGTAGCTAAGGAACCATCAGTCCAGAGTTTGGTGTTGAGTTCGTAGTCTCCCAGGGGCCAAACATTGACGGTAGAACCGGGGGGAATCACGATCGGCCGACTTGAAAGGCTGAGGGGGCAAATGGGGGTAACGATAATGGCATCCATGCCGGGGTGGAGGATCGGGCCATTGGCCGAAGCCGTATAGCAGGTGGATCCCGTCGGTGTCGCCACGAGTAGACCATCACACTGGTATTGATCCACCAATTCCCCGTCAATTTCGATCTCAATGGTGGCGGTGGGCATTCGGTCAATGCTGGCGGGCTTGATGCACATTTCATTGAGACAATGGAAACGTTCACTGACGAGGTGGGGATTTTCCTTAGACCCTTCGTAGAGGCCCGCTTCGAGGGTCATGCGTTGGAGAACCGCGTAGCGATCCTGGAGTAGGCGCTCCCACACTGCCGCTGTATCCTGAAATAGGTCTAGGGGTTCCGTCAGAAAGCCCAGATGGCCCCCCACGTTAACCGCAAGAATCGGAATTTTTTCCGGGGCTAATTGTCGAGCCGCCGCTAGAATAGTGCCATCGCCCCCCAGGACGAGGGCCAGGTCAATCTTTTCGTTCGCCGAGGCCAGAAATACGGGATAGGGGTTATCTTTGTAGCCACTGGGGCCCATCAGAACTTTGCAATTCAGTGCTTCGAGTTCTTTGGCACAACGCTCGGCGTAGGCTTTGCTTTGGGGATGGCCGGCCTTGTGGGCAATAATAACCTGTCGTAGTTCCACGGTAGGACGAGAAATGGGGAGGGCCCTCCCATAGTAGAGTATCGATGGTGAACTGAGAGTGGTCAATGCAAAAACTGGGCATCCTCTGGGGAGTGAGTGTGGGGACGGGCGATCCGGAATTGCTCACCCTCAAGGCCCTCAACTGTTTACAGCGTGTTCCCGTTGTCGCCTTTCCGGCGGGTTTACGGGGCCAACCCGGTATTGCGGAAGAGATTATTCGGCCCTACCTACAACCTGAACAAATTACCCTGGCCTTGACTTTTCCCTATGTTCTAGACACCGATGTGTTGGCCCAGGCCTGGCAGAGGGCAGCGGCGACCGTTTGGGATTACCTACGGCAGGGCCGGGATGTGGCCTTTGCCTGTGAAGGAGATATTAGTTTTTATAGTACTTTTACCTACCTGGCCCAAACCCTCCAGGCCCAGCATCCAGAAGTCTTGATTCAACGAATTCCAGGGGTCAGTTCTCCCATGGTGGCGGCCTCGGTTCTAGGCCTCCCCTTGACGATGCAAGACCAACGGTTGGCGGTTTTACCAGCTTTGTACCATCCCCAGGAACTGGAGCAGGCCCTAGACTGGGCTGATGTCATCGTGCTGATGAAGGTGCGTTTGGTCTACGGCCAGGTTTGGTCTATCCTGGCGGCCCGGGAGCTTCTGGGCCAGGCTTGGTTGGTGGAGCGGGCCTCGACCCCCGGAGAAAAAATTTATCATCCCCTGGATGGCTATCCAGAGCTAACGTTGTCCTATTTTTCCCTGCTGATTATCCAAAATCCTAGGCATTAAGTTCCAATTCACTGGGAAGTAAGTCTAGCCCAAACAAGACCCGCTGAGTGTTGGACATATCGCCAATAATGCGTTGTAGGGGCGGGGGTAATTGTTTGATCAGGGTCGGTGTCACCATCACTTTCTCCTGTTCGGCCCGATGGGGTTGTTCCAAAACGTCGATTATTTCCACCTGGTATTGGTTATTGAGTTCTTCTCGGCAGATGCGCACAATATTGGCAATGGCCCGCTGGGAATGGATGGAGTCGCCAGTAATGTAGAGTTTGAGGAGATATTTATTCATGGAAACCGTCGGAATCGGATTATTATTTGGTAGTTAAATTAAGCCGACTCAGGCCAATATAGTACTTTCGGTAGAAAGTGGCCAGGTAGCCCATTAATTCTAGAACCATCAGTCGGCCCTCTGTCACATAACCTTGGGCCTTAGCCAGGGGAACATCCTGATTTTTTTCCCGCAGGGTAACGGTGTGGAGCTCAATAATATCGCGGGGACTGGCCTTGAGAAATCCCATTTTATCGGCGAGTATCCGCAGGTCTTCTGACAAATTATGGTCAACTTTGTAAATTCTTTGCTCCAGGGCCAAGTCCAGAAGTTGACCGTAGGATTGACTCAACTCCGCAAAAATCTCCGGCAAGTATTCTTGAATAGTTTCGGAGCCAAAGAGACGAGCTGTGATGCTCGTAGAAGAAGCGGCGAGGGATTCCAGGGCCAAAAATTCCTGTTCTTGACGGGCTAGGTTTTGCTGCTGGGCCAAATTACTGCGATAGTTTTGTCGTTCCTTGGCTGAAAGCAGTTCGTAAGTTAATAGATTCGTATCCAGAGTTTGCAGGCGGAGATAACCATCAGCTCCGTACTGAAAAGCCTGAATAATCAAGGTTTCATTATCATCTTTGGTATAGACCACCAGGGCCGTTGTGGGCAGTTGTTCCCGCAGTTGGCTTAAGATGCCTAGGCCCCCCGTCTGCTCCGGCCCCTGCAAGCCTAAATCCAGCACCACAATATCCACCGCCTGGGCTTCGAGATAGTGGTTTGCCTCAACCAAGGAAGCCACACACCTCCAACTAAAACACTGTTCCCTCGGGGTCACACGGCAGGGAGACACCATAAGCAGGCCGTGCATCCACTCAGCCATCGCTAATTCATCTTCAATCAGAAGGACTTGATAGGGTTCATGATTCACGGATAACATGCTGGGTTGAGGCGGTATGAAATGCGTGACAGGAGTAGATGACCCGATGGGGGGTGAATCAAAAAGCTTGCTAATTTTAGCATTAGGCACCTTAGCCTAGAATTTTCCCTCGTTGGCGGAAAACCCTACCTTTTTCTTCCGTTTTTTCGCTAAAAGATTTTCTTTTCTCTGAATCCTTTCTTTTTCCAGAGCTACCCTGAACTGTCCCACAAAAAGGCTTAGGGCGACCCTTCGTTTATCAACCGCTGATTTAATACAAGTCTACGCTCTAGCAAAATACTGTGTAGTAAGCTACTTTTTTCTATTTTTTGGCGAAATGTCATGCTATCTTAACTTTTGTGGGGCAATGACTCTCTCCCATGGAGCCGCTTATCGCCTCAATTGTAGGTTGCTCATCTTCACTGAGCTTGATGATTATCGTTCACTACAGTACATGTCAATGCTTTAGCAGTATTTTTAGGAGTGCCTAATCCTTCATGCTTAACTACAGGAAAGCCCGCTCGAAATGGGAAAACTATTGGTTCAAAACCTTCCACCGATGGCGCTCTTGCCCTTTAACTTGCGCAATTGAGAAGCCTCATCATCGTCACATTTTTTGGAGTTGGTTCGGCAGTTTTCTGGCGATCTCCATCTGCGCTTATCTGACAGTAAAAACGAACTCTCCCTTTTTGATGGCCCCTTTTGGTGCCACTAGCGTTTTGATCTTTGGTGTTCCCGATAGCCCTTTAGCACAACCCCGTAATGTTATTGGTGGCAATTTCTTGGCGGCCTTGGTGAGTCTGACGATTTTGCATTTTTTCGGTTCTTCACCGATGGCGATGGGAATGGCCGTTTCGCTAGCTATTGGCATCATGCAATTAACTGGAACCGTACATCCTCCTTCGGGAGCTGTTGCCTTGGTAGTCATGATGACCAAACCAGACTGGCAGTTTATCATGACACCAACCTTTGAGGGGTCAATGCTTTTAGTCTTGTGTGCTGTTATCTTCAATAATCTAGCAGAAGAAAGAACCTATCCCAAACACTGGTTATAGTGCAATACACCAGTTACTAAACCTCTTCATTCAACTCTGAATTTATCTTGACTCATCAACATGTTCGTTTCCGCCTGTTCGAGAGGTTGAGTCGTTGCCTCCGTTCTTTGGTGATCCATCAGCGGCTGAATCTATCGCGTCAGATTATTTACTGGGTGATGATTGGGATTGGGTGTGGGCTGTTTGCGGGTCTATATTGGACGGTTTTAGAGCGACTCACTGAGTTTGTGCGAGCGCTTCACAGTCTGAGTCTCCTGGTCATCATGCCTTGCGCCGGACTGTTGATCGGATTAGTCATTCATCGATTGGGGCAACCCGGTGAGATTGGCTTGATCGTAGATAATATCCATTCTCGGGGCGGACGAATTGATACTCACGAAAATCCGGCTATGCTTCTGACTTCACTGCTAAGCATTTCCGCCGGAGGTAGTTTAGGCCCTGAAGCCCCAATGGTACAAGTAACGGGTTCCTTTGGTACCTGGATTGCAGATCGGTTGCAGCTAGAAGGAGAAGACCTGCGCTCCCTTAGCTTGGCAGGCATGGCAGCCGGCTTCACTGCATTGTTTGGGGCACCGTTAGGAGGTGCTTTCTTTGCACTAGAAATCCTGCATCATCAGCATGTAGTCGAATATTATGAGGCAATTTTGCCGGCAATTGTGTCAAGTTGCGCAAGCTACCTAGTGTTTGTCTGGATCACACGTTTAGGAATTGGGCCAACCTGGCAGTTTCCTCAGTATCTAATCCATGACATCAATGATTTTGTTTGGGCAATGGGATGTGGGATTCTTGGGGCGCTCGCCGCCTGGATTTTCATCGGAATTTTCAAGCGATGTCAATGGCTATTTCAGCAAATTCCTGGCCCAGTTTATGTCCGAACAACTTTGGCTGGCTTGATCCTGGGGGTTCTGGCTATCTTGTGTCCACTCACACGCTACTTTGGGCATGAAGAACTGAATCTAGTTTTGGAACAGAATGCAACAGCCTTTGCCCTACTACTTTTAGCGGGTGCAAAAATGTTAGCGATAGCAACTACCGTGAACGGAGAATGGCGCGGCGGATTTATCATTCCCCTCTTTTTTACTGGAGCCTGTATCGGTAAAGCTCTATCTCTGCTTATACCTGGGGTACATCCGGTACTCTCAATGATTACCACCATGGCAGCCTTAAACGCTGCGGTAACACGCACTCCAATTAGTACAACTCTGTTGCTCAGCAAATTGACTGGCTTCACTCCCTTTGCGCCCATTTTGTTTGCGAGTTTAGTCGGTTTTTTTCTATCTCCCAAACTGCCGTTTATTCGAGCGCAAGAAAAGTGAACGCGAGGAAAGCCTATGGGAGCAGTGATTGTAGCTCTAATTGACAGGCCTGAACCTGCTGGCGCGAGACAATTCGCATCTCGTGGGGGTAGCGTGGTCGAGGATCATCCACCAACCAAATGGGCGGTACCATGATGGTTTCGTAGCAATCAATTTGATATAAGACCCCTGGCTTAGCCTTGAGTTCTACCATTGTTCCGGGTAAATACTCAAACATTTCATCCCAGTCAATGGGGGAGTCGGTCGGCATGGTCAGTACTCCATATTCCTCGAATATTTTCCTGTTCCCCTCGTTCCATACCCACAAGTCATAAGGGTTGACTGATGCTTAGGAAGATCGTAGACAGGCTTCCATCTCCTGCCAGGGACACAATCTATGGGGATTTCTGGACAATGCTTTCCCTTCGGGAAAATGAGGGCGAAGGGCCAGACATTTTCTGTATTTATTCTTACAAAAGAGAGTCATTCTAGCCTAATCCATCACAATAAATTCACAAATCGTGACATATCCTGATTAATAATGCTGGGTCATTAATCTTTATGCTGTTCAAACTTCTGGTTATTCTGCACACCTTAGGATCCACTGTCTGGACGGGCGGCCACCTCGTCCTGGCGATGATGGTTTTACCGGGGGCCTTGAAAAATCGTGACCCTGACCGCATCCATCAGTTTGAAGAACACTTCGAGAACTTAGGCCTGGCGGCCCTATTACTCCAGGTGATCACAGGTTTGGGTCTGACTTGGATCTATTTTCCTGGCTTCCAGAGCTTCTGGGCCTTTGAGTCCTACCTATCGACCTATATCGGCCTCAAGCTCTTGCTACTGCTGGGAACGCTGGCCCTGGCCATTCATGCCCGCTTCTTTATCATTCCTAACTTAACCCAGGAAACTCTCCAGGCCCTGGCCTATCACATTATCGGGGTGACTACCTTGGCGGTGTTGTTCGTCATTCTAGGGGCCGGAATTCGTTTAGGGGGATTAACCTAAGCCATGGGTTGCTGCTAAGGATTGACTGAATCCAAGGCTAGGGGCGCAGTCGGCTGGGTGAAGAGCATGACCCCATCTTGCTGAAACTGGGTTTGAAAATGGCCATTCTCCTGAATCGCTGCGATAAGGGCCTGAACCACTTCTGGAGAACTGTCCTGACCGGGATGGCGTTGATTTAACAAAATATAGTCAAAGGTCGTCAAGTCGAGCTTTTCTGCACCGGGGATAATCAACTGCACCATGGGTCGATGGGTTAGGTGGGGGGCTATATTAGCATTCGTTAAAACACTGCCAGTGGGGGTAATTTTCGCGATGGCCGTTTGCGTGGCCTGCCAAGTATCCCAGGTTGTCAGATAACGCTCCCAAAAGTAACCTATTTTGGCCAGGGCCAAAAAACACACCAGACTCCAGACCAGAATCCAACGACGGCTACGAATCCAGGCTGTTTGGGCCGCTAAACTATCGATCACTATCACCAAGAGAAAGGGCAGCATGGGCAACGAGTATTGATGCAATAAATCTTTTTGACTGGGGTCTTGGGACAACAGATTCATCAGCAGAAAAGGCAGCAAAGCAACGAGGGCCAGGCCCTGGTGGGGGTGTAGGCCCCAGAGGAGTGGTAGCACCAGCAGAAGGCAGTAGCCTAGATTAGGGCCATTGAAGAGACCGCCCAAAAATAACCAGGGTTTGAATAGAAGATTGGCCGCAATCTCGGTAAAGGAGGCCCCCAGGTAGCCGTAGCGGGAGAGGTGGCGGCTAATTGATTCGGGATTCTGACTAAAGTAGGGAATGATAATCTGCGTAGCTAGGCCAAACCAGATAATCCCCAATCCCAGGGCAATTCCGGCATAGGGCCAACGTTTCTCCAATCCCAACCAGGCTCCCAAGCCAACGACAGCCAAGGCCAATACCGCTTTACAGCTACAGATCAACACCAACAACAGGGTAAACACCAACGGTCGCCGGGCCCGTGCGGCCCAGATAGCCCCCAACAGGGCCGGCAGGGCCAATGCATCCGGGTGAAAATCAAATAGATTGAGATTGAAAACCAGAGGATAGAGCAGGTAGACATAAGCCAGGGTCAGGGCCAGACCACAGCTAAGACCCGCCTGACGCGCTAACCCATAGCAGGGAACAGCTCCCAGGGCTAAGGCGAAAGCCTGGAGTCCCAGCAACCAATAGACACTGGGATAAACCCAATACAGCAGGGCCAGAGGATAAAAAATAAAAGCGGCGTGGTCTCCTAAAATGTGGCCCTGGAGAAAAGAGGAAATCGGTGGCTGGCCCTGGCTAATCAGATAGATAGCCTGGTCAAAAATACCCAAATCCCAAGCGGTGGAATGATAGAGCAGATGCCTTAGAGAGCTGGCCCCTAAAAGAATCATAAAACTGACCCCCACCGCTTTCCAGAGGGCTACAGGCAAACGGGTATTCAGGGGAAATAACCCAGCCATTAGGATTGACGCTCCCCAGTCTGAAGCGACTGCTTTTGAAAAACTACCACCTCATCTTGCTGGTAACGAAGCTGGAAATCGTGCCGTTGGCTGAGGCTCTCTCGGAGTCGGGGCAAAAGGCCAGGCTCAATCTCCCAGCCCGGATGGCGTTGATTCAGGACAACATAGTCAAACTGGCCCAAATCAAGGGTTTCAGCTCCATTAATAGCTAGTTTAATCAGAACACGATGGCTCAGGTGCGGGGCCAAGGTAGCCGTTGTGAGGACGCCCCCAGAGGTTCTGACTTGCTGGATGGCCTGACGCGAGGCCTGCCAGGTGTCCAGGTTTTGCAGGTAGAGAGACGTAAAATAACCAAACTTGGCCAAAGCCAGAAACGCCACCAAGGCCCAGAGCAGAATCCAACGGGGCCGCTGAAGCCAAGCCCGTTGATGGGCCAAACTATCAATCACAGCAATCAGTAAAAAGGGAAAAATGGCAATGGAATATTGATGAACCAGGTCTTTTTGGGGCAGATGATCCGTCAACAGGTTTAAGCCCAGGGCCGGCAAGGCCGGGATCAGGGGATCCAGATGTCGCCAAGTCAGGCCCCAGAGCAAAGGAGCTATTAGCAGTAGCAGATAAATGAAGTTGGCCCCAGTGAAGAGATGGCCCAGGACAAGTTGGGGTTTTAGCAACAAATTGACGGCAATTTCCAGAACCGAACTACCTAAAAAATCGTAGCGGCCCACGGCGGCCACCTCACCACCTTTGAAGTGGGGAATAAGCCATTGGGTCGTGAAAATGAACCAAAACGCGCCAGAACCTAGGGCAATAGCACCGTAGAGTCTGCGCCGTTGCCAGATAAGTAACCAAAGCCCTAAAAAGATCACCGTCAGGGATAAGACTGCCTTACAACTCAGAACTAAGATAATAGCCCCGATAAATTGCGTTAACGTTTGCTCCCTAGCCGCCCAGACGGCCCAGAGTATTGCTGGTAGCGCGATCACTTCGGGATGAAAGTCAAACAGGTTAACGTTAAAGATAAGGGGGTAGAGCAAATAAACAACCGCAATCGCTTTGGCCTGCGCTGGTTTCACCCCTGCCTGACAAGCCAAATGGTAACTCGGCCAGGCCCCTAGGGATAAACTCAGGGCCTGGACTGCCAGAAGCCAATAGACCGAGGGATAGAGACGGTAGAGAAGCCCCAGGGGGTAAAAAATAAAGGCGGCGTGATCCCCCAAAATATGCAAATCCTGAAAAGTGGTGATGGGCGGCTGGTCAACGCTGATCAAGTAGGTAACCTGGTCGAAAAAGCCGAGGTCTAGGGCATTGGACTGAAATAAAAGATGACGACTAACACTGGCTAGACTCAAAACCAGCGTGCTGACCCCTATCAGCATCAGTAAAAATCGGTTTTCGGAAGACAGCAGGGATTTCAAAGCAAAATGCCGGGATATCGTTGAGCATTGTAGCGCTTGGCTGGGCTAGAGACTAGCATAATGACTAGGGTTGCCGACGGCTACTGAACTGATGGTAGAACCGGATCACAACTTTTTCCATTTCCACCCACAGAAACATCAGGCTACTAAAACCCAAGCAGATCAGCAGTTGCTGGGGAGTTAGCAGATCTGTTTCAAAAAAGTTCCGCAGGGGTTCCACATAGATCAGCATTAACTGCAAAACAGTGGTGACGATCACAGAGCCCCATAGGTAAGGATTACTGAAGGGATTCATTTCAATGGTAAGGCGGCTATTGGAACGTACCGCAATGGCATGACCCATCTGCGCGATACAGAGCGTTGTAAAGACCATGGTTTTCCAACTATCCGGTGCGCCTGAATCAATGGCGCTATGGTAAGACCAGACCATGAGACTGATGGTAATCACCGAAAAAATAATGCCAATGCGAATGATGTAGGAACCCAGGCCCCGGGCAAAAATACTTTCCTTCGGGCTAAAGGGCGGGCGGTTCATAATATTGGGGTCGCCGGGTTCCACTGCCAGGGCCAGGGCCGGTAAACCATCCGTGACCAGGTTCATCCACAGGATTTGTAACGGCGTGAGGGGAACCCCCGACAGGCCAATAATCGGAGCGGCGGCAATGGTGATCACTTCGCCAATGTTACTGCCCAAAATGTACTTGATAAAATGGCGAATATTGCTGTAGACGACACGCCCCTCCTCGGTAGCCGCGACAATGGTGGCGAAATTATCGTCGAGTAACACCATATCACTGGCCTCTTTGCTGACATCGGTGCCGGTAATCCCCATAGCGATGCCAATATCCGCCCGCTTCAAGGCCGGGGCATCATTAACACCATCGCCGGTCATCGCCACAAAACAGTTGCGCTTTTGCAGGGCCTTGACAATCCTTAGCTTATGTTCTGGAGAAACCCGAGCAAAAATATTGACTTGTTCGACCTTGGCTTCTAGGTCGGTCTGGGAAAGCTGATCCAATTCTTTTCCTGTTAAAACTGGCCCTCCCTGGGGATTGATGTCGAGACTCCTGGCGATGACTGCCGCCGTTAATTGATGGTCTCCCGTAATCATGATGGTACGAATCCCCGCCGCCAGGCATTTATCCACGGCAGCCTTGACCTCAGGGCGGGGGGCATCTAGCATTCCCACCAGGCCGAGCCAGACCAGGTCTGTTTCCATATCCGTTTCGCTATCGGCGGTTGGAATCTGACGCAAGGGTCGATAGGCCAAACCTAGAACCCGTAGGCCTCGACTGGCCATGGTATCGTTGGCCCTCAGGATGTTTTGTCTCAGGGTCGGCTCTAAGGCCTGGACTCCCGTCTCCCGTTGGCCATAACAACAACTAGCCAGAACAAGTTCGGGAGAACCTTTGGTGATCAATAGAAAGGGAGCATCTTGACAGGCGGGCAGCAAGCTCAGCACATCGGAAGAGGAGGGTACTGCGACAATAACGCTCATGCGTTTACGCTCGGACGAAAAGGGAAACTCTCCCATCCTCGGCCAACGGGATTGTAGAGCCTCTTGCTGAAAACCAGCTTTCCCCGCTAGCGCCAGGAGGGCCCCTTCTGTAGGATCGCCCATAATGGCCCATTCCTGCCCGCTATAGTTCAGGTGAGCATCGTTACAGAGCAGACCACTCAGCAAGAGCAGGGAAAAGGGTAAGCATTGAGTGGGTGAAATAGTTTCTCCCTGTAGGGTTTTAAAGTCCCCCTCAGGAGCATAGCCGTCCCCAGTGACCTGTAATTGATGCTCTAGGGTTTGTAGCTCCTGCACCACCATTTTGTTCTGGGTTAAGGTGCCGGTTTTATCGGAGCAAATGACATTGACAGAGCCGAGGGTTTCGACGGCAGGGAGCTTGCGAATCAGGGCATTGCGTCGCACCATCCGTTGAGTCCCCAGGGCCAAGGTCACCGTAATCACAGCAGGCAGGCCCTCGGGCACCACTGCAACGGCCATACTCAGGGAAATTTCCACCAACTGTTGGAGCATGCCCCAGCCCTTTTGGGCTACCCCCAGCGTCACCACCAGGGCCACTAGGATGAGAGAAGCACTGACTAACACATTACCCAGGTCGGCCATGCGTCGCTGGAGAGGCGTGGGTTCATTTTTAACTTCCTGAAGCATCTGGGCAATTCGCCCCAGTTCAGTACTCATTCCAGTACTTGTGACAATAGCCTTGCCCCGGCCTTGAATGACTTCAGTGCCCATAAAGACCATATTTTGGCGGTCTCCCACGGGGGTATCGGCCGGCCAACCTTCGGCATGGGGAACCTTGACCACAGCCTGGGCCTCTCCGGTCAGGGCCGATTCCCGTAGGTATAAATTCGCCGCCTCTAGCAATTGGCCATCGGCACAGAGCTGACTTCCCGCTTCTAAGAGCATGATGTCTCCCGGAACGAGGCTAGGGGCCTCCACTTCCTGACGCTGACCCTCTCGAATCACCTGCACCTTAGGAGCCGCCAATCGCTTCAGGGCCGCTAGGGCCTTTTCGGCTCGGCTTTCCTGGAGATAACCGAGGACGCCGTTAAGGAGCACAATCGCAAAAATGGCAATGGTATCTTTAAAGGGGAATCCCATACTGGCCCCACGGCCGCTGTGGATTTGCCAGAGGTCTAGCAGACCAGAGATCAAGGCCACCGCGATCAGCATCAACAGCATGACATTCTGGAATTGGTCCAGGAAAATTTCCCCGTTACTGCGCTTGGCCCCTTCGACCAGTTCGTTTTTGCCGTAGTGTTGTTGTCGTTGCTGGAGTTCCGCTTGATCGAGGCCCTGCTGAGGATCGCTGGCTAAAATTTCTACAGTTTTCTCACTGCTGTAGCTATGCCAGCGCTGGTTTTGATCTGGCAACGGATGGGACTCAGCGGAAATCATGGGAAACCCTGAATAGTTTGAGCGCTCAAGGGATGTTGATCGGGATAAGCTCTCTAAACCCAAATAGGCCCTTGCTATTTCCTATGATACAGGGGGAGCCTCTGCCCTCAAGCTTAAGTTAACGCCACCGGGGCACGTTTCAACAACCATTGTCTTGGGGGAGAACCATCAAAAATTAGGCCCCAGTCGCCAGGGGTTACGGAAATGACCGTAATTGTTTACACTAAATTCAATTTCCAAGCCTTATCCTCCGATATTCTGCCATGTCCCAGAAACCGATTGTCGTTGCGCCCTCTATTTTGTCTGCCGACTTTAGCCGTCTTGGTGAAGAAATCCAGACCGTGGATCGGGCTGGGGCCGATTGGATTCATGTTGATGTGATGGATGGACGCTTTGTTCCCAACATCACCATTGGCCCTCTGATTGTCAGTGCCATCCGCCCTTACACGCAAAAGCCCCTTGATGTCCACTTGATGATTGTAGAGCCGGAAAAATACGTCGCAGATTTTGCGAAGGCTGGCGCCGATATTATTTCGGTACACGCAGAACACAACGCCTCTCCCCACCTCCACCGCACTCTGTGTCAGATTCGCGAGCTCGGAAAACAGTCCGGTGTGGTGCTCAATCCCTCAACACCGTTGGATTTAATTGAATACGTTTTGCCCGTCTGTGACCTGGTACTGATCATGAGTGTGAACCCAGGGTTCGGGGGCCAGAGCTTTATTCCCGAAGTGTTACCAAAAATTCGTAAGCTTCGTCAGATGTGTGATGAGCGAGGCTTAGATCCTTGGATTGAAGTGGACGGTGGCCTCAAGCCCGCCAATACCTGGCAAGTGCTAGAAGCGGGGGCCAATGCCATTGTGGCCGGTTCAGCGGTTTTCAACGCACCGGACTACACCACTGCGATTGAAGGCGTGCGGAACAGCAAACGTCCTGAACCCCAGTTAGCTGCAGTGTAGATGGCCTTTTCCTCTGGGGAAATCGCCTAAGAATGGGGGAATTCAGCCATTTCTAAGGTCTAGGGAACTTCAGAGGAAATTTTTGCTTCAGAGTTATGGTCTAGGAACCCGTTGAACGCCCTTGCTGAAATTTGGCACCATTCTCCGTTATCTAATTCCTATTTATGATCCAACAGTCAACAGTTGGGCCGGTGAAGCGCGTCTCCTCCGCACCCTCACCTTTGCCTGGATGCTTGTTGGCCTGATCGTTCTTTTTTCGGCGTCCTACCCGGAAGGTCTCGAAAATAGCGGCAATGGTTTTTCTATCGTTTGGAAACAAGCGGCCTACTTTTGGGTGGGTCTCCTGGCTTTTAATTTTTTGGTGCGACGGCCCCTGGTTGATGTTCTTGGCTTAGCCCCTTGGTTTCTCTTGCTCTTTTTAGGGTTGATCATTTCCACTAAAACTGGCCTGGGGACAGAAATTAATGGGGCTAAACGTTGGATTGCCCTTGGGCCTTTTTTATTACAGCCCTCCGAGTTTATGAAGCCCTGTCTGGTGCTGCAGAGTGCTCATATTTTCGGCAATTGGCCCCGTTTACCTGTCCGGGTTAGAGCCTTCTGGGTTGGCATTTTCTGCCTGACCTTAGCAGGCATTCTGCTCCAACCCAACTTAAGTACGACAGCCCTCTGCGGTATTACCCTCTGGCTAGTTGCGCTCTCTTCTGGGCTACCACTTGTTTATCTCGGCACAACGGCGACACTAGGCTGTTTGGCTGCGGTGACGAGTATTGCCTTTCGAGAATACCAACGGGAGCGGATTACCTCCTTTATGAATCCCTTTGCGGATCCAATGGGGAATGGCTACCAACTGGTACAAAGTCTTTATGCTATTGCGTCAGGAGGGGTAACAGGTACGGGCTATGGCCTGTCCCAACAGAAGCTATTCTATCTGCCAATTCAAACCACCGATTTTATTTTCTCCGTGTTTGCCGAGGAATTGGGCCTGATTGGTTGTCTTGTATTTTTAGCGTTTCTCCTACTCTATGCCACCATTGGCCTGCGGGTGGCGATGCGCTGTCGTCATCGGGTGAAGCGATTGATCGCCATGGGTGCTGTCATTGTACTGGTAGGTCAATCTCTATTGAATATTGGCGTGGCCAGTGGAGCCCTGCCCACCACCGGTTTACCCCTACCGTTCTTTAGCTACGGTGGCAGTTCCTGTCTAGCAAGCTTGATCTTGGCGGGCCTACTGGTGCGGGTCGCTCGGGAAAGCAATGAAGCAGAGGTGATTCGTCTCCAGAAACCGACTCAGATTCCCTTGGCCACGGCCCGCTAAGCCCTGGTGAGTTCCCGTGAATGAATTTTTTCTGGTCTGTGGTCTGGGTAGCCTTGGTCAGCAATGTGTCCTGGCCCTGAAGCAGTTTGGGGTTCGCGTTAAGGCTGTGGAAAAACAGAGCCTGGACAGTTACGAAATTCCCCATCTGCCGGATCTGCTTGATCAACTGGTGATTGGAGACTGTGCCTACCCACCAACTCTAGAACAGCTTAATCTAGAGTTTTGTCGGGCGGCCCTATTGGCCACGTCTTTAGAGGAAGTCAATATTGAAACGGCCCTGTTGATTCGTCAGTTAAGCCCCAAAACCCGTCTAGTGGTGCGTTCTGGCCAGCAGAATTTGAATGAATTATTAAGCGAACAATTGGGCAACTTTATTGCCTACGAACCCCTAGAACTCCCTGCCAATGCCTTTGCCCTGGCAGCTCTGGGCAGTGAAACCCTGGGCTTTTTCGAGTTGGATCAACAATGGCTGAGGGTGGTGCAAATTCAACTGGATGCCAAGCACCCCTGGCTTCACAACTTTCGGCTCCACGAACTCCATAGCCGAACAAGGCGTATCTTAATCCATAAGCCCTTGCGGGAGTTTGCCTGGCCCGGTTTCCATGAATGGGATGCCGACAGTACCCTCCAGATGGCCGACTATTTGATCTATGTGGAACTGCTGGATGCCTGGGGCCTGCATCCCTTGCAACGTGCTCAGACCCAGGCCCTGCCGACGCTTCCTTCTTCTTCCTGGCTGGGTCGTGGGGGCCAATGGCTGTGGCAACAGGGCCAAAATTATCGTCAATTGCTGGAATCCCGGCCGGTAATTGCCCTGGCGGGTTGTATGGTACTGGGCCTGATTCTCCTGGGAACTCTGCTCCTGAACCTGGCTCTGCCAGGAACCCCGCTGGTGGACTCATTTTATCGAACGGCTATTCTGCTCCTAGGCGGCTACGGCGACCTCTTTTCCGAATTTCAGGCAGCCCAGGCCAATCGCTGGTTGCTCCAGCCCGTGGCCCTGCTCTTAACCCTAGCGGGGACGGCCTTTGTCGGCATTCTCTACGCCCTGCTGACGGATAATTTGATTTCCAGTAAGCTGAACTTTATTCGTAAACGCCTACCCATTCCTAGCCATGGCCATACGGTGGTGATTGGTCTGGGACGAGTGGGCCAACGGGTCGCCCAAGTCCTCAAGAGTTGGAAACAGGCGACGGTGGGCGTGACCTTTAGCGGGACAATGGATGCCCGAATTTTGCCTGAAGTGCCCGTGATTAGTGGTTCACTTCAGGATGGCTTAAGCCGGGCCAACCTAATGACGGCTAATAGTGTGGTGGTAGTGACGGACAATGATTTGCTCAACCTGGAAGTGGCCCTGATGACCCAGAAACAAAATGCCCAGGCCCGTCTCGTGATCCGCACCGGCAAGGAGGGCCTGAGTCAGAGCCTGATGGGCCTCTTGCCCCGAGCCCAGGTGTTAGAAACCTATCGCTTGGCCGCTGAGGTGTTTGTAGGAGCAGCCTTCGGGGAAAATATTCTGAATCTGTTTCGTCTACAAAAACAAACCATCCTGGTCACGGAATACCAAATTGAGAGCAAAGATACGCTTTGTGGTCTACTCTTAGCCGAAGTTGCCTACGGCTACGGTATTATTCCCATTCTCTATCAGACAGCCGGCCACAATTCTGCTTTTCTGCCCTCCGATGATATCGCGCTCAAGGCCGGCGACCGCTTGGTGGTGTTGGGCACCATCGAGGGGCTGAAAAAAATCGAGATCCGTGACCTCCAGCCCAAAACCTGGCGAGTCCGAGTCGAGGCCATCCGCAACGAAGAAGCTGCCTTTGAAGGAGCCAATATTCTCAGTCGCATTTCCGGCTGTTCCCTCAAACAGGCCCGACAACTTATCGCCCAATTACCCGCAACCTTGGCCACACCCCTCTATCGGCCCCAAGGGCAACGCCTCATCCGAGCCCTGCGAAAAGTACAGGTCAAGGCCGGTCTAGTACCCATTGCGTAGCCAGGGAGCATCGGGAGCAGGGACAAAAACGGAAAGGGCCTGGGGCAGTAGGGAAAATTTGGCTGGACTTTGGGTCGTCAATTCTCCATCGGTGTTGATGGGCCGGGGACGGGAGGTGAGAATTTGAATGGCATCGGTCTGGATGGTGCGAACCCAGGGAAGCAATTGCTGTTGGCCACGGGGTAGATGAAAGAGCAGAGAAAAAACCTGCCACCAGTGGCGCACTTCTAGGCTATAGATATCTAAGCGTTGGTCATCAATGGTGGCATCGGCGGCGACGGCTAGCCCCCCGCCATAGTAACGACCATTGCCAATGGCAATTTGCAGGGTTTTCACCCGTAGGGATTGGCCTTCGTAGCGTAGGGTGGCATGGAAAAGACGCAATTGGCTCAGCACTTGCAGGGCCGTGATGGCGTAGGCGAGAATGCCCCAGCGTTGCTTGGCTCCCTGGGTTAATTTTTGGGTAATGTCCACGCTCAGGCCCAGGCTGGCCACATTGAAGTAACAGTGGCCGTTAACGACTCCCAGGTCAATCTTTTTGGTATGGCCCTCGGCAATTACCCGACAGGCCTCCGGCAGGTTGTAGGGGAGTTGCAGAGTCCGGGCTAGGTCGTTGGCCGTGCCCAAGGGCAGAATCCCTAAGGGTAGCTGGTGATCTACAAGGCTATTGACTACCCGATTCAGGGTGCCATCTCCCCCACCCACGATGACCAGATCCACCGTGGCCGCATGGTAGGCGATTAGGTCGGGCCAGGCCTGGGCATTTTGACTGGGAACAGTGATTAATTCAAAGCCAAAATTGTCGAGGGTATCAATAACCTGGGCAAAAAAACGTTGACCACTGCGGGCTTGTCGATTAATTAGCAGGAGTGCGCGTTTGCTCATGGTTGCCTCGGCCCTAATTAAATTAAAATTGCTTTTCGTACCGCACCCGGACTTCGTTAACACCGTAGTCATAGGTAAAGCGGACATAGCCTTTTTTTTCTACTTCGTAGATGGCCTCCAGGAAGGGGGCAATGCGGAAATCCGTGCTACTAATTGTATTGCTAATGGCAGTTTCCACATCGTACACCAGGCCCTGGAAGATCATGGGAATGGCTAATTGGGTAATGCCGACATCGATTAACTGGCTAGAATTTTTCCCTTGGAAGGCATCCACCAACACAATCACCTGTTCTCCTAACAGGCGAATAATTTCCCCCTCACTACGAGGTGGGCTACTGGTTAGGCGAATAGCGGGATTGCTAAAGACCTGTTTATCATTAAAGCCTTGGGAAGCCAGTACATCTAAACAGTTAGATAAATTACGGAGTTGATACTCGGAAAAGCTACTGACCCCTGGTAGGGGCTTAAATTCTGGCGTAGCGCGGCAGGCCCTGGCCTTTTGGGCATTGAGCTTGGGCAGGAGTTGATTGAGAGAACCGTTGAGCAAGAGACGAATATCAATCCGCTGAATTTTATTAATGCTATCGTCGGGAATTTCATTACTATCAGCAGAGCGGATACGCTGGGACTGGGGCAATTCCGAGACAATTGTTCGCATCGCCACGTTCAAGTCAGGATTAAACAGGCCTTGATTGGGTTTGAAAACGATCTGGTTGGAGTTACGTGGATCGAGGAGAAAACGGGTATCCAGAAAACTAACCCGGCCCCGTTGGATCGCAATCTCTCCCTCCGGACGAATGCGCTCGGGATCCATGAGCGGGCCATTCAATCGTAAATTGCCGCCAAAGGCGAAACTGTAGAGAGGATTCTGCTCAATGAAGAGGTTATCCATGCGGAGCCGGAGATTATCCAATTCCGGGGTGATCAGGGGCTGACTCTGCTGGGGTCGGAACCAATCGTTTCGGGGGAGGCCGGGGGCCGTATTATTGGCCTGGAACACTTGGGCCGGCAGCAACACTTGCCCGTTAGCCAATTGCAGATAGCCGCTCACCCGTGGCTTGAACAGGGTGCCATCAACACTCATCAGGCCCTCCAGAGCACCGGTGTAGAGAGTCGGCAGGTTGAGGGTGGCTTTGTTGATACTGATGCTAAGGGGATTTTCTACCTGGGCCTGGGCCGTAAACAAAGGGAGTTGGCCCCGGACGCTTACCTTACTTTGGTCAAAAATACCGACCAATTCTTCAACTGTCAGGGTTTCGTTGTCAAAATTAATCAGGCCACTAACTTGTAGGGGATCTTCCAGGGCCGCACTCTTGAGGCGGGCATTCTCTAAGCGAATCTGGCCCCGTGCATCAAAATTAGACAACTGGACATGGGAATTAATGGCCAGTTCTCCCTGAATATTGAGATTAATTTCACCGAGGCCATCCAGCCAGACTAATTGGTCTTGGGTCAGGGCCCCCAGCAGTTGCATCGCTTCTGATTGCAAGTTCAGACGCACCTCAAAGGGCTTAGTGGTAATAGTACCGTGGTGCTTGCTTTGGGGCACTAGGGGAATATTGGCGTAGAAGGAGAGGGGGGATTGGCCGTCCGTCGCCACCTGGATACGGCCATCGGTAAAGCTAAAATTCCCTGCTAGACTCCGGCGTAGGGGACGAGCGTTTAGCGCTGGTTCATCCACGCTAAATAAGCCGCGAATCTGCGGCTTTTGGAGAGTGCCGAGAATACTCCCCTGGGCATTGAGTTTACCGGCCACCTCGCTGGGAAGCGGCAGAAAAATATCCAGGGTATCGAGGGAAAAGTTGCTTACCGACCAGACGGCGGCATTTTGCTTCGCTGAGAAATTCCCTTCGAGGGCCAGCCGGGCATCCCGAAGATCCACAAAGGAGGGTTTGACAGTGACCACACCGTTGCGGAAACGGGCCTGGAGATCCACCCGATGGATGGGCAAAAAGCGGGTATTATTCAGCACCAGGCCGAGGGGCGGCACAATATTCGGAAAGGCCTGCTGAGGATACCAACTCCAACGCTGGCCCTGGAGACGCAGATCGAGTTGGGGGGCCTGGAGATTGCCACTCAGGCTAATGTCGGCATCAAATAGACCATCAATGTTCAGTTCTCGAGGTAGGGTTCCTTGTTGGTACTGTTGAGCCAGCAAACGAATTTTTTGATCGATAACGTAGAGGAGATTGAGTTGGTGCTCTAGAGGATAATTGGGATTCCCCACCGTGAGTGGGGCCAGGGATTGAGCTACATTGTCAGGAGGCGCTTGCCATTGCAGGAGGCGCAGGAGAGAATCCACATCAGAAATACGGAGGGCACTCAACAATTCATTGACCTTGCCCTGGCTAATGTGCAGGTTGCCCTGGAGGGCCTGGGTTTTCAGATCCAAACTGGCCCGGAGGTTATAGCGACTTTGACCCAGTTGTAGGACGGTATGATCAAAACTAAGAACTTGATTCTGATAGGCTACCTGGGTCTTGAGGATATCGGCTTTTAGGCCCCCCAGGCCAAGTTGATCAATTCTTAGATGGCCCTGGCCCGTGCCATCCTGGAGATTAAGGTCAAATTGAGCTTCGGCTTGGCCAGTGAGAAGACCGGGAATATTGTACTGACGGCCCGGTTGTAGGTTTAGGGCTGTTAGAGGCAACTGACGCACATTAACCCGCAGGTAATCACCATTTTGATAGCCCTCTAAGGCCAGGGGACTATCGGTTTGGTAAGTCTGGCGCAGGCTAAACTGGGTCGGCAGGAGGGGCAGGAGGCAGGCTTCCCTGGGGCAATAGCCTAGGGTCAGGGCCAGTAGATCTTCTTGGCCCTTGAGTTTCAGGCTTAAGGGTCGGCCCCGGCTCAGTCCGAGGGTTCCCTGCAAGATTGGTTCAAACGTCCTTTGATTAACCACCAGATTGGCCAAATTAACCTGGCCCTGGAGTTGCAGATCCCGCCAATCCGTGACCGCTTTTCCTGTTAATTGGCCCTTAAAGCGAGCTAATCCCGCCAAGCTTAGGGATTCCGGGCGTAGACTCGGGGCCAGGGGGAGATGATCTAACCAAGTATTCACGGGGAACTTAGCCAGATTGGTTTGACTTTGCACCTGGAGCTTAACCTGGGCCAGTTGGGGTTGCTGGAGCAGATTGGCTAACGTTAGGCTTCCCTGGGCCTGGAGGCTTTCAGGGCCAAGCTTGAGCTGAGCCGTTTTCACCTGGACGGCGAGGGATTGGCCCCAATTCTGGGGAAACGTCCCCGCGACTTGCACTTGGGCCGAAAGGGGGTCTAGGGCCAGGCCCTGTTCAGGGAAAAGACTTTGCAGGTTGACCCGTTGGGCCATGAGGCGGCTTTGCCAACCCCGGGCCGTGAGTTGCGTGGTGCTGAGGATAGTCCCGCCGCCCAGCCGGAAGCGCAGATCCGCCGTCGCGCGAACCCCCTGGAGTTGCGGTTGGGCCTGAAGCAAATCCCCTAAGGGCGCGGTGAATTGAATCTGGCCCCCCTGTAATTGCACCGGAATCGTGAGGGCTGGGGCCAGGGCCTGGAGATTTAGCGTCCCCATCTGGGCTTGACCCCGGAGTTGACCCTGGGCAATGTCCCCTTGGAGATTAATTTGATCTCTTCCCAGGCTCAAGGCCATTTGCGTTTGTCCGGTCAGGCCCTGCCAATTCAGAGTCTGATAATCGGCTAAACGGCCCCGCAGATTCAAGGTTGCCTGGGCCAAGCGAACCTCTGGGGGGAGTTCTCTTAAAAAAGGCTGGAGTTGCCAATTGTTCAGGGCAAGGGCCGTCTTGAGTTCCCCTTGGTTTAACTCGGCCTGGAGAGCTAGGCGTTCTGCGTCACGCCGGATCTGCAACTGTCCACTCCCTTGCCAGGTCTCCGGGTTCAAGTCTTGGAGCGTCCCTGCTAAGCGAAGATTCGCCTGTTGGAGGGTGAGTGGCCGCTGGGCTAAGGTCTCGGGACAGGAGACGGAACGACAAAGCAACGGGAAAAATGGCGCTAGGGCCAACTGATTGGCCTGAATTTGAGTCTGCCATTGGTTACGGCTCCAATCTCCTTGGCCCGTTAGCTGGAGTTCGCCCCCCTGGGTTTGGACGCGGGCCTGGTTTAGGCGCAGGGTTTGGCCCTCTAGACTGGCCTGCCCCGCCAAGGCCAAGCTGAGGTCTTGCCACCGGTTGGGAGTGGTAGTTTGCCAATCGAGACGGGCGCGGGGATTTCCCAGGGTTCCCGATAGATTCCCCCGAGTCTGGAGATTGCCGATTTGGATGTCATCGGCCAGGACTTGGTAGGGTTGGAGCAGTTTTTGACTGGCTAATTCTCCCTGCCATTGCAGGGCCAAGGGAATCGTCTGCCAACGCCAAGCTTGACCTCTCAACAGGGGCCGCAGTTGCCACTGGACTTGGCCCTGAGCTTGGATGTTTCCCCCCGTGGTCGGCCGGACTTGGAACTGAGTTAGTTCCAATCGGTCTAGATTGCCCCGGAACTCGGCCCCCAGGGTAGAAATACTGACTTTATCGAGGCGGAGGGGTTTTATGTTGCCAAGACGACCTCGAAATTGAGGGTTATCCAAGGCCCCCGTGACTTGCCATTGGGCTTTGAGGGAACCCGTCAGGGGCAGGGGTGAGGTCAGTTGGAAGGTTTTGAGGAAAGCTTGCGTATTAATGTCCTCTGTCTGGAAGGCAAGGGCGTAACCCTTTTGCCAATCCACCGTCCCTTGCAGGGCTGTTTTCAAAGGGCCGAGGGCCAACTGCCCTTGTCGAATTACCAGGCTCTGGCCAATCAAGCCCAACTCTAGATTGGCCTGGAGGGGGGCCTTGAGACCCTGCCATTGGGCCTGGAGTTGTTGCAGAGTGACATTGCCCTTGACCTCAGCTTCCTTAGCCTGTTGCCAACTGGGCAAATGAATCTTGGCTTGGCCTTGCACCGACCCCTGCTGGAGTTGGCCCGGAAAACGGGGGAACAGGCCGACTAGTTCAGTTAAATTAAGTTTTTTGAGACTCAAGGCCACTTGACTCTGGCCCGTATTGAGTTGGGTTTGGCCCTGGATTTGAACTTGACTCTTTTGGAGGCCGACCGCCAGATTATAGTCAATTGTCTGTGCCTGGTTGCTTCTTTGGTACTGATACTGGCCCGTACCCTCAAGCTTGAGCATTAGGGCCTGGGGAGCCCCGTGGGGTAGTAGTTTAATTTGGCCCTCCTGGATTTGCAACCGGGCCGCAATATCTGTGGGCAAACGTAGGGGGCCTTGGCCCTCCGGAAGTTGGAAGTTAGACCATTTCCCCGCCGTATTTTGTTGCAAAGTTAGTACTAGTTTATTGGCCTTGGCCTCTAGGGCCAGGGGTTGCCCCATCAAGAAAGACCAGGGATTGAGGGCAATGGTCAGATTGGGCAGGTTTAGGCTGGTCGGATCTTTGGCTGTAGCCGAGAGGCGAGAAGGGCCGAAGCGGACTTCAGTGAAGTAAAAATGCTGCACTGGCCCGATTTCCACTGGCCGCCGAAGCTGGCGAGATAATTCGGACGAGAGCCAGGGGGAGAGATGATGATAGGCCCAGTACTGGAGACCGGCACAGATTCCCCCTAGAGAAACCAGTACACCACTGGTTACCCCCAGGACAGCAGGCTTTCTCAGCCATCGCCCAAGGGGAGGAAAACGGAAAAATCTTGGCCGGGGAGAAGACATGCCAGAGACAGGGTAAACGAAGAGACAACTCGACCCCTAGTGTAGACTCGATTTTCCAGGATTAGGTTTCTTGTCTAGGCTTATACCTGCCATTCCGCAGACGATCGAATCAAAGGTACTATTTTACGTCAGCACTGTATCAACTCAATCCATCAATGACCGCAACTGCACTCAATCCCCATTGATAACGAATATGATTTAGCCAGAGCGGTAATAGATGGGATGACAGCTTGTAGAGAGGCCGGTGGATACTCCCTTGAGCGTTTTATATTTAATTGCACCTAGCTACTTACACTCCCTTGATTTGCTCAAACAATACACACAAATTGAATACCATTTTCTGTGTTAACCTTGAGTCTGCCAATTAGGAATGATGCCTCTATGTACACGGTTTTGGAATCTATTGGGACGGCTAATCCTCCTTTTCGGCGATCCCAGGCAGAAGCCGCCGCGTTTATGATCCGTGTTCAGCGATTTTCCGAGGCTACACAAAATCGTATTACTCGTATTTATCAACAATCGGGCATTGATTATCGTTATAGCTGTCTTGAAGACTATGGGTTAGAGCCAGATCAATTTCGCTTTTTTGCCAATAACCCTTACCTACAACCCGCCCCCAGTACCCGCGACCGTAATCAACAGTATCAAATCTGGGCCAAGGCAATCGCCACCAGCGCGGCCCAACAGGCCCTCGAAAAAGCAGGCTTAAAACCAGAAACCATTACCCATCTGATTGTGGTCAGTTGTACAGGCTTTTCTGCGCCAGGGGTAGATATTCATCTCATCCAAAGTTTGGGACTCCCCGCAATGGTAGCCAGAACTCTCGTCGGGTTTATGGGCTGTCATGGCGCCTTAAACGGGTTGAAATTAGCCCATGCTATTTGTCAGGGAGACGATCAAGCTCAGGTCTTACTGGTCTGTGTGGAACTCTGTTCGCTTCATTTTCAGATCAATGATTCGGTGGAAAATTTGGTGATTAATGCCATTTTTGCCGATGGAGCCGCTGCCGCCATTCTGCGATCGCAGTCTTATTCAGAAGCCGTAGGAAAACTGATCTATCAAGACAGTTATAGCCAACTATTGGCGGGGGAAGATTTAATGAATTGGACGATTGGTGATACCGGTTTTTTGATGGGATTGTCGCCAAAAGTACCAGAAGTCATTGCCGAATATTTACCACATTTTTTGCACGACTTTTTAGCTAAACACCAATTAAATCCTGCCATGATTGACGGTTGGGCGATTCATCCAGGGGGTAGAAAAATTGTAGAAACCATTCAAGACCTGTTAGCTCTGTCCGATTCATTAGTTCACGATTCCTTTGAAGTTCTACGTTTGTATGGCAACATGAGTTCTCCCACGATTTTATTTATCTTGCAACGCTTACTGGCCCGTCATCACAGAGGTTTAACGGCGGGAAACGGTTTCAATCATCTGGTAGGTCTGGCCTTTGGGCCGGGCTTAACCATTGAAAGTTGTTTATGGCAACAGCTAGGGGCAAACGCATAATGGTTTTTCCGTCTTTTCAAATTCGTACCGACACCGATGAATTAATGGATGATTTTTCCATTACCGATGAACGCTTAACCGAGGCTTTGGAGCAATTACGTTGGGTCAATCGTTTATTGGGGGGCTATAGTACCACGATGGCGATTTTGGCTCCGTTTTTGCAGTCAAGGGCGGGCCAGGTGACACGCATTCTGGATTTAGGAACAGGGATTGCCGATTTTCCCGAATATATTGTGCGCTGGGCGGAGGCTCAATCCGTTGATATACCGATAGAAATTACGGCGGTAGATGCCAACCCGGCCACCATTGACTATGCCCAGCAAACCCTAGAAAAACGTTTAAATGATCGCCAACGCGCAAAAATTAGTCTCGAAGTGGCCGATGCTTTAGCCTTACCCTACGCTGATCATGCCTTTGATATTGGTATGGGAGCCATGTTTTTACATCACTTTGCCCAACCCAAGGCGATCGCCATTGTGAAAGATCTGCAACGGGTTTCCCAGCACGGCATTATTATCAACGATCTCCACCGTCATCCCCTGGCCTATGCGGGCATCTATAGCTTGACCCGTTTATTACCCGCCGCTCCGATGGTACGCCATGACGGCCCTCTGTCCGTATTGCGCGGTTTTCGGGCTAATGATTTGACGACGATCGCCGAAGGTGCAGGGTTAACGGATTTTTCCTTGCGGTGGTATTTTCCCTTTCGCTGGTTACTCAGTACAGTACGGAGGGAAAGAAGCAAATGATTTATGACGTGATTGTTGTCGGCGCAGGATTAGCGGGGTCTAGCGCGGCCATTCAACTGGCCCAACGAGGTTATCAGGTTCTGCTATTAGAACAAGCTCGTTATCCCACCCACCGACTTTGTGGCGAATTTTTATCCGTTGAAGTGATTGAAATCTTTGCACGGCTAGGCATTTTAGAAACCGTGAGAGCTGTCGGGGCCTATCCCATCCAAAACGTCTATCTCACTAACAATCAGGGGGCAGAATTTCGCGGAGAATTACCGGGTACCGCCCTAGGACTCAGTCGTTACCAATTGGATCGTATTTTGTGGGAACGGGCCGAGGCGGTGGGAGCGATCGCCCATCAAGGAACAGCAGTCAAGGCGATCGCCGGGTCTTTTGGAGAAGGCTTTCAAGTGAGTACCCATCGGGGCAACTTTGACGGTCGTTTTGTCCTAGGAGCCTTTGGTAAAGCCTCATCCTTGGATCACCAGCTAAACCGACCCTTTATCCAGCAAAAATCTCCCTGGATTGCCAGTAAAGCCCATTATCAGGGGCAAGAATTACCTCAGGGAATTGAACTCCATGCTTTTCCTGGGGGTTACTGTGGACTGTCTCAGGTGGAAGCGGGCAAAATCAATGTGTGCTGGATTGCCCATCAGCGTGTCTTGAAAAATAACCCTAGAGACCGTCATACCCCAGAAGCCCTGTTTCAGAATTCGATGTTAGCCGAGCGATTACAGTCCTGGGAACGGGTGACGAGTCCCAAAAATCTCGCCCAGATTTCCTTTGCCCGTAAAGACCCCTTTGAAGACGACCTTTGTTTGATTGGGGATGCAGGAGGGATGATTACGCCGCTTTGTGGGGATGGCATGGCCATGGCCCTGCGGTCTGCCGATCTAGTGGTTCCTTTAATCAGTCAACTATTACAAGATTCCTTTCCCTTAGCAACCTTTAAAGACCTTTATGAGCGTGCTTGGCGACAGGAATTTAACCAACGCTTACAACTGGGTCGTTTTATGCACCAGGCCTTTATTAATCCGACTCTTGCGGCGATCGGGGTGAATAGTTGTCGTTTCTTCCCTGCCCTCGGTCGTTGGTTGATTGCCTCTACGAGGGGAAAAGCTGCGTAATCATTTTTAGGATACTACGCGAAATCGAAAGATTCCATTCAAGTACTTCGCAAGCTTATGAAAACCTAGGAGTAGCGGAAACAAGCCAGAAGTCGTTAATCTAGAGCCCAAAGACCTCTGATTGGTGTTATCTATGTAGTGAAAAATTCATCTAAGGGGACTCTCCTGAGTCTTACAACCCTTGCTGTATCTAGGCTACAAGCTAAATGTCGATAAAATAAGTAGTTTTCCTCACTCCAGTTGGCAGCTTTGTTGTGAGCAGACAGAATAAAGATTTTGTACTAAAAGTAGGATAGCGCAAGATTTCCAAGGCTAACATTTGTGGGAGTCTAGCCTAGTTACAAGGACACCTCGCGGGTTACTCTTCTTGGTCTGCCATTGGATCTTTTGAACTATTTCTGGCGTTTGGCTACTGTGAACACAGAAGTCTAGGGGAGATGATGGCCACAATGGGTTGTGGACACCGGAGGCTTCCGATGAGTTTGTCGGAGGGCCAATGGTAACGATTGATCATCAAAGTTAAGAAGGAGGCCCTGTAATCCTCAGCTTTGCTTTACAAAACTTAAAGATTTGTTTAGTATTATTAAGGAACACCGTTTTTCCCGATCGCTTCTACCCTAGCAATTCTTGAAGTCTGCCTTTCCCTAACACTTCTAATTCGCCGACTTCTCTCCACTGCTGACCTGATTAAGGCCCTAACAACTGTCCGCTTTGCACGACCCCTGCTTCTATTGCCTAGGATTGCCTTTTTACCCCACTTTCTGCTATGAAGACTGCGAAAAACACCCCTGATCCAGTACGTTCCTACCTACGAGAAAATCGCTTCTACCCTAGCAACTCCTGAAGTCTGCCTGCCTTTCCCTAACACTTCTAGTTCGCCGACTTCTCTCCACTGCTGACCTGATTAAGGCCCTGACAACCGTCCGCTTTGCACGACCCCTGCTTCTATTGCCTAGGATTGCCTTTTTACCCCACTTTCTGCTATGAAGACTGCGAAAAACACCCCTGATCCAGTACGTTCCTACCTACGAGAAATTGGTCGCGTTCCTCTCTTAACCCACGAGGAAGAAATTCTCTATGCGAAACGGATTCAGCGTTCTGTCTCTCTGGCAGAGGTAAAAGCGACGTTAAAGGAACAGTTAGGGCAGGAACCCAGCCTAGAGCAGTGGGCAGAGGCCACGGGTCTGACAGAAACAGAATTACTGGCGGCCACGGCGGCAGGGGATGCGGCCAAGCGAAAAATGGTGGAAGCGAACCTCCGACTGGTGGTGTCCGTGGCCAAAAAATATCTCAAGCGGAATCTTGACCTTCTGGATCTGATCCAAGAGGGAACCATCGGGATGCAACGGGGGGTGGAAAAGTTTGACCCCACCAAGGGCTATCGTTTTTCGACCTATGCCTACTGGTGGATCCGCCAGGCCATTACCCGAGCGATTGCGGAAAAGAGCCGCACCATCCGACTCCCCATCCACATCACCGAGAAACTGAACAAAATCAAAAAGGCCCAGCGGCAACTGGCCCAGGAGAAAGGACGAGCGGCCACCATTGGCGAACTAGCAGAGGCCCTGGAGCTGACCCCCCGTCAGGTGCGAGATTATCTGGAACGGGCCCGCCATCCCCTCTCTTTAGATCTGCGGGTGGGAGATAACCAAGATACCGAACTCGGGGAGTTGCTCGAGGATGATGGCCCTCAACCGGAAGACTTCGCCACCCACGTTGCCCTACAAGTAGACCTTGATAATTTGATGGCTGACCTGACCCCCCAACAGCGTGAAGTCTTGACTCTCCGCTTTGGCCTGACTAACGGCCAACCCCTGACCCTGGCCAAAATTGGCACTCTCCTGAATATCAGCCGGGAGCGGGTACGTCAGATCGAACGGGAGGCCTTAACGAAACTCCGTAAGCGCAAATCAGTGATTCGAGAATACTTGGCCAGTTAGGCCCCTCCGCTGGATTGAAGTTGGCTTGGGACGGCTCTCCCTTCCCTGGCCTTTTTTTAGTAAGATAGACTATAATTTTTGGTAGAATAAACTATAAGCTAGTTATTGACCGCAGGAGTTTTTCCGTTAGTGTTCACCACCGTTGCTCGTCCGTCTACTCCCCTGCCCCGAGATTTAGTAGGGGCCATCCAGGCCCTCAAGCAGGAATTAAATGCGGTGATTTTGGCTCATTATTACCAGGCCGCAGAGATCCAGGACATTGCTGATTATTTAGGAGATTCCCTGGGACTGTCCCAGCAGGCGGCCCAAACCCAGGCCGATGTGATTCTCTTTGCCGGGGTGCATTTTATGGCGGAAACGGCCAAAATTCTCAATCCCCATAAATTGGTGTTGTTACCCGACTTGGCGGCGGGCTGTTCTTTGGCTGATAGCTGTCCCCCGGAGGCCTTTGCCCGTTTTAAGGCCCAGTATCCCGACCATTGGGTGATTTCTTATATCAACTGCTCGGC
The DNA here is from genome assembly GCF_040436315.1 of Synechocystis sp. LKSZ1. Classification (NCBI taxonomy): domain Bacteria; kingdom Bacillati; phylum Cyanobacteriota; class Cyanophyceae; order Synechococcales; family Merismopediaceae; genus Synechocystis; species Synechocystis sp. LKSZ1. The sequence goes on along the minus strand of NZ_AP031572.1, from coordinate 3,514,101 downwards.
GGAAGTCAAGGCCATGAGCGACATTATTTGTACTAGCTCCAATGCCGTTAAGATTGTCCAGCAAGTGCCCCCTTCCCAGCCGCTGATTTTTGCTCCGGATCGGAACCTGGGCCGCTACGTGATGGAACAAACGGGCCGCGAGATGGTGTTATGGCAGGGCAGTTGTATCGTCCATGAAACCTTTTCGGAACGTAAACTGATTGACCTCAAGCTCCAGCATCCCCAAGCTGAGGTGATTGCCCATCCCGAGTGTGAAACGCCGATCCTCCAGCATGCTGATTTCATTGGCTCGACCACGGCCCTGTTGACCTATAGCCAGCGCAGTGCGTCCCAAGCCTTTATTGTGGCCACGGAACCGGGGATTATCCACCAGATGGAAAAGGCCTGCCCCGATAAAATCTTTATTCCTCTGCCGGGCCTGGGAAACTGTGCCTGCAATGAATGTCCCCACATGCGCCTAAATACCCTGGAAAAGGTCTATCTGGCCATGAAGCATCGTCAGCCGGAAATTACGTTACCAGCGACAACGCTCCAGGCGGCTTTGAAACCTATTCAGCGGATGCTAGACCTGTCCTAGGGCTGCCTTCGGTCAGGCCAAAATCCCCCCAGAGGGAGGAACCTTTCGACCTTGGGCTGAGCTATCCTGTCTGCATAGTCTGGCTTGCAAGCTTGGAACCCCATGTCTACCCCCACTGTCTCCCCTGTCGAACCACTGCAGACGGAATTGGCCCAGTATCGGGCGGTCATAGCGGCCTTGAATCAGGGGGTGGTGTGGTTGGATGCCCAAGGACAAATTAGTCACTACAATTCCCGCTGGGCCAGTTGGTGCCCGAATCCTAGACCACTCCAGGGCCAAACCTGGCCCGATGTGATGCCCCTCCGTCAGGGCGGCCGGCTCCTTGCAGCCAGCGACTATCCCGAGGCCCGATTCCGCCGGGGCCAAACCGGAGCAGGAATCTATGATTACAGAGAGGAGTCCCTGCAAATTTGGGGAGGTTGGATCGATCGAGAGCGACCCGACCTGGGTACCTTTTGGCTGATGGAAGTCATTCCGGCCGATGGGGGGCCGGCCCAAGCTCTGGCGAGGGAACTCCAGCGCTCCCAGGCCTTTTTACAAACGCTGATTGATAACATTCCCCTGGCCCTGTTTGTTAAGGATGGCCGTCCTGATACCTTTGGCCAGTTTCAATTTTGGAATCAAACCTGTGAACGCATGTTTGGTATTTCCGCTGAGCAGGCCCTGGGAAAAACCGTCTATGATATTTCACCCTTAGAGCAGGCCCAGTTTTTTGAGCAAAAAGACCACCAGGCCTTTGAGCAGGGCCACTCCGAAGAAATTCCCGAGGAGTTTATTGATACTCCTCACCAAGGACAGCGGATACTCCATACCCGCAAGATTCCCCTCTACGATGAGGCCCAGCAACCCCAACATTTGCTGGTGATTTGTGAAGATATTACTGACCGGAAGCGTTCGGAGCAGGCTTTTTTAGAATCGGAAACCCGCCTGCGCGTCCTCTACGATTCCATTAGCTTGGGCATTATTACCGGCAACGATGAGGGGATTTTTGACTGTAACAATGCGGCGGAAATCCTTTTTCGATGCAGTCGCCAATATATTATCGGCAAACACCCCAGTCGTTTATCCCCGCCCCAGCAACCCAATGGACGTTCTTCCCAGGAGTTGGCCAATGAATATATCCAGCAGGCCTTTGCCCAGGGGAGTCATCGTTTTGAATGGATTCATCGCCGGGCCGATGGCACTGACTTTCTAGCCGAGGTCTGGTTAACCCCGATTCAGATTGGTGATCGTCGTCTTGTTCAAGGCATTATCTACGACCTCACAGAGCGTAAGCGGACGGAAGAGGCCCTGCGGCGCAGTGAACTCAAGTACCGCAACCTCTTTGAAAATTCCCAGGTTGGTATTTTTCGCACTCGGGTAACCGATGGTCTGGTTCTCGAAGCTAATCAACGCTTTATTGAATTGGGGGGCTACCAAGACCCCTCAGAGGTGGTCGGGAAATTACGCACCCTGGACTTTTACGCCGATCCCAGTGACCGGGAACGGATTGTGGCCCAATTGCAACAGCAGGGAGAATTGGGCTACTACGAACTGCGTTTTCGTCGCCACGACCAGTCCCTGCGGTGGGGCCTCTGCTCGGTTCGGCTTAATCGGGAGGAGAACTGCCTAGAAGGAGTAATGCTCGATATCAGTGACCGTAAACAGGCCGAAATGGCCCTAGCCGATAGTGAACGGCGCTTACAGCAACAAAGTCAGGCCTTGGCAAGTCTGGCCCAAAGTCAGGCCCTGGCCCTGGGCCAGCTCGATTTGGCCCTCCGCGCCATTACCGAAGCCGCCGCCAGTTCCCTCCGGGTTGAGCGGGTGGGGATTTGGCTCTTTGACCGCGACCATACCAAACTCCGCTGTGCCGACCTCTACGAATTACCAGATGACCGTCATAGTCTGGGTCTGGAATTGTGCATTCGGGATTATCCCTCCTATTGCGAGGCCCTCCAGACTTCGCGCCGGAGTTTATCCTTTCCCGATGCTCAGAATGACCCCCGCCTCCAGGAACTCCTGGATTCCTACCTCATTCCCCTGGGAATCCAGGCCAACCTGGATGCACCGATCCGGGTGAAGGGGAAAATTGTTGGGGTGGTCTGCCACGAACAAATTCAAGCCCCCCGGGTCTGGACGCTGGCAGAGCAGAATTTTGCGGGCTCTATTGCTGATTTTGTGGCCTTGGCTCTGGAAACCCACCAACGCCAACAGGTACAGGCCATGCTAGAGCGGAATAATGCCCTGCTCAAGGCCCAGCGCGATGCCTCCCCCGAAGGTATTTTGGTGGTCAATGAGCAACACCAAATTATTTCCTACAATCAGCGTTTTCGGGATCTCTGGCAAATTCCTCCCGCCGTCATGACAGGGGACAACGCCATTCCCCTCCGAGAATACGTTCTGTCGAAGTTGGCGGAACCCGAGGAGTTTAAAGCCAAATTAGATTATCTTTACCAATCCCCCCTAGAAATTAGCCGGGATGAGATTCCCTTCAAGGACGGGCGTATTTTAGAGCGCTATTCTAGCCCGATTCACTCCAGCCAGGGCGACTACTACGGCCGTGTTTGGTATTTCCAGGATATTACCCACCGAAAACAGCGGGAACAGGCCCTGCGTCTGATTGTGGAGGGTACCGCCGCCAAGATCGGTAATGATTTTTTCCGCTCTTGTGTCCGCTCCCTAGTGGAACTCCTGAAAGTCCGCTATGCGCTCATTGCTGAATTTACCGATGCCAGTAAACGGCGGGCACGAACCTTCGCTGTCTGGACGGGTAAAGACTTTGGTGAAAACTTTGAGTACGATATTGCTGGAACCCCCTGTGAGGCCATTCTCCAAGGCAGAATGGTCTGTTACTCGGATGCGGTTCAGACCCGTTTTCCCGAAGATATCGATCTCGTCAAACTCGGAGTGGAAAGTTACGTCAGTATGCCTCTACTGAATCCTGCTGGCGATATTTTGGGCCATATTGCAGCACTAGATACTAAACCTTTGGATGAGCCTAATTTTGAAGATCAAAAGCTGATTTTAAAGATTTTTGCTGCTCGGGCTGGAGCTGAATTAGAGCGGTTGCGCACGGAAATGGCCCTGGAACAACAACTCCAGCGAGCCCTCTTGCTGGAGCAAATTACCCAGAATATTCGCCAGAGCTTAGACTTGGGACGCATTTCCTGCACGGCAGTGAACCAGATTGGCCAAAGTTTTCAGGTCGATGGCTGTCAGATCTTCAGTTACCAGGCCGATAATCAAGCCCAAGTGGTGGCGGAATATCGCAAGCCCTGCTCCCACATTGGTAACGAGGAGTCCCTGCAATTGGCCGATGTAGCGGGTTTAGACCAGGCCTTGACTCAGGATCAAGCGGTGATTTGGCAGGCCGACGACGACCCCACTCATCTTGACCAACGAATGGATATTCAATCGTTAATTGCCATCCGCACCTCCTATCAAAGTGAACCCAACGGGGCCATTGTGGTCTATCAACGCCACCAAGTCCGCCATTGGAGCCAGGGGGAAATCGAGTTACTGGAAGCCGTTGCGGCCCAAGTGGGGATTGCCATTGCCCAGGGTCAACTGCTGGCCCAAGAAAAACGCCAACGCCGGGATTTAGAGGCGGCTAAGCGGAGCGCCGAATCCGCCAATCGAGCCAAAAGTGAATTTCTGGCCCACATGAGCCACGAACTACGAACGCCCCTCAATGCCATTATTGGGTTTGCCCAATTGATGGAGCGAGATACAACCCTCTCGCCCCAACAACAGGAATCCCTAGCCATTATTAACCGCAGTGGCGAACACCTGCTGAATCTCATTAATGATGTGCTGGAGATGTCCAAAATTGAGGCCGGCCAAACTCGGCTCCATCCGACTTCCTTCGATTTTCAGCATCTGTTGCAGGCCCTACAGGAGTTATTTCAGCCCCGGGCCCAGGAAAAAGGCCTATTTTTGCAGATGGATCTGCCGCCGACCCTGCCGCAATTTATCCGCGCCGACGAAGGAAAACTCCGCCAAGTCCTGATTAACTTATTGAGTAATGCCCTCAAGTTTACAGAAACGGGAGGCGTCACGCTGCGGGTGAATCTGGAAACCCCAGGCCAGCTTTATTTTGCCGTTGAAGACACCGGGCGGGGGATTGCGGCCGCCGACCTTGCTCAACTCTTTCTGCCCTTTGTCCAAGCCGGCCGCGATGGCCAGAATGAAGGGGGAACGGGCCTGGGCCTAGCCATTAGTCGCAAGTTTGTGCAGTTGATGGGGGGAGACATTCAGGTTCGGAGTCAGCCGGGGCAAGGGTCTGTGTTTAGCTTTACTCTGCCCCTCATCGTTACCCCTCCTGGTAAAGTCCCCACCAATCCGGTCCGGCGGCGGGTGATTGGGCTCCTGCCCGACCAACCCCAGTACCGCATTCTGGTCGTCGATGATGGGGAAGAAAACCGGCAACTGTTGGCTCGTCTGCTAGCCAGTGTCGGCCTAGAAACTCGCACGGCCGCCAATGGCGAAGAGGCCATTGCCGTCTGGCAGGCCTGGCAACCCCATCTGATCTGGATGGATATGCGCATGCCGGTGATGGATGGCTACGAGGCCACCCAACGCATCAAGCGCTCTTCCCAGGGCCCTACGCCGATTATTATTGCTTTGACGGCTACGGCCTTTGAGGAACAACGGGCGGGAATCCTGGCCATGGGCTGTGATGATATGGTACGCAAACCCTTTCAGGAATCAATTATTTTCGATAAGATGGCTCAGTATTTAGGCCTCAAATACCTCTATGCTGACCCGAGTCTGCCCCCCCGTCGTATCACCTTAGCGCCCCTTAGTCCCCAGGCCCTACAAAGCATGACCCCGGATTGGCTACAGGCCCTGCGACAGGCGGCCGTGGAAGTGGATGGCGACTGGATCGAAACATTATTGGCCCAAATTCCCCCGGTCCAGGCCCGTTTAACGGAGGCTCTGATCCGTCTCACTCATGACTACGACTTTGATGCCATTATTAAGTTGGCCGATGAGGCCCTAAATCGAGAATCCCACTGATCTCAAAAGATAATCCGTATGACCCTGACTCAACCCCCTTCCAGTGCTTCCAAGGGAGATATCTTGGTCGTAGACGATACCCCTGAAAATCTGGCCCTGTTGTCCCAACTGCTTAAAGAAAGAGGCTACAAGGTGCGGAGTGTGACCAAGGGCTCGGCTGGTTTACGCGGCGCCCAGGCCGCACCGCCGGATCTGATTCTTTTGGATATTCGTATGCCGGAGATGAATGGCTACGAGGTCTGTCAACGCCTCAAGGCCCAAGCACACACCCAGGCCATTCCCGTAATTTTTATTAGTGCCCTCGGGGAAGTGATCGATAAGGTCAAGGCCTTTGGCATCGGCGGAGTGGATTATATCACCAAGCCCTTCCAGGCGGAAGAAGTGCTGGCCCGCATCGAAACCCACCTTACCCTCCGTCGTCTGCAACAGCAACTCCAGGCCCAAAATCAGCAACTCCAGCAAGAAATGGCGGAACGTTTAGCGGCTCAGGAGAAATTTACCAAGGCCTTCCGGGCCTGTCCCAGTCCCCTTGCCATTCTCCGCCGTCCCGAGGGCCAGTTTCTAGAAGTCAATCCCAGTTTTAGCCAATTAACGGGCTATGACCTGCAGGACATTCTCGGGCGCAACTTCGATGACCTACACCTAGGCACTGGCCAAGCAACCTATCCGCAATGGCTAGCCCAGTTAAACCAGCAGGGTGCTCTCTACAACCAGGCCTGTGAGCTACAAACCAAAACCGGAGAAACACGCACCGTGCTACTCTCCATCGAGGCCCTGGAGCTAGACGACAACCCCTGCACACTGCATATTTTCCACGACATTACCGAATATAAACGCCTAGAAACGCAATTTATTTCCCTGGTGAGCCATGAATTGCGGACGCCCTTAAATGCCCTCGTTGGTTCTCTTGATCTGCTCCGTACCGGACAATTGGGAACCCTCACCCCCCAGGGCCAGCATATTCTAGATATTGCCATTAGCAACAGTGAGCGTCTGATCCGCTTGGTGAACGACATTCTGGATCTAGACCGGATTCAAGCCGGCCATCTGGTTCTCAGCAAGGTCGAGTGTTCTCTAGAAGACCTGTTTCGGGAGTCAGTGCAGACCCTCCAGTCCTGGGCCGACCGCCAGGGCATTACCCTCGATTACCAGGCCCCTCCTCTGACCCTCTGGGCCGATCCGGACCGTCTGGTGCAGACCCTCACCAATCTCCTCAGCAATGCCATTAAATTTTCTGAACCGGGCCAAACAGTATGGTTACGGGGTAGTCAGGATAGACAAGGCATCCACCTATGGGTGCGGGACCAAGGCCGGGGCATTCCCGCGGAACAACTCCAGCAGGTTTTTGAGCCGTTCCGGCAAGTGAATACCGCCGATGCCTACCAAAAGGGGGGTACTGGTTTGGGTTTAGCCATCTGTCGCCGCCTGGTGGAACAACACCAAGGACGCCTCTGGGTCGAGAGTCAGTTGGGCCAAGGCAGTACTTTCCATATCCTTCTTCCCCCAGTGCGCTAAACTAGCAAAAAATTCTGGAATATCTAGAGCGAGTGTCAAGCCCCCAAAGGATTTTAGTCGTTGATGATGAGGAAGATATCCGGTCAATTATCCAATTGGCCCTGACCCTGCAGACCCCTTGGCAAGTTCTCCTCGCTAGCTCTGGCCCCGAAGCCCTCAGTTTGGCCAAGACTCAACAGCCTGATCTAATCCTGCTGGATCGCATGATGCCCGGCATGGATGGCCCCAGCACCCTACAACAGCTCAAGGCCCATCCCCAAACCCAATCTATCCCCGTACTCCTGATGACGGCGGCTCCCCTCCCGCCGGAAACCCTAACTGCCCTTGGTGCCGTTGGGATCCTGCCTAAGCCCTTTCGTCCTCTCCAGTTGGCCCAACAACTCCAGGCCATTCTAGGAGAGGCCCCAACCGCCTAAGTTGCTTATGAAAGTCACGGTGAATGTTCTATTTTTGCTCCTAGGTGGCTTACTGGGCCTGGCGATTGGTGCTTGGGAACGTCATCAACTAAAACGCCGCCTCCAGCCCCTATTGACCAGTTTGCAAGATACCGCTGAAGTGGCCAAGTCCTTGTCCCTTACCTCCCTCGTTCGTCGAGAGTTGAGCTACCTCCAGCAACAGTGCCAGATCTATCAAGCGGAATCCCAGGCTTGGCAACAACTTCTCGACCAGGCCCCCATCGGATTTTTATACGTGGATGCCGAGGATCATCTGCTATGGTGCAATACCGTCGCCCAGGCCCTACTCCAGATTGACCGTTGGCGACCTCCGCAAATCCGCTTGCTCCTGGAACTAGTTCGTTCCTACGAGTTGGATCAATTAATTCAACATACCCGTCATACCCAACAACCCCACGTCCAGGAATGGCTTTTTTTTCCGTCGCCCATCTCCTTTCAAGAAACAAAAACCAAGCTATCTTCAGAATCCTTGCTCCTTAAAGGTCATAGCTATCCCCTCCCCCAACAAAAAGTCGCCGTCTTCTTGGAAAATCTACAGCCCCTGGCCGAAATTCAGCGTCAACAAGACCGAATTTTTTCCGACTTAACCCACGAACTCCGCACTCCCTTAACGGCCATCTCCCTGGTCGCCGAGGCCCTCCATCACCGGCTCCAGCCACCGGAACAAGACTGGTTAAAGCAAATGCTGGAGGAAACAGAGCGGCTACGCACCCTTGTGGATGATTGGCTCAGTTTAGCCCGGCTTGGGGAGAACCCGAAACAATGTTTAGACTATCAAGTAGTGGATCTCCACGATATTCTCATTTCCAGTTGGCAACGACTATCTCCCCTGGCCGCGGAAAAACAAGTTCACATTGCCTATGATGGCCCCGACCAACTACCCTGCGAAGCCGACCATGACCGATTGATTCAAGTGTTTATGAATTTATTAGACAACTGCATCAAACATAGTCCACCAGGAAGCAAGATTTCGGTGCAGGCCAGGGCCTTAGAAGAATTTGTCCTCCAGGTTGATATTGTTGATCAGGGGGAAGGATTTCATCCCGATAATTTGCCCCACATTTTTGAGCGATTGTTCCAGGGGGAGCCCTCCCGTTCCCGCACTCAGTACCGGGCAGGCCGCCAGGGGAGTGGTCTGGGCCTGGCCATTGCCAAGGAAATTATCATCGCCCACGGGGGCCAGATTACGGCAAGCAACGACCCCGATACCGGTGGTGCCCATTTATCCGTTTGTCTGCCCCGCCAGCGTCCCTTGGATCGGGTCTAGGTGCTGGACACGGTAACTACCGAAAAGTTTCAAAATTTCCGTGTACTGTTCTAATTCTGCCAAGGCAGCCTGCAAATGCTCATCGGTCTGACTGGCTTCAAGATCCATAAAAAACAGGTATTCGCCCAGGGAACGCTTAGTGGGCCGGGATTCAATGCGACAGAGATTAATCTGACGCTTGGCCAGGGCCTGGAGGGGATGCACCAAGGCTCCGGGCACATTGGTGGGAACCGTAAAGGCTAGGGCCGTATGACTGCCGTGGTGACTGGGTTGTCGCCCCACGACCCAAAAACGAGTGCAATTATCGGCATAGTCATTAATCCCGGCCCGCAGGACTGGAACCTCAAACAGTTGGGCGGCTCGGGGAGCAGCAATGGCCGCGGCCGTCGGGTCTTGCTGGATCAGCTGTACCGCTTCGGAGGTGGAATTGGTGGCGATCAACTCGGCCTGGGGGAGGTGTTGGGCCAACCACTTCTGGCATTGTCCCAGGGCCTGGGGATGGGAATAAACCTTTGCCAGTCCTTCAAGGGCCCTTCCGTGGGACAGGAGAACGTGGATAATTGGGAGCACTAGTTCCTGCTGAATTTGTAAATTCCCCCGTTCCCAGAGGGTATCGAGGGTGACGCCAATACTGCCCTCTGTCGAATTTTCCACTGGCACAATGGCCACATCAATAGACGGGTCGGCGGCACTGTGGAGGGTTTGGCCAATGCTGGGATAGGGCAACAATTGGGCAGTCTGGCCTTGCGTCTGCTGGAGCCAATCGGCGTAGGCCAGGGCTACAGTTTCCGTGTTGGTTCCCCTGGGGCCAAGGTGGGCAATGACAAGGGACATGGGTCGCATTCCTCAGGATTCACAACCTATTCTCCATCAAAGCTATCGGCTCTGACCAGCTTATCCGTAAAGAAATATCATCAAAATGGCTAAGTTTTGTAAGGGAACTGACCGAAAGGCCCCTAGCCAGGTCAATAAAACCGTATAATCTGGCTCAACAGTTTAAGAAATGTAAACTAAAATTAAGAACAACGCCTTTTATCCTTGACGAATCCATGAATGTTTGCTTTAGCGCAACGGAGTCTCTCAGTCTGACCCTGACGGAGCCCTTGGCTTCCCTACAACACTATCTTCGTCAACCCCAGCGTCTGGTGCAGGCCATTGCTGACCCGAAGCGAACGGCCGTGCTTTCCGAGAATCACTTTCGTCTGACCATGCGCCCCCTCAACTTCATGGACTTGTACCATTTTCAACCAACCGTGGTGTTGAAGGTCTGGTCAACGGCGACGGGTACCGTCTACCTCGAATCCGAGAGCTGTGAAATTCGCGGTATTGACTACATTAACCACCGCTTTTCGTTGGATCTCAAAGGTCGGTTGGCCCCCTACCAGCACCAGGGCCAAACCCTACTCCAGGGTAAAGCCGACCTGCGGGTGAGTGTGGATCTACCCCCCCCCCTCTGGTTAACCCCGGCCCCCCTGCTGGAAATGACGGCTAATAGCCTACTCAAGGGAGTCCTCGGCCGCATCAAACACCGTCTCCTGGGCCAGCTTCTGGAGGATTATCGGTATTGGTTAGCCCAAGCCGAGACACCATTGGCGGAAACCCCTCTCCGCTCAGCCTTGAATCCCCTGCTAGAGGCCTAGGTGCCATGGCCACGGATTTTTTCTATGCCTATCCGCCCCTCCAGTCGGGAACATTGCTCAAGCGGTATAAACGCTTTTTTGCTGATATCCAACTAAATTCAGGGGAAATAATCACGGCCCACTGCCCCAATACCGGGCCGATGACCGGTGTCTGCCAGGTCGGAGCACCGGTGCAGGTTTCCTATCATCCGAGTCCTAAACGCAAGCTGGCCTATACCTGGGAAATGATTCAAATAGGAGAAACCTGGGTCGGCGTTAATACCAGTCTGCCGAATCGGGTGATTAAACAGGCCCTGGAAGAACAGATTTTTCCCGAACTTGCTGACTGCTACGAGGCCATCCGCCCGGAAGTGGCCTACGGCCAAGACCAAAAAAGCCGTATTGATTTTCTCCTGAGCCACCCTGACCAACCTGCCATCTACGTTGAAGTTAAAAACACCACCCTGGCTGAAGGCTCCCTGGCCCTTTTTCCCGATACAGTGACCACCCGTGGGCAAAAGCATCTCCTCGACTTGATGGGCGTGATGCCCCAGGCCAAAGCGGTCATGCTTTACTTCATTAATCGAGGTGATTGTACGGAATTTGCTCCGGGCCAGGCCTACGACCCCCGCTACGCTGAATTATTACAGCAAGGGCAGGCCCAGGGTTTACAGATACTCCCCTGTCGTTTTGAGGTTAGTCCCCACGGCCTCTCCTACCGAGGCCTGGCCCATTGTGTCCTTTAGACAACTCAATACCGCGGCTAATCTTCGTAGTATTCCGGCATTTTTTCCCGGCGTTTTTCAGGAATATTGACGCGGGGGGGATTGTAGGGTTCGGGTTCGCTATCGTCCCACATATCCCCGGCGTAGTCCTCTTCTTCGTACTGATACTCGTAGCTGGGGGCTGGACTAGGGGCCTCTAGCTCGGCTTCTCCCCAGTTGTCAGTTTCGTAGTCGGGTTCAGGGTAACGATTGACTTCGGCCTGGCGGCGCAGAGGCGGCACTGGACGGGTTTCTTGCCAATCATCTTCGTGCCAGCGTTCTTCTACGACGGGTTCGGGCTGGCGTACCTGGACAGGGGTTTGTAGCGGAATACCGCTCCCCAATTGATTTTCGGGGCGGGTAGTGGGGGGATAGTACATATCCTCTTGTGCCTGTTCCCAAGAGGGGCGGCCAATGCCCAATCGCTCTAGGAGACCCACGCTTAATTGACTGAGGCGTTCTTCGGCACCTTCAAAGACAATCAGGCGATTCGGGCCACTGCTGACCACCTCTTCCATGGATAACTCGTAGGTGCTGATTAGTTGTTCAGGAATTTGAGGAATACCCAGGGAGGCAATAATAATCGAGGAAACTTTGCCGCTTTCAAGATTAAATTGAAAATCGCGGACGCGCCCCAGGGGTTCCCCGGTTTCGGTAATCACTTCGCTGTTGATCAGGGGCGTATAGGCATCAATATCAACAGCTTCAAAAATATCTTCATCTTCCACCAACACCACATCCCCCGTTTGACAGATACGGTTCAGGTACATGTATTGGGGCATACCAGACAGGGAGAGGGCATTATCCCGTAGGCCGAGAGCCACAATTTCGCGCTGGTCAATATCGACTAACACATCTTTGACAACGCCTAGTTTCTTACCGGTGTTGCGGGTAATGACTTGGGTGTTAATGAACTCGTTTCTTAGGCGGATGTTATCAATGGTCATTGTGTTTTGGCATTCACTGCTCGGGCAGATGGTCAAAAAGCTAGTCGTTTAAAACTACTTTTCTCAGGTTAAGTTGCGATCGACTTCGCTGGTTTGGAGTCGATTGAGGCATTATCTTACACGATTTATATGAGACATTGTAGCGAATCCCTTGACGTTCTCCTAAGATCGGGGCTGGGGGCGGCCCATCAGTCGAAGGGAATTTTGCAGCGCGTCTTTTACCGGGCGATGGGGGCACTAAACCTGAAATGGTATCGAACGCCGTCTAAAAATTGTGGAGCAGGGCGTCAAATCCAGTTTACAATCCCTTTTCGGATAAGGGGAGCCGAAACCAAGAAAAATGCCGGAGGTTTGCCGCAGTACGACAGGTATTGAGATGCTCGCTACCTTTCTACCCTCACCGTTGCGGCTAGTCTTGTTGCGATTCCGATCGCCGACGATCGGTAACAACTTAGGGCTTTAGATCACCAATTTGGGTTCAAGGGTTCTCAGCTTCATGCGGGCCAGGGCCAGATTTCCCTTATCCCGATCGAGGGCAAGATAGAAAAAGAGACCCTCGAAGGAGTGAGTGATGCTCATTAAGTGATACTGCGTTTCGAGGGTAATTAAAATATCATCAATTTTTTCTTTCATCCCCAAGGACGCAGCTACCTTCAATTTTGTGCGGATAACCTGCGTGTTACCGGCCACTGCTAGTTCAGCATTTTTGAGCGGAAAGCGGGGATTATCGGTACCAACTGACGCCAAGCACATTCCCGTTTTCCAGTCACCTAAAGCGGCGAGCAATGCGCCGTCTAGGTTGAGGGTTTCTTCTAGTAATTCATTTATATTGCTCATATTTGGATAATGGTTTGAGTTTGAGGTGATTACGACGTCGATTAGCCGGAGGCGATTCTAGCCAGTGTACGGGAATGTGATGCACTATACTAAATAATATCCTTTAAACTTAACAATAATTTTAATCAGTGAGGCTTATAAGCCCCCGATTCTGGATAGAAGGGAACGCGACGATCGGTGACAAGAATCGCAAACTGTCGGAGCAGATCGGCTAGCACCGAGTCGGGGGACAGTTGCAGGTATTCGGCACAAATTTCTACCGGCACGTGAGGATTACCGAGATGGCAGGCGACCCTCAGCAGTGCTACAGCATCGTTCACGGTAACGGTTAAGATGGGTTCGGGCTTGGCCAAAATTTGGAAAATTTCGCTGGCATCGGCTTGGAGGTAATTGCCCGATTGCACAATGGTGCTGCGCGATAGGCCAAGAAAAGCGGGGGGATTAACCGTGGGCAAAAAATCAGCATACGGACGCCTTTCCCCCTAGGGCTGACGAATTTTAACGATCGCCTGTTGAATCCGTTTTTTCAGGGGGGCATTTTTACGAGCCGCATCGGTAATGGTGTTGAATTCGGTGGGGGACAAACCACTGGCCTGGGCAATTTTTTTGGAACGATTGCAAAAATTGACGGCAATACTTTGGGCTTCCTTGGGGAGTTGCCGAATACTCTCTTTTTGGTTACAAACGATGTTAGGGGGCACCCGACCGATCAAGTCTTGGATTTTGCGGTAGGCTACCTTGCGTTCTGCTTCAATGTCCAATACAGCCTTAGCATAGCGATTAATTTGGGTTGGGCTAAATTCTTGGCTATAGGCTAACTGGCTAAAGGTCACTGGCACGGGAAAGCGCCCACTCCAGTCGGGAATAACCCCACCAAGGAGTCCGAGGAGAGCGAGAGAATTAGCAATAAAAAATCGACTCAGAACTTTGTTCAAGTCGGTAATAGAACGGGAGCTAATGATCATGCGCGTTTAGTCGCTCTGAATGAGTATGATATCGAAATCCCGATAAGGTTCTCTCCCCTGTTTGAAGCACTTTCCGCGCCATAAGTTCCTGGAGGGGACTCTCTCTGGGTCATCTCTTGTCGGCTTACCCCTGCTCCTCCGGTGCTATTTTCTATGGATGCTTCCGTCTCTGACCCTGCTCACTCCGCTGACTTTGTTCATTTGTCGGTCTTAAGTGAGGCTATTCAGCAAGGTCTAGCTCTCCGACCCAGTGGTTATTACCTCGATGCAACGGCCGGCGGGGGGGGGCATAGCTATCAACTCCTCTGCACTGACCCGACGATTCATTTGACCCTTATTGACCGGGATGCTCAGGCAATCACCGCGGCTCAGCGGCGCTTGTCTGCTTTTCCGGCTAATCACCTTAGTTTTTGGCAGGGGAATTTTGCAGATTTTCCAGGTCAAGATCAATTTTTTGACGGTATTATTGCTGATCTGGGGGTAAGCTCACCCCAACTCGACCAGGCGGAGCGGGGCTTTAGTTTTCGGCAAATGGCTCCCTTAGATATGCGGATGGATCAGAGCCAGACCTTGACAGCGGCGGAGATCATTAACCATTGGTCGGAAGCCGATCTCGTCCGTATTTTCTTCGAGTACGGTGAAGAACGCCTATCGCGGCGCATTGCCCGTCAGATCGCCCAACAGCGGCCCTTCACAACCACCACCGAACTGGCCGAAACCATTGCCCGTTCTGTTCCGGGTCAGTACCGCTACGGCCGCATTCATCCGGCGACACGGGTTTTTCAGGCTCTGCGGATTGTAGTCAACGATGAATTAGGCTCCTTGGAACGTTTTCTGGCCCTGGCCCCCCAATGGCTAAAGCCGGCTGGCCGCCTTGGTATTATCAGCTTTCATAGCCTTGAAGACCGGCTGGTAAAACACCGCTTTCGGGAATCTCCCCTGCTCAAGGTACTGACCAAAAAGCCCGTGATGTCCGATGAAGCGGAACAGGCCCGCAATCCTCGTTCTCGCTCTGCTAAACTGCGTTGGGCCGAAAGAATTATCCTAGATGGAGCAACTTGCCGCTAGGCTAGAAGTGATTTGGTCTATCCCATGCTGGATGATTGTTTTTCGATGGGAGCAATGGCATGACCCCCCTCCTCACCTTTTTGTTACGTTGGCCCCAGCCCCAGCAAGAATGGGCAACCCTGCAAACTCGTCTCCAGGAATCACCGGCCCTAGACCATGCCTATTTTGTGCGGACTCCCCGCCCTCGGGCTATTCTGACGGAATTTCAGGGGATGTTGACTCAAGAGGCTCAGATGCTTGATCTGAGTCAGGGAACGGAAACCGATGGCGGGTTGGCGCTGACCCTGGAGGCTCCCCCTCGGGTGTTGTTACTCGTCGGCCTAGAAGACTGTGCTCAACCCCAGGAAGCCTTGGCGCGAATAGCCCAAGCCAAAGAAAAAACCTATCCTGAGCAGGCGTTTCACTGGGTGATCGGTCTAACCCCTGGCATTGAAGCGGAATTTCGGGGCCTACTCTCTTTTTTGGGGGGAACCAGTTCCTGGGTGGATAGTTGCCTCGGGGGAGAGAGTCTAGACCAGGCCCTGGCGGCAGCCATTGCTGATTATTGGCGGCCCCACTGCCATTGGGATGACGAGCTCGCTGATAGGATTTATCAACTCCAGGGGACAATGGTACCGCTGGCGGAACTCACCCCGGCCCAGCAGGCCCATTTCAGTTTGCTCCAGGGCCTGTACTATGAAAAAATACAGCAGTGGGGAGGATTAGATCCCAGTCTGCCCAGTGCGGTTTACTATTACCACCAAAGCCTGGTCTGTTTTCAGCAACTGGAAGACCGGGCTGAAGTCACCTGGGTGAGCCTCCGCTTGGCCTACGTCTACCTGCTCCAGGCCTGGTCGGAAAAAGACCGGGGACATTTTCTCTGGCAAGCGACCCAAGAGGCGGTTTCTATCGCCATGGCGGCTCTCCAAGAGCGAGATTGGCGGGATTGTCGCAACGATACCTTAATCCTACTGGCAACAATTCTACGGGGTCTGGAAAGTTGGCAATATCTCCAACAGTGTGCAGAACATTTTTTAGTCTTTTTTTATCAACTCTCTCCCCTGATCACAGGGGCCGAACCGAAGCACGGGGACTGTCCCTGGTCTCGTTCCCAACTGGCCCTGCAAACGGCGATGGCCTATGGCCTGTTAACGGAAGCCTTAATTGAACAGTGGCGCTTTACGGAAGCGAAGGAATCTCTCCAGCGGGCCTGGGAAAGTTTACCCCCGGAACCTAGCATTACCCCAGTTTGGCAGAGTTGGCTCCATTATCTGGCGGGGCGCTGTCTTCTGGGAGAAGAGCAACTGGAAGCGGCCCAGGAAAGTCTGGAATTGGCTAAGCAATTGGCTTGTCTAGAAGATAATCCCCATTTCTTTTCAGGCATTTTAATCGAACTGCGGGAATGCTACTACCAAGCTCAGCAGTGGCAACAGGTTCTTGCCATTGACCAGGAATACCAGGCCCTGGAATACCAGATTGGCAAGCGGGCCTTTATCGGTAGCTATCCACTAGGGCCAGAGCCGTTGGCCCGGATGAAACGTCATCCCCTCGGTGTTCCCCTCGCCGACTCCCAACCGGAGCTCCCTCCCCCCCTCCCCCTATTCCCGGCCCTATCCCTGGCGGATTGGCTGGCAACGGATACGCCCTTGCTTCTACTGTCTGGGGAAGTCGGGATGGGTAAAAGCTCTTGGCTGACCTGCCATTTGTTCCCAGAACTCCAGGAACACTACTCCCACCAATGCCCCTTGCTCTTGCCAATAGATCCTGAGTGGGAGAGCAAGCTTTTAGAACACTTTCAGGTCGAAACCTTGAACCAAAGTCTAGCCTCTCTGGAGTCTACGGTTCTCCTGCTGGATGGCGACCCAGAGGCCTGCCCCCCATCATTGGTTTCTTTTCTTTGCCGGGGGTTGGCCCAAAAAAGTCTAAAGATTCTCATTGCCCTACCCCCGCTGGCCCTGACAACGGTGATTGACCGTCTGGGCACCGGGATTCCCCTCCCGGCCTTTCAACATCTTCGTTTTCCACCGATTCCCAAGTCCTACTTTCAAGCCTATCTCCAGCAAGTTAAAGCGGATCTGGGCTGGGATGCTGACCTCCAGGCCCAAGTCCTTGAGGATTTGAGTGATAGCCATCAGTGCATTGTGCCCCTCGATTGGCAACGCCTCGGCAGTGAGCTGGAAGAACGGCAGATCACGAGTCTGGAAGCTTACCAGGCCCTGGGGAGAGACAAACTGTATTGGTATCGTATTGAGCGTCTACTGACTCCCCTGCCCATGGCCCTCCAAACCCTGGCCAAGGAAATATTACAGCGCTTAGCAGAATCTTCGCCGTTACCGAGCCTGCGAACGGCTACGGAACTCCTGGCTCCAGAGTCTTCCCAGGGCCACCTGATGCTCCAGTGCCTTGAACAATTACGGTTAGTGGTGGCTGTTCCCCTGGGAGATACCACCTATTACCGGCTCAGTACCCCATTGCTGACCCAGGTACTGGCCCAACTCCCCTCCCCTGAGCCCCCCGAATCCCTCACCAGTCCCGCGACTCCGGAACCGGACTGGCCCTTGTATTTTCCTGAGGGCTCCGAGGCCATTGATGGCATTCAACGCCTACGTCGTCAGTTGACCCACACTGAGCAGGCCTATCAGAAACTCTTAGTGGGCCTACGCCTCGAACGTCAGTCCCAGATTATCCTCCGACAAGCGGAATTTCAGCCCATTGAGGCCCTGTTAGCCGCCTTAAGTCTGGGCCAAGAACTGCGTTCCCTCCTCCCTGCGGAGCCGGGGGTGAGTCACTACCCCAGTCTCGGGCCGCTACTGGCATTGCAACAAATTTTGGGACAAATCCATGAGCGGAATCGTTTAGAACATCCGGTGGCCGTATCTTCCCTCTGTTTGCATCCCGAGGGCCATACCCTCGCCACGGGAAGCACCGAAGGCGTTGTGCGGATCTGGGCCACAACGGGGGAACTGTACCATGTCCTGCGGGGCCATCAGGGGGATATTACTAGCCTCCACTGGAGTCCCCAGGGGGATTATCTCCTCAGTGGCTCTAGCGACCACACGGCTCGTCTGTGGAACCGGCAGGGCCAACTCCAGACCACCTTGCAAGGGCATCAAAAAGCCGTGCGCAGCGTCCGGTTTAGCCCGGTTGCTGCGCTACTGCTCACCAGTAGCCGGGATGGCACCGTGCGGCTGTGGAATTTTGCAGGAGAAGAACAGGCCCAATGTCAGGGCCACCAACACTGGGTGAGAAACGCAGAATTTAGCGCCGATGGCCAACAGATTCTCTCCGCCTCTCGGGATGGTACGGCACGGCTCTGGGATTTGCAGGGCCAGGAATTACAAGTCTTTAGGGGCCATCAAAATTGGGTACGCAATGCCCAGTTTAGTCCGGATGGCCAGCGGATTCTCACCGCTTCGACGGATACCACCGCCCGGATTTGGGATTTGTCTGGCCATTGTCTGGCCATTCTGAAGGGCCACTACAATTGGGTGCGCAATGCCCAGTGGAGTCCCGACGGGGAACTGGTGCTAACGGCCTCTAGTGATGGTACAGCTCGCCTGTGGAACCAAGAAGGTAAGACAGTGGCAATTCTCTCGGCCCAACAGCAAGCGGTCTATGATGCCAGTTTTAGCCCCGATGGCCAATCGATTGTCACCCTCGCCAACGACGGCACTGTTCGGCTCTGGCAACGTTCCGGTCAACTACTAGCTGTGATGCGGGGCCACCAAAAAGAAGTCTATGAAGCCCAATTCAGCCAGGATAGTCGTCGTCTTTTCACTATTTCCGCCGATCATTCCGCCCGCGTTTGGGATCTGTCGGAAAAAAGCGCTACGGTTCTCAAGGGCCACAGCAATTGGGTTCGCAATGCTCACTTCAATAGCCAAGGGGATCGAATTTTAACGGTATCCCGTGACCATACTGCCCGTCTCTGGAGTGATCAAGGTCGCTGTTTAGCAACCCTTGAAAGTCACCATGACTGGATTCGAGAGGGCCAATTTAGTCCCGATGGCCATTTTATTGCCACCGCCTCCGCTGATAAAAATACTCAACTGTGGAACTCTGCCGGCAAGCGATTAGCGACCCTCCGCGGCCATCAGGATGCGGTTTTAAGTGTCCGCTTCAGCCCAGATAGCCAGTTTGTGCTGACGGCGTCCAAGGACGGCACCGCCCGCCTTTGGAACACGACAGGCCAGTGTTTGACGGTATTACGACAACAGGGGCAAGCATTATTTAGCGCGGAATTTAGCCCCGATGGCCAGTTTATTACGACCGCTTCTGCCGATAAAAGCGCCACGCTGTGGGACATTGTTGGCAAAGAATTAGCCGTCTGTCGGGGACACCGAGGGGCCGTTCATACCATTCAATTTGATCCCCAGGGCCATTACTTGCTCACGGCTTCCGCCGACCATACTGCTCGATTATGGGACTTGGCGGGCCAGGAAATCGCCGTGCTGACGGGCCATCAAAATATTGTTTACCAAGCGCAATTTAGCCCCGATGGCCAAAACATTGTCACCGCTTCCGCTGACCGCACCGCCCGGATTTGGAATCGCCAGGGCCAGGAGTTGGTGGCTCTCTATGGCCATCAAGCCTTTGTCAATACGGCCCAATTTAGCCCGGATGGACAGATCATTGTGACGGCCTCTACGGATGGCACGGCTCGTCTGTGGGATCTCCTAGGACGAGAATTGGCTATCTTTCGCGGCCACAGTGGTTGGGTGAGGAGTGCGGAATTTAGTCCCGATGGTCGTTGGGTCGTCACCGCTTCCACCGATGGCACGGCACGCCTCTGGCCTGTTGATAACCTAGACCAACTCCTAGACCGGGGTTGTCAGTGGCTAGAGGATTACCTCAACCACAATCCCTCGGTTCCGGAAAAGGATAAACAACTCTGTGTCGTTAAATTGACCATTAATATGGAAATTCCCAAGACGTTGCAGGAAAATCCGTCGTTATCCACAGGTGCTTGATGCCAGGCCATCGCATCCGTCAGAATGAGGAACCCCCTCGAGGTTGTTTATGGATCAGCAAACTATCCCGTCCGGTTGTGTCTATCTTGTCGGTGCAGGAATTGGCCCCCTAGATTATTTGACCCTACAGGCCCTCCACTGCCTAGAGCAGGCCGAGGTACTCGTCTACGATGACCTGGTGGAACCGAGTTTGCTCCAATACCTACCGCCCGATTGTGAACAGATCTGGGTGGGAAAACGAGGCGGCCGACCCAGTACGCCCCAGGCCCGCATCAACCAACTTCTAATTCATCACTGTCAGCAAGGTAAGCGGGTGGTACGCCTCAAAAGTGGTGACCCCCTGGTATTTGGCCGGGCCAATGCGGAAATTCAGGCCCTTAGCGAGGCCGATTGTCCTTTTCAGGTGATTCCGGGCCTCTCCTCGGCCCTAGCGGTTCCGGGCCTAGCGGGGATTCCCCTCACCGAGAAGAACCTCAGTCGTAGTTTTGCGGTTCTGACGGGCCATGACCCTGCAAGCTTGGATTGGTCGGCCCTGGCCGGGATCGATACCCTCGTGATCCTGATGGGCGGCCAGACCCTTGCCCCCCTTGTGACCCATCTACTTCAGTCGGGGCGTTCTCCCGAAGACCCAATGGTGATCATTCGCCACGGTGGTCGTCCCAGCCAGCAAACCTGGTGGGGAACCTTAGCGGATATGGTGGAAAAGACCCGTGGCCAGTCTCTATCCCCCGCTGTCATTGTCCTTGGCCCAGTGGTCAACCAGCGTTTCATGCCCCCCCAACGCCCTTTATCAAATAAAACTATTGTCGTCACGCGCTCTGCGGAACAATCAAGCCAATTTAGCCAGCTTTTACAAGCCCAAGGGGCTCAGGTTTTAGAATTGCCGGCCCTCGTGATCCAACCCCCTTCCAGTTGGCAGGGCCTAGACCAAGCCTTGGCTCATTTGACGACCTTTGACTGGTTGATTCTGACCTCTGCCAATGGGGTCAACTTCTTTTTCCAACGCCTGGAAGATCATGGTCAAGATAGCCGCGCTCTCCAGGGCCTGAAAATTGCCGTCGTGGGCCAAAAAACGGCCCAGGCCCTAAAAGCCTACGGCCTCCGCCCGGACTTTATTCCCCCCCAATTTATTGCCGATGACCTGGTGAGCCATTTTCCTGAACCGATTGCCGACCAGCGGTTTCTTTTCCCGCGAGTGGAAAGTGGCGGCCGCGAAGTGCTTGTCCAGGCCCTCACGCAGCAAGGGGGAACGGTGGTAGAGGTGCCGGCCTATCAATCTGCTTGCCCAGAAAGCCTGGCCCCGACCATTCTAGAAGCCCTCCAGCAGGGCCAAGTCGATGTCGTGACCTTTGCCAGCGCCAAAACGGTGCAAAATTTCCATACGCTTTTACTCCAGGCCCTGGATGGGGACAACCAACGCCTCGCCGATTACCTGGCCCCCGTCTGCCTGGCCTCCATTGGCCCGCAAACCTCCCAGCGTTGTCGAGAGCTATTGGGGCGGGTTGACCTAGAAGCCCAGGAATATACCCTAGAGGGATTGACCCAGACCCTGGTGACCTGGGCCAAAGGGGAAAATTGGTCAACTCCTAGCGGCGTTGGTAGCGCATCCCCGGCAATTGAGTCACCAAGCCTAGAAGTTCCAACTGCAAGAGCCCCCCGGAAACGTCGCCAGCACTCTGGCCGGCCTGGGCCACAATGACATCAAAGAGGGCCGGTTGCTGCGGAACCGCCTGCAAGAGTTGGGCCAGGGCTGGTTCTAAATCGGGAGGAGACATCTCCGAGGTGGGTAATAGGGTCAACTGCTGGGGTTGATCCAGAGCCGGAATGGCCCCCAAGCTGGCCAGTAATTCCTGCTCCGAGAAAATCACTTCAGCGCCGTTGTGGATCAGCTTCAGACAACCCCTCGCTTCCTCAACTTCCGGGGAATTGGGCAGGGTATAGACATCGCGATTAAAGTCGCTGGCGTAGCGGGCCGTAATCAGAGAACCCGATTTTTCCGGGGCCTCTAGCACCAACACCGCGCGACTTAAGCCGGCAATAATTCGGTTCCGGGCCGGAAAGTTACCCCGGTCCGGTTTCGTCCCCACGGGATATTCCGTTACCACCAGGCCCTCAGCCACGATCTGCTCAAACAGTTGACGATGCTGGGGTGGATAGACCAGATCCAAGCCCGTCCCCAACACGGCAATGGTGCGGCCCTGGGCCGCGAGACAACTCTGATGAGCAATGCCATCAATGCCCGCCGCCAGGCCAGAAATAATCGTAAAGCCATGCTGGGCTAAGGTGCGACTCAGATTGTGCGTCCAGCGTTGGCCATGCTCCGTAGGGTAACGGGTGCCGACAATGCCAATGCCCGGAACTTGGCCCTGATTTTCTAAGGTGTTCACCTGGCCCTGGTAGTAGAGCAGAGGCGGTGGGCTGGGGATTTCCCAGAGTAGTTGGGGATACTCAGGATCGGCCGGTGTCCAAAAACGGGGATTTTTTTGTGTATGGGCCGCCAGGGCCGACTCTGGATCGATGGCTCCCCGTTGCTCAACAATACCCTGGATTAACTTGGCCCCTAGGCCCTGGACTTCTCCTAGGGCTCGAGGTGTTGCCTTCCACGCATTTTCTAGGGTTTCAAAATGTTGATAAATGCGCTTGAGCAAGACCGGGCCAACGCCGTTTAATTGCGACCAAGCAAACCAGTAGGCACGTTCTTGACTCACCCCAACTCCTTTCCCATCCCCTCGGGATAGGCTGTCTTCGAGTTTATGTTATCGTGGGGTCTAGATTTTGAGACCGAAAGATTGAGCCAGAATGCCGCCCACCGAGCTAGATTCCACCGCCACCCCCGATTCCCAAGCTTTTCTCGATGAACTTCCCGATGAAGTGGAAATGTCCTTCTTCGATCATCTAGAGGAATTACGCCGACGGATTTTTTATTCCCTCGGGGTCATTGTAGTGGGGGTTGTCCTTTGCTTTGTAGAAGTGAAGCCCTTAGTCCAGTGGCTGGAGGTGCCGGCTCAAGGGGTCAAGTTTCTCCAGTTGGCCCCAGGGGAGTTTTTCTTTACTTCCCTCAAGGTGGCAGGATACAGCGGTATTCTCGTAGCGAGTCCCTTCATTCTCTACCAAATTATCCAGTTCGTTTTACCGGGACTAACCCGTCGGGAGCGGCGATTGCTGGCCCCCGTCGTCCTCGGTTCCAGTGTCCTTTTCTTTGCGGGTCTATTGTTTGCCTACTATGCCCTGATTCCAGCGGCCCTGCGCTTTTTCATTAGCTATGGAGCCGATGTGGTGGAACAACTCTGGTCGATCGAGCGCTATTTTGAGTTTGTCCTACTGCTGATGTTCTGCACCGGCCTGGCCTTTCAGATTCCCGTCATTCAAATCATTTTGGGCTATCTCGGTATTACTAATTCCCAGATGATGCTCCGAAATTGGCGCTACATCGTGCTGGGGGCCGTGATTTTGGGCGCGGTCTTAACCCCCTCGACGGATCCTTTAACTCAATCGCTGCTGGCTGGGGCCGTGCTGATCCTCTACTTTGGCGGGATTTGGGTCGTCAAACTAACGGGACGTTAGGCGGGCCCCCATCGGCTCCAGAACTTCGCTATAGTTTAAAAAAACGCTTAATATAACGATACACAATGGCTTCTTCCCTTGCGATTCGGGAACTCCCCCTCTTTCCCCTGCCTGAAGTGGTGCTTTTTCCAGGGCGGCCCCTCCCTCTCCATATTTTCGAGTTTCGTTATCGCATGATGATGAATACCATTTTGGAAGATGACCGTCGTTTTGGCGTATTGATGATCGACCCGAGTTCCGGTCAGATTGCCAATGTGGGTTGTTGTGCGGAGGTGGTACGTTGTCAACGTTTGCCGGATGACCGCATGAAGATCCTAACCCTTGGCCAACAACGCTTTCGCGTCCTAGAATACGTCCGGGAAAAGCCCTATCGAGTCGGCCTGGTGGAATGGATTGATGATACCTATACCGGCCAAGATCTCCACCTGCTGGCAAAAGAAGTTGACCGCCTTTTACAAGATGTGGTACGTCTCTCGGCTAAGCTAACCGACCAACCCCTAGAACTGCCCGATGATTTGCCTGTTTTACCCGTCGAACTCTCCTACTGGGTAGCTGGTAATCTCTACGGTGTGGCCAGTGAACAGCAGAGCCTGCTAGAACTGCAAGATACGGCCCAGCGTCTGCAACGGGAAGCGGAAATCCTACTCTCGACCCGCAATCATCTAGCCGCCCGAGTGGCCCTGAAGGATGCCCTGAAATAGCCGAATACCAGTCCTCCAATTGCGCTAAAACCGCTTTAGCATAGGCCTAGGCCCTGTTGGCGTATTGGTTAGACAGCGCCCCCTTTTGATGGTACTTTTCCTGCTTCTACTGGTTTTTAGCTCCCCGGCCTTAGCCCAACAAGTCCCACCGCCCGTGGAACAGTCGCGGGTTTACTACTGCTATCAGGGTAAAACCTTTAGTGCCCGCTTTCAGGCCAATGCGGTGGAACTATTCATCCGGGGGCAGCCCCCGCAACGTCTTCGATTACAACCCGAGGCGATGGAGACAGCCTACCGCAACGAACAATGGACGTTGGTTCTGAACGGCAACACGGCCTATCTAGCCCTGGGCCAAAAACGTCTCTACGACCAATGCCAAGACCAGCGACCCGTGGTTAACTTGGATTTGCGCTACGATTGCCCAGCCCAGGTGGCCCCCTTCCCCGACAAGGAAAACCTGAGCCTAGTCCAGGCCGAAAAACTACGGCTGAAGCGCGACGGGGCCTTGTTTATTTACCATTGTTATCCCCGCTCCCGTTGATGAAACTCCTGCAACCCTTTCCCGACCGGCCCCATTTCCCCTTCCTTCTCTACCTGCCGGGTTTGGACGGTACAGGCCAACTGTTTTATCGCCAGGCCGCTTCTCTGAGTACCTGCTTTAATCTCCGCTATTTGTCCTTACCCCCTCACCCGCTCACGGATTGGCCGCTTCTGAGTCAACAGGTGTTAGACCTCTGGTACGAGGAACAGTCAGGAGCGCCCCTGGTACTCTGTGGGGAATCCTTTGGCGGCTGTCTCGCTTTGTCCCTGGCCAGTCAAGCCGTTTCTCAGGTGGAACAGTTGATTTTGGTGAATCCTGCCTCCTCCTTTCGGTTGGCCCCTTGGTTGAGCTGGGGGATTCCTTTAGCCCCATGGTTGCCCGATCTACTTTATAGCCTGGGGACTTGGGCCTTTCTGCCCTGGCTGGCCCAATTAGAGCGGCTCACTGCCTACGACCAACAAAGACTGCGTCAGGCCATGGCCACGCTTTCTCCTGCAATGGTGAGTCAACGGCTGGCCCTGTTGCAAACCTTTGCCCTGTCAGCATTTCAGCTCAGCCAAATTACCCAGCCCACCCTGATCCTGGCCAGTGAGGGCGACCGCTTGCTTCCGTCTGTCCAGGAGGCCGCCTTTTTACAAAAACACCTCCCCCAGGCCGTGATCCATCCGCTACCCGACAGTGGCCATGCCTGTCTGCTGGAAACCAGCCTAGACTTGGGGGCTATTTTGCGACGCTACGATCTGTTGCCGAAGGTATTGTCCGGCGTCGGCTAGGCCGGAAAGGGTTGGTTTTCGAGAACCCCTTCGGCCTGGTGGGCCAGGGCCCTTAGTTGGTCTAGGGTTTGCGGCTCAACATCCCACCAGAGACCCCGCTGATGGGCTTCTAATAATCGTTCCGCCATATCCCGCAGGGCCCAGGGGTTTTTGGCCTGGACAAAGGCCTGAACTTCCGGGTCAAAGAGATAGGCCTCGGCGACTCCTTGATACATATAATCCGCAACGGTCTGGGTGGTAGCGGAGTAGGCAAAGAGATAGTCCACCGTCGCCGCCATTTCAAATGCTCCTTTGTAACCGTGGCGCATCACCCCGGCAATCCATTTGGGGTTAATTACCCGAGAACGATAGACCTTGGCAATCTCTTCCTCCAGACGCTTGATTTTAGGCCGACTGGGAATGGCATGGTCGCCAAAATAAACTGCCGGATTCTGACCTGTCAGGGCCCGCACCGCCACCGTTAGGCCGCCTTGGAATTGGTAGTAATCATCGGAATCCAACAGGTCATGTTCCCGATTGTCCTGGTTATGGAGAACAATTTCCAACTGTTTAAGCCGTTGGGCAAAGACCTCCGGTTGACTATGGCCAAGGCCCTGACCATCGTAGGCGTAACAACTCCAGTTCAAATAGGCTCGCGCTAAATCCTGGTCATCCTGCCAGTTCTGGGCTTCGATCAGGCCCTGCAAGCCGGCCCCGTAGGCCCCCGGTTTGGAACCAAAGATGCGGTAGGTAGCACGTTCTAAGGCTTGGTCTGATTCTAGGCCCTGGGTTTGCCACAGGGCCTGTTCCTGGCGGGCTTGGTAGGCTAAGGGATTATCTTCTGGGGCCTCCTCCAACTGGGCCACAGCCGTTATGGCCTGATGGAGCAGTTGAATTAAATTGGGAAAACTATCCCGGAAAAAGCCAGAAATCCGCACCGTCACATCAACACGGGGCCGTCCCAGGGCCGCCACGGGTAAAATTTCAAAATCCACCAACCGGCGAGAAGGGCCATCCCAGCGGGGTTGTACCCCTAACAGGGCCAGTACTTGGGCCACGTCGTCGCCCCCGGTGCGGAGGGTGGAGGTGCCCCAAATGGAGAGGGCCAAGGTTTTGGGATAGTCCCCATGATCCTGGCAGTAGCGTTCAATTAAGGCCTCGGCGGCCCGTCGCCCGACATCCCAAGCGGTTTCCGTGGGAATGGCCCGGATATCGACGCCATAGAAATTACGGCCAGTGGGTAAGACTTCCGGCCGGCCTCGGGTCGGAGCGCCAGAAGCCCCGCTGACAATGTATTCTCCTGCCAGGCCCCGCAGAAGATTGGTAATTTCCTGGGGGGTTTGTTGCAGAAGCGGTAGGAGCGTCTGGGTCAACCAGGCTAAACTGATGGTCGTTTGAGGGCCAAGCAAGGAAAGTTGTTCCCCTGTTGTCAGTAACTGCTGGGCCTGGGTTTCCAGGACTGCGACCACGTCTCCACCATGACGACAGGCCTGGAGCGCTTGTAGAAGGTCTTTCTCCCCTTTGTCCTGCAAAAGCTGTTGAGCGTTGGCGGGGAAGGTAAAGGGTTGGCCCCAATCATCTAATACGGGGTCAAAGTCCAACTGATAATCTACCGCTAGGGCCTGGGTCAGACCGAGACGATGGCCCCCCGGCATCCGGCCGATACTGAGCATTAAATCCCGCAGCGCTTTGCCCTGGGGACATTGGCCCAAGATATGCAGGCCATCTCGAATTTGCGCTTCCTTCAGTTCACACAAATAATTATCGGCCCCGCTTAACAGGTCGGTTAACTCTGAACTAGTCGCCAGGCCTAAGTCCCGGTCGAGGTGAGTCTCTTGTAAAAGGGCCTGGATGCGGTCACGCAGGGTAACTAAACGACTGGGATCCAGGGCCTGGGCCTCGTAATATTCATCAATCAGGGCCTCGAGCTTGAGTAGATCGCCGTAGAGTTCGGCTCGTGTCAGGGGCGGCGTGAGGTGGTCGATAATTACGGCCTGGGCGCGGCGTTTGGCCTGGGTGCCTTCACCAGGGTCATTGACAATAAAGGGATAAAAATGGGGAAGCGGCCCGAGGGCCAGCTCAGGATAGCAGGTATCGGCAAGGGCGACACTCTTACCGGGCAACCATTCTAAATTGCCGTGTTTGCCGACATGCACTAGGGCCTGGGCCTGAAATTGAGTTCTGAGCCAATGGTAAAAGCCCAGGTAGGCTAGGGTTGGCTCCAGATCCGGGGCGTGGTAATTCAAACTGGGGTCTAGGTCGTAACCCCGCGAGGGCTGAATACCGACAAAAATATTACCCAACTGAATCCCAGCAATGGGTATCTCGTCCGGTAACTTGTTCCAGGCCTCCCGTTCGGCCCAGCGGGCCTGGAGTTGGTCTTGCACCGCCGTTGGTAGACTTTGAAAATAGGCCCAGAGATCGCTTCGGGCCAAAGATTGGTTTACCTGTTTGCTGTGGTAAGGATCGGGGTCGTTGGTGACACTACGGGTGAGCCGGGCCATCAAGTCATCAACATTGCCCGGTAGATCCGTGACCCCATAGCCGGCTTGCTGTAAGGCTCGCAAAATTTCGAGGCAACTGGCAGGGGTATCGAGACCCACACCATTAGCCAGACGACCATCCCGGTTGGGGTAATTGGCCAAGATCAGGGCAATTTTACGCTGAGCAACCGGCGTTTGCTGACAGTGGATCGTATGCCAGGCAAAATCTGCCAGCCATTCCACCCGACTAGCCTCGGCCTCGTAGCGGACGATATTCGTTTCTAACCTTTCTTGCCAGGTTTGGGCCGATTTAAAGGAAATTGCGCGGGTAATAATGCGGCCATCTACCTCCGGCAAAGCAACATTCATGGCTAGATCCCTGGGACTGAGGCCCCGCAGGCCCCCTTGCCATTGTTCCTGGGTACTGCCGCTGAAAACAACCTGAAAAACTGGCACATTCAGGGCCTGCCAGAGGGGAATACAATCCGGCTCTCCCGCCTCCCGTTGGAGTTGGGCCAGGGAAAAACTGGTGGTATTGAGGATCAGGCCCAAGGGTTCCAGGGCCAAGATTTCTAGAATAGCTTCTTGGACATCGGCTTCCCGCAGAGAGGAAACGTATAGGGCCAGGGGCTGTAAATTGCGAGCCTGGAGGGCCTGGCAAAGGGCATCAATGGGTTGGGTATTGCCCGCCAAATAGTGGGAGCGATAAAACAGAATCGCTACTGTCGCCAGGGAATAACTTAAATCTCCCGCCTGGGACGGGTGATATTGGCCCACTTTGGGAATAGGTTGCGGCGGTAAGCAAGGATAGTTCGTTCCTAGGTATTGATTCGTTAACCATTGCAGGCCCTGCTCCCAATTGGTTGGCCCGCCTTCCTGAAGGTACTGCCAAAACTGATGGACGTCCCTCAGGGGAACTGTGGATTGACTAAACAGGGCCGGATCGGGCCGGTCATCCCCCGGCAAAACCAGGAGGGCAATTTGTTGCTCTTCGGCCAAGGCCCTGACCACCTCTAGGCCGTAGGGCCAATAACTCTGGCCCCCCAATAGGCGTAGAATAATCACCTTTGCCTGACGGAGCACCCGTTCAGCATAGTCGTCAATACTCAAGGGTTGTTGCAAATTCAGCAGGTTGGCCGCCCGCAGGGCCGGAAAGGTTGCTGGCAGGGCCGCCGCCACACTTTGAATATCCGTATCCGCCGCCGTCAGCAATACCAGGGCCCCAGGCGTTTGCTCTAGGATAATCACCCCTTCGAGATCCGGGGACCATCCTCCGGGGGTTGCGGCTAATCGGTGCATGAATTCTCCTAATTTAGTTTTTAGCGTCTGGTTGGAGGTCTGAGCCGAGGGGATTGAGCCGCAGAAAGGCTGCTAGGGATAGCTGGCCCGGCTCGGTTTGCAACGTCAACAGTCGAGCAATAACGCCCTGTTTTTCTAGAGACTTTAGGCTGAGACGCTCACTAAAACTGCCGACCACACTACTGACAATGCGGTTGGAAATTTTACGGCCATTGAGACTGGCGCTGGGCTCGATCAGTTTCAGGGTATGGCCTTGTTCAACTTGGAAGCCTGTATTAACCGCAATGGCCAAGGATTCCGGCGGCTGACCAGCTTCACCGGCCTGGAGGAGTTCGACTTGGACGCTGAGGGTATTGTTTTGGCCAAACTGGAGCGTGGCGGTCTTTAATTCTAGGGGCGGGGCCTCGGCGGGTAATACTTTTTTCAGCCAGGCCTGGAGTTGGGTTTTAAATTTGGGGTCGGCCAGGGCCTGGTTAATATCCTTTTCGGTCATTACGACTTGGATGGCCCCTTGGAGAGGTTTGCCCAGGCTGGCCCGGAAATCCCGTAGGTTGCGGGTATTGAGTTGGTCGAGCTTCAGGGCAATGGGATCCGTTTCCAGGTCGAAGCGCTCAATTCGCAGGGAGGGAATCGGTTCTAGACCCCGGCTGGCCAGACGGACTCGCTGGACTTGGCCCTTGATTAACTGCCAACTGGGGGTGTTATCAACTCGAACGGCTAAGTCCTCTACCCCACTCACCCTACTGCGAATATTGTCCGCCACGGTTTGATCGACTACCAAGCCCAGGGGGGTCAGGGCCGTGAGCAGGCTCGATAGGGCAATAAGTAACCATTCCATAACCAATCAAAATAAACGTGTTTAGAACAATTGGGCTTTTCGGACTGGCCTATTAAACCTCAGAATCGCTGACTAGAAGATCGACTTGGCCCTTAAATAGTTTCCCCTGACCCATTAGAAGTCGAGAAACGAGGCTAATACAGTCTAAACTTTCATCATGCCCACAGTAATCCTCTAGGTCGAGTTGGGAAGTTCAGCACGCGGGGTAGAAAAACGGAAAAACTGTGTAAAGTAGATATAACTTTTGGCCCGGTTGCGCCCTGGCATCCTTTCATCAAATTTTTCTTTAGAAATTCTCTTAGCCGAATGACTAGCACTATAACCCCAGACCAAGTTAATCAAATTGTCTATAATCTCCACCACGACCCCTTTGAAATTTTAGGGGGCCATCCGATTGCAATCAACGGAACGATTAAACAGTGGATTATTCGGGCCTATCTTCCCACTGCACAATCGGCCACGGTGCTACTGCCAACGGAACGCCAAGAATATCCGATGCAGTCCGTTCACCATCCCCATTTTTTTGAATGTACCCTCGATGGGGCCACCCTTCCCAACTACCAATTC
Organism: Synechocystis sp. LKSZ1; assembly: GCF_040436315.1. Lineage (NCBI taxonomy): Bacteria > Bacillati > Cyanobacteriota > Cyanophyceae > Synechococcales > Merismopediaceae > Synechocystis > Synechocystis sp. LKSZ1. Next base: position 3,483,395 of record NZ_AP031572.1, on the reverse strand, counting down.
CGACTCCAGGAAGGGGAACACCAGCGCGTCATCCATGACCCCTATGCCTTTCGGTCGCCCAAGCTCACGGACTTTGACCTCCATGTCTTTGGGGAAGGCAATCACCACCGCATCTACGAAAAACTCGGCGCTCACCTGATGGAAGTCGATGGTATCCAGGGCGTCTATTTTGCCGTTTGGGCCCCCAATGCTCGCAATGTCTCCATTCTGGGAGATTTTAATAACTGGGATGGCCGTCTCCACCAGATGCGTAAGAACAACAATATGGTTTGGGAACTCTTCATTCCCGACCTAGGGGTAGGCACCTGCTACAAATACGAAGTCAAGAATTGGGAGGGCCATATCTACGAAAAATCTGACCCCTACGGCTTTTATCAAGAAGTCCGGCCCAAAACTGCCTCCATCGTGGTTGATCTAGATCAGTACGAATGGCATGACCAAGACTGGCTCGAACAGCGCCGCAATAGCGACCCCCTCAGCAAACCGATCTCGGTCTATGAACTGCACCTCGGTTCCTGGTTACACACCTCAGCGGCGGAGAAACCCCAGCAATTACACGGGGAAGGGGAATCGGTGGCGGTCTCGGAATGGAATACGGGAGCCCGCTTTTTGACCTACTACGAACTGGCGGATAAACTGATCCCCTACGTCAAGGAACTGGGCTACACCCACATTGAGCTATTGCCCATTGCCGAGCATCCCTTTGATGGTTCCTGGGGCTATCAAGTGACGGGCTACTACGCGCCCACCTCTCGGTTCGGAACCCCGGAAGACTTTATGTATTTTGTGGATCAATGTCACCGTCATGGGCTGGGGGTGATTATTGACTGGGTACCGGGCCATTTTCCCAAGGATGGTCATGGCCTGGCCTTTTTTGATGGCACCCACCTCTACGAACACGCAGACCCCCGCAAGGGAGAACATAAGGAATGGGGGACGCTAATTTTCAACTATGGTCGTAATGAGGTACGGAACTTCCTGGTGGCCAATGCTCTGTTCTGGTTTGATAAGTACCACATTGATGGGATGCGGGTGGATGCCGTGGCCTCGATGCTCTACCTGGACTATTGCCGCAAGGAGGGAGAATGGGTAGCAAACCAGTACGGTGGTCGGGAAAACCTAGAGGCCGCCGACTTCCTCCGCCAGGTTAACAGCGTTCTATTTAGCTATTTCCCCGGTGTCCTGTCCATTGCCGAAGAATCTACCTCTTGGCCCATGGTCTCCTGGCCCACCTACGTCGGGGGCCTGGGCTTTAACTTGAAGTGGAATATGGGCTGGATGCACGACATGCTCGACTACTTCAGCATGGACCCCTGGTTCCGCCAGTTCCACCAGAACAATATTACGTTTAGTATGTGGTACCACCACAGCGAAAACTACATGCTGGCCCTCTCCCACGATGAAGTGGTTCACGGCAAGAGCAATATGTTAGGCAAAATGCCCGGGGACGAGTGGCAAAAGTTTGCCAATGTGCGGGCCCTGTTTACCTATATGTTTGCCCATCCTGGCAAGAAAACCATGTTTATGAGCATGGAGTTTGGCCAGTGGAGTGAGTGGAACGTCTGGAGCGACTTGGAATGGCCCTTGTTACAGTACGAACCCCACCAAAACCTAAAGCGTTTCTTTACTGACCTCAATCATCTCTATCGCCAAGAGCCAGCCCTCTACAGCCGCGACTTCCAAGAAGAAGGCTTCCAATGGATTGATTGCAGTGATAATCGCCACAGTGTCGTTTCCTTTATTCGTCGGGGTAGTGATTCCCGCGAGCTTATCGTGGCTATCTGCAATTTCACCCCCCAGCCCCATAGTCACTATCGCGTTGGGGTTCCCGAGGCCGGTTTTTATACCGAACTGTTTAATAGTGATGCTCGCCAGTACGGTGGCAGTAACCTGGGGAACCTCGGTGGCAAATGGACGGAGGAATGGTCTTTCCATGGTATGCCCTACTCCCTCGACCTCTGCCTGCCGCCCCTAGCGGTCTTGCTCTTGAAATTAGACCGCAGTAATACCTTGGCCTCAACTGAAGTCCAAGCGGATTAATACCCATTTTCCCCATTGGGTGCGTTAGCTCTTGGCCCCTCTCCTTGGGCCAGAGCCGGGTTGTCTTGGTGGACATTTCGGCCCCTGCTCCGTCCCTGGGTAGATTGGCTCTACGGTCTTTGGGCCGATAGAAGACTGGCCCTGACCGACCGTGAGGTCTGTTGTTCTCAATAAAGCCCTGGTAATAGTTTTAGTCCATTGCTTCTTTGGCACTACCGACCATTAGTTCTTCAATAGACTTCATCGGCAAATACAGCTTCATCGGCTCTTGATTAAATTGTTTAAAACCGTACTTTATATAGAAACTCAAGGCTCTCTCATCCAAAGCTTCTGCAATTACAGCTAAAGATGCCACTTGCATAGCCGCATCTAAAGACTTTTTAAGGGCATCTATCAATAATAGTTCACCGAACCGCTTACCTTTCTGAGCATTATCAACAGCAAGACGACCTAATAATGTTGCTGGCAATACTGGGTAACGTGGTAATTGCTTAGCAAAATTTTCCTCCAAAGCTGCAATATTAACAGTATAGGAAGATAGGGTATAGTAAGCCAAAACATTGACCTCAGGATCGTCAATTAAAACAAACACAGTGGAAACTCGTTTTTTGAGATCTTGAGATGCTTGCTTACGGATGTAAGTATCTAAACTCTCTTTTCCACAGCAAAAGCTGGAACGGATATGACTTCGGCTATCAAGAGGGATGATTTTGAAAACCATTAAACCGACATTGTTTGCTTGTATCGTAAAGCAGCCAGTTTTAATGCATCATTCGGCTTAGGAGGATTAAGGATCGCATCAACAAAAGCTTCGCTGTCTTCAAAACTAAGTTTTAGCGTTTGATGACGCTCAATAACTTTGTAGGCGGCGGCTTGAACACTGGCAACCACAAAATCTGTAAGGGTTCGCCCTTCTAGGTCAGCAGCCTTTTGCACTAGAGCCTTAGTTTCTTGGCTGATACGAGCTTCTAATCGCGCTGGCGTTGGTGGATGAGGGGGAGTCGTCATGGCGTTAGACCCATACAATGAGATAAACCTATGAATCAAGCATATCCGGCATATTGCCGTATGTCAACATTGAATCTATCCTGTTGGCCCTGCGCCAGTCCGGCCGTGAGGACTGTGCAACGGGTCAGTATCGGCGGGATAAATGCTTGCTTCCCCAGGCTATCATCGGTGATGGGGAGAATGTTTCATCGGGGGTTATGGATAAGTCGTTATAGCGTTATCGTGCTGGTAGTCAATTGTTAGCCACTACTGCGCAAACTAAATAAGCTCAATGGCATCAATTGGAGGTTTGGCCTTGTTTATAATGTTGCACTTCTATTTGACATCTACTTCAGGCTTTTTTAGCTTTCCTATGAGCGATTGAGCAAGCATGCAGTAGCGGAGTTAAAGATCTGTAGAGAGTCAATTACTCCGTCCATTACAAAATCTAGTGCTAATCCATATCCATCATTTATATGAGCAATGTCAAAACCCAGAAATATTGAATGGTTTATTTGAACCACCAAGGAATAGACACAACGATTCTGTAAAAGCCCAGATTCAACAATTTACCACTAACTCTCTTAGCCAGTGTACATAACTTATTTTTTCACACATAAATGCCTGTAAATACCGTAGCTTATCTAATAAAGATTCCCCAAACTCTTTCGGAATTCTTACCAATCTCAACATTAAATATCCAATCAGGCAACTATAAATCTGAATCTCTATTCCGTTTGTATTTTTAGTGATTAGCCTGTCCAACTTTAAGTGCATTTTTAAGAACTTCCATAATAGTTCTATTTGCCAACGCAATCGATAAAACTCAGCTATCTCTTCATTACTTATTCCTCCCTCTCCCTCTTCTGGTAAATTTGTTGCCAACCTAAACTCTGTTCTTTCTTCTCTATCACTAAATACTACTACTCTTCCTTCTAGCTTTTCCTTCCCACTTCCTATTTCATACTTTCCATTTTCCAGCATATTTAAGCTTATATTGTTCTTTGTTCTTAACACAAAGTAACGCTCTTTCTCTTCTTGCAGTTTTGCTATTCTTGCTAGACTACAAAATCCTCTATCCATTATCCCAACTCCATTCTCTGGCGTTGCTTCTATCGTTTCATTCCCATATTTACTATCATGCCCTTGACCAAAATTAATTACTATTCCTCCTGGGGCTCCTGTGTCTAAATTAATCCCACTAAATAGTTTTACCTGATGATGTCCTTGTCTCCATAATAATTTGCTCGTTAACGATATCACTGTTGAGTCCAGTGGAAACAAAACCAGTTCCCTTTTTTCTGGTTCTCGAGAGACTTCTACTTCTTTTTTTAGCTTTTTTAATATTTCTTTAAAAACCTTTGGGTTTCGCTTTTTACTTGCTTTTGAGAAGGTCGATATATCTACTGACTCTCCTCTCGCGTTTAATCTCTTGAATTGACTTCTCATGCTTGTTTGGCTTTGGTCTAGCACGAAACTTAGCCAAATTGAGACAAACTTAAAGGTGTCCAGTTCTGGATAATCCTTTTTGGGCAAGTGACCCAGATGCTTTTGCACAACTTGAGGAAAGTTTGATATAATCATATTCAGTTATTTTGATTTTGTGCCCCTAATTATACAAGTTTAGGGGCTTTACCTTTTTGATTTTCTTCTAACATTCAACACTTCTGGTCAAAACCCATATTTTGAAGAGTTTGAAGGCATTTGCTAAAGGACTCGTGCGCGTCGGCAATTCGTAAATCATTGTTCAGGAATAAAAATGCCATAGCGTCATTTCTGTCGGACCATCCTTCATGTTCAGAAGTCGAGCTGAAGGTATCGATCGGTTCCTCGTGCCTATTTAACTGTTGAATAATATTTGTCAGTGCTTGGAGCAACTTGATTGACCCTAGCTCTTTAATGGCAACACGCGGACAACCTGCTTTTTCAAGTAGTCTCTTCAGATATCCGTTGGGAAATTTCTGCCAGATTTCATGTAGGCTTTTGCACCTTGCAAGAAAGTCTTGCTGGGACATGTCCAAGGGGGCAACCTGAGCCAACTTGCATAGGTTTGGATACTGCGCCCAACTGTTCGACTGCAACTCCTCGCGCGAAAATCCAACCAGATCTGCTCCAGTCTTTGCCAACCCGAACAACGCACCAAGTCTCGACAGGTTATCCCCTAACCATAAAAGTTGGTCAAGAAGTCGCTGTGTTTTCGCAACTATATGTTCTGCATCCATGTCAAGATGTGCGATCTCCGCTGAACTTAGTGCGAATTTATGCGCATGGATAATCTCTCGATCTGGCTTTGGCTTGTACAACTCTCGCAGGGGAACTTGAATGAGATTCCGCCCCACCCTGACACAATCAGTAAAGTTCCATTGTCCTTTGTATGATGGGCTACAGTGCCAAACACCATAAAGCCGAAATGGTACCGTGTCATAAAAAGTGTTCTGTTCATAACGCTGAAGAAACTTGTCGTCCAAATAAACTGAGTTCATCCCAACCAGAGCATTGGCGTGACTATGAGTCATCGGCTCTGTACTTCCTGGCCACACAAGACCATCTGCACTTTGTTCAGGGCACAGCTTACAGGAAACTGATTCTACAGATGCCCATACCTGAAGTAATAAGCCACCGTTGTGCTGGCGAATATCGAGAAGATACCAAGCAGGCCCAGTACAAGGCTTCAGTTCAATGTGCGTGTTACCCTTCATAAGCTCACGAAGCTCAGCTTGATCAGGGAACAACTTCCTGTAATAGAACACCCTTATTGCTCTGGCCCCGCGTAACCAAAGATACTTTCGTAAATACTCATTGGACATTTTCCAGCTGACATTGCGCTTTAATTCCCCGTAGTACTCGCTGGAAACTTCACCTTCTACGACTCCAAATTCAGGAAGGCCAAGATCATCATAGATAAGGCGTTGGTGCTCATTCCCCACACATCGAGGCGTCAATCCTAACGTCATCCAAACTTTCTCAGCCAAATGAAAGGAATAAAAATAATTATTGCCCCAACTAGCAATAACATAATCTTGCCCTGAAATTGATGGGATGAATTTGGAAGCCCCCCCCTTCGTATCTATAGGAACGCAAAATTTGACTACGCCCTGTCCAGCTTCATCCAAAACTTCAATTGGCTCATCTCTATTGTCTACAACCACAGCAGTTTGTAAATATACATGCTCGACATTAGGTCCATGTGGATCTGACTCGAAAAAGCAGGCAACTTCGACCCTCTGCTGGGGATCGAAGCTGATAGATTCTAGAAGGTTACGCAGTTTTTCAGGAAGGATTGCTACAGGAATTGGAAAGGCTCCAATATAGTCGAATGACATAACTCTTATTTCTCAAAATAGAGATTTATAAAACATAATTATATTATCTAGTATCTAAGACAAAGGCTTATGCTATCAACCATCTCTTGTAACTTTGGCTACAATTCTGATATCAAAAAAATAGAACGCGGTGGAAACTTTTATATAGCTAGAGATTATACAGAAAGTTTTCAAATATCATGAAACATACGCATTTTTTTAAGAATTTTTCTACATATTACTCCAAATAGAGAGACGGCAAGAAGTTGGACTGAATATGTATACCCCAAAGCTTGTACACCGATTAGTGTATTTTTTCTGAACTATTCGCTACCCCGAAAATGTCCGGATGTAGTGCGTGGGACTATCTGCCTCAAGCATGATTTCCACCGAATTGAGCAAACTTATTTTGAATTGCACGACGCCAAGTGGGATACATCCGACGGGTGAGGTTAGTGATGTCACTGAGCCTCAGGGATTTATTCTAATGGATTGGAAGAAGGAAAACTCTAGGCGGGGGGGATCGTGCGGAGAAAGGGCAGGGCCAAGGACTCTGAGGGCAGGTTGTTGTATTCCTGGCGCAGGTAAGTTAAACAACTCTCCATGGATTGCACCTCTTCTTGTTTTTCGGTGATAGATTCCGACAGAATTTTCTCTTCCCGTTGCAAGGTACTGATATTGTGGGCCAATTCACCGCAGGTTACTTCCAACGAGGCCCTTTGGGCTTCTAACTGGGCCAGCATAGTCTGTAACTGGTCTTCCTGTTGCAACATCGATTGCAGTTGCTGGTTCGTCTTTTGGGATTGTTGCTCTAGGGAGGTGATGGATTGGGTCAGTTCTTCGCGATATTGCACACGGTCGAGGACTTCTTGATGGAGTTGCTCAAGCTCTTCCCGAATAAAGTAACAAGTATTTTCAATAATTTTGAGGTTATAGGTACTCTCAATCAGATTTTTTTCGATTTCCTGCTTATGGTTACCTGTAATCTCAATTTGCTGACAGAGTTCCTGTAATTCCGCTTCCAGTTGTTCTTTTTGGGGTTGGAGTTCTGCAAAGCGCTGGCCCAATTCCTGGCGCTTATTTTGCAGGGCCGAAATTTGACGACTGAGGTGGGAATGCTCCGCTTTCAGTTTTTGATTTTCGTCGCTAATCCGTTGACTAAAGGTATCAGCAACGGCAATGACTTGGTTGATTTGTTCTTCATAATGTTCCAGCTCCAGCAGGCGGAGTTCCAAGGCCTGGATATCGTAAACAAGCTGTGAGTAGCGATAGCATTGATCCTGATGGCGCCGTCTTTCCTGCCACCAGTGGTTGCCCCAGCAGGCCGGAATCGTGGCCAGGCCAGAAACAAGTGCTGATTCTAGTTTGCTGGTAACGGTTCCAGTTAAGAGAGCGACAAAACAGCCGGCCCCCAAAGCTCCCCAGAGTCGGTCGCGTCGTAGACGTTTGTTGGAACCATCAGAACTGGGCTGAGGAAGGGAAAATGGGGGGATTTTCACAATAGCGCCTATCGATAAAACTCCTTGGCCTATTATAGGGCGGCGCTGGATCTCTCGATGCGGTTAGCAATCTCCCTTAATCAAACCAGCCGATATCATCATTAGATAGAACCGCAAATTGTTGAGCAGGGCCTATGTAGCGTTTGATTAAAGCCTTTGAAACCAGGGTGGTAACAGTAGAGGGGGTATCGGCGAGGGCCTGCAGGGTTTCGACTTGGCTTTCCAGTTGGCCAATCAAGTGTTGCTGTTGGGCTAGGTTGCCCTCCAGGTGCTGGATCTGGGCCTGGAGCTTCTGCACCGCGGTCTGACTCTGGGCCAGGTTAGCTTGGGTCTTTTCTGCGTCTTGGAGGGCCTGGGTCAGGGCTTGGATCTCTTGCTGTTGGCTTTGGAGTTGGCCCTGGAGTTGTTCCGAACGTTGCCGTTCTTGATGCAGTTGGCCCTGGAGGCGCTCTAGTTCGGTGGGGTTTGGGTTGAGATCCGTCGTGGCCTCGACAACTGGGGCCGGCTCGGGATTGGTAGGTGGGGCCGCTGGCCGGTCATCCGATTGGAGTCCTTCACGTAAGAGATCCGATATGCGTCGTCGTCTAACCATAGTCTCCAGGGAATGGGATCAAAAAAAAGGGATGTAGTTAAGATTACAGGGCCGATGGCCTGTTCTAACGACAAAACTCCGCCCTGACCACTGAGGTCTGCCTCCTCTGAAACAGCAGCTTTTCTGAGCCGGATATTCAATAATAAGTCTGAATACTGTCAATCTCCCTCCTGCTATGGCGAATCCCTTTATCTCTGCCTATCGCGTGGCCTGGCATCAAAAAATCGCGGAAATTCCCCAAGACCAGTGGGATGCCCTGGCCCTTCCCTTGGCCACGCCCTTTTTGGAATGGGAATGGTTGCATAACCTCGAAACCTCCGGCAGTGTGGGCAGTAATACGGGCTGGCAACCTTGTCATCTCACGCTCTGGCAGGGGTCTCGTTTGGTCGGGGCCGCGCCCCTCTACCTCAAGGGCCATAGCTATGGTGAATTTGTTTTCGATCACCAATGGGCGGACTTGGCCCATCGTCTCGGCCTTGCCTACTATCCCAAACTGCTGGGAATGACTCCCTTTACCCCCGCGGAGGGCTATCGTTTTTTAGTGGCCCCAGAAGTCGATGAGGAACAAATCACCCAGCAAATGGTGCGGGCCATCGACCAATTCTGCCAGCGTAATCAATTATCAAGCTGTAATTTTCTGTTTGTCGATCCCCAGTGGCGGCCCTTGCTAGAAAAACTGGAATTTAGAAGTTGGCTCCACCATAGTTACATTTGGCAAAATCACAACTACCAACAGTTTGAGGATTATTTAGGGGCCTTTAATGCCAACCAACGACGCAATATTAAACGGGAACGCAAAGCAGTGGGTCAAGCGGGATTAAATCTGCAAGTTCTGACAGGAGACGAGATTCCCCACCATCTTTTTCCTCTGATCTACCGTTTCTATAGCCATACCTGCGATAAATTTTATTGGGGTAGTAAATACCTGACTCGTAAATTTTTTGCCCAGTTGTACCCCCAGTATCGCCATCGGGTTCTATTAGTTACCGCCCATACCGGCGACCCTGAGCATCCCGTTGGCCTATCGTTTTGTCTCTATAAAAATGACCGCCTCTACGGCCGCTATTGGGGCAGTTACCAAGACTACGACTGTCTGCATTTCGAGGCTTGCTACTACCGTCCCATCGAATGGGCCATTGCCCAGGGCATTACGCTATTTGATCCGGGGGCCGGCGGCCGCCACAAACGGCGTCGGGGTTTTCCCGCCACCCCCAACTACAGCCTCCATCGCTTCTACCATCCCAAAATGAGCCAAATCCTCAACTACTACATTGATGAAATTAACCAGATGGAGCAGGCGGAAATTGAGGCGATTAACCAAGATTTACCCTTCAGTAAGCGAGAAATCCAACTTCATCTTTAGGGGGCCAGGGCCAGACAAAAACTCTCTCGACGGTGAAAATCGGCAACGGGGCCGGGGTGGGTCAGGGCCCAATAGCTCAGGTCTCCGGCCTTGGCTGCCAGCACTGCGGTAATCCCCATCTCTAAAATTTCTGGCCCTGTCAGCATCGGACTCAAGTCTAAGCGGAGGTGCAGGGTCAACTGCTCGGGCTGATACTCGACCTGGAAGGGCAGGGCCCCATAGGCCACTTCGGGGGCCATACCCTGGCGATACTGCTCAAAGCGATAACAGTTCCAATGGCCCGCGGGAGATAGATTAAATTCCCAATAATGGGCTTGGCCCTGGGGGGCCAGAAAAAACTCCAAGCAAGTCTGTTGCCAGAGATAATCTTGACGTTCGGGCTGCTGGGCCGCTGGGGGAAGTTGGAGCCGACCCAGGTCTCCCCCCAAGCGGTAGCAGAGGTCTAGTTGGAGGCCCTGGTGTTGTACCTGGCCCGCTAGGGTAATCCCGTCCAAAGCAGCGAGGGGGGTAAAGGGCGTAAGGACAAAGTTCTCCATGGCCCTAGTTGGCACAGGCGACACAATCGGCGTCTGCTTCTTTAAAGTTGTCTTTTTGGACGGTGCGGATATAGTAAATGGCCTTGCAACCCGATTCCCAGGCCAGTACTAGCGTCTCAAAAATATCCTTGGCGTTGAGGCTCCGCTCCGGATCGTCAGGGAAATAGACCCCTTGATTGAGGTTAAACAGCAACTCCATGGAAATCCCGGTATCAATCCACTGTTGCATAGCCGCTACGGCCTTGACGACCTTGACTTGATTCAGGGTCTTGTTTTCGGGATAAAACCAGAAACAGTTATTGATGAAGGGGGGCGCGATGGGGACGGTGCCCTTGGCCCATTTGTCGTAGAAAAAGCGGCTATAAACCGGCAAAATACTGGCGGTACAGCCCTGTACCAGGGACGAAGAGGTATTGGGGGCAATGGCGGTAATGTGGGAATTACGGATGCCGTAGGTCTGGATATCGTCCGCTAATTTGGCCCAGCGCTCTGGCTTGGCGGCGTTTTGGCTAAACCACGCCACAGGCTTAGAACCGATCAGCAGGCCCTGGCTCCAATCACTACCGGGGAAGGCTGGATAAAAGCCCCGTTCCTTGGCTAACTCCATGGAGGCCTGGGTACACCAGTAGCCCATTTCTTCAAAGAGACGGTTAATTTCCGTCAAACTGTCGTAGCTGAGACGACGTTTGGCCAGCCAATCCGCCAGGCCCATGCAACCCACACCAATGGTGCGGTAACGGCGATTATGCTCCTGGGCCTCGGCAAAGGGGGGATGGGTGAGGTCAATGGTGTTATCCAGCAGACGCACCGCGATCTGACTCATCTGGGGTAGGTCTTTATCATCCAGGTTGGCCAAGTTGAGGCTGACCAGATTACAGCAGTGAGCTGTTTGTCCTGGGGTAACGTTACTAAAGGATTCAGTACAAAGATTAACCCCTGGAATATAGCCATCGTGCTTGTTGGGATTGGCTCGGTTCAGGGTGTCCTTAAAGGCCAGGTAGGGCATCCCCGTTTCCACCTGGGCCCGCATGATGTGCTTAAACAGTTCGCGGGCATTAATGCGCTTGTAGAGGGTAATTTTTTGGTCCAGTTCCGCCTCAATGCGTTGATAGGCCTGATCAAAATCTTGGCCCCAGAGGGTGGCCAGGTCAATGCCCAGGTTGGCCTGGACTTCGTAGGGATCCACCAGAGTCCAATCTTCCTTCGCAATCACCCGGCGCATAAACTCATCGGGAAGAATAAGCTGGGGAAAAATATCGTAGGCCTTGCGACGCTGGTCGCCATTCTCGGCTTGCATTTCTAGAAATTCGGGCACATCCATATGCCAGACATCCAGTCCAACGGTGACGGCCCCAGCCCGACGGCCCCCTTGGTTCACCGCAATGGCCGTATCGTTGAGGAGCTTAATCCAGGGAATCACTCCCCCGGAGGCATTGGCTTTTTGCATCACCCAACTGCCGGTGGCCCGGATGCGCGAGACATTTACCCCGACCCCACCGCCATTTTTAGAAATCCGAGCCGTATTGGTCACTTCCCCAAAGATACTTTCGAGGTTATCCTCCATGGCAATAATGAAGCAGGAGGTGAGGGACCCCCCCGGTACCCGCAGATTGGCCAGGATGGGAGTCGCCAGGGAAATCTTGCGGGCGGCAATGGCCTCGTAGAAACGGCGAGCCCACTTCAATCGATTCTCGGGGGCCTCGACACTAGCCAGGAGCAGGGCGCAGGTTAACAGGGCCTCCTGGGGAAGTTCATCGGGCAAAAGATAGCGGCTGGTAAGTAGAACGGCTCCAGCGTAGTCGTAGTCGGTATCCCAGTCCGCGTTAATCCAATAACCCGCTTCCTTGAGTTCCTCTTCGCTGTAGATGAGGATGCGTTCGTCGTACTGATGCGCCGCAACCTTGGCTTGTACTGTTTTTAGGTATTGCCCGTACTGGTAACCCCGGCTGACCAGGGTATCTTTCCAGAGACTCCAGATCTGTAAACGCCCGGCAACGTAGCGCCAATCCGGTTCATCGGGACTACACATTTCCAAGGCACAACTGATCAGGTTGTCTTGAATCTCGCGGGTACTAATGCCATCCCGTAGGCGAGTCGTCAGGCCAGCCTCCAGGGCAATGGCGTTGACCTCTAACCCCGTACAGGCCCAATCCACGACGGCCCGGATCTTACCAATGTTGAGTGTTGTACTCGAACCATCCCGACGAATAACCTTGATGCGATGGCTGGTGCTCGTCAGGCCAGGACTAGCAACGGTTGCAGAGCGGGGGCTGGCCAGGGGAGCAGTCGGGGCGGAAAGGGTCGGTTGCATGAAGAACGCTGGGAGAAGAGGGGAGGATATCTTAGCACAGCCGCGGGGGGAAAGATCATCGAGCCAAGGGAATCGAGGCTATATATGTGGTGTCCAGGGCAGGGCTGTTGCGCCAGATGTAGTTATCACTCTACAAATCCTAAGCTCAAATTCCAAATTTAGCTAGCCGATAATTTTGTTCGGTCACAACGATGTTAGCGTTCTCAGATGGGGCGGCAGGGGAAAGGGAAATCGCCGGGATACAATAAAGGCTTATTCAAAATCCCGACGATAGGAAAAATTCAACGGCTATGGGCATTGCAAGCTTAAAAGGACGAGACCTCTTGGCCATTAGCGACCTCACTCCCGAGGAAATGACCGACCTTTTACAACTAGCGGCCGACCTCAAGGCGGGGAAACTGGCCCCCCGCTGTGACAAGGTACTGGGGTTGCTGTTTTCCAAGGCCTCTACCCGCACTCGCGTGTCCTTTAGCGTTGCTATGTACCAACTGGGGGGTCAAGTGCTGGATTTGAATCCGAGCCAGACCCAGGTGGGCCGGGGGGAACCGCTCCAGGATACGGCCAGGGTGCTAGACCGCTATCTAGATATCGTGGCCATTCGTACCTATCGCCAGGAAGATTTGCAAACCTTTGCCGATTACGTCCAAATTCCCGTGATTAATGCCTTGACTGACCTGGAGCATCCCTGTCAGATTTTGGCGGATTTACAAACGATTCAGGCCTGTTTTGGCCAGATTACGGGTTTGACCATCACCTACCTCGGCGATGGTAATAATGTGGCCCATTCCCTTCTACTGGCGGGGGCCATGATGGGCATGAATGTCCGCATGGCGACACCCGATGGCTTTCAACCCGCTCCAGAGATCGTGGCCCTGGCCCGAAAATTGGCGGCCCCTGGCACGAAAATTACGCTAACAGACGATCCCCAGGCCGCTGCAGAAGGGGCCCATATTCTCTATACCGATGTCTGGGCCAGTATGGGGCAAGAGGATTTGGCCGATGCCCGTATTCCGCTCTTTCAACCCTATCAGGTCAATCAAGCGCTGCTCCAGCAAGCCGATCCCCAGGCCATTGTGCTCCATTGTTTACCGGCCCACCGGGGCGAGGAAATTACAGAAGCGGTTTTAGAAGGCCCTCAATCTCGGGTTTGGGATCAAGCAGAAAACCGCCTCCATGCCCAAAAGGCCCTGCTGGTTAGTCTATTGGGCCTCCTCTAGGTGAACTGGTCGAAATTGCGCCCCCAACTGACGGCGGCGGCCTATGACCAACATTATGACTGGATGGGCCAGGCCCTGGCCCTGGCCCGAACGGCTGGGGAGGAGGGGGAAATCCCTGTGGGAGCAGTCATCGTGGATCAGCAGGGTCATTGTCTGGCCCGAGCGGCCAACCGCAAAGAACGAGACCAAGACCCGACGGCCCATGCGGAATTGCTGGCCCTGCGCCTAGCCAGTCAACACCGTCAGCATTGGCGCCTAGAAGACTGCATTCTCTACGTCACCCTGGAACCTTGCCCCATGTGTACCGGGGCCATTCTTCAGGCCCGTTTAGGGTTATTGGTTTACGGGGCCGCCGACCCCAAGACTGGCACTATTCATACCGTCTTGAATTTACCCGATAGCCCGGCTTCCAACCATTGCCTACCAAGCATTACCGGCATTCGAGAACGGGAATGCCGCCAACTCCTACAGGATTGGTTCGCCCAGCGCCGTCGCTAGACAAGCCAATCCCCTCCAGAATTTAGCGGTCAACGGATCCCATAATCACATCAATACTGCCCAAGATGGCCATAATGTCGGCCACTTTTACTCCCTTGAGTAGATGGGGCAGAATTTGGAGGTTATTGAAGTCCGGGGCCCGAATCTTCCAGCGCCAGGGGAAGACGTCATCGTTGCCCTGAATAAAAATACCAAGTTCTCCTTTACCACTTTCGAGGCGGACGTAGTGTTCTCCCTTGGGAATTTTGAAGGTCGGGGCCACTTTCTTGGCAATGTACTGATATTGGAAATCATTCCATTCGGATTTTTTGCCTTCCTGTAGGCGTTTGGCCTCAAGATTTTCGTAGGGGCCACCGGGCATTCCCGCCAGGCCCTGGCGAATAATTTTGACCGATTCCCGCATTTCCCGAATCCGCACCAGATAACGGGCAAAACAGTCCCCTGCCGTCTCATATTGGACGTCCCAATCGAGTTCGTCATAACACTCGTAGTGATCTACCTTACGCAGATCCCACTTTACTCCTGAAGCCCGGAGCATCGGGCCAGAAAGACTCCAGTTAATGGCTTCTTCTCGGGTAATCGTGCCGACCCCTTCCACACGACGGCGGAAGATCGGGTTATCGGTGATCAGTTTTTCGTACTCATCGACCTTAGGCAAGAAGTAATCGCAGAAATCGGCACACTTATCATTCCAGCCGTAGGGGAGATCAACCGCCACCCCGCCAATGCGGAAATAGTTATTGTTGATCAGACGCATGCCGGAAGCCGCTTCCCAGAGGTCGTAGATCATTTCCCGTTCTCGGAAAATGTAAAAGAAGGGGGTTTGGGCACCGACGTCTGCCATGAAGGGGCCAAGCCAGAGGAGGTGATTGGCGATCCGGTTCAGTTCCAGCATGATCACCCGGATATATTGGGCCCGTTTGGGGACTTCAATATCGGCCAATTTTTCTGGGGCGTTAACCGTGATGGCCTCGTTAAACATCCCGGCGGCGTAGTCCCAGCGACTGACGTAGGGGACGTACATAATATTAGTACGATTCTCAGCGATTTTTTCCATGCCCCGGTGTAAGTAGCCAATGACCGGTTCACAATCTACGACATCCTCCCCGTCTAGGGTGACGATCAGCCGCAGAACCCCGTGCATGGACGGATGGTGGGGGCCCATGTTGAGAACCATCGGTTCGGTTCTAGTTTCAATTTTTGACATACCCTAAGCCTTGCCGCCTTTGGACATTTGGAGAACTTTTTGAAGATCATAAGGGATGCTTCCAGCAGATGCAAGACAACGCCGGGGTCTGCGGTAACTCTGATATATTTGTAGGAATATCAACCCTTTCCTTGCCCTCTGACAATGACTGCTTCCACCGTTGCTCCCCAGGCGGATTCTGCTCTGCCGCTCTCCCCCCTGCAATCCCTCAAACAACAAATCATTGTCATTCTTGATTTCGGTTCCCAGTATTCAGAGTTGATCGCCCGCCGCATTCGGGAAACCCAGGTCTATTCTGAGGTCTTGTCCTACCGCACGACGGCGGAACAACTCCAGGCTATCAACCCCAAAGGCATTATTTTATCGGGGGGGCCTAATTCGGTCTATGACCCCGAAGCGCCCCAGTGTGATCCGGCAATTTGGCAGTTAGGGATTCCGGTGCTGGGGGTTTGCTACGGGATGCAGTTGATGGTGAAACAATTGGGGGGTACCGTCGAACGGGCCAAACGGGGAGAATACGGCAAAGCTTCCCTCTGCATTGATGACCCCATCGATCTCCTCACCAACGTGGAGGATGGCGCGACCATGTGGATGAGCCACGGCGATTCCTGCGTGACCCTACCCACCGGCTTCGAGATCCTGGCCCACACCGAAAATACGCCCTGTGCCGCCATTGCCGACCACGACAAACGACTCTTTGGTGTCCAGTTTCACCCGGAAGTGGTTCATTCCGTGGGGGGCATTGCCCTGATTCGTAATTTTGTTTACCACATCTGTCACTGTGAGCCGACCTGGACCACGGAGGCCTTTGTGGAAGAGTCGGTGCGGGATATTCGTCAGCGTGTCGGGGATAAGCGGGTTCTTTTGGCCCTGTCGGGGGGAGTCGATTCATCTACCTTGGCCTTTCTATTGCACCGGGCCATTGGCGACCAGTTGACCTGTATGTTTATCGACCAGGGTTTTATGCGTAAGGGAGAGCCGGAACGCCTAGTGGAACTCTTTGATCAGCAATTCCATATTCCAGTGCAGTACGTCAATGCGCGGGAACGCTTTTTGGCCCAGTTGGTGGGCATCACCGATCCAGAGGAAAAACGCCGTCGCATTGGCCATGAGTTTATTCGGGTTTTTGAAGAAGAGTCGAATCGTCTTGGCCCCTTTGATTACCTGGCCCAGGGGACGCTTTATCCCGATGTGATCGAATCCGCCGATAGTAATGTCGATCCGAAAACTGGGGAACGGGTCGCCGTTAAAATTAAAAGCCATCACAATGTCGGGGGCCTGCCCAAAAATTTACGTTTTAAATTAGTCGAACCCCTGCGCAAACTCTTTAAGGATGAAGTCCGAAAATTGGGCCGGGCCATTGGCCTACCGGAGGAAATTGTGCGCCGCCACCCCTTCCCTGGCCCTGGCCTGGCTATTCGCATTATCGGGGAAGTCACAGCCGAACGTCTTAATATTCTGCGAGATGCAGACTTTATTGTCCGGGATGAAATCTCTAAACGGGGCATCTACCACGACTACTGGCAGGCCTTTGCCGTGCTGTTACCCGTCCGCAGTGTAGGAGTAATGGGCGACCAACGCACCTATGCCCATCCTGTTGTTCTGCGCTTTATCACCAGTGAAGATGGCATGACCGCCGACTGGGCCCGCGTCCCCTACGATGTCCTCGAAGCCATTGCCAATCGCATTGTCAATGAGGTGAAAGGGGTGAATCGTGTCGTCTATGACATTACCTCCAAGCCCCCCGGCACCATCGAGTGGGAGTAGAGATTGATTGTAGAGATGGCAAAATCTGTAGCCTTCACTTAGGGGATTAGCATCAATCCGCCTCTAGAAATTTTTGGTAGCTTTCAGCCAATTCCTTAACTGCCGCTTCCCAAAAACGTTGGCCATGCTCTGGGGTGGCCAGGGCCGGATTTGAACCCATGCGGCCATCGGGGTAATGCTTGGCAAAGTCCTGGGGCCCGTAAATGGGATAACCACTGGCCACGGGACTGGACAAAGACGCTGTTTTAATCTGGTCGGGATAGAGGTATTGGGTAACGGCCACTTCACTGGGAGTAGCGTGGGAACCCTCTTGATCGCCGTAGAGTTCCTTAGCCAATTGATAAACCGAGCGGCACATAAACCAATTGCCCACTTGACAGCGCACCGCACTCGCGTTGGATAAACCCAAAGATTCTAGGTGATAGTAGGTTTCAGAAAAAGCCGCCTTGAGAGTAGCAATATTGCCGCCGTGGCCATTGATAAAGTAAAAGTGAGTAAAACCGGCTCGGGCCAGACTGGTCACCGTATCTAAAATGACTTGAATTAACGTACTGGGCCGCAGGCTGATACTACCGGGAAAGGCCAGGTGATGCAGGGCCATGCCAACGTTAATCGGGGGAGCCACCAGGGCCTGGAGTTGGTCACCAACTCCTTCAGCAATGGCCTGGGCACAAAGGGCATCTGTTCCAATTAACCCCGTGGGCCCGTGCTGTTCGGTAGAGCCAATGGGCAGAATAATGCCCCCAGAAAATTTAAGGTAATTTTCAACTTCGGGCCAAGTGCAGAGCTGAAGACGCATAGATGAAATGTTTTTTGAAAAAATACGTAAAAATACGCAGATATTTGCTAGGGGCAATAATTTCCTTGCTCTCCTAACTATGATATATCTAGGCCTAGGAGCAAACAGTAGCAGGTTTTTATGTTATCCCTCGACCTTCCTCAATATTCTTCTTCCAGTGAACTTGTGCAGAAATATCGAATTTTGGTTGTTGAAGATGAGGATGTAATCCGCCAGATGATTGTTCTGGCCCTAGAGGAAGAAGGCTACGAAGTGGTGGCCGTTAGTGATGGCCGCAGTGCCTTGGCTTTCCTCCAGGAATTTGATGGGGCCACGGGCCAGCCATCGGTCGATTTAGTACTACTGGACGTTATGTTACCCCAGGTGAATGGCCTGGATATTTGCCGACTCCTGCGTTACCACGGCAACACGATTCCCATTCTAATTTTGAGTGCCAAGGCTAGCGAGACTGACCGAGTCTTAGGGCTAGAAGTGGGGGCGGATGATTACCTCACCAAGCCTTTCAGTATGCGGGAATTAATTGCTCGCTGTCGGGCCTTGATTCGTCGCCAGGGCTTTAGCGCCAGTGCGCCAGTTTCCTTTCGCAAATATCGGGATCTAACCCTCTATCCCAAGGAATGTCGGGTGCTACTCCGGGGAGAAGAGGTGGCCCTGGCCCCGAAGGAATACCGTCTTTTAGAGCTATTTATGAGCTATCCCCGCCGGGTTTGGTCGCGGGAGCAACTGATTGAACAGGTCTGGGGCGGCGACTTCCTTGGTGATACTAAAACCGTTGATGTGCATATTCGCTGGTTGCGGGAAAAACTAGAGGATGACCCCAGTCAACCGGAATATATTGTGACGGTGCGCGGCTTTGGCTATCGTTTTGGCTAGGCTACCAGTGTTTTTTCCGGCAGGATGTGTCTTAGTGTCTGCCGGATTAAAGCCGATATAGGTATTCTGTACAAAGGATTAAACTTCTCCAAGTAGCGTTTGGCATGGAAATAGGAGACGGTAACAACGAAGTTCTGGTCGAGGTTGCTAAACTATCTGGTGGTAACAACGGTGCAATTTCAATTGCAAGCAGACAATCCATAGACGATGGCCTATGAACTGGGATAAGTTGCCGTGCTTGGAAGTCCCTAGGTGGCAATTTGATGATGTAGAAGATTTTCTGGATCTTAGTTCTGAAGAAAATGTACAGAAAACCATAGATTTTTACACATTATGAATAAGACAGTAGATTTTATTTATCAGGCTTTCTTTCTATTTGGAGGACTATGCGGCGCTGTCTTGCTCTTTAGAGCGGCGTTTAGTTATAAAGATCAAGAGAGTGAAACGACTCTTTGGTATTTAATGTTTACATCCTTTTCTATGGGTGTAGGATTATTAGTAATTAACAGCCTTTTTCTTACATATGGTGTCATAAAAAGATGAGGCTTCAGTACTGCCTTTTTATGGAGCGACACCATAAAACATATTGGGCTAATGTTTCCATTTCGACGGGTTCTACTGCTATTGCGTGAGGATCTCCACCTACGGGTAAGAAAAAGGTTATTTTGGCTGGTATGCCCATGGGAATGAACGAACTTCTAAGATAAGATGACATTTCAGGAGTACATTTAAAATGAACGTCGTTGTTTAGACTAAAGTAGGGATCGCTTCCTAAAAATCCCTCGTCAGTGCTGGATATAACACCGAAAGTAAAACAGACATTGTTGAAAGAGGAATTCAGGTAACTCATAAGCTTGATTTTATTTTTATAACCACCAAAAAGAGCATATGCATTGTTTTGCTTGAACATAGTCTTTTCCAGGCTACCCTTGCTAAAAAAGAGATGCTGGAAAGATTGATGGCACTAAGTTCAATAATTCATTTATCTAGGATGTATTCAAATAAGTTACTCTCAGACTTCATAAATTGTAATTAATCGGCTACGTTATGGATTTATATAAAGTGTAATAAAAATATGGAAAAAACTAGCATTAAACAGTATTCTTTGTCCCCAGAAACTGTGCATCTCAGGGCCGCACGGATTCCCTGGGTTGGTTTCCTGGCCTGGCATTACTGGTACGTCATCGACCAAGAGGGCCAACAAGAACGTTGGGAAGTGTGGCAACGGGCCAGTTTAATCCCCAGCAGTTGGGGCCATCTCCACCAAAACCTGATGTCGGCCGAAGGCGGTGTCGGTAACGGCCCTAGTTGGCTCGAAGCAACTTGGGAGGGCCCCCAGGCCAAGGCTTTAATCGTGGTCTTGTACCAGAGTCCCCAGGCCTATCCCCACTGTCATCGCTATCGCTACCTGCCCGGGCCCAATAGCAATACTTATGCTCGTTGGGTGCTACAGCAAGCGGCGGTGGATCACTCCCTTAACTGGCGGGCCCTGGGCCAAGGTTATTCCTTTCGATAATGGCCATGGTCTGGACTGCTCTCCATAGCCAACTCCACAAAACCCTGCGGCAACGCGCTATCCTTCCCCGCCAGAGTCCCGTGCTGATAGCCGTTTCCGGGGGTCAGGATTCGGTTTGTCTGTTGCAACTTCTCGTTGACCTGCGGAAACATTGGGACTGGCCCTTAGCCATTGGCCATTGTGACCATGGCTGGGCCTTGGATCAGGGTATTCGGGAGCATGTTCAAGGCCTGGCGGTGCGGTTTGACCTACCCTGCTATGTCAAGGTCGCCCAGGATTTACCAGAAACAGAGGCCGCCGCCCGACAATGGCGCTATCAGACCCTGATCGAAATCGCAGAGGAACATGATTACAATCACCTCGTTACGGGTCATACCCAGAGTGACCGGGCCGAAACCCTGCTCTATAACCTGGTGCGGGGGAGTGGTAGCGATGGGCTCCAGGCCTTGACCTGGCAACGGGCCCTGACTCCCGCCCTGCAACTTCTGCGCCCCCTGTTGGGGATTAGCCGCCGCCAAACTGGAGAATTTTGTCAGCATCTCGGACTGCCTGTCTGGGAAGATGCCTATAATCAATCCCTGCGCTACGCCCGCAACCGCATCCGTCAAGAACTGATTCCCTACCTGCAAGACCACTTCAATCCCCAGGTAGAAAAGGCCTTGGCCCAAACCGTAGAAGTGCTTCAAGCAGAAGTGGCCTACCTCGAAGCCTTGGCCGACCAGCACTATGGCCAGGCTTACCAGCCAGACCCTCCCCGTTTGGAGCGTCGTCACCTCCAGGCCCTGCCCCAGGCCCTGCAACGGCGCGTAATTCGGCGTTTTCTCCAGGCCCTGCTACCCCACCAACCAAGTTTTGATCAGATTGAAGCGGTAACGGCTCTGATCTTGGCCCCGAATCGTAGTGCTTCCCCCACCCTTCCGGGCAAATGGATCATTGTTGTGTCAGGCCCTTGGCTTTTGGCCCAGAGGCCTGGCTGAATCCCTAAGAAGCAACCATTAGCCTAGTTCGCTAGTCTGATTCCCCATGGCCTAGGGCTGGCTAAAACCCCCCAGGAACATTTGGTTAAAGTTGCCTACGCTTTGGCTTACCCGCATTGCACAGCGAGAAAAGAGCGCAAAGGCCTGGGTAATTTCCTGCTGGCCATTGCCAGGGGTTAAAATCCATTCCTCTCGGATGCCCATATCTCGAAAGACCTGGCGAAAGTTCGTTTGGCCCCCGTCATCAATACCCATGGCCGCAATGATATGGTTCTCAGTACGAAGCATATCCTGCACCACCGCTTTCACGTCCTCGGCGGTTTTGCGGTAGGAATGTTCGTCGGCTCCGTCGGAAATAATTAGAGTGACACTCCGCACGGGGATGCCATTGTCGGCAAATTCCTGGGTTTTAGCCAACACCGTTCCTAATAAGACAATTGTTTGCTCGTAGAGTGGCGTTCCCCGGTTGGGGTCGTAGTTATGCTGATCCATGCGAATTGCCTGGGCGACTGGGCAGTAGGGATAGAGAACCGTGCCATTGAGATAGCGATTGTGAATCAGAATTTGCTCCCGTTGGGGGCAAGTCATCAAGGTATCGACAACAGTGTTATGGCCCGCCCGCACCGTGGCACTATTCCCGGCAAAACGAATTGAACCGGAATCGTCGGGCATGATCGTGACTAGAACCACTTCACTGGCCCCATAGTCATCGAGGGGAGTTCCCAGGCCGGCTTGAATCTGGGCCCCGAGATCTTGGACATTCAGGGCCTGCATCGAGGCCTGGGATAATAGACCTTCTTGTTGGGCCGACTGAAATAATTGCTGAACGTTGGGTAGAGAGGTCATGAGCGTTCTCCTGAGGTACTTCGGGTTTATAAAAATGAATCAGTGGACTTCACCAGGTGCATACCGGCATCGGCAAAGCGTTGATAGGCCTGATCGGCTTGTTCGGTAAAATCCACAATGCCGGGGACAACCACGGGTGAGGAACAGTCTTCTAGGAGATAGACTTTCTGGGCCAGTTGCGGGTCTTGGCTTTGGATTTCCGTCAGCAGGTCATCAATCGTCCAGGCCACACAATGGCTCTTGGCCTGGCCCGCGATAATCACCTTGTCAAATTCCAGTAATTTCTGCAAAAAACGACTGTTTTTCTGGGCGATGGGGCGACCATCATGCTGATCCAATACCTCCGGCCGGAGCACGGAATAATTCTCCGTCAAGGGATTGCCCCCTTTAATTTCAAAGTTGGTTTGGCTATGGCGAGCCAGGTTATGGAAAAAACAGGCCTCTTCCACCGCCGAAACCAAAGCATGGCCGATGCCCCCCAGCATGGCGTGATAGGGCCAAATGGTGAGGGGATATTTTCCCGCTTGGCTGAGGCGACGGACGTAGTGCAGAGCAAAGGTCTGGAGGCCAACGTAGTTGCCGTGGGCAATGCTATGGGCGACGGCTGGATTCACTTTCCAGACACCGTTTTCCACCTCGGCCAGGGAGATCATGGTCATGGGGGCCGGATTTTCCCCTGCATCATTCACCCAAAAGTCCGCATGGAAAATTTGCATGGCGGTATGGGTATCCATAGTGGGGGCAATTTCCGTGATCTGGCCCAGATGGCGGTAGATAAACTGACACAGGCGGATATTGTCTTCCACGGCCCCCAGGCCCGAACGGCCCCCGACAAACAATTCAAAGCCCGGAATACAAAAGGTATTTTGCACATCAATCACCATCAGGCAGACCCGTTGCTTATCCTTTGCGGCGGGTAAGAGTTGGTGTTGCTTGGCCCAGACCTGGGCCTGCTGGGCCCGTTCTTGGTAGGCAACGCGCCAGACCTCGCCCACCCGTTGGGGGTCGAAATGGCTGGGGATAGGGAGTAAGGTTTGAGTTGGCATGGTAAGGAGCCTCGTTTAGGAAAGTTGTAACCAGAGAATTTGTTGGGGGTGCACCACCCATAGGCCCTGAGGGCCAGGAATCAGGCTGCAGTGGCCATTGACCCAGGGTTCTGTCTCGGTAAAGGTTTTCGTTTGGACTAACTGTTGGCCCTGGTGTTCAATGCGGATAATTCCTTCATCGGTGGGGGCCAGTAGAACCTCCCCTACTGCGGCAAAGGGCAGGTTGTCCATCACCAGGGCTGGGGCCAGTTGCGTTAACCAATGGCTCTCTCCCTCAGCACAGTCAGCTTGAGCAATGCTTTGGCCCTGGGCCGTAATTACCTGGCAGGTGTAATGTCGGCGGCCGTGGATCTGGGTAGTGATAAAAAGCCAGCAGAGACGGGGGCTCAAGACACAGGCCGTTTGCAGAATTTGCCCCAAGCTAGGAGATAAGGGAATTTGATCATTTAAGCGCCCTGTACTGGCCTCAAAGACAAAGGCCCTTTGCAGATGGCCCACCCGATAACAGCCAAAGCCAAAGCTGGGGCCAATCCAAACCTGCGTCTGGCCATCGAGAAGCTCTCCCCGGACGACCGGTCCCCAACGACCGTCCTGCCAGAGCAATCCCTGTTCTAGCCAGTAGGTATGTTGGTCATTGACGGCAAATTGGGGTTTACCCCGGTAGGGACTGACACTGAGGCATTGGCTCACTTGGCCCTGCTCAAGACAGAGCACTTTTTCCCCCTGGGCTATCCAGGTTTTAGGGCCTTGAAGAGAACAATGCATCTGGGGTAATAGCGGGCCTGCCAGAACGGGAGTGCCATCTTCCCGGGTGAACTGTTCTTCCTGCCACTCTAACCACCCTAATTTGCCCTGGGAATAACTGGCCGCCAGGATCTGGCCCTGGGTCTGAAAGACAAGGGTGGCGCTCAGGGAACCGACCGGGGTTGGGGTCAGTTGGCCCTGGCCACAGTGGGGACAGGTGGAGCGGGCGTAGTCTTGGCCACAGCTAGAACAGGTTTGCCACAGCAAATGATCCAAAAGGGTTTTGGGAAAGGGGCCCCGCCGGTCTTGTTCAAATACCTGATGAAAATGGTGTAAAAGCTCATCGGTTAAGGTCTGGGGGGGCAGGGCCGGCTTGGGATAGCGCACTTCGGGATGAAAGACCGTCAGCCTCTGCTGAATCCTGGCTATCGGGGAGAGTCGGCGGCGGGGAGCGGAGGGAGCATGAATGCCGCCGTAGGGGTCAACAAACAGAAGGCATTGCATGAGCATGATCGTAAAGGCATACCAGTCGGAATCGGGGGAATAGGCTTTGCCCAAAACCCCTAGTTGGCCCTGGGTATCCCAACAGAGAGGGTCGAGAAACCGGGGCGTAAAGAGGCAACAGGGAAAGCGACCAAATTGAAAGGAGTCCGCATCGATCAGATAGGCCTGCTGATCTTTGACCAAAACATTGAGGTCATTAAAATCGCCGATCACGACCTGGTGTTGGTGGAGCTGATGGAGGGTTTGATGTAAGTCCTGAAAAATGGCCACGACGACCTGAGAGCGGATTCCCTGACGAAAACGACGGTCGCCATAGCGAAACAGGAGATCGGCATTGGCCACCAAAGGCATGGTGTAGCCCCGAATAACCTGGCCCTGGCGGTCATGGACGAGGGATTGGGGAACCACCACTCGCTCCGGCAGGCCCTGGGGAAATTGTTTCAGCTTCTCCTGGTACAGGGCCAAACGCTGTTCCACGGCGGTTTGCAGGGCCAGATCTCCTTGATAGTCAGGATGACTCGGCTGCTTAAAAAGCTTCAGGGCCAGCGTGGATGACAACCGATAGACCTCCGCCTCTCCCCCCTGGCCAAGACGGTCTTGGGGCTTGAGTTGGATTTTTTGCCGTCCAAGGTAAACGTCGGTATTTTCCAGAAGACTGTTCATGGTAGTATCTCCAGATAGTGTGCAAAACACACTATCGCTACCCCTCCAATATAGTGTTGTTTTTACACTATGTCAAGGATAACCATTGAGACCGCCACGCAAAGCCCATGTCGTTTACCTATACCTATCCCCGTCCGGCCCTGACCGTTGATTGCGTTGTTTTTGGTTTCGCTGACCCGGCGGAATTGCAGGTGCTATTGATCGAACGGGCCTTGCCGCCGTTTCAGGGCCAGTGGGCCCTGCCGGGGGGATTTGTCCATCTCGACGAATCTCTGGAAGAAGCGGCCCGCCGAGAGTTACAGGAAGAAACGGGGGTCGAAAATATTTTTTTGGAGCAGTTATATACTTTTGGGAGCGTCAACCGTGACCCCCGGGAGCGGGTGGTGTCCGTGGCCTACTACGCCCTAATTAATTTAAGTGAACATCCCCTCCAGGCCAGCACGGATGCGAAGGCCACCGCTTGGTTTTCTCTAACGGCCCTGCCGCCCTTGGCCTTTGACCATGACCAAATTTTGGCCCTGGCCATTAGCCGTCTCCGTTCCAAAGTGCGCTATGAGCCCATTGGTTTTGAACTTTTGCCGGAAAAATTTACCCTGACCCAACTGCAAAGACTCTATGAAGCGATCCTGGGCCATTCTTTAGATAAACGTAATTTTCGCAATAAATTGCTCAAAATGGAGGTGTTAACTCCCTTGTCCGAAACCCAGCAGGGGGTGGCTCATCGGGCGGCCCGTCTGTACCGTTTTGATCCGGAGCGCTATCAGGCCTTGAAACAGCAGGGCTTTAATTTTGAACTTTAGTTCGCCCTTAAAGCGGCTCCAGGGAGCGTTCTTTTTACATTCTTTGCTTACCTGAATTCCAACTATGGCCAATCACCATCCTCCCTTGCCGACTCCGCCGTCGATTCTTTGGCCGCAGGTTTGGGGCCTTGCCGCTGTCCAGGGGGCCATTGCCCTGACCTGGGTCATCTATGGCCTGTATCTCAAATCCCTATTAGTCGATTTTGGTTTTCCTCCGGCCCTAGCGACCCTAATTTTAGTGGTTGAAAATATTTTGGCAGTGGGCATCGAGCCGTTGATGGGCAGTTTGGCCGATCAGCAACAGCATTGGATGAGTAGTCGCTTTCCCTTAATTGCCGCTGGGATGGTGCTAGCATCTCTAACCTTTATCGGGATTCCCACGGTGGTTATTTTCGGTTTCGAGCATCCGGGTTGGCATTGGCTCCTGCCCACGCTGATGGTGGCCTGGGCCTTGGCCATGGCCTTGTTTCGCAGTCCGGCCCTCTCCCTGCTGGGACGCTATGCCCTGGCCAGTAAACTGCCCCAAGCCGCTAGTATCCTTACCCTGGTGGGCGGCCTGGCCGGGGCCTTGGGGCCGTTGGCAAACCAATGGTTACTCAGTCTTGGGCCACTGATCACCTTTACCACCGGCTCCTTGGTCTTGTTAGGAGCGGCGGCCTGCCTGGGGCGGATGAATCCCGACCGATGCCTGGCCCCGCCATCGGCGGACCCTGACCCAGAAGTACCGAAACAACCCCATCAATCCCTCCGCTATTCCTCACTGGCTCTTGTTTTCGGGACAGGATTCAGTATTACCCTGGGTTTTCGACTGTTGATGCAGGGCCTCCCCCCACTCCTCAAACTCAACATCCCCAATAGCTCACCGGCTTTGATTTTAGGCAGTATTTTTATTGCCCTGGCCCTGACAGCGATTCCCTGTGGAGCCCTAGCCACAAGGTTAGGTAATGCCTTGGCGATGGTCCTGGGATTACTTTCCATGGCCCTCTGGATTGGCATCATGGCCCTGAATACGTCTGTAATGGTGGCCCTTGGCCTGGCGATTCTCTTAGGACTGTCCTTTAGCTTGGTGTCTAATGGCGTCATTCCCTTGGCCCTGTCGATGGTGCCAGCGGAACGGGGTGGACTGGGAACGGGTATCTATTTTGGGGGAGCCGCTCTGGCGGCAAGTCTGTTTGGGGCCAATGCTCGTCAGCTAGAAGCCCTACTGCCGGTTGTGGGCATCGGGTTAAGCAGTGGGGCCTTTGTCAGTGCGGCGGTCTGGGTGGCCCTGACCCAGCGAGGGATCTCTCGCCCCAGCTTGTCTGCACGCTAGGGGGCCCTAACAACGGCATCACCGCCACTGGGATCAAGGGCAGGCGACAAGTCTATGGTTTTTTGTCCAAAGTCCTGTAAGCTACACTAGAGGAAATTTAAAACCCGATTTGTTCCTAGATTTTTACAAAACTTAATTCTGAGTCTTTATTTTAAAACTTCTGCTTTGAGGGCATTTTATCACCGTGTCATCTTCTAGCACCGTTTCTTCCTCCCTGGCTGGCACACCGACCACTCCACACCCCAGCTTTTTACGGGGAGTTGTGCAAACCACCAGTGCAACCTTGCTGAGTCTCGGCTTGTTATCGAGCGCCATCACAGCGGGGGCCCTCTTTGGCCTGGCGGTAAGTTTCCGTAATCTTCCAGATGTCCGGGGCCTCAAATCCTACATTCCCGCCCAAACTAGCTATATCTACGATGCTAAAGGGAAAGAGCTCCTCAGCCTCCACGGAGAAGCCAACCGCAAGATGGTTGCCCTAGACCAAATTTCTCCCAATCTCAAGCGGGCCGTTCTAGCCATTGAGGATAGTAATTTCTTTACGCACCAGGGGATTAACCCGACAAGTATCGGTCGGGCCGTCTTGGCTAATCTGAAACAAGGCGGTGTTTCGGAAGGGGCCTCAACCCTCAGTATGCAGTTGGTGAAAAATATTTACCTCTCCCATAAACGCATCGTGACGCGGAAACTGGCCGAGGCGGTATTAGCCATGCGGATTGAGCAGGTCTTTACCAAAGACCAGATCTTAGATATGTACCTCAACTATATCTATTGGGGCCACAATAATTACGGTGTACAAACCGCCGCCGAAAGTTACTTTGGTAAGTCTGCGGCTCAGCTGAACCTGGCGGAATCGGCCCTCTTGGCTGGCATGATCCAGGCCCCGGAAAGCTATAGCCCCTTTAACCATTATCAAACTGCTAAGGCCCGTCAAGCAGTCGTCCTCGACCGGATGGCTGACCTCGGTTGGATTTCTGCCCAGGAGGCCGCCCAGGCAAAAACAGCCCCTTTAACCCTGGCTAAGCCTACGGCTTGGACCTCAAGTAAGTTGCCCTACGTTACAGATACCGTCATCCAAGAACTCAAAGACCGCTTTGGCGAAGAGGCCTTGGCCAAAGGCGGATTACGCATCCAAACCACGGTGGACAGCGACACCCAAAAGCTAGCAGAGAATACGGTAAAGGCGGCCTATAATCGTCTCCGCTACAGCTTGTATCGTGCTAAAGACCTACAATTGGCCCTTGTTGCGATCGAACCGGAAACCCATTTCATTAAGGCCATTGTGGGCGGCGTTGATTATAAAAAAAGCCAATTGAATCGCGTCTTCCAATCCCGTCGTCAACCTGGCTCATCTTTTAAACCCTTTGTCTATTACACGGCCTTTGCCAGCGGTAAATACACACCAGATTCTGTGGTAGTGGATACGCCTATTCGGATTCGAGACGGGAGCATTTTCTACTCTCCTAAAAACTATGGCGGAGGCTATTCTGGTGCCATGTCCATTCGTAGTGCAGTCGCCTCTTCCCAGAATATTCCAGCAGTATGGTTAGGGAGTAAAGTCGGCATTAATAAAGTGATTGAGGTTGCCCGTCGGATGGGCATTAAGAGTCCTCTACAGGCGGTACCGTCCCTACCCTTAGGTTCTGTGGATGTCACGCCCCTCGATATGGCCACGGCCTACGCCACCCTAGCCAGCAATGGTTGGTATTCGGAGCCGACGATTATTTTACGAATTACGGATAACCAGGGTAATGTACTACTGGATAATACCCCCAAACCTAAATTAGTGTTGGATCCCTGGGCGGCCGCCAGTACTTCATCCGTGCTGAGTTCTGTGGTTAGTAGTGGTACGGGACGAGCCGCAGCCTTGGGGCGTCCGACTGCCGGGAAAACCGGTACCACCGATAACGAACGCAATGTCTGGTTTGTGGGCTATGTGCCTCAGTTGGCCACTGCCGTCTGGATTGGGGATGATGCCAACCGTTCCCTCGGCACAGGTATTACCGGTGGTCAGTATGCGGCCCCGGTATGGCGCTCTTTTATGAGCGGGGCCATCAATAAACTTCCTGTAGAATATTTCCCGTCCGCCTCGAAATTTCCTCGGCCCAAACCGGATCAACCGGATAAAGCCAAGACCGCTCGGGCCTCCTAAGGGGTTTTGGGCCTAGCCAAGACGGCTGAGTTCTTCGCTGACTTACGAGCCTTTGATTAGTTCCACCGCATCGCGGCCATCAATACTGCTGAGATAAACCTTGACCTGCTCCTCCGAAGCCGTGGGTAATTTTTTGCCGATAAAATCCGGATGAATCGGCAATTCTCGATGGCCCCGATCCACCAGGGTTAACAACCGAATCACCTGGGGCCGGCCGTACTCGGTGACGGCGTTGAGGGCGGCACGAATGGTTCGGCCTTTATAAATGACATCATCCACTAAGATCACTCGTTTTCCATTCAGGTCAAAGGGGATTTTGGTCTTAGCTGGAGTACGGGTTTTAATGCGATCCAAATCATCGCGGTAGAAAGTGACATCAATGGCCCCGACGGGAACCGTGACATTTTCCAGGGCCTCGATCTGTTGGGCAATCAACTCCGCCAAGGGCACGCCGCGTGTATAAATTCCCAGCAAAACCACCTCGGCCAAGTTGCTATTTTTTTCGATCAACTGGGAAGCCAGACGGGTCAAGGTACGTCGAATTTCGTCCGCCGAGAGGATTTCAATCACTTGCGTTGCCATGGCACAGGATAAACCGCCACAATGAATCCATTTAGTCTAAAACCAAACGCGCGGAATCGCCAGTTCCCCAGGCCCTTGACCCATGACCCTTTTGGAAACCTATTTTGCCGACCTGCCCGGTCAACCCTTAGCCGCCCTTCAAGCCACGGATCAGCGCTGGTGGGCCCTACGGCATGGACAACTAGCCCCGGTGACGGTGGTTCAACCTGGCCTTGCAGAGTCCATGACCCCGGATTTTGATCTGGCGGTGATGGGGGGAACCCTCGGCATTCTACTGGCCACGGCCCTACAACAGCGGGGCTGGCGCGTACTGGTATTGGAACGAGGGCCATTAAGAGGCCGGGCCCAGGAGTGGAATATTTCTCGCCAGGAATTACGGGCCCTATTAGAGTTGGAATTGCTCACGGAGACGGAACTGGAAACGGCCATTGCCTCGGAATATAATCCTGGCCGCTTGAGCTTTCACCAAGGCTACGAACTCTGGGTGCGGGATGTACTGAATGTGGGGGTTGATCCGGTCTATCTGCTGGAGCAAATGAAGCAAAAGTTTCTCCAGGCTGGGGGCCAACTGCTGGAATATTGTGCCTTTGAGCAGGCCCTCATTCAAGAAAATGGCGTTACCCTTCATTACCAAGGCCTGACGGGGAAGGGTCACTGTACGACGCGCCTCCTGGTGGATGCCATGGGCCATTTTTCTCCGATTGTGCAACAGCTCCGTCAAGGAACCCGGCCTGATGCGATTTGTCTTGTGGTGGGAACCTGTGCCCAGGGCTATGACCGCAACGATACCGGGGACATCATTGCTTCCTTTACGCCGATTTTGCACCAGTGCCAATACTTCTGGGAAGCATTTCCTGCTAGGGATGGCCGCACGACCTATCTCTTTACCTACCTAGATGCCGAACCCGAGCGGTTTAGCTTGACCTTTTTGCTGGAGGAATACCTGCGCCTCCTGCCCCAGTACCAAAACTGTGACCTGGCCCAGTTGACTTTCCAACGGTTACTCTTCGGCTTTTTCCCGGCCTATCGCCATAGCCCCCTACAAATGCCCTGGCCCCGGATGCTTGCTGTTGGGGATAGCGCGGGGGCCCAATCACCGGTAAGCTTTGGTGGTTTTGGGGCCATGGTTCGCCATTTACCCCGCCTGGTTCAGGGGATTGACCAGGCCCTCAAGGAAGATTGCCTCAAGACGGAGGATCTGGCTCTGCTCCAACCCTATCAGCCCAATTTAGCCGTCACCTGGCTGTTTCAAAAAACCATGAGTGTCGGTCTTCAGCAATCGGCCCGGCCGAATCAGATTAATGACCTGATGAGTGGGGTCTTCCAGGCCATGGATCGTCTAGGGGAACCGGTACTCCGGCCCTTTCTCCAGGATGTGGTGCAATTTTCTGGCCTGGCCCAGACCCTGCCCCGTGTTGATCCGCGTTTAGTTCTGCCGCTCCTACCCCAAATTGGTTTACCAGCCCTGGCGGATTGGTTAAAGCATTATGGTTATCTTGGCCTTTACACGGCCCTGGCCGGCTGGGGCTCCCACCTTCCCCTGGCTCAGTGGGGCCATCCCTACCAAGTGGAACAGTGGCTAGCGGCTTGGCACTACGGCTCTGGCCAAGACCATTTAGCCTCGGCTACCCAGGCCCCTAAGATAGACTAGAAACTATCTACAGAATCGAGGAAAAATCCCTGCCTGCTCCCTCGATGCCGCCGTTAGGAACCCATCCATGCCCAGATCCCACCTGTCCCGTCCTGCTTCTCCCCAAAACCGCTCCCAGCCATCGATCCATTCCTTCAGCGACAGTGCCCTGGGCCTGGTCTCCACTCGCAGTTTTCCGGCCATTGTCGGGACAGCGGACATGATGCTCAAATCGGCCCAGGTGACACTGGTGGGCTACGAAAAAATTGGCAGTGGCCATTGCACGGCTGTAGTGCGGGGTAAGGTGGCCGATGTGCGTCTCGCAGTGGAAGAAGGAGCCCGTATGGCGGAACAGTGTGGCCAATTGCTCTCCAAACTGGTCATTCCCCGGCCCATGCCTAACCTGGAAGCGGTGTTTCCTATCGGCAGTCATTTGGTGGAAATTGCCCAACAACAACGGGGCTACAGCCGTCTAAGTAATCGTTCCATTGGTCTGTTGGAAACTCGGGGCTTTCCGGCCATGGTCGGGGCCGCCGATGCCATGCTGAAGTCCGCTGACGTGCAATTGGCCTCCTACGAAATTATTGGTGATGGCCTCTGTACGGCGATTATCCGTGGCACCGTGGCCAATGTGGCCGTGGCCATTGAAGTGGGGATGCAGGAAGCGGAACGGATTGGCGAACTCCATGCGGTGATGATTATTCCTCGTCTGTTAGAAGATTTAGAACATACACTCCCTGTCGCCCGCTACTGGTTAGACGAAAATGAACCCCTACCAATGCTCTTGCCCAATGCAGTGACCGATAAACAACGGGAGCTGATTGCCCTACCGGAACTGGAAAAAGCGCCCCTAACCCTACCGCAAAAACAAGTAGAACCGACGGTAGAAGTCCTCGACGACTAGAAAAAGGCTGAATTCCAGCGATCCTTTGTTGCGATTTTCAGGAAAAATGGAGAGTGGTCAATCTGGCGGAAGCGTTGTTCGCTAAAATCAACTCCAAGCCCTTGGCTACTGGACATCTCTGAGATTGGTAAGGAGAATGCATCGTGTCAGCTCACAAAATTTTAGTCATTGACGACAGCAAAGTAATTCGGATGCGGGTGCGAGACATGCTTCCCCAGGGAAATTTTGAAGTGTTGGAAGCACGGGATGGCCTAGAAGGTTTCAACATGATTCGCAACGAACGCCCCAATTTGATCATGCTGGATTTTCTGTTACCAAAAATGAGTGGCTGGGAAGTGTATCAGGAAGTGCAAAAAGAGTACGACCTGAAGTGTATTCCCTTGGTTTTGATGTCTGGACGCAAGGAAGAGGTGCTGGAAAAACTCTCCGAACCCTTTGAGTATTTTGCCTTCGTCGAGAAGCCCTTTGAGCAAAAAGACTTAGTCGCGGCTATCAAAGAGGCCATGCTCAAGGCCAAGAAACACCCCAAACCGGCGGGAGTGATGAGCACCGAACCCGGCTATCAAACGACTTCGCCCGGGGATGGCAGTGCCATGGCAGCAGAATTAGCGGCCTTAAAGCGCCAGGTAGCCCAGATGTCGGGCGAAATCGAAACACTCAAAAAGCAACTGGGTCAGTTGGTAACGTTTATCAAGTCCAAACTCTAAGGCGTTTTCCAAGAAAAAAAGTCCCTTCTTCAAGCCCCCTAAATCCCCCAATACTGGAGAACTTACGGATGTAAACTGTGTGAGCCATCGCCTAAGCCAAGTCGGGCTGAGTTAATAGGGTTTCTAGGTGGCCGGCAATATCCCAGGGATGTTGGGCCACGGTAATCGTTGCGGTCTCAAACGCTGCAATGGTTTGGGCTACGCTTGGCCCTGTGGGTAAATGGTGGGAGAGTTGATTGGCAATAATCGTTAGGGAATTGCCAAAATGTTTGTCGAGCTTGGCATAGCGCCCGGCCAGGTAGGCAACAACGGGCTTTTCGATGGTGGAGGCGATGTAGTTGGCGGCCTCGGTTTCTTCGTGGCTATTCGGTTGGCCGAGCAGGACAATGGCCTGGGTTTTCTCGTCTTCCTCTAGCACCTGGAGCCATTGTTCAAAGTCGGAACCCGTCAGACCATCCGTTCCCAGGCTGACGACTAAAGATTGTCCCAGGCCGGCCTGGGTTAATTGTCCCGCAATATCGTCTGTTAGCCGGTCACAGCGACTGATAATACCCACGGGGCCAGGGGTATAACAATGGGGATCAAAGGTGCCTACCGCAAACTCCCCCGGCACCATGATGCCTTGACTCCCCGAACCAAGAATAAAGGTTTGGGTGGCTTGGGCCCGACGAAGGAGCTGAACCATGTCCAGGGGCGGTACTCCTCCTGAAACGATAACCAGTTGGCGAATACCCGCCGCAATGGCTTCGAGGGCTGCATCCAGAACCCGGTAGGGGGGATTCAAGATTAAGGACAAATCCATAGGGCCCACGGCCTTAATGGCCTCTTCCACCAGGTCAAAAATAGGAATATCCACCAAGGTTTCCCCCCCATGACCCGCACTCACCCCAGCAATGAGATGAGTGCCACAGGCCTGCATCTGCTGGACATAAACGGCCCCCTGGGGATGATGGACGCCCTGGATCAGGACTTTGCTATCGGCTTGCCATTTCATGGGAACTACTCAATAAAGGATTCGGCGGAAGAAGAAGCAAGAAGGGTTTGGGCCTTGGCGATGGCCGCCCCCAGGTCGTGGAACCAGTACACGGCGGTCTGCGGAAATGGGGTTTGGTAGGCACTGAGATCGCCTTGACTGAAGCGAATAATCAGGGGACAGGCTTGCCAAGGGAGTGTAGGAGATGCCCCCTTATTCCCGGAAGAACTCTTGGTTCCCGTGGCTCGAATCAGGCGGTCATCACTGGCTACGGTAGTAACATCGGGAAGCAATGAGACTAAGGCCTCAGCAATGTCTTGATAGGTTGCCGTCTGGGTGATCAGATTGATCAAAATCAGTTGCAGTTGGGAATACTGACCTAGGCCGGCCAGGGCCTGCTGGAGTTGAGTAGCTAAGGGATAAGCCTCTCGGGTTTCATCCAGTAAATAGGCCCCCAAAACTCCTAAATCTTCTTCTTGGAGCAAGTCCCAGCTACTGACTGCCAGGCCATAACTGTTGCAAATAAGACCAACCTGGCCCTGCTGGAGGTCACCCTTCAACCAGAGCAGGCGGGGCTCCCTTGGCTGGGTTTCCACCAGAGAGCAAAGATCGGGGTGACGGGCCATGGCCTGGTCGTTAGCGGCAATCTTACCATCCAGGGCCATGACCTCTCCCTGACGAACACCCAGGGGATTGATTTCAATTAAATCAAGGTCGTAGCGCTGAAACAGGACGTACATTTTCTCGATAATGCCACTCACGGCCGGGACGAGAGCCCCCTTAAGGCCCATTTGAATCGCTAGGCGTCGGGCATGGAAGGGGGAAAAGGGTTCCGTTAAATTAATGCTCTGCATATGCTGGAGGAGTGTCTCGACATCAATCCCTCCCTGGCTAGACCCCAGCAACACCGGGCATTGGCGCTGATAGTCTAAAACAATCGCCAGAAAAAATTCCTGCTGGCTATCGTAGCGGGCCTCGGCCAAAATGACCTCTGGATATTCCTCCGCAATGGCCAGGTGAAAAATCGCAGCGGCCGCCGCAATGGCATCGATGGTATTTTCCACAAAGCGTACTCCCCCAGCCTTACCCCGGCCCCCGGCTCTGACCTGGGACTTGAGCACCAAGGGATAGGGAATTTGAAGACGTTTAAGGTCACTGATATGGTGAATCGTCTGGGACGGTAGAATGGGAATCCCGACCTGTTTAAATAATTCTTTCGCTTGGTACTCTAATAAATCCATCGGCTTGACGGGATAAAGGCAAACGGGATTTCGGACAAATCACCATCCCAGCAATTGTAGCCGATGCCCTGTAATCTCGATTTCAATCCGGTTTAGAAACTTGTCCGGCGCAATTGTTATCTCAAAGAGTGAGTAGAAATGATAAATTCAAACAAAACTTGCTTTGTCGGGAGTCGCCGGCTTCTTTCCGCCCATGGCCCGTCTTGATCCCCCTACGCCGCTACCATCTACCCCAGACCGCTCTCCGCATCCGCCTTCCGTCCTGGCTTTGCGACCAGAACGGTTGAAGGGGTTGTCCTTCCAGAACCCTGTCCTGCGTTGGGGAGTTGGGGGCCTGAGTTTGAGCCTACTGCTCGGGCTACTGGCCTTGAGCCAAACGGGAAAATTGAATAGGGCCTGTTTATTACAATCCTGTCCGCCAGCTAGCTCTCCTCAACCGGCTACCCTACCCCCTGACCCGGTATCTCCACCCTTCAGCAGCAATGTCGGCCCAACCTTAACCTCGCCGGAGCAAATTGCTGTTGGCCCTAAGGGCACTGGTGCCACCCCGGCTCGCCTCCAGGCCTATCGCCAAGAATTACAAACCCTCCAACAACAGCGCCAACGGGATACTCAGGCTCAGCGCCATTACCAAACAGCCCAAAGCCATGCCCAAGTGGCCCAGCAAAAGGCGTCGGCGCAACAATGGATCCAGGCGGTTAACCATTGGCAGGCGGCCCTCCAGGCCCTTCAGCAAATTCCCGACCAGAGCTTCTGGGCCAGTCAGCGCCAGGCTCTTTTAGCGGCTTATATTCCCCTGTTACGCCAGGCCCAGTTACAGCTACACAACGCCCTCCAGGCCCAGCAGGCCAAACAAAACCTCGAACAACTCTGCAACCCGAAAACCCAATATTGCCAGTACCAGCTCAAAGATCAGCAGATCCAAGTCCAGTTAACGGCAGTCTATCTCCAGCGTCTCTGGGATGCGGCCCTGCGGGCTAAGGTGGAAAATAATCCCCAAGACCAAGCCCAGATCTTGAACCATATTGCCTATCTGGAAAAGATCTTGCAGAGTATAAGTAACCAGGCCCATCGACCCCTGGTGCTCTATCATGCCCAGGGCCAGGCCCTGACCCAGTATCAACCCCAACCTTAGGGATATAGTCGTTTACGATAACAGCGGGCTGTGGTGAAGTAGGGGTGAAAAATTTCTAGAAAATGGGTCTGCAGGGCCAAGAAAAATTGTTCTACCAGTTTGGGATCATCGAGGTGAAAAGGAAACTCCTGGGTAAAACCCTTAAAAAAGTACCAGTTCAAAATGATGCGTCCCTGGGGAGAGAGTTGTTTGTGGAACTGCATCAATTGCTGGGTGGGGTCGGCCAAATGTTCGAGGACATCAAAGCAAATAATCGCATCGAATTCTCCTTCCACCTCTCCCAGGCAACAGTGGATCTTATCGGCTAATCCCAACTGCTCGACTCGGTATTGCACAAACCGTTGGTGGACGGGGTTGATGTCACAATAAACTACCTCCGTAACACCTGGACACAGACCAGCGGCAATCGTGTGGGTGCCAATCCCACCGCCAAAATCTAAAACGCGGCCCTGGAGATGGTCATGGATCAGACGCAGAGTATCGCCAATGTGGTCTTGACTGGCCAGGTGCCAGGCCCCCAATTCAAAGAGGTAAATGTCCCCTACCTGATGGCTATAGAACTGGTCAGTGGCGTTCCAATCAAAATCTCGATGGCCCATGGCTGCCAGCTCTTGCTTGCTTTGCTGGAGGCGTTGCTCTAGGGCCGCAGGATCTAGCCCTAAAAAATCCTGGAGATGCTGCTTGAGGTTAAAGGCATCCTGCCAAAAGGCCTGGAGGAGGGGAATATTATCGGGAAAGGTCATGGCGTAGTGGGACTCAACCAGGAGTCGGGGAAACAATGGAAATCGTCGGCGGGCCCCCGCAGAGGGTGAATGTGAATTAATACATTTCCTCGCTAGCATTACCGACTAGCCCTAAGGGCCTGGAGAACCCCCAGAGAGAGATAAGGGCCACTCTGGGAACCTAGGGCAATCTTCCCATACCTCTGCTCAAAATCCCCGTCCTGCGAGCCAATAGCCACCGGCTAAGAGCATTCCACTCAGAAAATGAAGATTGACCGCAATAAATTTACTGTTGCTGACCTGGGCGGGTTGGCCATGGTAACGGCCGACGTGGCGGGCCAATTGCCAACCCCAGGGCAAACTGAGATAGACCAATAATGTTGGCCAGGGGGCCAGACCCAGGAGCGGGCCGCCGATGGGCAACAGGTAAAGAATGGCAATCACCAGGACTAACACCTGGGCTCCTCGTTGGGTTCCGAGACGCACAATGGGGGAACGTTTCCCCGCGGCTAAATCATCGGTGACTTGATGGAAATGGGAACAAAACAGGATAATGCTAGTGCTAAGGCCAACAAAAATTGCTGGGACAACTAAAGCTGGCAGGGCCAGGGCCTGACTTTGGGAATAGACCACTGCGGCCAGGGCTAGGGGGCCAAAGGTGACAAAGCAAATCGGTTCTCCCAGGCCCTGATACCCCAAGCGAAAGGGGGGCCCTTGATAACTGTAGCCTAGACAGCAAGTCAGAAAAATGACGCCGAGTACTGTACTATCCTGCTGTAACCAACTGATCAAGACAATGCCCCCCAGTCCCAGAGCCAGAAAACCATTACTCAACCAAAAAATTAGGGTTTTATTGCCGGTCAAATTGACCACAGAATGGGGCTTATTAACATCAATTCCCGTATCGGCATCAAAGACATCATTACTGAGATTTAGCCAGGCAATAATGGCAATGGCCGCCGTGAGAAAAAGCGCAAAAATATTCCCTTTAAACTGTTGCGTCTGGGCATAGGCAACAGCCGTTCCAACACAGATCGGAACAATGGCCACACTGTACATTGGAGGCTTGATTGCCGCTAGCCATAGCTTAGAGGAACTAGAATTTAAAGACTGAATTGTTGTCATTGATTTACGTCACATGCAACGGCAACGGTAGACTCGGAACTCGATTTTTCCTTTACCCATGACCCCCAAGGATAGTGAGACGAGAACACCATTCTTCGATTAGGATAAGGAAAAAGTGGAGTCATGCGCTCAATTTTGCCCCTACGGGGACTGGCCCTGACCTCCCGTTTGGACAGTATCCTAGATCCTGCTCACCCCTGTCACGGCTCTCTTAATAAACGTATAAATAACTTTAAAAAACTTTACGATGTCGGTTGCCGTTCCAGTTCTTCCCCCCTACCGTAGCTTGCTTAGTGATGAGCAACAGCTATATCGGTTTTTGTTATCTGTCCAAGCAAAATTAACGGCGGATCAAACAAAAATCTTAAGCTTCTCTCAGGAGATTTCTCTTCTTGATCCACTGCAAATATTGGCTCTAGCCAATGCCCAAGAAAGGATTCATTTTTATAGTGAGAATCCCCATCGTCAGGAAATTATTTTTGCCTACGGAGTCGCAGATTTTTTAAGTATTACAGAAGCCAATCGCTTTGAAATAGCTCGTCAGTTTAGTCAGGCCTGTTTCCATAATATTGTTAGGATACCCAGCCCTGTTAGTGATAACTTTGCGCCCTTGGTTTTTTGTGGCTTTAGTTTTTTGGCAACGGTTCCAGAGCCCTCTCCCTTTCCTGTTGGCTTAGTGGTTTTACCCCAATGGCAGATTGTCCGCCGAATTGATAGCTGTGTTTTATTGTGCAATATCATCGTTCATAAAAATACTAATTTGAAATTTATTATTAAGCAGGTTGTTCAGCAATTAAAACAATTAAAAAATTGGAGCCGCCACGTTACCCCCTTTATGCCTCCCCGGCCCCTGGCCCCTAGCCTACAGGCAACATCGGTCAATTCGCCCCAACATCTGCGCTCCGCTATGGAGGCTGTCCTGCAGGATATTCGGCGTCAACAACTGCACAAAGTCGTTCTAGCCCAGGCCCTTGATGTAGAGACAGAGCAACCGTTTCAGGTGAGTCGCTGTCTGCAAAATCTACGAAAAAATTACGGGGATTGTCATCTCTTTTCCCTCGGTAATGGCCAAGGCCAATCCTTCGTCGGAGCCAGTCCAGAACGTTTGTTCAGCATTCGTCAACACCAACTGGTCACCGATGCCCTGGCGGGTTCCGCTGCCAGAGGCCGAACCCCCGCAGAGGAGGAATCCTTAACCCAGCATCTTCTACATAACCCGAAGGAACGTCGGGAGCATCAAGCGGTACTGGAATTTATCCTCCAGCGACTGACAGAAGCCGGTTTATCCCCCTGCTGTGCGCCGCTACAACTGCTCAAGCTATCTAATATTCAACATCTCTGGACACCGATTCAGGCCCCCTGGCCGGCCCATCTCCATCCCCTTGACCTGTTGGCCAAGCTCCATCCCACCCCTGCCGTTGCCGGGGTTCCCTCAGCCCAAGCCTGTGCGGCCATTCGTCACCACGAAAATTTTGACCGTTCCCTCTACGCCGCTCCCCTGGGTTGGATTGACAGTGATGGCAATAGTGAATTTATTGTGGGGATTCGTTCTGCTCTACTGGGGAAATATCAGGCCCGTTTGTTTGCTGGGGCTGGCATTGTCGCCGGGTCAGACCCAGACCGAGAAATGGCCGAAATTGAGCTAAAATTGCAAGTCCTCTGGCGGGCCCTGACGGAGGCTTAAGTTGGCGTCAGACTCTCAACCTTCCATTTAGGCAAGACAAGAATGCCTCATACCAATCCTCCAAAAGAGAGCTACAGATTTTTACCCCTCCGCCTGCGGCACCTCCCCTTGGCAAGGGGACAGTGGGGTCAGTTGTGTAGTCAGGCTTCAGAGACTTGGTATCAGACCTATAATTTATAACTTGAATTGGGTTAACTGGCCTTGGCGTATTTCAAAATTAGTATTATTATTCCTGTTTTGAATGAAGCGGCCATCCTCCATCACTTCCTGGCCCGTTTCCCCTTCCGTGACGACCGGGAAGTTATCTTGGTGGATGGGGGCAGTCAGGATCAAACCCTTGCGCTTGCCCAGGCCTTTCCCATAAACGTTGTCCCGTCTCCCCAGCCCGGCCGTGGCCATCAACTCAACTACGGGGCCAGTCTGGCCCAGGCCGAGATCCTGCTCTTTTTGCACTTAGATACTGTCCTACCCATCGATTTTCAAGACCAGATCGTAGAAACCCTAGGTCGACCAGGAGTGATTGCTGGGGCCTTTCGTTTCCGAGTGGATTTGCCAGGGTTGACCTATCGTTGCCTGGAGCAGTTGGTCAACTGGCGTTCCCAGGCCTGGAACCTACCCTACGGCGACCAGGGCCTTTTTGTCCGGGCCCGCACCTTTCGGGCCTTGGGAGGCTTTGCGGCCCTGCCGATTATGGAGGACTACGAATGGGTGCAACGGGCCAAGGCCCGGGGCCGAATTGGCCTGGCCCAAAGGGCCATTCTCACCTCTGGCCGTCGTTGGCAAAAACTTGGCTTACTGCGAACCACTCTGATCAATCAGGTCATGATTCTGGGTTACCATGCGGGCATCGATCCGACTCGTTTGGCTCAGTGGTATCGACAGGGCCTAAGGGGCTGAATGGCCATTGTCGGCTGGGGTCAACGGGCCAGGATTTTTCAAAACGGTAGGCAATTGATCCACAATCTTCAGGGCAATGGCCTGGGGACTCTCCTCTGCGGAAATCGGAATACGGAGGTCGGCCTCGGCGTAGAGATGCTGACGTTCCTGTAGTAGCTGGCTCAAACGCCCAGACAACTCAGTGGCTTGGAGTAGAGGACGGGTTTGATCCGCCTGGAGCCGTTCCACTAGTAGGCCGAGGGGAGCCTCTAACCAAACAATCACCCCATGGCGTAGCAAGCCCCAATTGGCCGGCCGCAACACGACCCCCCCGCCGGTAGCAATGACACTGCGAGTACAGGCTGACAATTCTCCAAGAATCTGGCTTTCCCAATCCCGAAAGGCCGCTTCCCCCTCGGTGGCAAAAATTTCACTGATAGAGCGTTGGGCAACGCGCTCCAACAACACATCGGCATCAAAAAAACGATAACCTAAGACCGCTGCCAGGGCCTGGCCCACCGTGGTTTTGCCGCTTCCCATCATCCCGATCAGAAAAACATTAAGTCCTTGGAGTTGATTTAGCATGGTAATAGTCTTTTGGCTTGTGGAATGGCTCTTTGAGCTACGCTGGTCATAACGAGTGTTAAAACAATCTAGGGGATAACACCATGGATAGCAATGATTGGCTTAAACAACTGCTGATGGTTGGCATTGGCACGACTTCGCTGATGGCCGAAAAGCTTGGGGAAGTCAGCGACCAATGGGTTAAAGATGGTAAGATCAACCCCGACCAAGCGACGGCTTTTGTTGATGACCTGCTAAACCAAATTAAAACAGAGCAAAGTCAGCTCGAAAGCAATTTTGAACGCCAACTGC
Source organism: Synechocystis sp. LKSZ1 (assembly GCF_040436315.1). Classification (NCBI taxonomy): domain Bacteria; kingdom Bacillati; phylum Cyanobacteriota; class Cyanophyceae; order Synechococcales; family Merismopediaceae; genus Synechocystis; species Synechocystis sp. LKSZ1. The sequence continues at coordinate 3,441,392 of NZ_AP031572.1, read as the reverse complement.
GGAATATCCTCCAAGATTTGGGTGTTCCTCGTCAGTCGGAAGTGGACGAGCTACGGGGCCGGATTGACCGCCTCGAGCGGCAACTCCGCGATCTGGAAAATCAGCGCTGGCGTTAAAAGATCCGTTCTTTGCCTACTTTTTCAATTGTTATGAAAGATGTCCTTATCAGCCTCAGTGTTGTTCTCTTTTTTGGTCTACTCCTAATTTTTTCTAGCGTTTTTCAAGGAAGTAATGAACGAGGCGAAGCCCTAGCTGCCGCTAATGCCAGTGCTTCCCAGGCCAATGCCCCCGCCGTATCTACCAATTCCCAGGATTTATTACCCATGAACCCCAATACCGTTACCACTGCCTCTGGTTTGCAATACATTGACAAAGTCGAAGGTGATGGGCCGAGTCCAAGCCAGGGCCAAACTGTAGTCGTTCACTATACTGGCACTCTCACCAATGGCCAGGTTTTTGATAGCTCCGTAGAGCGGGGTAAGCCCTTTTCCTTCAAAATTGGCGTGGGCCAGGTGATCAAAGGTTGGGATGAAGGGGTTGGTTCCATGAAAGTCGGTGGAAAACGCCAACTGATTATTCCCCCAGATCTGGGCTACGGTAGCCGTGGGGCCGGTGGGGTTATTCCTCCCAATGCCACCTTGATTTTTGACGTTGAACTTTTAGAAGTGAAGTAAAGTCCGGGCCTAGCATGATTGCTGGAAAGCCGTCTACTTCGGCCATCTGCTGTTTTGAGGGATTCGGACTGGTTTAACGATCAGCCTGTCCCTCACGGTTAAATCTCTTGTCGCCTGATAGACTTTATGAAAATTCTATTTGTCATTGCACACTATTATAAATATGAAAAAGAAAACGCTTTATACGCATCACTTCGCGGCGACAAAAAAGCAAAATTAGATGCGATTCTCAATTGTATACTATACCTACATTACAATTTCGGCTCAGCTCAGACTGTTATCAATTGGGGAAATGGGACTGTCTCCCTAGTAAACCAAAATAAAGAGTATTCTATCGATATAGTAGTATGTACATCAGGTGATTGTCATCTCTTAAACGAAATGACAATCCCAGAAAATTTATTTCATCATCATTTGACTAATGCTGAACCCTTACTTTTAGGGTTTGAATGCCATGAGTTATTGTATAAAAATATTGGACAATACGATTATTATTGTTACTTGGAAGATGATATTATCATTCAAGACCCTTTGTTTTTTAATAAACTTAATTGGTTTAATTTTGGGGCTGGAGATGAATGCCTTCTGCAACCAAATCGTTATGAAATTTCCCGTGAACGCATTCCATTAAAGACATATATCGATGGAGATCTATCTATTTCTGCAACCCAGAATTTTCAAAATATTGAAGATGATCGGTATTTAGAAGGAGATTTATTGACTATCCCTGTGACCTTTGTCCGCCCGCTAAATCCTCATTCAGGATGTTTCTTTTTAAATAAAACTCAGTTAGAATACTGGTCATCAAAGGACTACTTCCTTGATCGAGATACGAGATTTGTTGGTCCTCTAGAAAGTGCTGCAACCTTGGGAATCATGAAAACATTCAAGGTTTATAAGACGATTGACAGTCAACCCAATTTATTTGAAGTTATGCACTGGGGAAGTCACTACTTGAATAAAATAGATAAAAAAATTCAGCTTTCCAAAGGGGGATCTCCTCACTGAAAAACACAAGGACGCTAGTCTTTTAATGATGCATGTAGCGCTGAAATGCTTGCTGAGAAAGGATCAAAGCCCCCGACTTTTCTTTAATTAAAAACCTGATCTTAGTCAAGGACTCCAATGGCGATCTTTCTTTTTGAGATCAGTGCCCAATAGATTGCATCCTAGCTTAACACGTAAACAAATAATCGATTGGCCACTAGCCGCTATTCGTACAAGACTTTTTCAAAACAGGCCTCGCCGACTTCCGCTAGCTTGCGGGCCGAGGATTTATCTGTTTTAGATTTTTGAACGATTTTCTTAAAATCTGCCAGGGAATATTGTTTCTGGAATTGACTAATCGTACAACCACAAACTTCCTGGCCGATGTCATCACTTAATTTCTGCTGTTTTACTCGCTGTAGACATTCTCGACGGTAATCTTCAAAGGAATTATCACCTTTGATCGGAACTGCCAAGGCGTAGGGAGATAGAAGCACGAGGCCGAACAATGTTGTTACCAGTAGGGGCCAAGCAGGCATTATTTTCATGACAGCTATCATGGGTTGATCAGCTTGATGGTTTCTCTTAAGTTTTTACTGTAACAAGGGCCTGGACTATTGATGGGTAGCATCGGGCCAGTTTCCTCCCCTGCCTAGTCTTTAACCACCGCTGATTTTGGCCTTGTAACCGAGACCCAGCAGGACTTGCAAAATTTTTGGGCGGTGATCCCCCTGAATTTCAATACTATTATCCTTGAGGGTTCCGCCGCTGCCGCACTGATTTTTAAGTTGTTTCAGTAATTGTTGGAGCACCGCCGGAGAAGTCTGAAAACCAGTCAGAATGGTCACCGTTTTACCCTTGCGTCCAGCTCTCGAAGCCTGAACCCGAATATTCTGTTGCTGGGGCGGTAGTGCCGAGGCGTCTTCTTGAGGGGAATCGGAGGAAGCGGTGCCAAATTCCTGATAGACAATACGGGCCTTGGGGGCAGAATCTTGGGCAGACATTGCTTAGTAAGATAAAAGGACAAAGGACACTAGTCTTATTTTCCGGGATTTGGGCCATGGAACTTGCAACTTTTCTACCAATGATTGGGCGGTGGGGCCTGCTGGTCATCCTACTGCTGGGGCCAAGTCCTGGGATGGCCGAACCAGTTTCATCTTATCTATCGGCTACAACGCTCAACACCCGAACCGCTAGTTTTAACCAGGCCCTGCTCAGAACGGCCCTGGCCAAATTTTTTCAGACCACCGCTTTTCGCACCGAATCTACGATTTCAATTACAGCAACAACAGCTCAGGTCAATGTCAATCTACAAAGTCAGACTGAAACCTTAACGGTTCTCCCGCGCAATTTCCATTCCCGGCTAGAACTGGGCAATAAAAACTACGAAATTATCTCCAACGGCCAACAGGTCTGGGTGCTGGATTTAGCCAAAAAAGAGTATGCCATTCTCAGCTTTCAGCAATTTCAAGATTCGGATGATAGCTTTCTGATTGGCTTGGGCACCTCTTTTTTATTGGAAATGGCCGATTCCAATATCACCGATAGGGGAACCAATCCCCAAGACTGGCTCTCATCGGTGATTGATTTTTTCACCGTAAATTACGTTCAAGAGGGCCTGACCCTATCCCAATCCCAGGTATCTCAACAGGGTCTTACCTATAGCCTCTACCAATATCAACTGCCCCAGGAAAACCTGACGTTAGTGCTCTGGATTGATGAGCAAAGCCAAACCCTGGCTAAACTGCAAATTCTAGGCCAGGAAGAGGGCATGGCCATCAATATCGAAGAAACCATCCATCGCCAACAGGTCAATCCGGTGATTCCCCGCGATGCCTTTCAGTTTCGGCCACCGGCTCAGTTTACTCAGGTGGAGGAACTCCCCCTAGACCCCTTCTAGGCCCGTAGGATTTTAGAAAGAAACTGTTGGGCTCGGGGCGAATGGGGCGCCGCAAAAAAATCTACTTTGGGCCGGTCTTCCAGGATCTGGCCCTGATCCATAAAAATAACCCGATGGGCCACCTGTTTAGCAAAGCCCATTTCGTGGGTAACAACGACCATCGTCATCCCCTCCTGGGCCAGTTCGACAATCACATCCAATACCTCACTTACCATCTCTGGATCCAGGGCCGAGGTGGGTTCATCAAAGAGCATGACCAGGGGATTCATGGCCAAGGCCCGGACAATGGCCACCCGTTGCTTTTGGCCCCCGGAGAGTTGGGCCGGATATTTGTTGGCCTGAGAGGCTAGACCAACCCGCTCTAATAATTGCTGGGCCTGGGTAGTGACATTGGCGAGGGGCCGCTTCAGCACCTTGGTCGGGCCGAGGGTTAAATTTTCGAGTACCGAGAGATGGGGAAATAATTCAAAATGCTGGAAAACCATACCCACCTTCGCCCGCAGTTTCGGTAAGTGTTTTTGGGCCTGACCGACAGCGTATTGATCGACGCGAATACTGCCCTGCTGAAAGGTCTCTAGGCCATTAATACATTTAATCAGCGTGGATTTACCAGAACCAGAAGGGCCACAAATGACCACCACTTCCCCTTCTTCGATGTGAGTGGTACAGTTCTGGAGCACCTGGAAATTACCGTACCATTTTGAGACCTGTTCAATGGCAATTAGACTGGTCATCTGGTCAACTGGCCCTCTTAACTATTGGCAAATGCCCTTCTAAGATTACCGAGAAATCGGGTCTGGAGTCCGCCGTTTAAAGTTTTACCCCTCCGCTTCCGGCACCTCCCCTTGTGAAGGGTAGGAAGGGTGGGGTTTATTGTGTCGTTGGGCTTTAGCTATATTGAGCCTTCAATTCTGCCGCCGACCGCCGAGCAGTTCCACGCAAGTATGGGAGAATGGAAGCCGGTATTTACGCAGACATCGAGCGCCATGACCTTGACTTTCCAGGCCGTTATCAGTCAATTGCACCAATTTTGGGCGGAGCAGGGCTGTCTAATTGCCCAACCCTTTGATACGGAAAAAGGGGCCGGAACCATGAGTCCCCATACCTTCCTGCGGGCCATTGGGCCAGAGCCATGGTCGGTGGCCTACGTGGAACCCTGTCGTCGTCCCACCGATGGCCGCTATGGCGAAAATCCCAACCGCGTCCAGCACTATTACCAATACCAAGTTTTAATTAAGCCGTCCCCCGATAATATCCAAGAGGTTTACCTAGATTCCTTGCGAGTGCTGGGTATTCATCCCGAAGACCACGATATTCGCTTTGTGGAGGATAACTGGGAATCGCCGACCCTGGGGGCCTGGGGCGTCGGCTGGGAAGTTTGGCTGGATGGCATGGAAATTACCCAATTTACCTATTTTCAGCAGTGTGGCGGCATCGATTGTCGCCCGGTTTCGATTGAAATTACCTATGGCTTGGAACGGTTGGCCATGTACCTGCAAAACGTAGAAGCTATCAACAAAATCCGCTGGAATGAACAAATTGCCTACGGTGATATTTTTCTCCAGGGGGAAATTGAACAATGTACCTACAACTTTGAGGCCTCTAACCCAGAATTACTCCTGAATTTATTCAACCTCTATGAACAAGAGGCCCAACAACTGATCGAACGTAGCCTGGTTCTGCCCAGCCTGGAATACGTGCTGAAGTGCTCCCATTCCTTCAATCTGCTCGATGCACGGGGAGTGATTGCGGTTACGGAACGGACTCGTTACATTGGCCGCATTCGGAATATGGCCCGGGAAGTTGCCCATCTTTATCTGCAACAAAGGGAATCTCTTGGTTTTCCCCTAGGCCCCCTCACAATGCAGACGGTCTGACGGCCGGGCTGGGAGGAGGAGGGTTGACTTCATTCGAGAAGGATAGGGGGATTGGGAATGCTAGCCAATTTCGGCCTCAGTCCTGGTTCGATCTGGCTATTTTAGAGACGTCTGCTCCTTTCCTAGGCTTCTTCCATGGTTAACTCCCCTTACTTTCGCTCTTCCTCTCGCTATCTCCTGGCCCTTGTCTGCTTGATCAGCACCACAGGATTGGCCTGTCAAACTCAGGGCGGAGGAGGGCCACTAACGATTCCCGGCCTGGAACAACTCCAGCCCAAAGCCCAAGTCTTGACCCAGCGGGTTAAGAAACCCATTCCCGGTAATCCCCAGAGCCTTAATCTGAGTAATGCGGAACAATTAGACCAGTTTGCTCAGAACCTAACCTACTCAGGAACGTCCGTCTCAGAACTGGCTGCTCTCTTGTCACCCCAGGCCCGGACTGATGCGGAAAAAGCCCGCCTGGCCTATAGCTGGATTACCCAACACATTGGCTACGATGTCACCCTCAATCGAGATGACCTCAGTCCCGAGGGGGTTCTTCAGCGACGCAAAACCATTTGTGGGGGGTATGCGAATCTTTATCAGGCCCTGGCCAAGGAAATGGGCCTCCAGGCTGTAATTATAGAGGGTTACGCTAAGGGCGTTGGCGGCATTGTAGGGGATGATAGCCAACTGAATCATGCCTGGAACGCGGTTGACATTGAAGGAGCCTGGTATCTGATCGATACAACTTGGGGGGCCGGTAACGTCAATAATCAGGAATTTCAGGCCCAGTTTAGTCCCTTCTACTTTGCGACGCCTCCTACTCGGCTGATTAATACCCACTTTCCCGCAGAAACCCAGTGGCAACTGTTCCAGCCCCTCATGACTCGGACCGAATTTGACCAATTACCTGTGTTGAGTCCTCGTTTCTATCGAGACCGGCTGACCCTGGCCCAACCGAATCAAGGCAAATTGCAGGCCAATGGCAATCTGGCCCTCTCCCTAGGAGTTCCCGACGACATTCAAGTGGTAGCTCGTCTCCAAACCGACCAGGGCCAGGAGTTGGCCACTAACCAGACATTAGTACAGCGTATTGGCAATCAGGCCACGGTGCAAGTCGCTTTTCCCAATCCCGGTAATTATCAACTCCTCATCCTCAGCAAAAATAGTCAAGAGACGATCTATGCCCAGGCCATAGCGGTCGAAATTCAGGCCCTGGCAGCAGGCCAGCCCTTTCCTAAGACCTATGGCACCTTTTCGGACAAACAAGTTTATCTACAAATGCCCCTAGCCACCTCCCTGCCAGCCAATCAGGCGGCTCAGTTCCAATTGCGCGTCCCCCAGGCCCAAAAAGTACTGGTGATTGATAGCCAATCAAAGAAATGGGTCGAACTTGGTCGCAGTGGTGATGTCTTTAGCGGGCCTGTTTTTATTGGCAATAACCCCGTTGTAGTCGTGGCTCAGTTTCCCGGTAGTGAAAAGTTCTGGAGTTTATTGGAGTACAATTAACTAATCCCAAATATTTTATCCTTATAGATGACTAATAGATCTTCGGCTCAAACGACTGATTGTACCGTCGCCACTACCTGAGCTAAATGATCTTTAAAAACTCATCTACAGTAATCACTAATGTATTTCGGAATGAATTCAGAACCAGTAAATCCCGGTCGCCACTAATGATATATTGCGCATTTCCATTCAAGGCCAACTCCAACACCTTGTCATCCTTGGGATCACGACAGGCCTTCACATTCTCGGTTATTTCAACCAGCACTGCTCGTTCTACTAAAGCTTCTAAAAATTCCTCTCGTTCTTCACTGGTTAAATACCGATTAAATCTTTCGCGCCCAAGCACTTCGTTCAACTCTTCCAAAAGGTCAAGTGACAGCAATACTTCTCCTTTGACCAAGGCGTATCGGAGGGCTTGAGCCGGTTTGCTTTTCTCAAATAGAAGTGCACTGATAATCACATTGGTATCAAAAACGTAGCGCACTTCACGCCTCATTCAAAATCGAGTTCAAAATTTCTGGGGTTAGTCCTCGTGCTTGAGCATTCCGACTAATATCACTCATCACTGTCTCTAACGGTCTTTTTCGTTGAGTTGCATCCCCTAGTTTGAGACTGAGTAGTGCTTCCAGTTTATGACGCTGTTCTTCCGAAGCGGCTTCAAAAATACGGGCGACCTCAGCATTAACGCGGATTGTAATCGTTTTGGTTTCCATCACAATTATTGAGTCTATAAACGATTTTTATTGAAAATCCTGCCATTGATCCATGGCAAATCGAATAAAAGGCAAAAAGTACTATTTTGGAGGGTGCTGACTTCTATTGTATCGCCGCTAACCTCGAGGTGATAGAACCTCAGCAATCTGGGAGGCCCAGCAGTTCCCTCAACTGTTCTTTCGCTAGGCCCTTTGCTTGCTGGGTAACCTCCGATAAACCTTCACCAAAGCTAAAATCCTCAGCGGCGATGGCTAAAAGCCAGGCCTGGGGACTAGGGCCATAGAGGGCCTGGGTCAGGGCCAACAGATAGCCGGGGCTACAATGGTGTTCTAGACTGCGGCCTTGGCCTGAAATTTGTAAAGAACTGAGCGTGATTAAGGGATCTCCCGCTTGCCAATGGCCCTGGGCATCGATAAAAATCACCTGCTCCACTTCGGCCATCATCGCCGCTAATTCCGGGGTGAGTTGATGAACAGCCAGGGCCTGCACCTCGGGCCAGGCTTTCTCGACAATCTCTTCAGCTAGAGCGTAACCCACCCCATCATCCCGTCGTAGAGTATTACCGTAGCCGATAATCAAATTAGGCTTCACCATGCTCTACCAGGTAGCTCAGCAACCAGTTGACGGCCGTAGCGCGTCGAGTGTGGCGTGGCGTAAATTCACCAATTTTGTAACCCGGAAAACCCAGTTTTTCCTTGAGTAATTGTTTATTCGCCGTAGGAATCGAGCGCGTTAATTTCACTACCGGGGGACGATTCGCAATAAAATCCGGTGGTTCTGGATACTCACTGCGCCAGGATTCCTCTACTAAGCGGGTATCCCAGGCTTGCTCTACCGGATCGTAGCGATAACCGAGGTAGTAAGCCAGCAATTGATTCACGGTTTGATCACTAACTTCTTCCCGCAAAATGGCCCAAAAGGTTTCCGGGGTCAGGGGTGGGAGTTCAGACTCAGACATAGGTAACATTCATGCAACAAGGGGAGTAAAGGCCTGGCCTGCTGGTTTCCAGGCCCAGAGATACTGGCCCCGCCGGGGAGAGGGCCCTAAATCAAAATGGGCCAAGATCATAGCAATAATCACCTCATTAAAATCTGGGGGAAAGCGCTCCTGTTCCTGGGCATGATCCAGAAAAAAGGTTTTGCAATACCGCCCCAGGGATTTTTCCAGGCGAGAAATATGGTGCAGTAAAGCGGGTAATTCTCCCAGGCGCTTATCGTGATACGTCTGGAGTATTTGGGCCGCATTCTGGAAATGAATCCCCTCATCCATCACTAACTGTTTTGCAATATTTGTCACCGCAGGGCCATAGTGACGGTAATATTCCCGCAGATCTCGCCGATAGGAAATAGTCGAACCCAGTTCATCAAACAGCAGGGCCACCAGAATTGTAAACTCATCAGCTAACAGGGCTTGGATCGGTTCAATTTCGTGGTGACGACGGGCAAAGCACTGGTTCATCTCTTCTTCCGGAATCCTCGTGAGTAACTGGTAAACCCGCCGTAGCGCCTGATAGTGTTTTTGCTCATCGGCTAACCAGAGGGTCATTAATTGACGAAAACCAGGGGTAAACTCGGCCCAACGGGGTTGCAGATAATCAAATAACGGTTGGCTATCCCCTTCGCTATAGACATCCCGCCCCAATAACCGGACACAATTGCGGTGTAAATCCTGATCCAACTGAGTCAAAAGACCGGAGGGCAAGCCATAATCCACCGGCAAAAAATCTTCCACTTGCCAGGAACGTTGTTGCAGAGAAAGCGTTTTAGGAACAGTCATCACCAGAGTTAGGAGAATGGGTGAGGCAACAGGGTCGGGACAATCATCAGGAATCTAGAGGGCCATTACCCACAAAATCTAAATGATCTTCTGATCCGCCACGATGTGGGGAATGATCAAGCAATAGCGAGTGGTAATCCGGTTGTGATCCCCCCGTAAAATAATTCCCGCCGCTTCGCCATCCTCCAGTCCGCCCACCAGCCAACTGCCAATGACGTAATGGTAATCGTAGGCAGAAGGCAGAGGCACATACTCCTGTACGATAAAACCCTCCTTGCCATAGCCAAAGGATTCCCGTTCCTCCAGGGCCGACCCTAAGCCCGTTTGTAAGGTGGTCGCGACCCCTTCTAAGCCCAACAGCGGTTTACGGATATGGGTATCGAGCACTAAGCGCGTGGCTTCCGGGCCCAGGTCATCCTCAAAATAGGTCGCCAACAGATAAGGGCCATAGTCGGGATGGTCTTTAAATAGCTGCCAAAGATAAACCAAGGAACCTTTATTCGACAACACCTGTTTCCAGAGCGGTTCCAGGAACTTGGTTTTCCCTGTGCTGAGGTGGCGAGCAAAAACCTCCGTCATGCCAAAATTTTCTACATCATTTTGCAGATCAGACCAATCGTAGATTTTCCAGATAAATTCCATGCGCTCGTTGCAGTGATCCACCAGATAACCCTGGTCATCGATGCCGAGCCCTCGTTGCACCAGTTCCTGTCCATTCCAACAATCCCGCAGGTAAACGATCTGACAATACTGCTCGGGCGCGACCTCGTCGTGAATCATCTGGATCAATTGGGCCGCCATTTCGATGTCTTCCTCCAGGGTTTCATCCACCAGAAAGGAAATCACTTTTCCTAAGGTGCCATAGGTTTCCATCACCTCTCGCCACTGCCCACAAACCCGATCCCAAAAGTCATTAAATTGACTCACACCCTTGGGTAAAGAGGGATCACGATGGGCTATCAGATCCTGGAGCCAATTCCACTGATAAACCTGCTCACAGCCTAGTAGCGGCGTTTCAGCGTTAATTTCGATCATTTTGGGCAGACTGGCCGCCTCAGCCATAACCAAGTCGAAACGGAGATAAAGGGACAGATCTTCCGGCTCAGTGCGATCCCAAGAGTATTTAATGGCTTCCCAATAAGCCGAGGAGATTTGTAGCCGGGCCAAGCGCTGATCGACGGCCCCCTCGGTTTCTTCCGTAAAAAACCAATCCAGGTAATCCTGACACATCTGCCCTAGGGTTTCCGTGGCCTGGGCTAAGCAATCTTCTTCTTCGGTGGAAAATTGAATATAAAACGGTTGCTTGAGGGCCTCGACCCAGTACTGCTGACGGGCATCACTCAAAACCTCTGCTTGATAAGCATTGTCGCGGATATGTTGTTGCCAGTGGGGACGACGCTTAAAGGGAATGGCACGCATTATTTACCCACGCCTCCCCGGCCCGTGGCCTTGTAGGTCGAGCCAAAACCATGACTCGAGCGCCCCCGAATAACGCCTGAGCCACTGGTTCCCTTGGGCCGAGCGGGCGCGGTAAAGCGGGTATGTTGGGGAACCGAAATGCGACTACCGGGTTGATAGTGGGGGAGGGTGCGGCCATAGGGCGTAATTAAATTACCGGTACTGCCTTGATAAACGGTGGTCGGACGATAGACGCGATGATTAACGCCCCCGTAGTAGAAATAGACAAAATCGGGACTGGGATCGTAAGGATAGACAAAGGTTCCTCCAAAGCGAGGATAGTAACCGGAACTCGCTTGCCCGCCATTACGGGTGGCCGGAGTGCATTGTGTTCCTTCAGCCTGACATTGCTCCAGACTTTCGTACACAGGAGCATGGCCTTCGTGTTCCCGCAGGGCCAGGGCCATCTGAGCTTCACAGTCTTCCGGTTTGAGAGCTGGTTCCATGGGAGCGGTTGATCGGCGGCCAGCCGAAAAATCCCGGAGTTGGGTTTGATAGGCCTGTTGCTTTTGGGTCAAGTCCTGCTGGCATTGCGCTACCGTTTCGTAGAAAACCGCATCGACGGGTTGATTGGCCACAGCATCATCGGGCCGCACCTCCCGCACAGCGGAGATATCATCGTTGCTATCCGAACAACTGGTGTTCAGGGCCGCCACAAAGGCCACCAGCACCAAATAACGCAACGTCTGCTGACGACGAATGGGAATGACACCACGGGGTTGCATGACCGTTACCCAGGAAAGTAGTGATTCAGGTTTGGAGAGAATTTGCCGGTATCCTAGCAGGTCTCACGTCCGTCTCTCCTATTTTTTTCGGAAAATTTTAAGACGATCAACCATTGATCAAACTTGCCATCGGTCAAGTTGCTTCAGTTCTGGCCCTAGGAATCCAGGCGCTGGATCGGTTCTAAACTCGGGTTAATAATCTTCGTCCCTAGGCCAGGGAACTTGACCCCCAGGTTGAGTTTGCGATCCTGGCCCAGCAGATGGGTCACGGTACCTTCCCCAAAATTTCGATGGACTAGGCGGTCTCCAACTCGCCAGGGCACGACAACTAAGCGGGGGGATGCAGAGGAAGAACGGGTTTTCATCTGTTCTCTTCCCCCGGTGTGACGACGGGTTTGCCGGTTACTCTCCAATAATTCTGGTGGCAGTTCCTTAATAAATTGGGAAGGAATCTTGGTTTCCTGGGAACCCCAGACGTAGCGTTGTTGGGCATGGGAAATAAACAACTGTTCCTGGGCCCGAGTCACCCCCACATAGCAGAGGCGGCGTTCTTCTTCCAAGGCTAGGGGGTCATTGAGGCTACGCAGGTGAGGACAGGTGCCCTGTTCCATCCCCACCAGAAAAACCACAGGAAATTCCAGGCCCTTAGCAGAATGGAGGGTGAGTAAAGAGACTTTCTCTGAATCTTCCTGGAGGTCATCTAAATCCGAAGCCAAGGAAGCATTGCCCAGAAAACCTAGCAGACTATTGTCTTCGTTTTCCTCTTGGTACTGCTGGATAGCATTTTTCAATTCGCCCAAGTTGGCCAAGCGATTGTCGGCTTCCTCCGTACCTTTTTGTTCAAGGTCAAAGACGTAGCCCGATTGCTCTAGAACGGCTTCCAGGATTTCCACGGCTGATTGGGTTGCCAATTGGCCCTGGAGTGTTTGCATCATCTCTACAAAGCGGCGCAGGGGTTTAACGGCTCGGCCCCCCAGGGTATTCACCGAGGTCTCGTCCTGGAGGATTTCCCAGAGGGGGACTTGGAGCCCCTGGGCAGCCTGAAGCAAACTATCGAGGGTCGATTTGCCAATGCCCCGGCGGGGAGTATTAATCACCCGGAGCAAACTGACTGTATCGGCCGGATTAGCCAAAACCCGCAGGTAGGCTAGGGCATCTTTAATTTCCTGTCGGTCATAGAACTTAAAACCGCCCACAATATTGTAAGGAATATTACATTTGATCAATTCATCTTCAAAGGAGCGAGATTGGGCATTGGTGCGATAAAGAATGGCAAAGTCCCCCCAGTTAAGTTCTGGGTTATCCTGACGCAGTTGTCGAATTTTTGTCAAGACAAAGCGGGCCTCATCCCGTTCATCATCGGCCTGGTAGCAATAAATAGCTTCCCCTAAGCCACGGGTTGCCTTCAGGGTTTTCTCGATACGTTGACTGTTGTTTTCAATCAGTTGGTTAGCGGCCTGGAGAATATTTTCCCGAGAGCGATAATTTTCCTCTAGCTTCACCATGGTGCGGGTATCTTCATCGGGTAGGCCATCGCCAAAATCCGTTTGGAAATTGAGCAGAATAGTAAAATCAGCCATACGAAAGCTATAGATCGATTGATCGGCATCCCCCACTACAAAAATAGAGCGATTGCGCCAATCCCAAGACTCGCGACGGTTTTCACCGTTGGTTACTAACAGACGGATGAGATTATACTGAATCCGATTAGTGTCTTGATACTCATCTACTAAAATGTGACAGAACTGTTGATGCCAATAGCCCAGAACACTTTCATTTTGCTGAAACAAGCGAACCGGAACTAAAATAAGATCATCAAAATCTAGCGCATTATTGGCTGCTAATTCTGATTGGTAATCTTGATAGACTTCAGCGATAACTCGTCCCTTATAGCCAGGATTTTCTTGTAAATATTGCTCTGGTAATACCCCTAAATTTTTGGCGTTACTGATTTGATAGCGAATAGAACGAGGGTCAAACTTTTTATCATCCAAGTTCATTTTCTTGGTGACAATATTTTTGATTAAGCTTTGGACATCATTTTCATCAAAAATCGAGAAATTACGCGTCCAGGTTCGGCCTCGCTCATCTTGATATTTATTGATATCAAACCTTAAGATACGTGCAAACAAACTATGAAAAGTGCCAATCCATAGCTTTTTAGTAACTGTCTTATAAACTTGAGATGTCAGTTTTCGCTGTTCGTATTCTCCTAAGAGTTCAAATCGCTGGCCAAATTGTTGCTGTGCCATTTCTTGCACGAAAATGCTCTCAATTCGTTCTTTCATTTCCTTAGCGGCCTTGTTAGTAAAAGTTACCGCTAAAATATTTTCAGGGTCAACACGATGGTGACGAATTAAGTAGGCAATGCGATAGGTCAGGGCCCGAGTCTTCCCCGAACCGGCCCCAGCCACCACCAACAATGGCCCGCAAAAATGTTGTACCGCCGTGCGTTGAGAGGGGTTCAATTGGGCCAGAAAATCGAGGGGGACAGTCATGACAGAACACTCAAGGGGAAAAGTTGTGAAGAGGGAATGATAGAGAAAAACCCAGGCCTAATATTCATAAAGAAGACCTTTTTTATGATACTCAATGGTGATGCTCCAGGACGAGCCAGAATCGAATGGAGGCTCTAGCCGGAACCCCAGCCAAAAAATTGCGTCGAAAACAGTTTTCTCCTTTACAATATAGATGGCGGAGACATAAGTTTCCGTTCACTCCTCACACCACACTCCGCCTGGACGATGTTCGGGCGGTTTCTTGTTGGACTCCATTGACTATTGGCTGCAACTGTGACAAATCATAAATAATTCCTAAGTTTCTCGATGTTTTTGAACGGAATGGGGCCTTGTTTCGTTATGGTAGAATTCTAAACATTGCGATCATAAGGATTAAGGATTTCCAATATGAGTGCCACACCTCAAGTAACAGATGCAAGCTTTAAAGATGATGTATTGGATAGCGAACTACCTGTGCTCGTTGACTTTTGGGCCCCCTGGTGTGGCCCCTGTCGGATGGTTGCACCCGTTGTGGATGAAATCGCTCAACAATACGCCGGTAAGGTCAAAGTAGTCAAGCTCAACACTGACGATAACCCCAATACCGCTAGTCAGTATGGAATTCGGAGTATCCCGACCCTGATGATTTTCAAAGGCGGCCAGAGAGTCGATATGGTGGTGGGGGCTGTCCCCAAAACGACCCTAGCCAGTACGCTAGAAAAATACATTTAGCCTTGGCTCCCAAACGGTGAGATGCGCTTGGGGCGCCATAAAACTCCCCAGAATAATGCCACTAAGGTTTGTTATCAGGACAAAGTCAACCCCTCAACTTTGTCCTTGATTTTATGGGTCTTCTTTTTCCCTTGAGGGACGTTGCTACACCATGTCTTTATCGAATGCCATTCCGCTAGACGAGCTTTGCTACAACGACCAAGGCCTGGTGCCTGCCATTGCTCAGGATTATCTCGATGGCACCGTCTTGATGATGGCCTGGATGAATCGGCAGGCCCTTGAAAAAACCCTAGAAACGGGAGAGGCCTGGTACTGGAGTCGTTCCCGCCAGGAACTTTGGCACAAGGGGGCCACTTCCGGGCACTTTCAACGGGTTAAGGCCATTCGTTATGACTGCGACAGCGATGCTCTGCTCTTGACCATTGAACAGGTGGGGGACATTGCCTGCCATACGGGCGAACGTAGTTGTTTCCATCAGGTGGCTCACCGTAAACAGGCCCCCTCTGCCGATATGCTCTCGGAATTATTTGCCGTGATCTGTGAGCGCCGCGATCATCCGAGCCCTGAATCCTACACCTGTAAATTATTGGCAGGCGGAGATAATAAAATTCTCAAAAAAATTGGAGAAGAAAGTGCGGAGGTGGTCATGGCCTGCAAAGATAACGACCCCCAGGCCATTGCGGGAGAAGTCGCCGATTTGTTCTACCATACCCTGGTGGCCTTGGCCCATCATCAGGTTTCCCTACGGGATGTTTACCAAAAATTGGCGGAGCGCCGGGGTTAACTGCTTATTCTAGAAGCAAAACCTGGTAAAATCAAAAGACCTGCGGATATAGTTTAGTGGTAAAACGAAAGCTTCCCAAGCTTTAGTTGCGGGTTCGATTCCCGCTATCCGCTTAGCGCTCACAACCAATACCGTCCCGGTCTCGATCCAGGCGATGGGGGTCGGGAGGCAATACCCGAAAACCGCGCTGGGGAATATCCCGACAGTCCAAATCAGGGCCATTAACTGGAAGACAGAGGTCTGGATAGGCGGGGTGACAAGCTGAACTCGGGGGTTTAGCCGGGGAAGTTGGTTGTCTTCCTGGGCCAGTCTGTCGCGTCTCCCACGGCATGATGGGATTGGCTTGGGCCCACAGGCCAAGTTTTTTCTGTTGGGCCTGGGCTTGAGCCTGACGGTATTGGGTCTGTGTAGCCCGACAATTGGCAAAATATTGGGGGTAAATGACAGCCTGACCACTCTGTACCATGGCTAAATTGGCGGATTGCGAGCCATAATAAACCTCTGCCACCAGACGACCATAGCGGTCTTGATCTACGGGACGAAGGGTAATGGCGGCGCCAATGGGTAAGAGACGTTGCAGGTATTGCTTAGCCTGCAGGCCATCGGGTTGGACGGTTAATTCTGGGGCATCAATGCAAGCTAAACGAATTTTTTGTGACTGGCCCTGTTGACGAACTGTCAGGGTATCCCCATCGGCAATACTGACAACGGTAGCAGACGCCAGGGGTTCAGCCGCTACTAGAAACAACGAACTACACAACCAGAGAATCCCAACTAGGCCTATCAGCATGGCCCTAATCCCACCAAAGTCCAACCGTTGAGGATTGAGCGAGGGAACGCTTCAAGAGTTCGAGACCAAAATTTTCGTCCTCAAAATCAATGCCAGCCAGAAATTCCTGGAGTTCGGGCGGCCAGGTTGCGGAGGGGCCGGAAAACAAATCATCAAAACAGCCAAAATGCTGATCAATAATATCCGGGCAAAACTGATAAATTTCCTGGGCAAGACTATCTAAATCTGCCGGTAACTGCTGAAAAACAACGACTAGGCGGTCACTCTCCACCCCGGATAGGACAATGCCGTAGTCCCGGTCCCATTTTTGCAATCGCTCAATGATGTCGGCCGTATCGAGGTCGTAGTTGTCTCCATTGGTTTGTTTCTCACGCAAAATTTGGTATTTATCCATGATTATTGGGATTATTTGCCAATTATTGGCCCTTGAGCGGTTGATAGGCAGCATCTAGCCTGTCTCCATCATAAAACTGACCGAGGAAGGCCGAACAACGCCAAGTTTTGATGCAAAAAGACCTCTGCTTCCCAGAGCATTGCCTAACTAAAGTTTATTAGGAAGACTGGATTTTGGGTGGGCCGGATTTGGCCGGAGCCGAGGAGAGACGAACTCGCTGGAGTTGCCAAAAATAGAGACTGCCCAGGCCCCCGAGTACTAGGCTATAGGCAAGAATTTGCACCAGATAGAGCTGTTGGCGATAGCCAAAGAGGGCCTTCAGCAGGAGGCCGGGAAATTGACCATCGGGCAGGATCTGACTGCCATTCCAAATGAGGGGCCCTAACAGACAGGAATCCTGGGCAAAACAGAGGGAGAGATAACGGGCATCCCATTGTCCCAATAGATGGATAGCAAGGTCTAGATTTTTGAGAATACCAATCACCAAGCCAGCCACAATCAGCACCAGAAAGGCCCCGGTGGCCTGGAAAAAGCCCTTGATATTAATCTGAAGCCCAATCTGGAAAAGCGCATAACCCAGCACCGTAGCAAAGCCTAGACCTAAGACGGCCCCCAGGCTAGAACCCAGCCAATTGTCTGGGCCCTGGGCCAAAATGAAGAGCACGGCCTCGAATCCTTCCCGTAAAACAGCAATAAAAACCACCAGGGCGATGCTCTGGCCCGCCTCTTGCTGGCTGAGGGCCGCTTGAATGTCGCTGGTCACGGTGGCCTTGAGTCCCTTGGCCTGTTGAGTCATCCAGAGTAACATCCAACTGAGAAGAGTCAGGGCCATCAGGCCAAACAGGCTGGCCAGCAACGATTTCAGTACAGGGGTAAAGGGACTTTGCACTGTATTGATGCCCTGGAAAAGGCCCCCCAGCAAACCCGCCACCATCACACTGGCTACCAGTCCACCGCCCAGGCCTTGATAAACCCAGCGGTTGAGATAGTCCTTATCTGCTTTGGCCAAACAAGCCAATACAATGCCAACCACTAGGGCCGCTTCAAAGCCCTCCCGTAACGTAATGACAAAGGTCGGTAGTGCTGTTGATAGATCCATGGTTTTACCGCTACCGCTAAAGAGCCAAAGATGAACGACGGCCTTGGTACATGACCCAGGCCCATAATCCAGTATTAATGGCCAAGCAGGTTAGAGAGAGAGTCAGCAAAATAAAAGTAACCGGAGTAATGACACCGATGCTAAACCAAGTTGCAACATGGCCAATGAGCAAGACAATCGCCACGAAAGCCCCACTGGCCGAAGCCTGAAAACGCCAGTCTCGATGTTGGAAGTAAACTAATAACAAAGACTGTAACGTGAGCAGAAGAATCGTCGGTACCAGGACAGCACAAAGGCCAACGCAGTGAAGACGAGACCATTCAGCCATTAAAGTAAGCATTGCCATTGAGTTCTAAAAATCTAAAAAAATTGAGATTACTTTGAGCTTAGACGGAAAATGGTCGTTATTACCTCAGGAATCTTTATGCGAGTCATGGGCATACCGGGCTTCCACCTCAGCCATTTTTTGGGCTAGTTCATCGGGAGTAAGTATCTGTTTTTCGAACAAAATAAGGGAAAAAGCGGCAATCCAGCGCTCATAGTAGGTGAGATTGCTCATCATTTCGGATCCAAGAGACTCCACCCCACGACGCTTTTCCTCGGTGTTGATGATTTTATGGAAATCCAGCACGTCAGCCAGGGCATGGCAACGCTTCTCCCATGGCAACAGTTCATGATCCGTTTGCTGGACTCGGTCTGATGGTAGCCCTCCGATGTCGTTAGGCAGGCGTTTTAATAAGTCTTCACTGTGGTTCATACTGAGTCCTGTCTTTAGATTTCTACTCGGACAACGCCAATCATCGCATCGCGCGTAACCAGGGCGGCTAGCTGTTCCTCACTCAAGTCATCTGTGCCCGCTGGTCGTTGCGGCAATACAAGATAACGGATCATCGCAGTCGAATCGCTAACGCAGATCTCTACATCATCAGGAATGTGTGTGCCAAATTCCTCCAGGACTGCCCTTGGCTCTTTCACCACCCGAGCTCGATACGGTTTAGCTTTGTACCAATCAGGCGGCAATCCCAGCACCGAACGCGGATAACAGGAACACAGTGTACAGACAATGAGGTTGTGAACTTTGTCGGTGTTTTCTAGCACGATGAGTTGCGTATCATCGTAAAAGCTGATCCCCAATTCTTCGCAAGCGGTGCGGCCATTAGCCAGCAAACGCGCCCGAAACCCTGGATCGACCCATGCGCGAGCAACAACCTTTGCACCCAAAGCTGGTGTGCGGGAATCAAGCACTTCAATTTGGCGGCGAATTTCACTGGGGTTGATCAATGTCTTCTCAATGAGTAATTCTCGAACCGCGATTTCCATGATTTCGTAGTAGCCCGGCATCACTTCATCCGTAAGCATCGGATGATGATCGTGGTCGTGTGCTTCCATACCTTAAATCCTCTCCAGCCAGGTTTCAAAAACTTCAATGACCAACTGATCCTGCGGCGGCCCTGTATATCCAGGCCACAACTCTGAAAGCAGAATGCCCACCCGATAGTAACGTCCTTTTATTCCAGCATTGCGACCATAACCTTCTTCCTCGTTGTTGATAGCCATTGGATTCAGGATCATTTTCACCACGCCTTGCTTGCCACGGACGTAAGTTGGCACCCGGTAGTGGCCAATGGGAAAACGCATCGCAATCCGGACTCGATCCCCGACCTTAAAGTCAGACTCCTCACAAAGAGCTTTTACCGCTCGCAAACCCGATGACGCATGGGCTGAATCTGCTACAGACATTTTTTGTGTTCCTGGTACAGGTTAGCTGGCAGACGGCTACTCCTCCTCTCTGAAATTGGATGGATGACGTCGGAATCGTATATTACCCCACTAGTAGTCAGAAAATCGTAAGCGTCTTGTCGTAACCAGGCTTTATGGATTAAACAAAGACGACTTTTTCTGATTCCAAAACCCCTGCGAAGTCTAACTCACAAGCCAAGTGCCAACAAAAATATTTAAAAATGTTTATGTCACTTGGGCCCATTACTTTTCGCTGATGCTAGCAAAAAACTAGGACTACTGCAATCAAAGCGCGGGAGCTACCATAGGGATTGATGGGTTCCCTACAAGTTTCGCCTTCATCAAGCGGTCATATTTAGCCCTCAGACCCTTGTTCTCTCCGATTTTTGAGTCAGTCTACTCAATTACCCTCGACTAGGCACAATCTCTTGGGCCGTCTACTAGGCTAGAGGGGTATTGTTTTAGCATACCCAATGGATATTACTGCACTGATCACTACGCTCCGGGCCGATTACCAACGCTTTCCAGATAATCCCACCTTTTCCATCTACGCCGAGGATGTCTATTTCAAAGACCCTCTGACGGAATTTCATGGCCTTAAGCAATACCAAAAAATGATTGGCTTTATGCAACGTTGGTTTCAAGCCGTAGAGCTAGAACTTCACGACTTAACGGCGGAGTTTCCTCTGATCATCACCCGTTGGACGTTGAGTTGGGTGACGCCTCTCCCCTGGCGGCCGCGGATTCATATTTCTGGTCGGAGTGAATTATTACTCAACGAAGCGGGCCTGATCACTTCCCACATCGACTACTGGGATTGCTCCACGGTCAACGTCCTACAACAACATTTTCCCTGGCCCCAAAAAAAAGCAGGCTGAAACACCTGCTTTACGACAAGATTCAGACAAGCTGAAATTTATTTGACGGCAACTTTGGCACCGGCTTCTTCTAGTTGCTTCTTGATGGCTTCGGCATCGTCTTTGTTGGTGCCTTCTTTGATCGGTTTAGGCGTAGATTCCACCAAGTCTTTGGCTTCCTTCAGACCCAGACCCGTGATGGTACGAACAACCTTGAGAATGGCGATTTTCTTGTCAGCGGGAACTTCTTCGAGAATGACATCAAACTCGGTTTTTTCTTCCACAGCTTCTACGGGGGCCGCCGCACCGGGGGCCGCCATCACCATCCCACCAACGGGAGCGGCGGCGCTAACGCCAAAGGCCTCTTCAATCTGTTTGACTAGCTCAGCGGCTTCTAACAGGGTTAAAGATTTCAACTGTTCGAGAATTTGATCGGTTGCTGTAGACATTTGTAAACTCCTTGAGTCGATTAGAGAATAGTGAACAAAGAATTATTCCTTTTCGGAATAAGCTTGGATACCCCGAGCCAAGGACGCAGGGACTTCCTTGATGCCAAAGGCCAGTTTGGTGGCAAGGGCGTTGATGGCACCCGCAATTTGGCCCATGAGTTGTTCCTTGGACGGTAGATCACCAATGGCCTCAACATCCGCCTGGGATAGGGCCCGGCCTTCCAGGACACCGCCGCGGAGTTCGGTTTTTTTGGTGTCTTTTTGGAATTTTTTATAGGCCTTGATGGCTCCCCCCAAGTCATCCTTGAGCAGGAGTAGGGCTGAGGTTCCCTTGAGGTAATCCTCCATGGGTTGCCACTGGGGTTGGCCCTCTAGGGCAATTTTTACCAAGGTGTTTTTGGTAATTTTGCACGTTCCACCGAGGGGGCGGAGACGATTGCGGAGGTCGGTGATTTCAGCCACCGTCAGGCCTTGGTAATCAATCACCATGGCCATCTGGACGTCTTGGAAGAGTTCCTTTACTTCGGCCACCACCGTTGCCTTATTTTCTTTAGTTCTGATTCGTCCCATCCGGGTTGCACCTCCTTAGGGTTAGGGTTGAACAGACGTTGACACACAACAAAGCCCCTGGGCGATCGCCGGGGCTGAAGAGAGGGTAAGGCCGAGAAAAAAACCGGTAAAGTTCTCTGCTCGTTCCTGATACCCCTTCAGGCTCCAACCTCGGCAGGCTAATTAAGCAGTAGCCCCTGCTGTCATCGGTAATAGCCAATATGGGTTTGAATGGTCTGACTAGTTTTCTGCTAGTTTAAGATCACGCAAGGCATTGATATCGACTTGAATAGAAGGGCCCATGGAGGCAGCGACAAATACTGTCCGCCAGAATCGACCCTTGGCCCCAGAGGGACGGTTGCGGTCAATGGTTTCTTGTAACGCTTTGAGATTGGTCAACAAATCTTCGGCAGAAAAAGATGCCTTACCAAACATAACATGAACAATCCCCGTTCGGTCGGCCCGGAATTCCAATTTCCCGGCCTTAAATTCCGCAATAGCCTCGACCAGGTTGGTGGTTACCGTACCGCCCTTGGGTGACGGCATTAGGCCCCGAGGGCCTAGCAGTTTCCCTAACTTGGCGATTTTCGGCATCATATCGGGGGTGGCAATCAGTACATCAAAGTCCATCATGCCGCCCTGAATTTCGTCAATTAATTCTTCTGAACCGCAGAGGTCGGCCCCGGCATCGTTGGCTTCTTTGACCTTTTCTCCACGGGCAATGACGGCGACTCGCACCGTCAATCCAGTTCCCTTAGGCAGAGAGACGGTTGTCCGGATTTGTTGGTCGGTGTATTTGGGATCAATTCCTAGGCGAATATGGGCCTCGACGGATTCATCAAACTTGGCGGTGGCGGTTTCCTTGAGGAGCTGCATCGCCGTGAGGGGTTCGTAGGCCGTATTTTTATCGACCTTCTCTAGGACGGCGCTTAGGCGCTTAGAGGTTTTCTTGGACATGGTGTTGTAAACTCCTTGGGTGCAAACGAAGAATGCTCTTCTCCCCGGTTAAATAGGTAGGGATCTTAATCCTTGATAGTCACGCCCATATTGCGAGCGGTGCCTTCCACAATTCTCATGGCCGCTTCAATGTCGTTGGCATTGAGGTCGGGCATTTTGGTTTGGGCAATGTCCCGTAATTGGTCTCGGGAAATGGCCGCAACCTTGGTTTTATTGGGGGTATTCGACCCTTTCTCAATGCCAGCCGCCTTGCGAATGAGTACCGATGCGGGCGGTGTTTTGAGAACAAAGGTGAAACTCCGGTCTTCAAAGACAGAAATTTCTACCGGAATAATCATGCCCGCTTGGTCGGCGGTTTTGGCATTATATTCCTTACAAAAGGCCATGATGTTGACCCCGTGTTGACCTAGGGCAGGCCCAACCGGAGGGGCTGGGTTCGCCTTGCCCGCGGGCAGGGCCAACTTAATCAGAGCGACGACTTTCTTTGCCATTGCTTAAAAATAAACTTAGTTTTGTTTTTCCACTTGATTAAACTCCAATTCCACCGGCGTATCCCGGCCAAAAATGGAGAGGAGAGCTTTAAGCTTGCTTCTCTCGGGGCTGACTTCGATGACTTCCCCTTGAAAATCCTTGAAAGGCCCGGAGAGTACCGTAATCTGATCGCCGATTTGCATCTCGACCTTAATTAACGGCTCTTGGTCTTCCGATTGCTTAAAGATGCGTTCTACTTCACCCAGGTTCAAGGGAACCGGATTGACGTGGCCCCGACCCCGGCCGTAGCGACGCTTT
Organism: Synechocystis sp. LKSZ1; assembly: GCF_040436315.1. Classification (NCBI taxonomy): domain Bacteria; kingdom Bacillati; phylum Cyanobacteriota; class Cyanophyceae; order Synechococcales; family Merismopediaceae; genus Synechocystis; species Synechocystis sp. LKSZ1. The sequence goes on along the minus strand of NZ_AP031572.1, from coordinate 3,418,151 downwards.
TGTTCCGAACCGACAAAGTTGATGACGTGGGGGGTGTTTTTAACCACCTGCCAAGCATTGTCATCCATGACCATCCGAATCAGAATATAGCCTGGAAAGACTTTTTCCTCTCCATGCTGGCGAGAACCATCCTTGCGGATTTTGATCGTCGGGGTTTTCGGAATTTCAATCTGCAAAATTCGGTCAGCCACATCGAGGGTGTGGATGCGCTGTTCCAAACTGGCTTTAACTCGTTTTTCACATCCTGAAGCCACTTGCACGGCATACCAGCGAGCGGAACGGGAGGTTCCGACCTGGACTTCAGGGGTGAGGGTGGGAGAGGATTCGTCAGCAAAACTCATTGCGATATGTTTAAGGGCTTCAAACGGAAGCTATGCTCAACCAAACAGAAATGGTTGTCGGGTTACCCAGCCAAAAAAGTTATCTACCAGGTAGATAGTCGTTGCGACGAGGGTTACCATTAGAATCACCGCGACAGATTCACTAATGAGCTGTTGACGAGAGGGCCATACAACCTTCGCCAATTCTTCCTTTGTCTCAGTGACAAAGTTACGACGAGCATTATCTGCTCTGGCAAGGTTTGCTTCTAAGCTATCTGGTTTGGTTGCTTCTTGTTTGGCCACTGTATTACCCTTTTACCAATAAAGTCATCGAGGAAAACCGATTACTTACCGGGTAGCAATTTGCTTGGTAAGTGCCTAACCGTAGGGTTTGGTTTGTCAACGCGCCCTGGAGGACTTGAACCCCCGACATCAGGTTTTGGAGACCTGCGTTCTACCAACTGAACTAAGGACGCATAGTCTAGACGGAAAGATTAAGAAGAGCTTTCTTTCTCTGAACCATCATACTGTAGTTTGACACCAATTTACCCACAGATCTAGGCGTTTTTTCCTAGAGAGCACGGTCGAAACGCTGTTGAATGCGAGTCGCTTTACCAACCCGGTCACGAAGATAGTAAAGCTTAGCCCGACGTACCTTACCCCGACGTAGAATTTTGATGTTGGCAATGCGGGGAGAGTGGAGCAAGAAGACCCGCTCAACGCCGACGCCTTGAAAAACTCGTCTAACAGTAATGGTTTCGTTGATGCCGCCGTTACGCATGGCAATAACGGTGCCTTCGTAGGGCTGGATTCGCTCTTTTCCACCTTCCACGATTTTGACACCGACTTTAACGGTATCGCCGACGTGAATGGTGGGCAGGTCTGTTTTCAAGAACTCTGCTTCAATGGAGTTAATGATTGCTTGGGCGTTCATCACAGTATAAAAACTCACAATTCATCATCATAGCCCACACAAACGGATTTAGGGAAGGCCCTCGCCGAGATCTGACGGAAAATCCAGGGGGGCGATGCCCGCCAAATCGAGGATTTGCGGAATTAAATCTTCCCGTTTCACCGCCATCAAATGAACCCCTTGGCAGAGTTGCCGGGCCAGTTGTACCTGTTCTGCCGCGATCTGAACCCCTTCCTGGAGCGGGTCAGCGGCCTTGGCCAAGCGTTGAATCAAGTGTTCGGGAATCTCGACCCCAGGTACATTTCGGTTGATAAAATGAGCGTTTTTGGCTGATTTCAGCAGAAAAATCCCCGCCAAAATCGGTTTATGACTGCCACCGACTACCTGGGTCATAAATTTATCTAGACGCTCAAAATCCGTAATCAACTGGCTTTGGAAGAACTGGGCCCCGGCTTGGAGTTTTTGCTCAAAGCGTCGCTGCAGGCCAGACCAGCTTTTGGATTGGGGGTCAACGGCGGCCCCAGCAAATAGGGTTAAGGCCCCGTCCGTTAGAGGGGCCTGGTTGGCATCAACACCTTGGTTGAGGGATTGAATCAGCTGCAGGAGCCGGACGGATTCAAGATTATAAACGGCCCTGGCCTGGGGATGATCGCCTGCTTTAATCGGGTCGCCCGTCAGGGCCAAGATATTGTGGAGACCAAGGGCTTGGGCCCCCATCAGATCGGCCTGGAGCGCAATGAGGTTACGATCCCGGCAGGTCATTTGGCAAACAGTTTCTAGGCCCTGATTTTGCAGAATTAAACAGGCGGCTAGGGACGACATTCTGAGAACGGCCCGACTGCCATCGGTGACATTAATAGCATGGACTCGACCCCGGAGGGTCTGGGCCACAGAGAGCATACGTTGGGGGTCTCCTCCCTTGGGAGGCGTAACCTCCGCCGTAATCAGAAAATCTTGGTTCTGGGCAGCTTGCTGGAGTCGAGTGGGCATAGGTGAAGAAAAAAGGCGCAGAGAAGCGACAAGGCTTAGAGTTTGGGGAGATAGCCTAAGGCGGCGCGGACTCGCTCCAGGGTTTGGTTGGCTACCCCAGCGGCCTTCTGGTTACCCTGCCGCAGAACAGTTTCTAAATAGGTCTTATCGGCCATCAGGTGCTGGTATTTATTCTGAATCGGGGCCAGGGCTGCAATAGTAGCTTCTGTGAGCAAGGGTTTGAATTGGCCCCAGCCCATGGTCTGGCACTCCTGGGCCACGGCTTCTTTGGTTTGGCCCGACAGCAAGGTATACAGCGTCAGTAAATTATGACATTCCGGCCGTTCGGGATCATCAAACCACAGGCCCTTGATGGGATCGGTTTTGCACTTTTTGATTTTTTTCTGGATTACCTCGGGTGGATCGAGTAGGTTGATCCGACTAAGTTCTGATTCATCGGATTTAGACATTTTCTTTGTCCCATCCGTGAGACTCATCACTCGGGCCCCTTCCTTGCGAATTAATGGGTCAGGCAGTTTAAGCACAGGACGATCCGGCTGCCCAAATTTGTCGTTAATCCGAATCACAATATCTCGGGTTAATTCCAGGTGTTGTTTCTGGTCTTCTCCCACCGGCACTTTATCGGCATCGTAGAGCAAAATATCCGCTGCCATTAAAACCGGGTAATCTAACAGGCCCACGCTGACATTTTCCCCCTGTTTAATCGCTTTTTCTTTAAACTGGATCATGCGTTCGAGCCAATTGAGGGGGGTAACGCAGTTGAGGAGCCAGGCTAATTCGCTATGGGCCGCAACATGGGATTGAACAAAAATAGTGGCGTAGGCTAGGTCAATGCCACAGGCCAAGTAAAGAGCAGCAATGGTTTCCGTATCCTGGGCCAGACTCTGGGGATTGTGGGGCACGGTAATGGCATGGAGATCCACCACACAAAAAAAGTTATCGTAGTCTTGCTGATGGGCGACCCAATTACAAATTGCCCCCAGGTAGTTGCCGAGGTGGAGATTACCGGTGGGCTGAACCCCCGATAGGATGCGTTGCTTAGCCATGCCTTGATGCTTGACGAATAAAATAGTTTGGAACAAAACGGCGTTACTATGTCAAATTATGCCCAGCTTTGGGCCCAATGGCTATGCTCTCGGCGGATGGAGCTATTTTCTACCCAAAGGGAAGTAAATTCGCTAGGATGAGTAAGCTTCGTGCTGTTTATAAACTTGAGACAATTAATAGGTCTATGAGCAATATCCAAGAAAAAATTGAGCAAGAGCTAGCCAATGCTAGACAAGTCTGTGGAACCGATGGTGCCACCAGTGCAGAATGTGCAGCGGCTTGGGATGCCGTTGAAGAGTTGCAAGCAGAAGCCTCACACCAACAACAGAGCCATCCTGAACAGACCTCCTTTGAAAAGTATTGCGCGGATAATCCCGATGCCGCTGAATGTCGTCTTTACGATGACTAATGTCCTTTCCCTACAATTTCTTGACCAACGGCTTTAGGCCTTGGTGAAAGCAGTGACAGTCTGGCCCGGGCTCATCACTGCTTTTTGGTGCTTGGCCCTGGGCAATTGCCTACTCATCCTGCAATCAATGCTATGGAAAATCTTTGGTTCCAGCCGTTAGTCTGGCTTGATTACCGTCTGGCGTTTATTTTTACGGTAATTATTCCTTTAGTCCTATTGGTCTGGTCGCTGGTTAAACAGTCGGAAGCAATCCATCGCCTCCTACTAATCTATTGGCGCGTGGCCAGTTTGTTGATGATTTCTCTCTATCTCTTCATTCCAGGGTGGACTGCTGGCTATGTGACCAGCTTTCTAGCTCGTTTACTAATCCCGATTTCCCTATGGTTTTGGGTTGATCTCAACGATGAGATTAAGGATCTACCGGCTTCTGGCCTGAAATTGCTCACAACTTCCTGGCGCTGGGCAATTACGATTTACTGCAGCTTTGGAGTGATTGCCTTTATTCCCTTCCTGTCCTGTACCTTTAGCACCGAAACCATGGCCTCTGAGTTTTGTCAGGTCTGGTTACCCCCAGCCTGGCGCTACAAGGAACTATTCCACGCTAATGCTACGCCGGGATTTTTGGGCTTTTTGGGAATAGTCGGTCTGATTATTTATAGTCTCTACTTCCTCTATTTCCTAATTATTCGTTTGGCCCGTCAGGGACGTTCGGCCCTAGAGCAATAGTGATGGTTCTTCCCCTACAACGATTGGAGGCCTATAGCCTCCGTTATCCCCAGGAAATTTTGCAGGTATGGGCCCAGCGAGCCAGCAGCGAGGACTGTTTGTTGGTATTTAAGGGATTTTCCAGTTCCCTCACCCAAGGGACAGTTCCCGACCCTGACCTGCCTCTGCTGACGGCAGAGGAACCCATTTTGAGCCTTGACCGGCTCCAGGCCCCCTACCAACCCCAGGCCCCCCAATATCTAGAACAAGGTATTCCCTGGGCAGTGATGGCCCAGCGTTTAGAGGTCTTGGGTTTATAAGCCGGCAACTTTTTGGGGTAGAAATGAATCTAGGCCTTAGTTAAGTTATAGTTTTTGGGTGTCGTGTGAGGATAGGCTATGGTTGCCTCGGTGCGGTTGAGTCAAGATGAACGTTCTCTAGCGTCTGAATTCAGGGCCTTGGGCCCGACGGGGTTGGCGTTACCGAAATCGCCTTTGTTCGGAACGGATGGCATTCGGGGTAAGGCTGGTGAATTATTAACGGCTCCCTTTGTGCTCAATCTCGGTTTTTGGGCCGCTCAGGTTTTCAAAGCCCGCTGTGCTCAGACAGGGCCGGTCATTATTGGCCAAGACTCTCGCAATTCCAGCGACATGCTCGCCATGGCCATCACCGCAGGCTTAACGGCGGCAGGGCTAGAAGTTTGGCAATTGGGCCTCTGTCCCACACCCTGTGTGGCCTATTTGACCCGAACCACCCCGGCTATCGGTGGCATCATGATTTCAGCAAGCCATAATCCCCCAGAGGACAATGGCATTAAATTTTTCAATCAAGAGGGCCTGAAGCTCAATAAAAGTGACACCCAGGAAATTGAGGCCCTACTGCGGGGGGAAAAACGGGTCAATACCACGGCGGCCCAGTGGGGGAAACATCAGCACAATCCCCAGCTAACCCAAGCGTATCAGCAATTTTTACTAGAAAGTTTACCCCAGCCGTTGGATTTCCGAGGACTAAAAATTGTCCTGGATTTAGCCTGGGGCGCTTCGGTTCAGGTCGGCCCTGCGGTCTTTAAGGCCCTGGGGGGCGAGGTTATTTGTCTCCATGACCAGGCCGATGGCGATCAAATTAATGTAAACTGTGGTTCCACGCACCTAGAGCGTTTACGTCAGGCCGTCTGTGATTATGAGGCTGACCTGGGTTTTGCCTTTGATGGCGATGCGGATCGGGTGATGGCCGTCGATGCCCAGGGGAAAACCGTCGATGGCGACTACATCCTTTACCTTTGGGGCAAAACCCTTAAAGCCCGCCAGGCCCTGCCCAATGATTTAATTGTGGGAACGGTGATGGCTAACCTGGCCTTTGAACGAGCCTGGGAAAAACTTGGCGGTAAATTGCTTCGCACTGCCGTCGGCGATCAGCACGTCCAGGCCCAGATGTGGGACACCGGGGCCATGCTGGGGGGAGAACAATCCGGCCATATTCTCTGCCATCACCACAGTGTTTCCGGCGATGGCGTCCAGGCGGCCCTGCACCTAACGGCCCTAGTCAAACAATCGGGCCTCTCCCTAACAGAATTATTAGCAGAAAGCTTCCAGCCTTATCCCCAAATTCTGCGCAATGTCCGGGTCGAGCATCGGGAACGTCGCCTGCAATGGCATACGAATGCCACGATTCAAGGAGCCATTGCCCGTGCAGAACAGGCCATGGGCCAAGAGGGCCGCATCCTCGTCCGGGCCTCCGGGACAGAACCAGTGATTCGCGTCATGGTGGAAGCCGCTTGTCCCCAAATGGCAGCCCATTGGACTGAGCAATTACTAACGGTGGTGCAGGCGAATTTAGCCTAACTGACTCAGGGCCTGCTGGGCCGTGCTGGCTACCTGTTCCGTCGCATCCTGGGCCAGTTGTTCCAAGACAGGCCGGGCTTCGGCTCCTCCTAACTGTCCCAGAGCCAGGGCCAAACGGTAACGCACTTGCCAATCTTCATCCGTCACCAAGGGCGTGAGTAGGGGCAGGGCCTCGGGTTGTCCTAACTCGCCGAGGGCACTAATAGCGGCGGTGCGGATCAAGCTATTGTCGGAACGCAGGGCCACCTGGAGCAGATCAAAACCCCTCGCATCCCCCATTTCCCCCAAGGTAGCCACAATACTCATCTGCAAAAGCCACTCGGAGGTCTGTTCGTAGGCCTGCTGAAGGTCAGGATAGGCCTCTGTCAGTTTAAGACCACCAATCACATCTGCGGCGGCGGACTGTACATCAATTTCTGGGTCATTAAACAACCGGTCGCGCAGGAGCACCAGGGCCTCTGCTAAATTGGCCTGGCCAACGGGATCTAATTGGCTTACGGCCGCATAGCGAATACGAGCATTGGCATGATTAATTAACGGCTTAAGTAGGGGAAAGGCCGTGATCGAGTCTAGGGTACGAAGCTGATTAAGACCGCGGATTTGTTCACTAAAATTCTCAGATTCTAACAAAGCCTGGAGGTCACTAAGGGGTATTGCCATAGGAAATTAAAAAAGTTGAATAATGCGTTTTTATGCTTTCTTCTGCACTATACCAAGGGAAAGGCCCTTCCTATTCAATGGCCATCCTAAGACCAATGCCTCAAACAGGTTAGGCAAAAACCCTTGACTCCCCCTTGGATTAGTTCTCCTGGGCACAGGATTAGTCTGACGAAACCGGCAGGGCTTCTGTGCCATAGGCCTGAATACCCTTCACTTGCAGGCCTAATAGTCGCTGGTCATCACCCATGCCTAGCCGGGCCGGCGACGCGGGTTCATGGATCTGAAAGGTAAGGGTTAAAGGCTGACCGGAAGCAACTAATTTTCTAGGAATGCGGAGTCGTTGCACTGAATTCCGTCGATCCATAAAAAAGTATTGCCATTTAGCGATGGGTTGCTGATTGGCCAAAACATCGACGACAAGACGGAAATGATTCTCGTTGACAAAGGGATCTGCCACTACTTCTAGGTAAAAGTCTTGAGTGTTATGTGAGGTGGGTTTAATACTTTTTAAAACCGGTTGAATGGAATGAAGTGGCAACTGTAAACGAGCTGTCTTTCCCTCTGTCCAGGTTCCCCATTCCTCTGGTGCAGACCAATGCTCTAATAAATACTGCGCGGAATTGGGGGCCTTTGTAGTGAATAGAATGGGATCATTTATCCAAAATTTTTGTCGGAGGGTCTCGGAACCGTGGGGATATTGCTGACAAAGAATGAGTCCATCCAGCAATGTACAGCGATGAGAATGACCAGGAGTCTGATTAATTTGATTAGCAATGGCGAACAGAGACTTATCGAGGACATAAGCTGTATTTTTCTCTAATTTGCCTTGGGCAACGGCCTGAGGAAGAGTCTCACAATGCCACTTAAGGGATTGATCAGAATATCGGGCCAAGTAGGCACTATTGGTTTTCAATTGCAGCAGAGCCGCAATACTTTCCAGTACTGGAAAAGAAACCGGCGGATTGCCACATTGGTAGCTGGGTACAATAAACAAATTTTGGTGATTTTGTTTTAAAGCCTGCCAATCCTTAGATATAAAAGCGTGAGTATTTTGATGGTAACCTGGATACATCCACTGGGTACTGAAGCTGTAAACTGGCCCTAAATCAAGCCACTGAATTAGCACGGTAACCAGGAGTAGAACAACGACCTGGCGCTGATGCCAAAGCTTTAAACTGGCTATGATCAGGCTAAACATTAGGACGTAGTAAGTTGGCCAAAAAAAGCGACCGCTGGCCCTAAACCGAGAAGCAAACTCGCGAATACCTGGCAATAGAGGATATTCAAAAAGGATAGAATGGCCCCAAGTTACCCGATTACTAATAGCGTAAACCGTAAATCCCAGACAAATAACCAACAATACTCCGTGGCGCTTTAGAAAAGTGACCAAAGGGGGATAAAAAGAAGCTCCCTTGAAAAGACCAAGACAAGCTCTCAATAAATTGGCCAGGAATAGAGCGATAAGACCCAGGCCGAGGTAACCATAGCCTTCCCACTGACTAGGCCTGGCGGCCAGAAAGTAAAATGATCGGTCTGCATTTTTGGTTAAGGGACTTAATAAATTCATGGAATGAACATCATAACCGCCGCTGGTACCACCGCCAGGAATGTAAAAATAGCCCCAAAAATACCAAGCTCCGAGCATAATGCTTAGCATTGTCAGGGCTCCAAAAATAGCTAAACCCAGGTTGATATTGTGGTCTAACCAACCTTGGAGATAGCTACCGAGAACAATAGCAAGTACCATCACAGCGATATAGGGATGGATACCAGCTACCAGGATCAAAAGTAAAATCTGTAGAAGGTAGACCGGTCGAACAACAGAAAATGTCTGGATTTTACCAACAAGACGTAGCTTAAAAAAACTCCAGAGGGCCGCGAGAATCGGCCAATGACTGCTGAGGGCAAAATGACCTTGAAGTCTCCAGACTAGGATAGGAGACAACATAAATAACAAGCCAGATAATAAAATAATTGCCCAGCTACGGACTTTAAATAGAAGGATCAACTCTGCCCCCAAGAAAAACTGCAAAATTAAGTTCAGAGTGATAAGAATGCCAAAATATTGGATTGGAGGAGAAAAAATAGGAAAATGGGCTAAAACTTTAAAAAAAATGGCTAAAAGGGGAACGGAATCAGAATAGGCGATGGTATTGCCGGTTGGGTAACTTAAATTTTGAGTAAAAGTAATGGGCCAACGCCAGCTATCTTGACTGTAATAAAGCCAGCCAATAAAATGACTAGCTGGGTCTCCCTTACTGAAAAGCCAATCGATATTGTAGAGATTTAAATTCCCTCTCAATAAGTAGATAGCAAACAAAGTTCCTATCACAACAGAAATCAGAAATAAAACAAGATGCCTGTATTTATCTGCATTGATTTTATTCCCCAAGCCCCGTAGATTCTGAATCAACATACTTACCTATCCTCTGGAAAATGGTGGGCCAAGCCTATAATTCTTGAAATAGATTCAATGATCTTCATGTGAGGAAATTCATGAGGCAAACTGACTCTTTTCAAAAATGTCCCCGGCCCCTACGCCAGGAACTTCACCAGGTCTTCTAGGATACGCCAGGGTTCTCCCGCTGATAGCAAGTCCTTGGCCAGAGTAATGCCTTGCGGGTGCGCGCCCCAGGGAACCCGATTAGCGACCTGAAAAACGAGGGAAGCATTGAGGGCCACCACATCTTGTTGAGCTTGGTTACCTCGGCCCTGGAGTACTTGGGTCAAAATTTCTACATTGTCGGCCACCTCTCCCCCCTTGAGGGCACTGAGGGGAGCCAGCGTTAACCCTAGGTCTTGGGGATTTAGATTAAAGGTTTCTAAGACCGTACCATTGAACCCGGCTAGATCCGTCACATCTCCTAAACCGGCTTCGTCCAAGCCTTCCCGGCCGTGAACAATTAACGCCCTTTGTATGCCTAGTTTTTGGAGGGCCTCTGCCATCACAGTCAAAAAGTCTGAGCGATAGACCCCAATCACTTGTCCCGTGGGCCGGAGGGGATTGACCAGCGGCCCTAGCAGGTTAAAAACCGTGCGAACCTGGAGGGTTTTGCGTAAATTGGCCACACTTTTCAGAGCAGGGTGCCAACCAGGAGCAAAAAGAAAAGTAATGCCTACCGCTTCCACTGCCTCCCGTACCTTCTGGGGGTCGGCCTGAAGATTAATCCCCAGGGCCTCCAAAACATCTGCTGACCCCACTTTACTAGAGGCGGAACGATTGCCATGTTTGGCCACCTTTACCCCCGCCGCCGCCGCCACAAAGGCCACGGCCGTCGAAATATTAAAGGTGGAAGCGCCGTCTCCCCCCGTCCCGCAGGTATCTACCAGCGCCTCTCCTGGCCGGCTGGCCGAAGAGCTGAGGGATTGACTCTGGAGCACCTGGGCCATTCCCGCTAGTTCAGCCGCTGAAACCCCCTTGGCCTGGAGAGCTGCTAGGATGGCCCCCGATAGAACGGGGGAAATATCATCCTCTAACCAGCCCTGCATAAGTTGAGTGGCTTGGGTCTGACTGAGGGATTGGCGGTCGAGAAGTTGCTGTAGAAAGGTGGGCCAGTGGGGAAGCGTCACAATTACTCAGAAAAGAAAAGGGTTAATGCTTGTCTCAGCATAACGCCATTGCGGTCTTGCCAAAACCTCCGTTGACCGCTTGGCGAGAATAAATTCGGGTTGATCTTAAAATTTTGTTAAGGTTGTGGGATTATGCTCTTCAGTAGCAATCCAACGTTATTGGTGAGAGGCGATTGACTCAAAACTAAAGCGAGGATTTGAGCCTGACCTTACAGCTTATTGGGACTGGCTAAAGCGAAAATTATCAACGTTCTTGGCATTACTCAATCCGTTTAAAAATTATGTCTTCCCGGCTGCGGTTAGCAATCCTATTTGGTTTAGGGGGTAGCCTGATCTCCCTAGGGTCGGCCCTCGGCCTGTGGCTCTTTTCTTCCAGTCGTTTAGAGTCCTCTCAGCCCCAAGGCAAAGTCAGTCTTTCCCTAGCTCAGTCCTATCAACAGGCCTTGGACAATGGCCTAGAAAAACTCAAGCAATATTGCCAACCCGTTGTTAAAACACCAGAAACGCCCCAGGGCCAGCCAGAAGCAACACCCTCGGCGACCCTTAATCCCAATTGCCCCAACTGGACGCTCATTCAACCCGAAGCAAAATCAACACTAGCCCCCCAGGCCCAGGCGTCTCCCATGGCGCTTTTAGCCTGGTTTAAACGCTCTGAGCCAACGCCGTCTCCAACCCCAACCCCCCAAGCCCTGGCCCCAGACCCAACCGACCCGGCTCCCTTTCCCCAGCTTCATCGCCAGGCCCGCTTGGCCAAGGTTCCCATTTTTATGTATCACGACATCCTGCCTCGCAAGCAGGTCTTTTTTGATGTCACGCCCCAGGAATTAGAGGCCCATTTTCAATACCTCAAAAACATTGGGGCGACCCCCATTAGTCCCGATGCACTTTTGGCTCATTTGCGATTGGGGGTTCCCCTTCCTAAACAGCCGGTTTTATTGAGTTTCGACGACGGCTACGGTGGCCATTACGACTACGTTTATCCTCTCCTCAAAAAGTATGGTTACCCTGCAGTTTTTTCCGTTTATATCGACAAAATGAAGGGTAAAACCGCTCGCTCCAGCCTGACCTGGGAGCAGTTAAAAATCCTGGCGGCTGACCCCCTTGTGACCATTGCCTCCCATACTGTCAGCCATAAAGACCTGCGGCCATTATCCGACGACCAACTCTTCCAAGAAGTGGTGCAGTCCAAGCGAATCCTAGAGCAACAGTTAGGCATTCCGATTAAATACTTTACCTATCCCGAGGGGAAAATGGATGCCCGCGTTAAGCAATGGGTCTTAGCTGCTGGTTACCAACTGGCCTTTTCGATGAATGATAACGATGAACATTACGCTGGAGAATCGCCGGATCTTTTGACCCTCGGCCGTTTTGGCCAATCCCGTCTGCGAGAGATTGCCCCGACAGCCTGGGGCGGCTATCCAGCACCGATAGCGACGAACCAATTTAACTTCAGCTCAGCCATCGAAAAACGGAACTATACCGTGGATGGCATTGGAATCCTTTTGATCAGTGGCGGTCAGCCCCGCTCGATCCATGCTGATAGTCGCTACCAAGTGCCGGAGATTATCAAAGACACCCCAGCCGTAGCGGCCGTAGATGGGGGTTTTTTCTCCCTTAAATATCTCGACTCGAACACCATGATTGGCCCCATTCTGAGTGAACAACAGGGCTTTATTCCAGGCTATAACGGGGAAATTGGCAAGCTTAAAAATCGGCCCTTAGTTTTGATCAGTCCCCAAGGTGTCGCCTTTGTCCCCTTTCAGGCAGAAGCCCACAATACCCTGCTCGGTATTCAACAGGCCGCGCCGGCCCTGGGGGGAACCGTCACCGATGCCTTTGTGGGGGCCGCTTGGCTGGTACGGGATAATCAACCTCAAGCGGATCGGAGCTTTGGCGATCTGTTTGATTTTAATGCCGCTCGTCACCGGGCCTTTTGGGGCCTCAACCAAGCGGGCCAGCCCGTAATTGGTGTAACCCAAGATCCCGTAGGCTCGGTTCGCCTGGGCCAGATTCTTTACAAACTGGGCTTTCGAGATGCCGTGATGTTGGACTCCGGGGCCAGTACCTCCCTGGCCTACCAGGGAGAATCCCTAGTGGCCTATACACCGCGCCCTGTTCCCCATGTGGTGGCCCTTTTTCCGCCCCAATCCCCGGCTAATGTTCTAGCCCAAACTGAGAAAACAAAATGAGGGCTGAGTTAATTCTGGGTCTAATCACTGCTGTGTTAAGCACGGCCTGTCAGAGCCAAGGGCCGGCCGTCACCCCTTCTCCCCTGCCGACTGTGGCCGTTAGTCCAATCCTAACCCCGGCTTCCCCTGAAGACCGCCAACGGGCCAGCCAACTGCGTTCCCAGGGCCTACAATCTCGCCAGGCCGGTCAATTTCCCCAAGCGTTAACCGCTCTCCAGCAGGCTAGTGACCTCGATCCTCAAAATCCATCGGGCTTTGTGCTTTTGGGCTGGACCTATCACCTGGCTGGCCAGGCTCCCCCCGCCACTCAGGCCCTACAACAGGCCCTTGCCTTAGACCCCAAATCTGTTCAGGCCCTGAATGCCCTGGGTATTGTTTATCTGGTAAACGGCCAACTGTCTCTAGCGGTAAAAACCCATCAGCAGGCCCTGGCGCTCAAACCTGATAACGAAATTGCCCACTATAATCTTTCTCTGGCCTACGAGCGTCTTCAAGATTACCCCCTTAGTGTTCAGCACGCCGACAAGGCCAGCCGCCTAGAACCCCAGAATCCCCATCCCTGGGTGGCCATGGCCCTAGCCTATTACCAACAAGGCCAAAGGGCGCAGGCCCAACAGGCCTACCACCGTGCCCTGCAACTAGATAGCCGCTACCGCTCGGCGGCGTATCTGGGCCATCTAAAAGATGCCGGTTTTAGTCCAGAACAAATCGCTACGGTACGTCATTTGCTAGCCAATCTTTAAAATAATGGGGTTATGGTGCTCGGCCCTACCTGTCTAAAAAAAGGAAAAAACTATGGCCCTGGTGTTGGGAATCGCCCTCTTGTCATTGCTGATTTGGTTGTTTTTACTCTTGTTTTGGGGCCAATTCTGGCGCTGTAACCAAACCCTAGGCGACGATGCACCGCCCCTCAGTGCCTATCCCAGGGTTTGGGCTATCATTCCCGCCCGCAATGAGGCCCCAGTGATTAGCCAAAGCCTTACGTCCCTGCTTAACCAGGACTATCCTGGCCCTTTTCACCTCGTTCTGGTGGACGACCAAAGCGATGATGGCACTGGCACCATGGCCACGCAGACCGCCAGCAGTCTTGGAAAAGCTAAGACCTTGACTGTGCTAACCGGCCAACCCCTCCCCCCAGGCTGGTCTGGGAAACTCTGGGCCCTAGAACAGGGAATTCAATCGGCCCTACAAAGCTCTGACCCGCCCGATTACTTCCTCTTGACCGATGCTGATATTGACCATTCTCCCCATAGCCTGCGGGACTTAGTGCAAAAAGCGGAGACGGAAAAGCTGGCCCTGACCTCCTTGATGGTTCAACTGCGGTGTCAGAGCTTCTGGGAAAAATTACTGATTCCCGCCTTTATTTTCTTTTTCCAAAAACTCTACCCTTTTCCCTGGGTTAATAACCCCCAACGTTCCACCGCCGCCGCTGCTGGGGGCTGTATCTTGATTCGTCGCCAGGCCTTGGAGACTATTGGAGGAATACAAAGCCTACGGGATGCCCTAATTGATGATTGTACCCTCGGCCAAAAGGTGAAGGCCCAGGGCCAACCCATCTGGCTGGGCCTAACGACGGCGACCCATAGCCTGCGCCCCTACGATAGCCTAGCCAGCATCTGGTCAATGGTAGCCCGCACTGCCTATACTCAACTCCACTACAATCCCTTTCTCCTTGGAGGCACCATCCTGGGCATGGGCCTGGTGTATTTAATACCTCCCTTGGCCCTGGGCATGGGCATGGGGACTTCATATCAACTATTGGCGATTCTAGGGGGCCTTACCTGGGGACTAATGGCCCTGGCCTACTTTCCCACCCTACGGCTCTACCACCTTCCCTTTTACTGGGGCCTGACTCTACCCTTCACGGCTCTACTCTATACGTTAATGACCTTGGATTCCGCCCGTCGCCATTGGCAGGGCCAGGGGGGAGCCTGGAAAGGTCGCGTCTATCCCTAGGGGGCCCAGCCGCCGAGGCCCCTCGCTACAATGGGAACAGAAAGGCCCTGGCTCCCCAGTCGTCTATGATTAACCTTGTTTGTGTGAGCGAATACGCAATTTATTTATGAACCTGCCTGTCCCCCGTTTTCTGCGTGCCCTTTATCGCAAAGAGCCGATTTCTAGTTTTATTGTCCTCGTCGGTGCGGTAGATATGGTGATGGGGGGAGTTGGAGAACGCTGGAGCTTATTCTCCCTGGGCCTGGTGGTAACGCTATTGGCTGTGGCCCTGCGTTGGTGGCAGGGGCAAAAAAGCCAAGAGATGGTTATTGAAACTAAACCCCGACGCTATCTCCCCCCAAGCACTAGTCGTCAGCCCCTACCGATGCTGACTCAGGAACGTCGCCGCTCTTAGCAAGGGGCGGGTCGAGGGTCACGCCAAAGATATCGACAAAGGCTGCTAGGAGGCGAACTTGCACCTCCGCTGGACTAATATCCGGCAGGAATTGAGCTAAACTCCCCACCGGACGATGGGCAATGCCACAGGGAACGATCTTTTGGAATCCTGCTAAATCAGGACGGACATTCAGGGCAAAACCATGCCAAGTGATCCAACGGCTGACCTTAATGCCAATGGCTGCTACTTTATGGCCCTCCACCCAGACTCCTGTCAGGCCGGAAATACGTTCTCCAGGCAGGCCATAGGAATGCACCACTTGCAGGATAACGGCCTCAAGTTGTCGTAGGTACCAATGCAAATCCTGGCGATAGGCCCGTAGGTCGAGGATAGGGTAGCCGACCAATTGGCCTGGGCAAT
The DNA here is from genome assembly GCF_040436315.1 of Synechocystis sp. LKSZ1. Lineage (NCBI taxonomy): Bacteria > Bacillati > Cyanobacteriota > Cyanophyceae > Synechococcales > Merismopediaceae > Synechocystis > Synechocystis sp. LKSZ1. The sequence goes on along the minus strand of NZ_AP031572.1, from coordinate 3,402,755 downwards.
GGTAGGTTACTTCCCCTCCCCGCTCCGTTCGGTAGACTTCATACTCCGTAGACTCCGGGTCAAATTTAAGAAATTCCAACTTGGAGCCGGTTCCCAGAGTATAGACCGGTGGGTGTTCCACCAATAAGAAGTGGTCTGGCTGGTTCGGCTCCGTCAACTTCTGGTGGAGGAGGGCCTGTTGATAGGCCCAAGCTTGACGGTAGGGCATTTGGCCCAGAGACTGCCAGCAACAAAGCCGGGGAAAAACCGTAAGATTGACTACCACAAAAGCCTGCCCCCAAAAACGAAGAAATGTAAAGAGATGCAAAGGAAAATAAAAATGCTATCTGGGATGATGTTTTGAGAAATACATAGTGCTAATCTAAAAGTAGTCAGACAACCAAGACAAAGTTGAGGAAACACGCTTCATTGAAGAACATTTGCTGGTTAAAACCATTGCTTGTTCGTGCTTGGGCTTCTGGCCTGTGATATTCCACCCCAACAATAATGCACTACTCTCTTCGGATAGACCGTACTCAGCCATGGAACCACCCCAACCTTGTTAAATCATTATTTCATTGGATGGTGTAGTAGCTAGCTTAGATCAAGCTAGGTGGACAGAAGAGACAATTTTGCATTGCTTGGTGACTTGTATTTACACTTCGTTATATTCGCGTAGGGAGAATTCAGTATGAAACTGTTAATTCAAGGTAATAATATTACCGTTACCGAAGCTATTCATGATTATGTGGAAGAAAAGGTAGAAAAAGCAGTTAAACACTTCCACAATATCACCACTAAAGTAGATGTGCATCTATCGGTTGCTCGTAATGCACGCATTACTAACAAGCATAAAGCGGAGGTAACGGTTTATGCTAATGGTACTGTTATTCGAGCCCAAGAAGGTAGCGAAAATCTGTATGCCAGTATTGACTTAGTTTCCGATAAAATTTCCCGCCAATTGCGCAAATACAAAGAACGGCTCCTGGATAAGCACCAAGAAACGCCCAAAACCAGTGCCATTATCGAGGAAAAACCCGTAGAAGGCGACCTAATCGGCGACCGTCAACCGGAACTCCCCTCGGAAGTCGTGCGGATGAAATATTTTTCGATGCCGCCTATGACCATGGACGAGGCCCTGGAACAACTGCAACTGGTAGACCACGATTTCTATATGTTTCGTAACAAAGAAACCAACGAAATTAATGTCATCTACATCCGCAACCATGGTGGCTTTGGGGTAATCCAGCCTCGTGCTAACGGCGAAGACAAAGCCTAGATGCTCAGGAAAACAAGCAAAAAGGCTCTCCTAGCGACTGCCTAAATCGCTCTCCCCGGCCCCTAGGGATGCTTCCTAACCTGGTGAAAGCGCCCTCAGACCGGGGCTTGTGGGCGGGTCTCCTCCTGGTAAGCACAATCCAGGCAAATCAAATGTTTTCTGTTGGTATGGCAGAGTGGGAGACGAACTATGTTGCAGTGGCAGACTAATGCTATTCTGTTAGGATATTAATCAAAATTATGACTTTAGGGGCAAACCGGCCATGCAAGTTAATAATCTAGGCTTTGTAGCGAGCATTTTATTTGTATTAGTTCCCACCGTGTTTCTGTTAATTCTGTATATTCAGACTGGTAAGCAGAGCCAGAACTAAGCCATTCGCCTAACGTCTAGTTACGAGTGAAGATGGAGCCGCCCTTTATGGCTCCATCTTTTTGAGTACTAAAACTAGTCTAGACAGTACCTTCGCGGCGGGCCAGCAAGACCGGACAACTGGCATTGACCCGAATATAGTCCGAAAGGGAGGTTCCCAAGAGCCGATCCAAGTCAGGTAAGCTTTTGGCAACGGAGGGCCGACGGTCAGGGGAGCCCAGCATTAACAGATCCACATTGTATTCATCGGCCAATTGGCACAGTTGCTCACCGGGTTTACCGCCCGTAACAATGCAACGATAGTTAACCCCCAGGCGTTTGGCCTTGGCAACGGCAGGGGCCAGGACAGGATTATTTTCCATTTCTTGGCGGGAAAGGGGCAGGAGTTCGGGTTTGAGATCAGGATTGACCCTCGCTAAAATTAGCTCTCCTTCGGAGTAGTCACGCAGCAGATGCAGGGCCAGATCCAAGGCATACTCAGCAGCAGCAGATTTGTCTAGGGCCACCATCACCCGTTTGATCCGCTTGATGTAAATATCGTCCTTGACCAGGAGCATGGCGTGGTTGGTCAACTGGAAAACGTATTGGCTAACGGAATTTTCAAGGATGGCCTCCAAGCGTTTTAGGCCGCGGGAGCCCATAATGATCAAATCTGCCCCAATTTCATCGGCAACTTCGCAGACTGCATCCTTGGGATCACCCTGGCGTAACACCGTTGCCACCTTACTCGGCTCGATGGGGACTTTGGTTAAAATATCCGCTAAAATTTTGCCGCCTTCAGCCCATTTTTCGGTAAAGGCCTCGGTGGTAATTTGGGGCGGAACCACGTGGAGGATAGTGATGGCGGCCTTTTGGATTGCGGGTAAATCCATCAGGACTTTTAACATTTCCTGGGTTTGGGAGGTGCCAGCGTCGGCATATAAAATTTTATTGAGCATTGCACTGAGTTCCTTAATGATTTGAACAGAATATTGCTTAAATGGCAAAGCGAAGGTATCTGCGTAGAGGCGGGAAACCGCTTCACCCCTTCAGAATACGGCCAATTTCGGCGAGGAAATTTAACAACTTATTACGGATGCAGCTAGGCTTTGTAAGCTGACCCCAGTCGGAGATTGCGGGGAGATCACCGGAAAGAGATAATGCCAAAGGCGACTTATGGAAAAATTGAAGAGACAGCGTGTGACCTTGACAGAAACCATGACGGAGTTGAATGTACAGTCCCTGATGCAAGCGGTGGAACAGGCCGATTCTGCAGAAAAACTGGTTTCAGCCGTTCGACGTTTGGCCGCTAGCCAGGCCGAGGGCGCGATTCCCCCCCTGATTACCGTGCTTCGTTACAACAACCCTGGGGCGGCCGTGGCGGCCGTTGATGGTCTGATTGCCCAGGGAGAGCGGGTCATTCCCTACCTCCTAGACAATATTGATGGTTATAACTACGGGGCCAGGGCCTGGGCAACGCGAGTGTTTGCCGGGATTGGCGATCCGAGGGCCTTGGCGGTTTTGCTAGAAGCAGCTCAACAGGATTTTGCGCTGAGTGTCCGACGGGCCGCCGCCAAGGGCTTGGGCAATCTCCGCTGGGACAAGGTGGCTCCAGAAGACCTAGCTAATACCCAACAGCAGGTCTTACAGGCCCTGACCCAGGTACTTCAGGATCCAGAATGGGTGGTTCGCTACGCGGCCATTGCGGCTTTGGAACAGTTAGCCCTAAGCCAGTCTGAATTAAGTCCCGTCATTGAAAAAGTGTTGACTCAGCATCGGCCCTTGGAAACTGAGTTGATTGTCCAAAGTCGTCTGGCCCTGGCCCTGCGTCAGCTCAAGGCTTGAGAGCTTTCAGTTGGGGTTTAGCTAAAGGCCGGGGAGTGTCCAGGGGAGATGGGGAAATAGTTCGGGATTGCTTGGCCTGGGCCACCAGGGCCAGATCCGCCGACAATTGATTAAGTTGTTGAGCGTAGCGGATCTGTTTATCCAGGTGCTCGGTGGAAGAAAGCAGATTACTCAGACCTTGAATTAAACGCATGAGTTGCTGACGTACCGCTGGATCTCCCGTAACTTGATCGACATCGGAGGTGATTTTTTCCAGGTTCTGCACGGCGGAGCGGGCCGAGTCGAGCAATTGCTGTAGTAATAGAATGGTTTGCGGGTCATTAAGACGGGTGGAAAACTCATTCAGATTTTTGGTCAAAGTCGTGGCATTAGCCGAGACAATAGTGAGGTCTTTTAAGACTTGGTCAAGGTTATTAATCACTTGACTTTTTTCTGCCTGGGTCAAGAGTTGGCTCAAGGGCGGCTCTAAGCGTTGGAGACTGGCCCGCAGTTGGTCGCTCGCGCCTTGAATACTGGTGAGGGTTGTTCCCAATCGACTCTCATTGACCGCCAGAAAGGATTGGATTTGCTTAGCTGCCTGGCCGAGGTTGGTGACGGTGGTATTCAGCTCCTGAATCGTTCCACCTTGGCGGAGGTCTTGGAGGGTTTGGCTAGCGGTTTGGCTCAGGCCGCTAATGTCATTGGCGGAGCGATTGACGGCCCGCAGGGTGTCGTTGAGGTTGCCTACCGCCCCCTGTTTATTGACCGACCCCAGCAGGGCGGCGGCTTCCTTGCTAAATTGGCTAATGTCGGCTAAAGCCACGGGGGCCTTCTTGGCTAGTTCCTGGGCCGCCTTGGCAAATTCCGGCTGACTCAGGAAGTTTGCAATCCGCATCATCGAGCGAATTAGAGCATTGGTATCAATTGCGTCTTCACCGCGTAAAACGGCCCCATTGCAGAGAATGACCTTGGGGTTGCAATTTTTGTCTAGGGGAAGGTAGCCAATATTCTCCGGCAAGTAAGGCGGATAGGGGACAAGATTAATGTTGGTTTCACCGATCAGTCCCGATTGTTTAGCCTCAATGGAAAGATTGCGGGGAATGACTTGGGTGGCGGGGGTAATACTGACCTTGACCGCAACGCCCTGGGGGCCAGGCCGAATGTCCGTCACTTGGCCGACCCGAACCCCCCGATAATCCACCCGTGTTCCCACCAGCATTCTGGCCGCATCACTAAAAAGAAAGGTAACTTGGTAGGATTGTTGGCCCCAGGATAAATTCTTGAGCCAGGCAATCATCACAAATAAAACGCCCAGGCTAACCAGGAGCAAGAGACCAACACTACTCTGGAGTAAAACTGGCGATAAACGTTGGCGGGACTGGGTCATAACAGCGTCTCAAGGGGGATTATACCTGGAAGTATTGTTTCACTAAATTAACAATTTGTTCGCTGGCCGTTCCGTCGCCAAAGGGATTGATAGCGTTGGCCATCTGGTCGTAGGCCAACGGGTCACGCAGTAGTTGGGCCGTTGCCGGTACGACGGTTTGGGGATCGGTGCCGACGAGACGCGCTGTACCGGCCGTGACGGCCTCAGGCCGTTCCGTGGTTTCCCGCAACACCAAGACAGGTTTACCCAAGCTAGGAGCCTCTTCCTGGAGGCCACCGGAATCGGTGAGCAATAAATAACAGCGCTGGATAGCCCCCACCAACTGGGCATAGTCGAGGGGTTCCGTTAAAAAGACACGGGGATGATTACCCAGGGCCTGCTGGATCGGTTCGCGCACCGTGGGATTGCGGTGCAGGGGTAAGAGCAGGGCCACATCGGGAAACTGTTCTAAAATCTGCCCAAAACTGGTCAAAATATCCTGGAGGGGCGCTCCCCAATTTTCGCGACGATGCACCGTGGCCAAGAGCACGCGGTATTGGCTCCAGTCCAGGCCAGGAATCGGACAGGCCGGCATCTGGGCCGCTACGGCCAGCAGGGCATCAATGACGGTATTTCCCGTTAGATGAATGGCCCCGGTGACACTAGAACGCTTTAAATTTTCCACCGCTAGGGGCGTCGGGGCAAAGTGGAGTTGGGCCAATTGGGAAATCAGGCGGCGGTTGGCCTCTTCGGGAAAGGGATTGTAGAGGTTATCCGTCCGCAGGCCCGCTTCAACGTGGGCCACGGGAATTTGCTGATAAAAGGCCCCCAGGGCCGCCGCAAAGGCCGTGGTGGTATCGCCCTGGACGATAACCAGTTGCGGTTTTTCCTGCTCCAACCAAGTTTCTAGGCCCTGTAAACTGCGTTGGGTGATGGCCGTCAGGGTCTGGCGGGGTTGCATAATTTTGAGGTCGGCATCGGCTTCTAGCTGAAACAGGGCCATCACCTGTTCCACCATTTCGCGATGTTGGCCAGTGAGGACGACTTGGGTCTTGAAGGCCGGGTGCCGTTTAAAGGCCTGAATGACGGGGGCCAGTTTAATGGCCTCGGGGCGTGTCCCCAAAATAATACTGACAGTAATGGGAAGAGCGGGGCTAGACATTAGACAACGGCGGTCATGCTCAAAGAATCAGCCTTTATTGTATGGGACGTCCTGCCGGATCACCGAGGGAATTTTTACCCGCTTCGATGAGGCCTTGGAGGAAGGAACAAACTGCGGTAGTCTGCTATCTGAAAAGCAACGATGCTAGATGCCACTGTCTGCCCCGTGGTGCTGAGGTTTTAATGACACGTCAAATTGAGCCCCTCTCAACGCTGTCCCCAGCGTCTCTTCCCCCCGAAGCATCCCAGCCTAAAATTTTTTCTCAAATTCCTCGTCCTTGGCAATCCCTGCTTTGGGGCCTGGCCCTCAGCACAACGGCGGTGACGACAACCCTAGCCGGAATCGGTGCCGCCTGGTTTATTCCCTGGGTTCCCCAGACTGGGTCATCGGCCCCCAGCGCAACAACTGTTGGCCAAGCTGGCCCCCTGCCCTATCAATTGACCCGGCCCGTGAATATCCTCGTGATGGGGATTGACCGGGTAGAAGATGCACCGCCCCAGAGTCCCGAAGCCTTCGCCGGACGCAGTGATACTATCCTCCTACTCCGTTTCGACCCCCAGCAATCCTCCCTCAAGGTGCTCTCCATTCCTCGGGATACACGGGTCTCCATCCCTCGCGTGGGGTATAGCAAAATTAATAACGCCAATATCTACGGCGGGGCCGAGTTAGCCGCCCAGGTGATCAGCCAAAACCTGCAGGAGGTGCCCATCGACCGCTATGTGCGCGTTACCACTAACGCCTTTCGAGAATTGGTAGATTTGGTGGGCGGCGTAGAAGTCTATGTGCCGACTCCTATGGTCTATCAGGATGTAACTCAAAAATTAACGATTAACCTCGAGGCCGGTGAACAAGTTCTCAATGGCGATCAAGCTGAGCAGTTTGCCCGCTTTCGCAAGGATGGCAAGGGTGATATTGGCCGGGTTCAACGCCAGGAAGTTCTGCTTAAGGCCCTACAGCAACGGTTTACTAGTCCACTAGTGATTCCCCGTATTCCTCAGGCCATCCAAGTCTTACAACAATCCGTCGATACCAACCTCACGCCAGAAGAAGTGCTAGCCCTAGTCAACTTTGCCTATCAACTCAAACGAGAACAGGTACAGATGGTGATGCTACCGGGCCGCTTTAGCCAACCCACGGAGTTTGATGGCCTCAGCTATTGGTTGTTTTCCGAATCTGGCCGCGACCGCGTGATGGAACAATACTTTGGTCTTAGTTCCCAGACTGCTACTTCTCCAACGCAGGCTTCTCCCCAGCGTTTAAGTATTGCCATCCAGAATGCCACCGATGATCCAGCCCTGGCCGAGGCCCTGCAAACCCATCTGCGCCAACAACATTTCCGCAATGTTTATATCAGCACTGATGCCCCGCAACTACTGGCAGAAACCGAAATCATTGCCCAACAGGGGGATCTACAAAGCGCTAAATTAATTCAACAATACCTCGGCGGCGGCAAAGTAGAAGCGTCCTCCACGGGGATTCTGGGTTCAGATATTACCCTCCGCTTAGGTCTGGATGCCCCCCGTCTCTTGGCCCAGCCAGCGACTGTCCAGCCTTAAGAAATATTGCTGATGCGGCCAGGGCCACCCTACGTTAAGATAGGAGCGCCTAAGTACTAAGAAGATCCTATCATGCAAGCAATTCCCATTAATATTGGCATTAATGAAGCTGACCGTCAGGCCATCGCCGCTGGCCTCTCCAAACTGCTCGCTGATACCTATACCCTCTACCTCAAAACCCATAACTTCCACTGGAACGTCACTGGGCCAATGTTCCAGACCCTCCATCTGATGTTTGAGGGCCAGTACAATGAGTTGGCCCTGGCCGTTGATGCCATTGCTGAGCGGATTCGTTCCCTTGGGGTCGTGGCCCCCGGCACCTATAAGGCCTTTAGCGAACTCTCCTCCATCAAGGAAGAAGAAAGCATTCCCAGCGCTAAGGAGATGATTCGCATTCTGGTGGAGGGGCAAGAGGCAGTTGTCCGTACTGCTCGTTCTATCTTTCCCTTGGTGGAAAAGGCCCAGGATGAACCCACGGCTGACCTGTTGACCCAACGGATGCAAGTCCACGAAAAAACGGCCTGGATGCTCCGGAGTCTACTCTCGGAATAACCAAGCATGAGTCCCCCCCAGGGAAGAACTTCAGGCTTGCTTTCTTGGGGGGGATTAAGTTGGGGAGGAGAACGAAAAGTCTGGTTGCCTGAGCATTTTTTTGCTATCTATCATTATTTTTTTAACATTCTAACTTTTAACATTGCTTGATTTTTTAATATCACTTGTTAAATCAGATATAAAAAAACAAAAAAATATGAATTTTCTAGACGAAACGCATAACAATATCAAATATTGGATTGCCAGCAACCATTTTCCTTTAAAGTTATTTTTTATTAGCCGAATAGGATTGTTTATTCTTGTTTACTTGTCTTTAGTAATGATCCCCATTGCTGACTTACCTGGATTATGGAGAAGTCATCCAGATAATCTACTTTTAGATGGTTGGTCACGCTGGGATTCTGGCTACTATCGGGATATTGGCACTCAAGGCTATAATAATACTACTACTCAGGTAGGACAAGATACAGCTATGTTTCCTCTGTATCCTCTGTTAATTTATTTATTTAATTTTTTTATTAATGATGTTCATGTTGCGGGACTTTTGGTTACTAATATTTCATTTTTATTGGCATTAATAGCTCTATTTCATCTTCTGTCCAAAAAATATGGGAGTAAGATTGCTCAGCAATCTTTGGTTTTGATTTGTGTTAATCCTTTTTCTTTCTACTTTAGTGCCGTATATACAGAATCAATATTTTTACTGACTACAGCTTGTGCCTTCTATTTTTGTGAACAAAAACAATATTTTCTTGGAGCTTTTTGGGCTGCTTTAGCAGGTGCTACAAAATTTGTTGGCTCTATACTCTTGATACCGCTAATTGTTTTATACCTTGAACAGATTGATTATGATTGGCGCAAAATAAAGCCTAGCTTTTTAGCTCTTTTCATTAGCACTTTAGGAACAATTTTCTATATGACTTTTTTGGCGACAAGATTTGGGAATCCCCTGCAGTTCATAGACAGCCAAAAACAATGGTCAGGACAAATAAACTCGCTACCACAAATAGTTGGTATATTTCAATCATTATCACCTGACTTGATTTTGTCGGGTAATTATGGGGAACAAAGCGCAACTCCAATTCATATGTATAGTCTCTGGGGGATGAACTTAATTCATTTGTTTTGTTTGTTTTGGGCATTTTTTTTGATCGCTTTTTCTATCAAAAAAATAGGAATCCCTTATATTGTTTTTTCGATATTGACGGTCCTAATATCTGTGTCTAGATTTCAGGGAATGGGGCGCTACTTGCTTGTTGCTTTTCCCCTGTTTGTTGCCACAGCATTCTTACTAAAAAATAAATCTATTTACTACTCTTATCTTTATTTTAATATCCTTTTGCTATCATTATTCTCTATTATGTTTTCTCATTGGTATTGGGTTGCCTAGCTGTGGCAGTCAAGCAATAACCAAGTTTTATTGTCTACTTTGTATGTCACTCACTTGATGTTCCTCCTCTCCGTCAAGAAAGTTTTAATGGTAAATCTGCATCTAAAACAACGCGGCTTGAAGACCATCACGGCCAGAGGATACAATTTTTGACGATGTCTCCTACGGCAAGCGCCCACACACAACTTTGAGTACGCCAGAATCTCCTCAACTTCCACCGACCATGGCCCTGGCTCGACAGCCAGAATTAAAGGCTACCTCGGAAAAATGGTTTGAATTTTTAGTCCGCGTCCAACCCCACCATACAGACTACGCTGGTATCGTTTGGCATGGGAACTATCTGACCTGGATGGAAACGGCCCGCGTGGAATGTCTCCGTACCCTGGGGGTTGATTTCGCAGAATTGGTGAAACTCGGCTGTGATTTACCCGTGGTGGATCTGGCCCTGCGTTACCATCGCCCGGTACGTCTGGGACAGACAGCGATTGTGAAGACCATGATGCAGGAAATTCAAGGGGTACGCTTAGATTGGGACTATCGCATTGAATGTCTGGAAACGGAGGAACTTTGTTTATCGGGAAAAGTGACCCTAGTGGCCGTTGATCCCGAAAAAGGCAAGATTCTCCGTCGTCTTCCCCCAGTGGTACAGGATATTTTAGCTAAGTTGGCCCTGTAGATAAAAGCTGTAATTTTGCTATGCTTGAGAAGTTAATTAACCAATAATCCTAGCCATGGCAGAACGACTCAAGCGCTGGGAATCCCCCCGCCGTCAGGGCCGCAATGATAAAGGTCGCGGGGGCCAGGCCCGGCAACGACAACTCAAGAAAAGACAGCAACACCTCCGTCAAAAACTCAAAGACCAAAATCAAACCAAACCCCAGGAAGGAAGAGAGCCATCGCCTCTTCCTTTTCTATTAATAGAGTCTCCCAGGCTAGCTTGTTCGTAGACTACACTGTAGTATCCATCCGGATCATCGACCCAGGGTGCTCCTTGCCCTGACCCTTATAGTTCTAGTATTCTAGGCCCCGAGCGTACCGTACTATGTCCTTTGTTGGTTTACACATTCACAGTGACTATAGCCTCCTCGATGGGGCCTCCCAGCTACCGGCTCTGGTGGATCGGGCGGTTGAACTGGGGATGCCCGCCATTGCTCTGACTGACCACGGCGTGATGTACGGGGCCATTGAGCTAATCAAAGTCTGCCGTAATAAAGGGATAAAGCCAATTATTGGCAACGAAATGTATGTGATCAACGGTGATATTGAGGTCAACAAGCGTCACCGTCGTTTCCATCAGGTGGTTTTAGCCAAAAATACCCAGGGTTACAAAAATCTGGTCAAACTTACCACCATTTCCAATCTTCGGGGAATTCAAGGCAAAGGCATTTTCGCTCGGCCCTGCATTAACAAAGAACTCTTGACCCAATACCACGAGGGTCTGATCGTCACCAGTGCCTGTCTTGGAGGAGAAGTGCCCCAGGCGATTCTGGCCGGTGATTTGGCCCGGGCCCGAGAAGTAGCTAAATGGTATAAAGATTTATTTGGTGAGGATTACTACCTAGAGATCCAAGACCATGGCTCCGTGGAAGACCGCCTCGTGAACGTGAGTTTGGTCAAAATTGCCCAGGAGCTGGACATTAAAATTATTGCTACCAATGATTCCCACTTCATTTCCTGTAACGATGTCGAGGCCCACGATGCCCTCCTTTGTATCCAGACGGGAAAATTAATTACGGAAGAAAAACGCCTCCGCTACAGTGGCACGGAATATCTTAAATCTGCTGAGGAAATGCGGCGCCTGTTTCGAGATCATTTAACAGAGGAGGTTATTGAAGCGGCTATCAGCAACACGTTAGAAGTAGCTGATAAGGTCAAGGAGTATAAAATCCTGGGGGAACCCCGCATTCCCAACTATCCTGTTCCCCCTGGCCAGACCCCCGATACCTACGTGGAAGAAATTGCTTGGGCCGGTTTATTAGAGCGATTGAAGTGCCGTTCCCGCGAAGAGGTCAGCCAGGTTTATAAAGACCGCTTGGAGTATGAATTAAAAATGCTCCAAACAATGGGATTTTGTACCTATTTTCTAGTGGTTTGGGACTACATTAAATACGCCCGAGATCATGGTATTCCCGTGGGGCCAGGCCGGGGCTCTGCCGCCGGTTCCTTGGTGGCCTATTGCATGCGCATTACCAATATTGATCCAGTTCACCATGGTCTATTGTTTGAGCGCTTTCTTAATCCAGAACGGAAGTCAATGCCTGACGTTGATACAGATTTTTGCATTGACCGCCGGGATGAAATGATCCAGTACGTGACGGAAAAGTATGGCGAGGCCAACGTGGCTCAAATTATTACCTTTAATCGCATGACCTCCAAGGCAGTTCTGAAGGATGTGGCCCGAGTCTTGGATATTGCCTACGCCGAATCGGACAAAATGGCAAAGTTGATTCCGGTGTCGCGGGGGAAACCAACCAAGTTAAAGATCATGATCTCCGATCAAACCCCAGAACCGGCCTTTAAGGCCCGCTACGATAATGAACTTTGGGTTAAACATTGGATCGATATGGCGATACGCATTGAAGGCACCAACAAAACCTTTGGTGTCCATGCGGCGGGAGTGGTCATTTCCTCGGAACCCTTGGATGAAATTGTTCCCCTTCAACGTAACAATGATGGAGCAGTGATTACCCAGTACTACATGGAAGATTTGGAGGCCCTGGGCCTCTTAAAAATGGACTTTCTGGGTCTGAAAAACCTCACAACGTTACAACGAGCCACGGAATTAGTCCGACAAAATCGGGGCGTTGAGTTGGATCTAGACCAACTACCCTTAGAGGAACGCAAGGCCCGGCAGATTGCCCTAAAACGCAACAGCAAAAAGCTGCCGGAGGATATCCAGAAAACCCAAAAACTGTTAGAAAATGGTGATCTAGAAGGGATTTTTCAATTGGAATCCCAGGGGATGAAGCAAATTGTTAAAGACCTCAAACCGTCGGGGATTGAAGATATTTCTTCGATTCTGGCCCTGTACCGTCCAGGGCCTTTGGATGCGGGTCTGATTCCGATTTTCATTAATCGTAAACATGGCCGTGAAGCCATTTCCTATCAGCATCCCTTGCTAGAAAGTATTTTGAATGAAACTTATGGGGTACTGGTTTATCAAGAGCAAATCATGAAAATGGCCCAGGACTTGGCGGGCTATTCCCTGGGGGAAGCAGATCTTCTCCGCCGGGCCATGGGTAAGAAAAAGGCCTCGGAAATGCAGAAACACCGGGAAATTTTCATCGATGGTTCGACCCGCAATGGCGTACCGGCTCGGGTGGCGGAAAATCTCTTTGACCAGATGGTTAAGTTTGCCGAATATTGCCTAGCCTACGAGACTCCCGTCTTAACTGTCGAGTATGGCCCTTTGCCCATCGGTAAAATTGTGGAGCAAGACATCCAGTGTCACGTCTATAGCGTTAATTCCCAAGGCCTGGTTTATACTCAGCCCATTCTCCAATGGCATCAGCGGGGTCTCCAGGAAGTATTTGAGTATGAATTAACCGATGGCACCTATCTGCGGGCTACCCCGGAGCATCGCTTTATGACTCAGGATGGCTCTATGAGGACGATTGATGAAATTTTTGAGCAAGGCCTTGATCTCTACTATCTCCCTACCCCGACTAAGATGCCTCTGGGGGTTGGTGCTGGGACTGCTGGTTAGTCAACCCGTCCAGGCAGAACCCACTATTACCACGACTTTTCAGTTCTACGACATCTATCCACAACAGATCAAAGACATTGGCCCGGAACTAGACCGCCATACCCCGATCCGGGTTCAGGGCCGAAAATTTCGCGGCTACACCAAATGGTATGTTCGTTGGCAATTCAACTGGCAAGAACAACCGGGCCGTTGTTACATTACCCGTGTACAAACTTTTCTGACCGTTAACTACACCCTGCCCCGCATTCCGGCCCAACACCGTCTATCCCCTGCTACCCGCGCCGTGTTTGACCGCTACTATCAGGCCCTCTTTCGCCACGAGCAGAATCATAAAAATTCAGGCCTATACGCCGCTCGGGAAATTGAAACAGCAATTACTGGCTTACCGGCGTTTAATACCTGTCCGGCCCTAGAAACCGCCGCTAATCAACTGGGTTATCGCCTGATCGAGCGCTATGCCCAGCGAGACCGGGACTACGACCGGGAGACAGACCACGGTCGCCTGGAGGGAGTTGTCTTGCCCTAGGTCTGGAATTGGGAAAAGCTTGATATGCTGGGAAACGTATTTTTCTAAGGTTTTAAGCACCATGGCAAAAGCAATCTGGAACGGGGCCACCCTCGCAGACAGTGAGGCCTGCGAAATTGTGGAAGGCAACTACTACTTTCCTCCCGATAGTGTGAACTGGGACTATTTTCAAGCCAGCGATACCCACACCATCTGTTCCTGGAAGGGCCAGGCCAGCTACTATACCCTCGTGGTAGAGGGCCAGCAAAATAAGGATGCCGCCTGGTACTATCCCGAACCTAAGGAGCGAGCCAAGCAAATCCAGAATTATGTTGCCTTTTGGCGGGGTGTCACCGTCGAGAAATAGGGACTAGTTTGTTTTGATCAAGACTAAAAAGTTACTCCAGTGGGATTTTGTAATTAATGGCAAGCTGATTTGTAATCAGTTGGTCTGTCTGTGTCAATGAATATTAACGACCTCCTCCAACCCTACCAACGTTTTGGGGTCAATCTTGGCCTGGAACGCATCCGGCAGTTATTGGCAGATCTAGGGAATCCGCAGGATCAAGTACCTATCATCCATGTGGGTGGCACCAATGGCAAAGGCTCCGTCTGTGCCTTTTTGTCCTCGATCTTGACCCAAGCCGGCTATCGGGTCGGTCGCTATACCTCTCCTCACCTCGTTGATTGGACGGAGCGGATTTGCCTCAACGAACAACCCATTAGCCCCGAAGCTCTATCCTCCGTTCTGCAAAGGGTCACGGCCAAGGCCCCGGCTTCCCAGGTGAATAGCCCAACCCTTTTTGAAATTATGACGGCGGCGGCTTGGCTCTATTTTGCCCAGGCGAAAGTGGATATAGCCGTGATGGAAGTGGGCCTGGGCGGCCGCTTGGATGCCACGAATGTCTGTGATGCGCCCCTGGCCAGTGTGATTACGTCCTTGAGTCGGGAACATTGGCAAGTACTCGGGCCAACCTTAGCTGATATTGCCGGAGAAAAGGCGGGTATCTTAAAGCCCGATTGTCCGGCCATTCTGGGACAATTTCCCCCCGAGGCTCAAGCGGTGATTCAGGCCCAGATCGCTCAGGTGGCTTGTGCGGCTTATTGGGTACAGCCGGCTGAAATTTTTTCAACCCCCTCCGGCCCCTGGGCCCGTTCGGGAGACGTCACCTATCCCCTACCCTTTGCGGGGGATTTTCAACGACTCAATTCGGCCCTGGCGATAACCACCATCCAAGTCTTACAGGCCCAGGGTTGGGCCATCAGTCTAGACGCGATTCAGCGGGGCATGGCCCAGGCCAAATGGCCAGGACGATTACAATGGCTGACTTATCAGGGCCAACAACTATTACTGGACGGAGCCCATAATCCCGCCGCTGCTGTTGCTCTCGGTCAATACGTTCGTCAGTTTAACCGCCCCGTGGCCTGGGTGATAGGAATGCTAGCCACCAAAGACCACGCCGACATTTTTCAGGCCCTGCTACAACCCGGCGACCAACTATTATTAGTGCCCGTCCCCGGCCATAGCAGTGCGGATCCAGACGCTTTGGCCCAATTGGCCTGGGATCTTTGTCCCCAATTAGCTAAGGTTCAAATCTTTGCAGATTGTTGGCAGGCCTTGGACGGTCTAGATTCGGATCCTAATGCTTTCCTTAGAGTACTGTGTGGTTCTCTATACCTAGTGGGTACTTTTTTAGCCGGCCAAAAAAAATCCCCCGAGATACTGGGGGAACATTAAATAGTTCACTGAAAGGATCAACCTTGCTCTAGAACAAGCCAAGAGTCAGAGATTTATCAATGGGGAAAGTGGCCCCAGCACCGAGCCAAATGGCGGCTGCGGTACCGAACAGGAAAACCGCCATGGCAATGGGACGGCGGAAGGGATTTTGAAATTTGTTCACACTTTCAATGAAAGGAACGGACATCAGGCCAAGGGGAATAGCGGCCATGCAAGCAATCCCCAGCAGTTTATTGGGCAGGATGCGTAGAATTTGGAAGGTGGGATACAGGTACCACTCGGGTAAAATTTCTAGGGGAGTGGCAAAGGGATCGGCGGGTTCTCCTACCAGGGCAGGATCCAGAATCGCCAGGCCAGCAACCAAGCCTAAAGCTCCCATAATACAAATAGGGAACATATAGAGAATGTCGTTGGGCCAAGCGGGTTCGCCGTAGTAATTGTGACCCATTCCCTTGGCTAGCTTCGCCCGGAGTTCGGGGTCGCTCAGGTCTGGTTTTTTAATAATGGTCATGATCGGGTTCTCCTAAAGCAATGGAGGCAGTATAAAAAGGCTTTAACAGGGTATCCTGGCCGGGAGTCAGTAAGGGCAAATTAGGCCATAATCATGGCTCTAAACTAACCATCCTCCCATCCTAGGGAATTTACAAGGGGCCGGAAATACCTTGTTTACGAATCATCAAGAAGTGGAGCAGGAGTAGGACTGCAATCACCCAAGGTAGAACGAAGGTATGAAGGCTGTAGAAGCGGGTCAGGGTGGCTTGGCCAACACTCTCACTACCGCGCATTAAGGTGACAAGTTGGTCGCCCACAACCGGAATCGCGGCGGGAACCCCAGATACAATTTTGACAGCCCAGTAGCCGACCTGATCCCAAGGGAGAGAGTATCCCGTAACCCCAAAGGAAACCGTGGTCACCGCCAGCATCACACCGACAACCCAGGTTAATTCCCGAGGCTTTTTGAAACCGCCGGTCAGATAAACACGGAAAACGTGCAGAATCATCATCAGTACCATCATACTGGCAGACCAGCGATGGATAGAACGAATCAACCAGCCAAAGTTGACTTCATTCATAATGTACTGGACAGAGGTGAAGGCTTCCGCTACGGTGGGCTTGTAGTAGAAGGTCATGGCGAAACCAGTGGCAAACTGGATCAAGAAACAGGTGAGAGTAATTCCGCCAAGACAATAAAAGATATTGACGTGGGGAGGAACGTATTTACTGGCGATGTCGTCGGAAATGGCTTGCACTTCCAGGCGATCATTGAACCACTGAAAGACTTTTGATTCGGTGACTTCTTTAGAAAACATTGAAGCTAAACTTCTCTAAGGATTGACGGAGGATTGGGGGTGACTCCCAGGAGTCGGAATTGCCTATAATCAGCGTACTATGGCAGGCCCACCAAGAGACATAGACTGGGCTATTTCTTTTGGTAAGCTTAAAATAACTCATTAAAAAATGTAACACAGCTTCCAGGCAGCGCAAAGGTAAACTCAACAGGAGGTCTTCTGCCATGGTCACAGCGACCCCCCAACTGGCCCTCATTGGAGAAAAGCGCATCGTGTTTTCTGGGTTAAGCTGGTCGGCCTACCAGCAAATCCTCCGGCGCATTTTTTGCCTGAACAACGATGCTTATCAGGAAGTTGACCATAGTCCAACCTTTCCTTGGGTAGAAAAAGGGGATCTCTATCATTTTTTAGCCCAAGCTCGCCTAGATGAGATCGAAGCGGAACGGGCCTGGCGCAGTCGGGTGCGGGAACACCACGCGAGCTTAAACCCGTAATCCCAGGGCCGAAAGTTGGGCCTTGGCCTTCTGTAAGGATTCCCACCACTCCCGCTGGGGGTCACTATCGGCCACGATTCCGGCCCCAACTTGACCAATCACTTGGCCCTGGGTAAACAGAAGCGTCCGAATTAAAATGTTGAGGTCAAGATGTCCCCGTTGGTCGAGGTAGCCACAGGAACCGTAGAAAAGACTACGCCGCACGGGTTCGAGTTCTTCAATAATTTCCATACAACGCACCTTGGGACAGCCCGTAATCGTTCCCCCGGGAAACATCGCCTGGAGTAAATCAATGGCATCTTGATCGGCCCGCAGAGTGCCGCGCACATTACTAACCAAATGCAAAACATGACTGTAGCGCTCCAGGGCCAAAAATTCATCGACTTCCACACTGCCCCACTGGCAAACACGCCCCAGGTCATTGCGTTCGAGATCCACCAGCATGATGTGTTCGGCCCGTTCCTTAAGGTTCTGCCGTAGATCCTGCTGGAATTGTTTTTCTTCGGTTAAGGATTGGCCCCGGGGCCTTGTTCCGGCAATGGGACGGGTTTGGGCCTGTTGGCCCGTTAGTTGTACTAAGCGTTCTGGAGAACAACTCACCACCTCCCCCCAGGGAGTACGCCAATAGCTAGCAAAGGGGGAAGGATTGATGGCTTGCAAGCGGCGATAAATGGGCCAGGCGGGTTGGGCGGTCGGCCCTTGAAAACGCAGGGAAAGATTGGCCTGAAAAATATCTCCCTGCTGGATATACACCTTGGCTTGGTTAACCATAGCCTCGTATTGTGTTTGAGAGATGCCGTAGCTCAGAGAAATTGGTTGGATTTTCTCTGGCCCTGGAGCCTGATCATCCGCCGCTGTTAGTTTGGCTAAGAGCATCTCCCCGGCCTGGGGTTCTGACGTTGCCAACCAGAGTCTTTGGTCTTGGTGATCGAGGATCGCGAAATTCTCTGGCTCGTACCAATAGGCTACGGGAAAAGGCAGTTGGTCTTGTTTGAGATAGGGTAAGGACTCAATTTCCCAGGCCGCGTCGTAACCGAACCATCCCAGCCAGCCTCCCTGGAACGGAAGGTGCTCTGGGACATCCGCTGGAGCATAGGGACGTTGGAGCAACTGGCGGAGGGTTGTAAAAATATGGCCGATAGCAGGTGTTAAGTATGAAGCTTGGCCATGGGGATTCCGAACTTTCCCCGCACAGAGAGAATAACGGGCCAGGTGGGGATAATCCACAGGCGTTGGGTAGGGACTTTCCAGTAGGGTGGCTATTTTAGCTTGACCAAACAGGGCCTGGAATATTTCGGCTCCCGTTCGTTCCTGGAGAGGAATAGACCGCCAATACCATGGAGCCAAAGGCCTTACATCGTTCACCTAGGGAGCTCCTCCCAACCAAAAACGAAGGCCCCAGAAAGGAAATAAGGCCAATAACGCCAGCCAATCCCAGCGGATGAGTCGGAGTTGGTGCCACTGGACGCGGTGTTCATTCGGGCTAGTAAAACCTCGGGTTTCCATGGCGATGGCCATTTGCTCGGCCCGGAGCAGGAGGTTAGCCAGCAACCGTTCAACCACCAATAGCCAAACCTGAAAACTACCTTTGAGGCCCAGACGTTTCCAATTAATGGCCCGGGTCCGAATCGAGCGGGCTAGATTTTGCACCTCCTCCAAAACTAGGGGAATAAACCGTAGGGAGAGGGTTAGGGTCAGGGATATTTCGGTAATCGGCAGGTTAAAGCGACGCAATGGCGCCATCAGTTCCTCTAGAGCTGCTGTAATTTCTTCCGGGGCTGTTGTTAAAAGATAAAGATTAGTACTATAAACCAGCGTAAACACTAATGTGCTGATGCGAATACCTAGTTCTAGGGAACGCCGGGTAATCAGTAGTTTTCCTCGCTCAAAAATAACGTATTGATAGTCGGTAGGAGGAGGTAGTAACGAAGATTCAGGCCATCGAGGCTGATTGAGTACCGAAAACCCATCGGGACTGAGGGCCGTCAAAACAAGGATTAAAAAACAAAAAAAAGATAGCCAGCCCAATTGTTGTTTCCAGACTCGCCAGGGAATACGGGTGGTCAGAGTCAAGACAACCAGAATCGCACTGAGGATAAGCCGCCACAGAGAATTTGCCAGCAGTGGGGCTACTAAAAAGGTCATCAACCAAGCTAATTTTACTCGAGGATCGAGACGATGGAGCCAAGTTAGCGGTTTCTCGAGATAAAGTCCGATAGGCAGTGACCGCAGTAAATCCATGGCGAGTAAGAAAAGACCAGTCAAATTATAGAACTGAAACCGCCACGATGCTATAATAAACCTCTGGAAATGGCGGCATAGCCAAGTGGTAAGGCAGAGGTCTGCAAAACCTTTATCCCCCAGTTCGAATCTGGGTGCCGCCTTTTAATTCGGTACAGTGACAAGTGCAGTTTGAGCTGAACCGTGTAAAGACTGTTGTTGCCGATAAAACCGCGAGCCGTAAGATCGGCTAAGATGCTTGAGCAGAGCTTCTCACTAGAGATTTAGTCCATGAGTACCCACGCGGCCAGGCCCTACATCCTTCTATCTATTGGGGCAGCAGTCTTAACCATGATCTTGAAATTCGGGGCCTATCGACTGACTGGCTCTGTCGGTCTTCTCTCCGATGCCATGGAGTCTGGGGTCAATTTATTGGCGGCCCTTGTCGCTTTTTGGGCTTTATCCTTAGCCGGTAAGCCCCCTGATGCAGAACATCCCTTTGGTCATAGTAAAGCAGAATATTTTTCCAGTGGCCTAGAGAGTGCCCTGATTGTGGTCGCAGCCATTGGAATTATCTGGACGGCGGCGAATCGTTTATTACACCCCCAACCTATTATGGAACTGGAGGGAGGGTTAGTCCTTGCTATTGCAGCCACAGTTATCAATGGTGGAGTGGCCTGGATACTCCTCAAGGCAGGTCGTCGATTCAATTCCATTACACTGAGAGCAGATGCCCATCATCTCTTAACGGATGTGTGGACTTCTTTGGGGGTCGTGGTCGCTGTCTTGTTGATTGCCTTTACCGGGTGGACTAGCCTCGATCCTCTGATTGCTATTGCCGTTGCCTTAAATATTCTTTGGACTGGGGGCAAGTTGATGCAAGAAACCCTATCCGGCCTGCTGGACAAGGCCATTCCCAAGGAACAAATTCAGGAAATTAATACCCTCCTCGAGGACTATCAAAACCAAGGCCTTTATTTCCATTCCCTAAAAACACGCATGGCCGGGACAACATCTTTTATTTCTTTCCATGTACTTGTTCCTGGCCATTGGACAGTTCACCAGGGCCATGATCTTTGTGAAACTATCGAAAACGCTATTATCGAAATTATTCCAGGCTCCCAGATCACAACTCACCTAGAACCGCTAGAAGATCCCCGCTCCTGGGAACACCCTATGGATTACCGTTAAATACCAAGCTCCTAACATTCAACTACACAAGAAACTCCATCTATTCTTTCCTTAATAAGGGGCAGCCGCGGCGGAGTCCCCATCTATAGATAATAGAGAAAAAGACGCTAGCCTGAGGAAATAGTCGTAGGCTTTCAGGGTTAGAGATCTTTAGTCTTGAAAATCCTTGTGAAAAAAATTATCCAAGAGGCTGTGAAACGTTTAGCGGCGAATCCGCCCAGTTCCTCGGCGCATCAAGCCCTACGGAATGCTATTCTAACCCCGCTGGCCCAGGCGCCTGCCGCGACCAAGAAGCGATTGGCATTGCTACTCCAAAAATACCTATAGCGCCGAAGAACTATCTAAAGTAAAAAGCCTAGATGTAAAAACTAGGCTTTTTTGAGAAGATATTAAGTTGTGGAATAAGGAATCTTGGCATAGAGCTATTGTGCCGTGGGGCAACCCCCAGAGTATCGTCGCCGCTGTCACGTTTCACAACCGAGTTCGGGATGGGGTCGGAGTGGTGCCATGACGCTAAATACACCAAGAAAGACGGTTGGGTCTAACAAAGAGAGACCCTCAAGACTGCATAGAAAAGAGAAAGAATGTTGAGGTCAAGCCCTCGGTCTGTTAGTACTCCTCGACTTCGCATGTTACCACACTTCCATCTAGAGCCTATTAACGGGTGGTCTTCCCGTGACCTTACTGGCTTATGCCATGAGAGTACTCATCTTGAGGTGGGCTTCCCACTTAGATGCTTTCAGCGGTTATCCACTCCGCACTTGGCTACCCAGCGTTTACCGTTGGCACGATAACTGGTACACCAGCGGTGCGTCCTTCCCGGTCCTCTCGTACTAAGGAAGGCTCCTCTCAATACTCTTACGCCTACACCGGATATGGACCGAACTGTCTCACGACGTTCTGAACCCAGCTCACGTACCGCTTTAATGGGCGAACAGCCCAACCCTTGGGACGTACTACCGCCCCAGGTTGCGATGAGCCGACATCGAGGTGCCAAACCTCCGCGTCGATGTGAACTCTTGGCGGAGATCAGCCTGTTATCCCTAGAGTAACTTTTATCCGTTGAGCGACGGCCCTTCCACTCAGTGCCGTCGGATCACTAAAGCCGACTTTCGTCCCTGTTTGACTTGTCAGTCTCACAGTCAAGCTCCCTTCTGCTTTTACACTCTACGGCTGATTTCCAACCAGCCTGAAGGAACCTTTGCGCGCCTCCGTTACCTTTTAGGAGGCGACCGCCCCAGTCAAACTGCCCACCTGAAATTGTCCTCTTCCCGGATCACGGGAATGAGTTAGAATTCTAGCCTCACCAGAGTGGTATCTCACCGTTGACTCCATCATCCCCACAAGGATGACTTCTTAGTCTCCCACCTATCCTGCGCAAGCAAAGCCCGAACCCAATTCCAAGCTACAGTAAAGCTTCATAGGGTCTTTCTGTCCAGGTGCAGGGAGTCCGTATCTTCACAGACAATCCTATTTCGCCGAGTCTCTCTCCGAGACAGTGCCCAGATCGTTACGCCTTTCGTGCGGGTCGGAACTTACCCGACAAGGAATTTCGCTACCTTAGGACCGTTATAGTTACGGCCGCCGTTCACCGGGGCTTCGGTCGCTAGCTTCATCCGAAGACTAACCAACTTCCTTAACCTTCCGGCACTGGGCAGGCGTCAGCCCCCATACTGCGTCTTACGACTTTGCGGAGACCTGTGTTTTTGGTAAACAGTCGCCTGGGCCTATTCACTGCGACCTGCTTTCGCAGGCACCCCTTCTCCCGAAGTTACGGGGTCATTTTGCCGAGTTCCTTAGAGAGAGTTATCTCGCGCCCCTCGGTATTCTCTACCTTCCTACCTGTGTCGGTTTCGGGTACAGGTAACTGCAAATTAACGTAGTCCGGGCTTTTCTTGGAAGCTTGACATCATGCACTTCGTCTCCGTAGAGACTCCCCATCACACCTCCGCTCAGAGCGTTTCCACCGCTCCTCATCGCCTCGAATGCTTGGACTAGTAACCATCATCTAGCTGCATTAGCCTTCTCCGTCCCCCGCTACAATTTACAATCAGTACGGTAATATTGAACCGTTGTCCATCGACTACGCCTCTCGGCCTCGCCTTAGGTCCTGACTAACCCTCCGCGGACGAGCCTTCCGGAGGAACCCTTAGGATTTCGGGGTATGTGATTCTCACACATATTTTCGCTACTCAAGCCGACATTCTCACTTCTGTGCTGTCCACACCTGCTTGCCGCTAGTGCTTCACCCTACACAGAACGCTCCCCTACCACTCACATCTGAGTCCACAGCTTCGGTACATCACTTAGCCCCGTTCATTTTCGGCGCAGGAGCGCTTGACCAGTGAGCTATTACGCACTCTTTTAAGGATTGCTGCTTCTAGGCAAACCTCCTGGTTGTCTATGCACTCCCACCTCCTTTCTCACTTAGTGATGATTTGGGGACCTTAGCTGGTGGTCTGGGCTGTTTCCCTCTTGACGATGAAGCTTATCCCCCACCGTCTTACTGGTTGTTTCTTCCTGGGTATTCTTAGTTTGCCTCACTTTGGTACAGCTCTCGCCGCCCGCAGCGAAACAGTGCTTTACCCCCCAGGTTGACTTTACAACCGCTGCGCCTAAACACATTTCGGGGAGAACCAGCTAGCTCCGGGTTCGATTGGCATTTCACCCCTAACCACAGCTCATCCGCTAATTTTTCAACATTAGTCGGTTCGGACCTCCACTTGGTATTACCCAAGCTTCATCCTGGCCATGGTTAGATCACCCGGGTTCGGGTCTACAAATTGTGACTATCGCCCTCTTCAGGCTCGCTTTCACTTTGGCTTCAGTGCATAACACCTTAACCTGCCACAACCTGTAAGTCGCCGGCTCATTCTTCAACAGGCACACGGTCAGCCGTTTAATCAGCCTTCCATTGCTTGTAGGCTAACGGTTTCATGTTCTATTTCACTCCCCTCGCCGGGGTTCTTTTCACCTTTCCCTCGCGGTACTTTTCGCTATCGGTCACACAGTAGTATTTAGCCTTACCAGGTGGTCCTGGCTGATTCAATCGGAATTCCACGAGTTCCAACCTACTCGGGATTCAGCTAGGCTGTTTTGACTTTCGACTACAGGACTTTCACCTCCTTTGGTGCAGTTTTCAGCTGCTTCGTCTAATCTCTACAGTCCACGTTGCTGTCCCACTACCCCAATCTTCGTAAAGATTGGTTTAGGCTTTTCCCCTTTCGCTCGCCGCTACTTAGAGAATCACTTTTTGTTTTCTTTTCCTCTGGCTACTAAGATGTTTCAGTTCACCAGGTTCGCTCTTTCCCGCCTATTTTATTCAGCGGGCAGTATGCTGGGTTTCCCCATTCGGACACCTCCGGATCAGTGCTTGCTTCCAGCTCCCCGAAGCGTTTCGTCGGTTGCTACGTCCTTCATCGCCTCTGTGTGCCAAGGTATCCACCGTTAGCCCTTTGTAGCTTGACCATTTCTTAGGATTGCTATTCTTGCGAATAACTTTCCCTGCTTTCTCTTTTCGATATGCAGTTTTCAAGGTTCTCACTGGATTTTCATCCAGCATTCCCTCTAATTCCTCTCTCGATTCCTTAGATAGGATGCCGAATCTTTTCCACTTTCTAGGCTTTACGCTAGTTAGGTGGGCCATTCTGGACTTGAACCAGAGACCTCACCCTTATCAGGGGTGCGCTCTAACCAGCTGAGCTAATAGCCCTCGCCCTTTCCCAGCACCTAGCTATAGTTTGAAAGAATTTTTACCTTTTCTGTTAGCCCTTCGGCTAACCCCTTGCTCGACCTTTCGGTTGACCAATCTTCTCTCTATTTACTGATTGCTTTCGAGATGAAGTGGGTAAGGTCTCCCTTAAAGGAGGTGATCCAGCCACACCTTCCGGTACGGCTACCTTGTTACGACTTCACCCCAGTCACTAGCCCTGCCTTAGGCGTCCTCCTCCTAAAAGGTTGGAGTAACGACTTCGGGCGTGACCAGCTCCCATGGTGTGACGGGCGGTGTGTACAAGGCCCGGGAACGAATTCACCGCAGTATGCTGACCTGCGATTACTAGCGATTCCTCCTTCATGCAGGCGAGTTGCAGCCTGCAATCTGAACTGAGGCCGGGTTTGCTGGGATTCGCTTGACCTCGCGGTTTTGCTGCCCGTTGTCCCGACCATTGTAGTACGTGTGTAGCCCAAGACGTAAGGGGCATGATGACTTGACGTCGTCCACACCTTCCTCCGGTTTGTCACCGGCAGTCTCTCTAGAGTGCCCAACTTAATGCTGGCAACTAAAAACGTGGGTTGCGCTCGTTGCGGGACTTAACCCAACATCTCACGACACGAGCTGACGACAGCCATGCACCACCTGTCTCCTGGTTCCCGAAGGCACCCCCAACTTTCGCTGGGGTTCCAGGGATGTCAAGTCTTGGTAAGGTTCTTCGCGTTGCATCGAATTAAACCACATACTCCACCGCTTGTGCGGGCCCCCGTCAATTCCTTTGAGTTTCACACTTGCGTGCGTACTCCCCAGGCGGGATACTTAACGCGTTAGCTTCGGCACGGCTCGGGTCGATACAAGCCACGCCTAGTATCCATCGTTTACGGCTAGGACTACAGGGGTATCTAATCCCTTTCGCTACCCTAGCTTTCGTCCCTCAGTGTCAGTTTCGGCCCAGTAGCGCGCTTTCGCCACCGATGTTCTTCCCAATATCTACGCATTTCACCGCTACACTGGGAATTCCCGCTACCCCTACCGAACTCTAGTCACACAGTTTCCACCGCCTTTATGGGGTTAAGCCCCACTCTTTGACGGCAGACTTGTATCACCACCTACGGACGCTTTACGCCCAATAATTCCGGATAACGCTTGCATCCTCCGTATTACCGCGGCTGCTGGCACGGAGTTAGCCGATGCTTATTCCTAGGGTACCGTCAGAACTTCTTCCCCTAGAAAAGAGGTTTACAATCCAAAGACCTTCCTCCCTCACGCGGTATTGCTCCGTCAGGCTTTCGCCCATTGCGGAAAATTCCCCACTGCTGCCTCCCGTAGGAGTCTGGGCCGTGTCTCAGTCCCAGTGTGGCTGCTCATCCTCTCAGACCAGCTACTGATCGTCGCCTTGGTAGTCCCTTACACCACCAACTAGCTAATCAGACGCGAGCCCATCTTCTGGCAATAAATCTTTCACCTCTCGGCACATTGGGTATTAGCAGTCGTTTCCAACTGTTATCCCCATCCAGAAGGTAGGTTCTCACGCGTTACTCACCCGTCCGCCACTATCACCGAAGTGACCGTTCGACTTGCATGTGTTAGGCATACCGCCAGCGTTCATCCTGAGCCAGGATCAAACTCTCCATTGTTTTTTTCTTCAAAAAAACCAACTTGTGAGTTCTCTTGGCTTCTTTTGCTTGCTAATTCCTTGACTCTGAGTTATACTCTTTGCCAAGCAACTAGACTTCTTTGTTTAGTTACTTGAATAACAAGGGTCTGGTTTACTTCTTTCAAACTATTGATTTTTCTAGGTTCGGGGCGCGTTTCGCTTTCGCTCTCAACCGCGCTTAGCTATCATAACTAACACCCTCCCAAAAAGTCAACCCCCTTCATCAAAAAAATTTTCTTCCTCCCCTACAATCTCTGCAGCATAGGGGCTTTGGCTATTCAGCATCCTCTAACTACCTCTTCTAACCTCAGTATTCAGGAGAGTTCGGCATCAGAGAATTTTTGACTCGTCTCAATAACCAATCAAATCTCGCCTGGGCCAGGGGCAAGGATTCGAGCAACGCAGGGGACAGGGCCAGTTCTGGAGAGAGAAAGTCTTTCCCAAAATCGAGTTCTGTGAGGGCAATCCGCAGACGACCGGACAAGAATACGGCCATCGCTCGATAAAAACGACTGGCAAAACTCAGGTCTTGGGCCAAGCGGGCCTTGAGTTGGGCAGAAGGAACCGACAAAACCAACGATTCGGTTAGGGTTTCGACGGTAGCGGAGGGGGGTTGTTGGTCGATAAAGGACATTTCGCCGAAAATTTCGCCACTGGAGAGGGTTGCAATTTCTTTGGAACTGCCGAGAACAGCAACGGAAACAACCACGGTTCCCTCTAGCAGGATATAGACAGCATCACTAATCTCGCCTTCTTTAATTAGTGTCGCGGTGGGAGGAATTTTCTCGATGGAGCCAGCGGCAATGAGCCAATCGAGGTCATCGTCGTTGAGTTCTCCAAACAGGTACAGAACTTTTTGCATTGTGGTCAGCTAAGCGGGATTTTTCCAAAATTATAGGTGGCTTTACTCGATTTGGCGGGGTGAGACTGATGACCCTGAGATCCCATGCCTGGTTCTTAGGATATCTTGACGATGCCACTGGGTTGAGACGGTGCCTCCACCCGGTGTTTTCCCCGCTCCACGAATAACACCAACGACTCGGAAAGTATCCCCCCTAACCGCATTGAAGTCGCTGGGAAAGCTTGCTTTACTGAGGGTTACACAACCGAGCCTTGGATCAATGCTGAGTCGTCGTTTTTTGATTAACTGTCTGCTGGGCCCAATCATATGTGGGGTTCTTCTAGCCAGCTGTCAAAGCAGTCCTGAAAAGGTCAGCTCCAAAACAAGCCAGGGAATCTTAACTATCCGAGCCAATGGAGAGGATTTTATTCGTCAGGGTTTTACCAGCAAAGATGGTTGGCATTTAGACTTTAAGCGAGTTGCAGTTAATTTAGGGGCTGTGACGGCCTATCAGACCGCTCCCAGCTTTGACCCCGAGGGCTCCCAGCCTTTGCGGGCAAAACAGCAAGTCAGTTTAGAGGACACCCAGCCCGTTGACCTCGCCGCAGGTGATAGAACCGCTGAAACTAAAACTATTCTTGTTGGAACCATTCCGGCTCCACCTGGCCACTACAATGCGCTTTCTTGGCAATTATTAAAAGATGCTGCTGGTTATTCACTAGTTCTACAGGGCCTGGCTCAAAAAGGAGCACAACAAATTCCCTTTACCCTCAAACTGGATCGAAACGTTGCCTTTGTCTGTGGAGACTACGTGGGCGAGGAACGCAAGGGACTACTCACCTCTGCCGGCCAGGCCGACCTAGAAGCTACTTTTCATTTTGATCATCTCTTTGGCGATGGAAGCCTATCCTCAGAGGATGAACTCAATCGTGGTGCCCTGGGTTTTGGGCCCTTGGCTCAATTAGCAACCCAGAACCGACTGGAGATCACGGCTTCAGAACTGGCCCGTCAATTACCGCCTGAGGAAGCCCAAAAACTAGAAACCCTTTGGTTATCCCTAGGTCACGTTGGTGAAGGACATTGTCAAGCGAAGTACTTATGATGCGGAAATTTATGATGCAGCAGTGGTTGGGATGGGGGGCCATGGCTTGGGGTCTGGGAACAATGCCGGCCACGTGGGCCCATGGGGTTGATATTCAATACCAGGTGGTACCGTCTTATCACATTACCGCAACCTATGATGGGGGTCAGCCGATGGCCGAGGCTCAGGTTTCGATCTTTGCCCCCAACCAACCCGCTCAACCCTGGTTACAGGGAAAAACCAATGCTCAGGGGCAATTTACCTTTATACCTTCCCAAGGGGGAGACTGGGCAGTTCGTATCCGCCAGGCCGGCCATGGCCAATTTTTAGTGATCCCCGTGACCATGGGACAAATAAACCCAAAACCTGGTCAGGATGTTCTAGCGAAATCAGTTAATCAATCGGGCCCGCAGCCGCTCCATTGGAGCCAACGGGGTTTAATCCTCGGGTCGGTGGTTTGGGGTTGCATTGGCACTGCTTTATTCTTTAGTCGCAGTCGTCGGGAGTCGGCCGATCATGCATCTACCTGATGGTCTCCTGCCTGCCTGGGCTTGCGGCACGGGGTATGGCTTAACGGGCCTGTTAACCTGGTTTTCCCTACGTCAGATTAACCGTCAAGCTGACCCCAGCCAAGGCATTCCCAAGGCCGCTTTACTAACCGCCGCTTTTTTTGTGGCCTCCTCTTTGCGAATTCCTCTCCCCCCGGCCAGTGTTCATCTAGTCTTGAATGGCCTCTTGGGCGTGGTGTTGGGCTATTACGCCATCCCCGCAATCTTGGTCGGTCTTTTTCTCCAGGCCGTTCTCCTAGGCCACGGAGGATTAACAACCTTGGGCCTCAATACCGTGATCATGGGCGTACCGGCCTTGCTAGCTTACTTCCTTTTTCAACTCCGCTATCATTTGGGTCAACGGGAGCCTACTCCTTGGCTGACGGCGATATTTGCCTTTATCAGCGGTTGTCTGGGTCTGAGCCTAGCATTATTGATATTTTGGGGTCTGATTTTGCTGACTTTGCCCAATGATTTAGACCAGGGAGCGGAACGCTTGGCTGTCTATGGTCTGGTGATAGCTCATCTTCCCATCGTG
This sequence comes from Synechocystis sp. LKSZ1, assembly GCF_040436315.1. Lineage (NCBI taxonomy): Bacteria > Bacillati > Cyanobacteriota > Cyanophyceae > Synechococcales > Merismopediaceae > Synechocystis > Synechocystis sp. LKSZ1. The sequence goes on along the minus strand of NZ_AP031572.1, from coordinate 3,373,779 downwards.
GGTCTTGAAGGGTTTTTCACGGCCCTGCTTGTCTTGTTTTTGCAACGGGTTAAGCCCAAACTAATCGAGGGAGGCCTGTAGCAATGGCACTGGATCAGTACGCTCATCTAGACTCTTGGCTACACCGCTGGCACCCTCGTTATAAGCTGATCGGTTTACTGGCCTTGATCGTTGCCTTTGCCCAGGTGGAAAGCTTGGCTCTCTTGCCTGCCATGGTTGCAGTCACCCTTACCCTCTACAGTGTGTCAAAACTACCCTGGCACTTTTTGGCCCAACGATTGCGCTACCCCAGTTTATTTCTCCTCGGTATGGTGGGTCTACTGCCTTTCTACTCGGGCCAGACGATTCTAGGTCACTGGGGATGGCTGAGCCTCCGCCAGGAGGGGTTGGAGGCCCTACTGCTCACTACGACTCGTTTTTGGGCCATTATGACCCTGAGCCTAATTCTTTTAGGAACCATGTCTTTTTTAACAACGGCCCGTACTCTCCGGTCTCTAGGCCTACCGGCTCTGCTGATTGATTTGTTGCTGTTGTCCTACCGTTACTTGTTTGAAATTGGCCAGGATTGGCAACAGATGCATCGGGCCATGGCCCTGCGGGGATTTGGGGCAACGTCTCTCGCTAGGCCTCCCGCTAAATATCGCCAAATCGGCCAACTCGCCGCTGTCACCGCCACCTTACTGATCCGGAGCTATGAACGGGCTGAGCGCATCTATCAGGCAATGCGACTCCGGGGCTACGGCACCCCAAGGGCGGTTAATGAAGTCAAGGCTTTGTCGGGCATAACGACTGCCCTAGGCCCCGATGGGTACCACAAAGTTGGCCTAGTTTTCATGCTTCTGATAGCCAGTATTTTTGTTTTGATAGAGGTCATCTACTAATGCAAGTCCAGATTGTTTCGTCCTCTCCAAAGCACCAGCGGCTTAACCCGGCCCTAGACATTCAAAATCTCTGGTTTGGCTATACCCCAACAGTTCCCGTTTTGCCTGGAATTAACTTAACCGTTGCCCAGGGGGAACATCTAGGGATCGTTGGCCATAACGGATGCGGTAAAACCACCTTGTTTCTTTTACTCTGTGGCCTATTGGCACCCCAGCAAGGCCAAATTCAATGCTTGGCTCGGCTCGTCAAACCCGGTGGTTTTTCCCCGGATATTGGCCTGGTCTTTCAAAACCCTGATGACCAACTATTCTCGGCTTCGGTTTGGGAGGATGTGGCCTTTGGCCCTCAGAATCTAGGCTTACCAGTGGATTTGGTTAACCAGCGGGTACAACAGGCCCTGGCTCTCACAGGGTTAACGGCCCTGGCCCATTGTCCACCCCATCATCTTTCCGGGGGACAGAAGCGGATGACGGCCATTGCAGGAATTTTGGCCATGGCCCCCCAGATTATTCTCTACGATGAACCGACGGCCAATTTGGATCAACGGGCCCGGCGACGCTTGATCCAGTTTTTACAGACCTCGACGGAAACCCGCCTGATCGCCTCCCATGACCTCGAATTTTTGTTAGAAGTCTGTAGTCGTTTGGTATTGATGGATGCGGGCCACATCGTGGCTACAGGAAGCCCAAGGGAAATTTTAGGCAATCCGCAACTAATGGCCGATTATGATTTGGAAGTCCCCCATTCCCTGAGGCTGGCCCTTGCCTAGACTGTGGGCTCAACCCCTAATTTGCCGCCATGGTTCGTTGGCCATAGCCGTAGGGTTCTTCCGTAACCGTCGGAATGGTCTCAAAATTTTCCACTGGGGGTGGAGAACTGGTCGTCCACTCCAGGCCCGTCGCTTGCCAGGGGTTCTCACCGATTTTCTTACCCAGATAGGCCGAGGTAATCATATTGGCTATAAAAGGCAGAACGGACATGCCCAACAAGAAGGCCCCTAAGCTGGCAATCACGTTCCAGGTGGTGTATTGGGGGTCGTAGGAGGCCACACGACGTAGCATTCCTTGGAGGCCAATGGGGTGCATGGGGAAAAAGTTTAAATTTGCGCCGATAAAGGTTAAGACAAAATGGAGCTTGCCCCAGGCTTCGCTGTAGGTGCGGCCGGTCATCTTGGGAAACCAAAAATAAATGCCGGCGTAGAGGGCCATGGTGACGGTGCCAAAAACAACGTAGTGGAAATGACCGACGACAAAATAGGTATTGTTGACGTGGAGATCAAAAGGGGCTGAAGCCAGCATAATGCCCGTAATCCCCGCAAACAGAAACATGGCAATGGCCCCGAGACAAAACAGCATGGGGGTTGTTAGCCGCAGACTCCCTCGCCACACCGTTGCCGTCCAGGCTAATACCTTAATCCCCGTTGGCACGGCGATCAGCATGGTACTGGCCATAAAGAACATCCGCATCCAACTGGGGGTGGCACTGGTAAACATATGGTGTACCCAGACGAAAGTGCCTTGGCCAGCAATGAGAATTGAAGAAATCGCGACGGTTTTGTAGCCAAACAGCGGTTTTCGGGCAAAGGCCGGCAGAATTTCTGAAAATACCCCAAAGGCCGGCAGGGCCATCACATAAACCGCCGGATGGGAATAGAACCAAAAGAGATGCTGATAGATGATCGGATCGCCATTATTGAAGGGAGAAAAGAAATCCGTCCCAAAGGAAAGGTCAAAGAGTAGCATAATCGCCGCTCCCGTCAGGGCCGGTAGGCAAAATAATTGTAGGAGTTGGGCGCTGAGAATTGTCCAAACATAGACCGGCATCTTGAGCCAACCCATGCCGGGGGCCCGCAGTTGGAAGATGGTGGTCACAAAATTAACGCCCCCCATGATCGAAGAGGCTCCAGAAATGGCCACCGCCACCAGCCAGATAAATTCACCGTTAATCAAATGGCCCGAGGGATTCTGGATACTCACCGGCGGATAGGACCACCAACCGGCCTGGGCTGTACCACTGGGTAGAAAAAAGCTAAGCATCAGCAGGGTTCCAGCCACGGGCATCAGCCAAAAGGCAATGGCGTTGAGCACCGGAAAGGCCATGTCCTTCGCCCCGATCATCAACGGCACTAAATAATTAGCCAGGCCCACGTTAGCCGGCAAAATCCAGAGGAAAATCATCACCGTACCGTGCATCGTGAACAGGCCATTGTAAAGACTGCGGTCTACCACATCCAATTGAGGGGTTAACAACTCCGCCCGCACAATCATGGCCAACAGGCCGCCAACCAAGAAAAAGCAAAAGGCCATCAGTAGATACTGAATGCCAATCACTTTATGGTCAGTGCTGAAGCTAAAGTATTGTTTCCAACTCGGTGGGGGCGTTTCCCAAGGGCCTGAATTATCGAGGGGCAGATTCGTCATGGGGGAAAAAGAATCGGGTTGCCCCTATTGTCCTTGCTGACCGTTGCTTGGTCAAATCTCCCCTTGCTTACCAGTCACAACTCAGAGAGCCTTAGGGCTTTGTAACGGGATGGCCGACATTCTGCCAAGCAGAGAACCGAGTTTTCAAAAATTCCCGTTGATTGATTAAGTAAATACTAACGAGAGTGAGACCCACCCCTAGCCACTGCAAAGAACTCAAGACCTCTGCCAGAACCAGATTACCAAAACCCAAGGCAAAGACGGGTGTTAGAAAGGTGAGGGCACTCAGACTGGTGAGATTGCCCTTGGCCGCCAACCAAAAGAAAATACCGTAGGCCAGGGCACTGCCAAAGACCGTGGCATAGGCCAAATTGAACCAACCCGCGATATGAATGCCTTGCCAGGATTGACTTTCTGTAAGTAACGATAAACCCAGGAGGGGAAGGCCCCCCAGGATCATATGCCAGCCCGTCGCCACTACCGGATCAACCCGACGACTAATGAAGGGGATCAGTACTGTGCCCACCGCCATGGAAAGGGAGGCCAAGAGCATTAGGGCCTCGCCACTCTGGAACAGGCCCTGCCAACTCCAGCTAATCTGCAGGGCCTGGAGTTGCCAAAGCTGATAAAACCATTCATCAGGGAGACCGATCAAACTAATCCCCATAATCCCGACGCCTAAGCCCAGCCAACCCCAGAAGCCGATAACTTCGTGAAACAACCAACGGGAGAGCAGGGCCACGGCAATGGGTTGGGAGTCAATGATCACCGAGCCTAAACCGGCCCCCGTCCGAGCCAGGCCCTCGGCCAAAAAGCCTTGAAACAGACTAGCATCCACTAGCGCAAATAGGCCAATCCAGGCCCATCCCTGCCAAGTTTGGGGTTGAGGCCGTCCCAGGGCCTGGGCCACCAGTAAGACCAACAATCCGGCCGGAATGAGGCGAATACTAGCCACAAAGAGAGGATTCGTATCGGGCATGACTCCTTTCATGGCCACCATGGCCGTTCCCCACAGGAAAAAGGGAGCAATCAAGATCAAGGACGACCAGAGGGGTTTGCTGGGTTGGGAATAAAAGGTCATGGAGGGATTAGGGACAAGGATGGCAATGGCTCCCATTGTATAGTTTTGTTAAGCAAACAGGAATATTAGTTCAAGAGATCGTAGCGCTTGAGGATATCCACATTTTCTGGTTTGAGGAGGCCCTGGAGTTTAATCACGTCATTGAGGAGTTTTAACTGCCGATTAGCCTCACTTTCCAGGATGCTAATATATTTGGACTGATTCACTGAAGCCGTATCCTTTTTGAGCATGGTTGCAATTAAATGAATATTACTCACCGAGTCGCTCAAATTTTCAAGAATTTTGCTAAGCAATTTATCCTTGACTTGGAGTAAGTGTTCCTGTTCTTGGACATGAGATTCCGTTTCTTTAACTTGGGATTGAATGGCTTGGGACAATTCTTCCACTTGCTGAATTTGCTCCACAAATCGTTGGTGCTTAAGTAGGCGTGTACGAACAGACACCAGAAGGTCTTGAATATTCAAGGGTTTGATGAGGTAGTCATCGGCCCCCAGTTCCATCCCCTGGCGCAATTCTTGGAGATCGGATCTGGCGGTGAGGAAAATAAAGGGAATTAGGCTGGTTTCCGGCATATTCTGCAAACTTTCTAGGACTTCGTAGCCGTCCATCACCGGCATATTAATATCACAAATAATGAGGTCAGGCTGGATTTCCTTCGCTAGGGTCACGCCTTCTGCACCGTTACTGGCGGTGGTGACTTTGTACTGAGAAATTTCTAGAATTTCCTGGAGATTCGCTCGAATATCCGGTTCATCTTCGATAATCAGAATTTTTTCTATGGCGGTATCAGGAGAATGCATGAATTGGAACCCACAATAAAGAAATAAGGGAAGAAGTCTGAACCCACGACTTAGGCAGTCGATGAGTTAGGCGAGAGTAGACCAGATACCACGGTTTCTAGGGAACGAAGTTTGATAGGTTTAGGTAAAATTTGCTGGACGGGCAAGTGGGCAACGTTATCTAAATCATCAGGAGAGGCGAGGAGTACAATAACGGGTTGAGCCGCCAATAAAGAAAGTAGGGCTGGAGAGACTTGCTGGAGGAAAGAACTGCTGATGATCAGGAGTTGGGCCGACTGTTTCTGAAGCAGGGCCATGACCTCCGGCAAGCTGGTAGCTGTCTGGAGGGGGTGACCTTTTGCGCTGAGATAACTACTCAGGCTAATTAAATCCGCTTCCTGACTATCCGCTAGCACCAGAGAGGGCGATAGCGTCGAGTGCAATAGGTTATGGGTTTTGGCTACGCGGGTCTCAACAGCCGCCACGGCTCCGTAGGGCAGACAGATGGTAAAGCAACTTCCCTTGCCGGTTACACTGTGTACTCGCACTTTCCCCCCATGGAGACGGACAATTTGTTTCGTCAGGGCCAGTCCTAGTCCCAACCCAGAATGACTCCGGTTGAGACCACCTGATAATTGTATGAAGTTTTGGAATAGGGAGTCTTGCTCTACTTCCGAAATACCGATGCCGGTATCCTCCACACTCAGGCTGAGCCAATTGGGATGTTCCGGATCCGGACTATTTTCCCTGGCCTCCAGACGGAGCCGCAGGCAGACCCGCCCTCCTTCAGGCGTAAATTTAACGGCATTATGCAATAGGTGGTACAGGGCCTGGCGAAGACGAGCCTCGTCTCCCTGGATGTATAACGCCGTTAGGGCTGGGGGAAGTTCGAGAGTCAACACCAATCCCTTTTTTTGAGCCAAGGTCTCGACCAATTCCAAGGCCCCAAGACATAATTGCCGCAGGGAAACCCGATCACAGCGAAGACAAAGCGTCCCCGTACTCAGGCCAGAAAGGTCTAAAATGCTCTCGATTAAGGCCAGTAAACGATGACCATTTTGGGTAATGGTGGTCAAAACCTCCTGTTGTTGATCGGTAATCGGCCCAAAGCACCGGTCTCCCAGGGCATCTGCCAGGCCAAGAATACTGTTCAGGGGCGTGCGGAGTTCGTGGCTCATATTGGCAAGAAATTCATCCTTGAGGCGATTTGTGCGGGCCAAGCTGGCGGTGTATTCCCCTAGCTCTTCATGGGCCTGTTGCAGGTCGGCTTGGGTTTCCTTCAATTCCTGGAGGGCCTGGAATAGCTCCGCTGTCCGCATCGCGACTTCTTTCTCCAAGGCCTGGTTCTGTTGAGTTAGTTTCGCCGTTAATTGGGCCAATTGCAGATGCAGTTTCACCCGAGCCAGGACTTCTTCCTCCTGAAAGGGCTTGGTGATATAGTCCACTGCGCCAAGCCGAAAGCCCCGCACCTTATCCTCCGGCTGGTCGAGGGCCGTCATAAAAATAATGGGAATATCCTGGGTCTCGGCTTGGGCTTGGAGTTGTTGACAAACCGTAAAGCCATCAAGGCCCGGTAGCATCACATCCAGCAAAATTAAATCGGGCCGGGCCATTTTGACTTGGGTCAACACTTGACTACCATCCACTTCAACCCGAATTTGATAGCCCGCTTGGCGCAGGATTTGGGACAAAACCTCTAGATTACTGGGAATGTCATCCACCACCAAAATGGTAACGGGAGGGGGAGAGAGGCTCATGGCTGGGTTTCCTCCTCGCTAGTCACCGTCAAACTGGCCAGGGCCACTTGGAGAGATCGACGGATTTCCAGCAGTTGAAAGGTATTGACCTGGCTTTGCAGTTGGTGAATAAAGCGGTGGTAGGGCGGATTTTGGCTAGCCTGTTGCGCTAAAGCATCCCCAAGGTCGTGGAGTTGACCCGTCATGGCATAGGTTAACCAGGCTTGGAGTTTCTCCACAGGTGGTAAAACAGGAGAAATGGCGGTCTCAGCGGTCGGGAGGTTGTCGCCAGGGGGCGACGTTTCATAACGCCAAGTTAGATTGAGTACCTCCGCTAGGGTTTGATATAGTTCGTTGGCTTGGATGGGTTTGGGTAAGAAGGCTTTGGCACCGAGCTTGAGACTTCGTTGACGGTCGCTTTCAAAGGCACTGGCGGAAGAAATAATTACTGAAATAGCATCGAGACCTGGATCGGCCCGGAGTTGTTGCAGAAATTCAATCCCCGACATCACCGGCATTTTCAGATCGCTAATGATCAAATCGGGGCGGTGCTGTTGCAGTTGGGCCAGGGCCGTTTGGCCATTGTCGGCTTCCCTGACCTCAAAGCCCAGCATGGTCAGGAAGGTGACTAAGACAGCACGGTTTTCCCAGCGGTCATCCACCACCAGAATCTGCCGAGGCTCCCCTTCGTAGCCGATAATTTTGCCCTGATGGGTTTGGGCTTGGGCCTGGGCCCAGTCGGCTTCCACCGGACAGACGATACTAAAGCGAAAACAACTGCCCTGGCCCGGTTGACTCTCCACGGTGATTTCGCCCCCCATGAGCTGAACCATGGCCTGACTAATGGCCAACCCCAGACCGGCCCCTTCGGCCTGACGTTGACGATCCCCAACCTGCTCAAAAGGTTTAAAGATGTGCTCTATTTGCTCCGGGGAGAGGCCCAGACCGGTATCTTGTATGGTGAAACTCAGGCGGACTGAGGAAGCTTGCCCATTCCCTGCGACGGGTTCAGCCTCTACCGTTAAACAGACTTTTCCCTGGTCGGTAAATTTGACCGCATTACTGAGGAGGTTAAGCAAGATCTGTCGGAGTTGTTTTTCATCCCCGACAATGCCCTGGGGGAGGGTAGACCGGGCCAGGTAGTCAAAACCGATGTGTTTTTGTTCGGCTCGGATGCGGGTAATTTCCGCCACGCCCTCTAGTAGGGACGGCAAATGAAAGGCTTTGGCATTGACCGTCAGTTTGCCCGCTTCTACCTTGGCCAGATCCAGGACATCGTTAATCAGGGCCAGGAGATGCTGGCCACATTGCTCGATGATGATCAGGCCCCGTTCCTGGGTTGCCGACAGGCCACTGCGGAACAAAATTTGCGTATAGCCCAAAATGCCGTTCAAGGGGGTGCGGAGTTCGTGGCTCATATTAGCCAAAAACTGACTCTTGGCCTGGTTAGCCACCTCGGCGGCGGTCTTGGCCTGTTCCATTTCCGCTAGGTAATGCTGTTGAGTCGCCAACAGACTTTTCACCTGCTGGATTAGTTGGTTGAAGGACTGGGCCAGTAGTCCCACTTCATCCCGATTCCCCACCGGGACTTCTAAATCAAAATTTCCCTCCGCTGTTATCCGCTGGGTGGTTGCCGTCAGCGTTTGGATGGGACGGGCAATGCGGTCACTGGTATAAAAGGCCACGAGCAGGGCCACGGCGAGCGCCGCCAATAGACTAGCCACAATGATTTGGGTACGGAGTCGCTCGGCCTGTTGCAGGGCCTGTTCACTTTTCTGTTCCTGTTCTTCCGCCCGTTGACTAAAGGCCGTTAGTTGGTCAGGAAATTCAATAAAGGCGACAAATTCAGGACTTTTGACCAAATCCACCACCAATTCCTGAGCCTTTTCGGCCCCCTGAGCCTGCTGGGTAAGGGGCAAGGCCTGCTCAACAAATTGATTGAGCTTGACAGTAAATTGGGCCAGGGATTGACGATAGGCCACGAGTTTGGGTTCAAGTTCGGGCTGGAGTTTAATCTCGGTGGCAGCGGGGGATTGCAACAGGGCCTGGATCTTGGCCACTCGCTCCTGGAGGGCCTGACTCTCTTGGCGAAACCGGGCTGGATTTTTCACATGGGGGGTTAACTGCTTGGCTGGCCGATTGTAGAGAATATTGATCTGCAATGTGGTCAGCAATTGCCGCTCTAAGGAGGCCTGTTGACGGATTTGCAGGGCCTGTCGTTGGTAGATATTGCCCAGAACCAGGCCCACCCCTGACCCCCCCAGGGCCAAACCGAGGGTGAGCAGATAACCGTAGATAATTTGGGTACGAATGGACATGGTAGACCGGAAGAAAATTAAAGCGGCAGGATTAGGCACAGAGGAGCTTTTCCATGGTGGTTAATAAGGCCTTGAGACGGATAGGTTTACTGACGTAATCATTCATACCCGCCGCCAGACAGCGTTCCTTATCCCCCGGCATGGCCAGGGCCGTCAAAGCCACAATCGGAATATCTGCCATCCCTGGCAATGCTCGAATCTCCTGGGTGGCAACGATGCCATCCATCCCTGGCATTTGAATATCCATTAAAATCAGATCCGGTTTTTTCTGCTGGGCCATGGTGATGGCCTGACGACCATCTTTGGCAAACATAAGACGATAACCTTTGTATTCCAAATAACTCTTGAGACTTTCGATATTGTCCGGATTGTCCTCGGCAATGAGAACCAAAGCAGACTCCTGAGGAGAAGAGACTTTAGAGCCAGTAACCGTTTCTCCGCCGGAGTTTGTACTAGAAACATGATCCGTCATCAAGGGGCACTCCAACCGAGCAGGACGATAGGGGAGATAAACCCGGAAACAACTCCCTGCCCCTATGGCACTCTCGACGCTGACCCGGCCTCCGTGGAGTTCTGCCAAACGTCTGACCAGGGCCAACCCCAAGCCCGTGCCTTCATACTGACGATTGAGACTGCTATCGACCTGCACAAAAGACTGAAACAGTTTGCCCTGGTCTTCCGGGCTAATGCCGATGCCCGTATCTTTTACCGCAAAAATCAGCCAGGCTTGGTGCTCTAAGATTTCTTGAGTCACCCGCAAACTGACCTGCCCTCCCTGGGGGGTAAATTTAACAGCATTGTTGAGTAAATTCAGCAGAATTTGCTGGAGACGACGTTCATTGGCCATAAAGTTAATCTCTCCAGGGGGAATCTCTTGCTGGAGGCGGATCTGTTTTTTTAGGGCCAACTGCCGCACCAATTGCAGACTGTCTTGGCAGACTCGGGCTAAATTGACGACCCCCGGCTCTAGATCCAGTTTGTTGGCTTCAATTTTGGATAAGTCCAGAATGTCATTAATCAAAGATAGAAGGTGTTCACCACTCCGCTCGATGGTCTCAATGGAACGCTGTTGTCGCTCGCTGAGATCGCCTAGGACTTTTTCCAGTAGGGATTGAGATAATCCCAGAATGGCGTTGAGGGGGGTTCGCAGTTCGTGGCTCATATTGGCCAAAAACTCATCCTTGAGGCGGGTGGCCCGGGCCAATTCGGCGTTGCTGTCGGCTAGTTTTTGGTTGGCTTCCCGCAGTTGCCCTTCTGCCCGTTGCCGTTCTTGGAGTTCCGCCTGGAGTCGCTGGAATAGGGTGGCCTGTTGTAGGGCGATGGCCAATTGGGTGGCAATTTCTTGGACAAAGGCAATTTCCGATGTTTGCCAAGTGCGGACGTCAGTACATTGATGTAGACAGAGGAGGCCCCAGAGTTGCTCACCACAGAGCAAGGGAAACACCAGATGGGCCCGAATCTGCAATTGCCCCAACATTTGTCGATGACAAGCTTCTAGCTCGGCAGTCTCTAGATCATTGATCACCTGATAACGACCCACTTGATAGAGCGCGGCAAAATGTTCACTGAAGTAACAATCCTGGAGGGAGGTATGTAAGACCGATGACAATCCTGGCTCTAAGGCTTCTGCCACAAAAGTTCCTTGGTGGTAGTGACTAGCGGTATCAAATTTAAAAATGCAGGCCCGATCCACTTGAATAAACTGCTGAAGGTCCTGGGTCGCCGTGGCAAAGATATCTTCCAACTGCAAGGATTGACGAATCCGCTCCGTAATTTTCCGTAACAGGGATTCTTCCTGGGCCTTTTGCAGAAGCCGCTGTTCCTGTTCTTTTCGGAAGGTAATATCACGGCAGACACAGATCAAGCCAATGTCTTGAACGTGGGTCAAGGACAGTTCTTCGATAAAGGTACTGCCATCCTTGCGTTTGGCCAGGGCCTCTCCCTGCCAATGGCCCTGCCGAGCCAACAGGGGAAAAATAAACTGTTTAAAGCGTTGTACTTCAGCTTGATAGTATAGTTCGTCCCAGCTTTTCCCCAACAATTCCTCCGCTTGTTGGTAGCCAAAGAGTTCCAAGTGGGCCCGATTAATGGAAATATATCGCCCGTTTTCATTGACCACCGCAATCCCGTCGGTGGCAGCTTCAATGGCAATTAACCGTTGCTTGAGGACTTGTTCCGCCCGTTTTTTGTCCGTAATATCACTGTTCACCCCAATCATGCGGACGGGCCCACCGTGGCTATCCCGCAGGACTAGGCCATTTGCCTGGATATATCGGATCTGGCCATTGGGCCAACAGGCCCGAAAACTTGTGTCGTAGGGTTGCTCTCCCGCCAAGGCCCAATGAAGGGCCTGCTCTATTGCCGCTCGGTCTTCAATATGAATACAATGCAACCAATTTTCGTAGTTGGGCTGGAAGGATTGGGCCTTGACCCCATACACCTCATACATTTGTTTATCCCAATGGAGGATCCCCGTCGCCACATCCCATTCCCAGATCCCTAAACTAGCCGAACGCAGGGCCAACTCTAGGCGCTTTTCACTGTCTTCCAGGGCCTGAGTCCGTTCCTGAACCAGGGTTTCTAGGCTTTCATTTAATTGCTGGAGCTGGATTTCAATGGTTTTTCGAGTCGTAATATCCTCGGCAATGCCACAAACCCGATAAACTTGACCTTCCCCATTGCGGACGGGAAAACATCGGTCAAGAATCCAACGCAGTTGGCCATCGGGACAGAGAATACGATACTGGGTTTCAGTACCTTGGCCCTGGCGTTGTTCTTGATAGGCCTGAAGCACGCGGGGACAATCCTCGGGATGGACTTGCTCAAGGAAGGATTGGGGATGGTCGTAGAGACTTTGGCAGGAACGGCCCCAAATTGTTTCGTAACTGGGACTGACGTAGAGCACCTGTCCCGTGGCCAGGTCATTGAGGTAAAACACCTGCTCGATATTGTCCGCTAACTGTCGAAAGCGGGCTTCACTTTCGGTCAAAAAACTTTGGGCTTTCTGCCGTTGTTCTTTTTCCCAGCGGGCGCGGTCGAGGAGCCGTCCCCGTTGCATATAGACCGTCAACTGATTCGCCAGGTATTTGAGCAGTTCGATTTCCTCGCTCTGCCAAAGACGCGGCCCCGAACATTGATGGACGATCAGCAATCCCCAAACGTAGGGAACGGGGGTAAATTCTTCCGCTTGGGCCGCCAGATCACTGCTGAGGAGCGGCACCACCAAGTTAGCCCGTACCTGAAAACTCTCCAGCAAGCGACGGTGACAAGGGGTGAGATCCACTTGGTTAATATCATTGACTGCCCAATGCCATCCCTGGAGGTAGCGCTCATTCAGGCCATTGCGAAAGCATTGATCATAGATATCGTAGTCCCTTGCCCGGAGCCAGCCCTCTCCCACGGATTCCGCCACCACTTGGCTACTGAGGTCATCATAGAACTGATAGACTAAAACCCGGTCGGCTTGGATAAACTCCCGCAGGGCCATTACCGTGGTTTGCAAAATGTCGTCGAGATTGAGATTGCCCTGGAGTTGCTGAATCAGCTGATTAACAAATTGCTCTCGCTGGGTTTGGATGGTCAACTTTTGGGTTGCCACATCCAGATTGAGACTCAGCGCCTGGTTCTGTTGCTCTAGGAGGGCAATTTTTTCTGCTTCCAGTTGGCTAATGCGTGACCGCAGAACGGCCAAGGTCTCACTCAGATCCGTCGGATCTAAAATCTTCAACACACTGCTCTGGGTAACGATGCCCCGGAGGTCTCCCATGGGCCCCACCACCACTACCCGATGGATATAGTGGCGTTGCATTAAATTGTAGGCCACGGCCAAACTGGTATCCGGTGTCACGGTTGCGAGGGGATAGCTCATCACGATTTGAGCCGGTGTGGTGGAGAAATCGATCCCTAGCGCCTGCATTTGGACAATATCCCGTTCCGTTAGGATACCGACGGGGCGCAGCCAGGACTCGTCTCCCGGCTCGGTGAGCACGACAGAGCTAATCCGGTGTTCTAACATCAATTGGGCGATCGCCAGGATGGATGCCTGGGCAGGGGCCTGGATCACCGGGGACTGCATCACCTCTTCCACTAAACGCACTCGTAACAAATCCGTAGAGCGCAGAACCTGACGGAGGGTCGTGGGGGTAATACAGCCGATAGGTTGTCCTTGCTCATCCAGGACAGGAAGATGACGAATACGATGGCTCTGTAACAAAGACAGCACCCCGAAGACATCCCGTAATTGCTCGAGGGAGCGACTGATTACTGGCCGACTCATGATCTGAGCCACCATGATCGCTTCTGTTAAGGTATGGCCCTGGGCAATAAATCGGACAATATCCCGCTCGGTGACAATCCCCGCTAACTGGCCCTGCTCCATCACCAGTACGCAGTAGGGCCGAATTTGCAAAACTGGAGCGGGGGAGGGAGAGCTAGGCATCAGATGACAAGCCGCCGTTTCCACTTGGGCAAGTCGCGCCAGAACATCCGAGATCAGCGCCGAGGATTCCACCAGCAACAGCGGTTCCCGAGCGATGGCCTGATAAAGATCCAAGGAAATCGTCATCCTTTTCTCCCCCTGCTGGCCTCAAAGTTCCACCACAAAGACCGACCCCTGGGGTTGATTATCTTCTACCCAAATCTGTCCTCCATGGGCCTCTACCACCAGACGACACAGGGCCAGACCAATCCCCGTTTGCTGAACCTGTTTTAAAAATTGGCCGGTTTCAAACTTGTGGAAAATCTGCTCCTTACCCTCGGCGGTGATACCAGGGCCTTGGTCACTCACCCGAATTCTGAGGTGCTTATCGGTGGGGTATTCCACGCTCAGGGTCACCACAGGCCCCCCTAGGGAGAATTTGATGGCATTGCCAATCAGATTATCGAGGACTCGTTGGAAGAGGCCCTGATCCACCTCAACAACTTTACTTTCTGGAGGAAGCACCAACTCCAGCGTGACTCCCCGATGGTTAGCCAGCAAGGTGTTTTCTTGAATCACCAATTCCGCCATGCTATTGATATCCACTGGCGTCGGGTTCAAGCAAAGGGCTCCCGCTTCGGATTTCGCCACGATTAATAAACTATCCACCAGGCCCATCAATTGCTTACCATTGCGATGGATTTGCTCTACCTTATGTTTTTGCTTCTCATCGAGGGGGGTCATTTCCAGAATTTCACTGGCCAGCAAAATGGTACTGAGGGGATTGCGGAGGTCATGGATCGCCATATGGGTCAGGTCTTGACGCATCTGCAAGTTATCCTGGAGCCGATCAAACTGCTGCTTGAGCCTCAACATCGAGCGTACCCTGGCCCTCAGTTCCAGGGCATTCACCGGTTTAGAAATAAAATCATCCGCCCCGGCCTGCAAACAAAAGGCCAGTTCCTCCTTATCCGTTAGGGCCGTGACCATCACTACGGGAATAAATGGCCACTGGGGATTACTTTTGATCCGTTGGCAAACTTCCACCCCGTCCATCTCTGGCATCATCACGTCCAATAACACTAAGTCAACGGAGAGGGTTGTCATCAAATCCAGGGCCTGTTTCCCCGAAGAGGCATAGTAAAGCTCATCATTTTCGTGGCTGAAAATACTGTCAATAACATCAAAATTACTGGGATTATCATCCACAATTAGAATAGTAGCCATGGTCAATTAATGAAGAGAAAATGAATCAACAGTAAACCCACCTAAGACAGACAGGTTCTGAAAATCAAAAGCAATCCCCCGCCCTCCAGGAACCAGATTATTCTGCGTAATGGATGGAAGAAAATAGGGCCTTAGGGCATTAATCGGATTCTAAGCAGTTTTTAGTTTCAGGTGGATTAGCGTCAGGGATGTGCGATGACGATGGGAATCCTGAATAATTTCATTATATCGTCCAGACTTCAATGATTCTCCATTTCGTAAAGAAATAGAAATAGTCTTCTCATTCTCATGACGGAACATTTCAGCATGACTTGGAATAGACAATCCAAGATGATTTAATAACACCAAGGGCTTATTGCTAGACGACTTGACCAAGAGAAGCCAAAGCCTCATCCTCTGACTGTTTTTGCTTGAGAAAATCAATCATTTTCTGATCTTCTTGGTCAATGTGATCAATCAACCACTGACTGAGGAAATAAGAGATTTCAATGACCAACTGCAGTTTTTCCCTCTGCTCCCCTTGTCGTTCCATCTGCTCCGCCCGTTGATTAAAGTCTTCCACCTGGGCCTTCAGGGCTTGGTGTTTACGATGGTGATCCTGTAAATCAGGATATTGGTAACGACGCATATACTCCTCTTC
This sequence comes from Synechocystis sp. LKSZ1, assembly GCF_040436315.1. Classification (NCBI taxonomy): domain Bacteria; kingdom Bacillati; phylum Cyanobacteriota; class Cyanophyceae; order Synechococcales; family Merismopediaceae; genus Synechocystis; species Synechocystis sp. LKSZ1. The sequence goes on along the minus strand of NZ_AP031572.1, from coordinate 3,358,279 downwards.
CGTCGCAAAGTGAATATTGACATAGTCACTCAATGCCCTGAGGGTCGCTTGCAGTAATTGGGTTCCCTGGCCACTCAACATAGCATAGTGCAGAGCATTGATGGCATGGAAAAGGCTTTTATGTTGATTATCAATCAGGGCAAAACCGGTGACGTAGCGAGGTAGCCATTGGGCAATTTCTAGGCGTGGAGCAGCCACCTTAGCTACCTCTTTTTGCCGACAATATTGAATCATTTTTAAGTCTTCTTTTTGAATATGCTCAATCAGCCAGTTTGTCAGAAAATGGGAGAGATGAATGGTTAGCTGAGATGTCTGATGGCTAAACTCTTCCTGAAATTCGAGAACTCTTTTTTTCAAGTCCTCGTGTTTTTGTCGATGCTCCTGATAGCCTGGGTAATCATGACTCCGCATGTACTCTTCTTCTGTCGAGAAATGCACATTAGTATAGTCGTACAGACTCTGGATAGTCTGCTTGAGTAAAGTTTTGCCCTGGCCCTCTAGCATGGCGTTATTCAGGGCATTAATCAGGCTAAAGAGTCCTTTGTGTTGTTCGTCTACTAGACTGTTACCCGATTCGTACTCCGATTGCCATTTCGCGATGTCAAGATGCATAAAATGTACCTATTGCTAGATAGATGAGAACTGACCCGTAATATCTGGAATTAATCTATTCTTAAATCTTTGATAATTCCACTCTATATCGGCCCCTAGAGGCGGTCAATTGTAAATAGTACTTAGCTAATCAGTCCGTATTTGATTCTAGAATTACGGGTTAAGAAGCCGGGAAATGTCGAAAATACAAGGAGAGTGCTCCGTAGCGGGGCCACCCTTCCCAGTCCATTTTACGGCTCCGTCGCATAGTAAAAATCCCCTCAATGGCCCTGCCTCGGCTGAACCCCACGGGCTCTCTGGGTTATTGAGTCTGACGATCTCTCACTACTACCAGAGGGCCAACAACCGGGTTATGGCTTCCCTAGCCAGGCCCCTACGTATTTTTTCGGTGATACCCTCCGTATTTTCAGGGGGAAGATTCCCGTCTTTTGGCGGCATTTTCCTAACTCAACTGGGCCACGCTTTGGTTGCTCATCAGGGTCTTTTGCAAAAGGAGGTCTTCCACTGTAATGCGGAGATAGCGTTGGGCATCGACCCAAAAGAGAACTTTGATACGGTCACTGCCCGGATAGCCAGGGGGAGAAAGTTGAGCAATGGCCCTGGCCCCCGGGCGGTCGTTGAGGGCCTGGACGACAAATTGCTCCGTGGTGAGGGGCCGTGTTACCAGGCGGTCTCCCTCCAGATAGATTTCCGTGCCCCCCACCGTAGCGCCGAGTTCACCAATAATCAGTTCAATGCTGGGTTGGTTGTCTAGAGAGGCCCCCAGGGTGAGTTCTACCGGTTGGGCCATGGGGTAGGCCTGGCCCGCTTCAATAATGGGATGCCAGCTATGGCAGTTTTGGCGACGATTCCAGTAGCGCACACCGTAGCTGTGGTAGAGCAAGTCTTGAATTTCCTGGCCTTGGACAAGTTTCAGGGCCCCCAGGGCAATGGCCTCAAAGGGCCGGTCACTGGCAATTTTGTTGGCAGGAAAATAGTCTTGGAGCCAGGCCTGAATAGCAGGAATTTGGCTCGTGCCCCCCACAAGGAGAACCGCTTCAATGGCTTCGGGGCTAATGTCTTGACTTTGGCCCTGTTGCAGGACTTGGGTCAGCAGGGTATCCAGGCGCTCAAAAAATTGATGACGCTGGAGGATTTCTTCTAGGCCGGAGCGGGTCAGGGTCAATTCGTAGCTCTCTAGGCTACGGTCATCAAAATAAACCTCTGTAGCCGTTGGGGCCTGGGACAAACTAATTTTTAGACGTTCGGCCAGGCGCTGGGTCACGACGGAGCTAGGAATCCCCAATTTTTGGGCAAAATCAGCAATGAGCCAGTTATCAATATCACTCCCGCCCAAGTTAGCACCGGCCTTCGCTAGGATCTTGGCCAATTCTTTTTGGCCCTTGACAGCCGACTCCGTCGAACGACTGCCCCACTTCAGAATAAATCCTTGACGAGGGGCCGGACGCGCGGGCTTTCGCAGTTGTACTAAGGAGAAATCGACGGTTCCCCCACCAAAATCAATGACTAAAATAACGTTGGCCTGGCCTTGGTCGTAGCCGAGAGCAGCAGCAGTGGGTTCATCTAACAGACGGATTTGGGCAATCCCCCAATCCTGGCAAAGACTCCCTAGCCAATGGCGATAGGCCTCAAAACTATCCACCGGCACCGTAACAATCAATTCCTCCAGGGCCTGGCCCTCGTTGGCCTGGAGCGTACTTAATAATTGCCCGAGGAACCATTGCCCGACCTTTTCAAAACTAATGGTCTGGCCCTCTAATTCCGGCAAAAATCCCTGAATTGAGGCCCCAATGCCCCGCTTAAAGTTGCGAAAAAAGCGAGGATTGGGCCGACGATCCCCCCCCCGGTCGAGAACCGCTTGCCCGGCCCAAACTTTTCCCTGGGCCGCATCTTCTACAAACACCAGACTAGGAATCAGGGCCGGATTTGGCCCCCAACCCTGGGAGAGACCCGGCAAGGCCACCATTTCAGCCTGTTGGGTCACGGCATTCCAGCGAGTAATAACGGTATTTGTTGTTCCAAAATCGATGGCGTAGGACACAGCCAAGTTTCAAACCCAAATCTTACTGTTGCTCATTATGCCCCGATCCCTTGCCAAAACAAAAAACCCCGGTTAAATCACCAGGGCATATCTAGGAGAACTCAATGTCAATGGAAGGTACCGCAACCCCTAACGCACCCGCCCTAAGAGTATTAAGTGGCGAAAATAAATCTGAGGTTTTGGCGTAGCCTTACACTTCTTATATCGTAAGTATTTTGTTAATTTTTGTCAACGAGGCTTGACTGGGGTTCCTTTTATTGCAGTTAGATCAGGGCACAGAAGAGGGGTTTTGTTCCAGTTCGGCCAGGGTATGGGGGGCAAACTTAGTGAAGAACTGCCAGCCCAAATACAGGGCCAGGGCCAGCATATAGGCCACCAGGGCCAACCAGAGGAGGTGGTTACTTTGCTCGTAGATAGCCAGGGCGAGGCAGGGCAGGTAGGCCGCGCCAAAGGCCCAGAGAACCGCATTGCGGAGAATAGTGCCCTGTTTCAGGCCGATAAAGTAACCCTCCAACATAAAGGCCAGGGCAGTCAGTTCCAGCAGGGGCAGGAGCCAAAAACTGTATTGCCCAAGGGTCTGATTCACTTCTTCGTGGTTGGTTAACAGGCCAAAAACGACGTCAGGAAAGAGGACGGCCCCTAGGGCAAAACCGAGGGCAATCAGCAGGGTGGTCAAGATGGAAACCAACAGCAGTGGCCCCAACTGATCGGTCTGGCCCTTGCTTTTAAAATTTCCCGTCAGGGTTTGGGTGGTCATGCCTACTCCTTGGATGGTGAATTGACTCAGGAGGGCGATCTGGAGTAGAAGGCCATTCTGAGCCAAGACCGTGGTGCCCAAGGTCGAACTGACGTTGGTAAACAAAGCATAGGAAGTGATCAGTACCAGGAAACGAATCAGAATATTGCTCTTGAGAATCACAGTTTCCCGCAGAGAACTCCGGTGTAAGAGTTCTGCCCAGGCCTGGGAAAAGGTGGCGCGGGGCGTAATCGCCACCAGGCCGATCAGGCCTACCAGTAAGGCGAGATATTGGCTCCAGGCCGTCGCTAGGCCAGCCCCACTACTGGCCCAGCCCCAACGATTGATGGTGAGGTAGTCCAGGCCAACGTTGGACAGATTGCCCACCAGAGACATCAGCAATACCAGTCCATTGCGTTCCTGGCCCAGAAACCAACCAATGATCACAAAGTTGAGCAAGACGGCAGGGGCACCCCAGATGCGGCCATAGAAGTAATCCACCCCTGATAGCTCCACCGTGGGGGAACCACTCAGCAGGGCAAAACCCAATTTCTGGATGGGATATTGCAGGGCCAGAATAAGCAAGCCAATGCCCAAGGCCACGGCCCCACTGCGGAGGCCCGCCGCTAGTACCGCCACCGTATCTCCCAAGCCAGCGGCCTGGGCTGTCAAGGCTGTGGTGCTAGTGCGGAGGAACTTTAGCACCCGATAGAGGTAGTCAAACAGGATCGAGGCCAGGATCACCCCGGCCAGGTGGCGAATATCCGCGAGGTGCCCCAGAAAGGCCGTATCGACCAAGCCAGCCAAGGGAACCATCATGTTAGAAAAGATGCTAATGGCAGAGAGCCGCGAAAAGCGTGGTAAAAACTGGTATTGGTCTGGGAGAACCCGCGAAACAGCCATGGCAAACAGGGGTAAAAAACAAGGAACGACGGCGGCCGTTCTATAAACAATTTTTGACATATTCCCCGCTCCAATGGGGTGCTTCTACGCCGGTTAGCCATCACGGGCGTCAAGCTTCGCTAAGATAAAAAACATTCTGCACCTTCTTTTTGAAATCCTCCATTCTCTTTGTGCTCCTCCACACCGGAGGACTTTTTTTCGATGGGAATTGAAATTGAACGGAAATTTTTAGTGACCGGAGAGGGTTGGCGTTCTCTAGGGCCCAAGACCCTCTACCGTCAGGGCTATCTCCCCAGTCAAGACCACACCACCGTTCGCGTCCGTATTGTTGATCAGCAGGCCTACTTGACCATCAAGGGCCAGAACACGGGAATGTCCCGTTTAGAGTTTGAATATGCTATTCCCCTCGCCGATGCCCAGGCCCTATTGGAAAACCTCTGTCGCTCTCCCCTGATTGAAAAGTATCGTTACCGCATTCCTTGGCAGGGGTTTCTCTGGGAAGTAGACGAATTTCTGGGGGAAAATGCCGGCCTGATTTTGGCGGAGGTGGAGCTAGAATCGGAAGACCAACAACCGCCCTTACCGGATTGGCTTGGCCCTGAAGTTACCCACGACTCCCGCTACTACAACAGTAATCTGGCCCAGCATCCCTTCCGGGCCTGGGTTTAAACCATTTCACCCCACTCAACCGATGACCACTCCCACTGCTTGGCAATCCGCTGACCATGCCCTGGCCTACTTGAGCCGGGCCGATGCCATTCCCCACCGCACCGAAGGCGAGGCCGTTTTACTGAGCCAAGTTCCCCTCACCGTCCGCCGCATCTTGGATCTGGGTACCGGGGATGGCCGTCTCCTGGCCCTGCTCAAAATTGACCGCCCGGAGGCCAACGGCATTGCCCTAGACTTTTCCGAGACGATGCTGACGGCGGCCCGAGAACGCTTTGCCCCCAACCCCCGCGTTGAAGTGATGGCCCACAACCTCGAAGACCCTTTACCGGATTTGGGCCCCTTCGAGGCCATTGTTTCTAGCTTTGCCATCCATCACCTAGCCGATGACCGCAAACAGGCCCTCTACGGAGAAATTTACGACCGTCTGGCCCCAGGGGGGATTTTCTGTAACCTTGAACATGTGGCCTCACCAACGGAGCGTTTGCATCGACGCTTTATGCAGGCCATTGGTTTTGATCCGAATCATGAAGACCCTTCCAATCAATTAGTGGATGTCGAAACCCAACTGCAATGGTTACGAAACCTGGGCTTTATCGATGTGGACTGCTACTGGAAATGGCTAGAAATGGCCCTGCTGATTGGCGTTAAACCCTAGACCCAATTGGCTCGAACCGGCCCCTAGCCTTTTTCCCGCAGTTTATCCTGGCCCGCGTGTTTTTCAATAAAATCAATCAGTTTGCTGGCCACATCAATCCCCGTTGCTTCCTCAATCCCTTCTAGGCCAGGAGAGGAATTGACCTCCAGGACGACCGGCCCGTGGTTAGAGCGGAGGATATCCACCCCAGCAAAGCGCAGGCCCATGATTTTCGCGGCACGGACAGCCGTACTGCGTTCTTCGGGGGTGAGTTTAATCTTCTCCGCGGTGCCGCCCCGATGCAGATTGGAACGAAATTCACCGGGGGCCCCCTGCCGTTTCATCGAAGCCACTACTTTTTCCCCGATCACCAGACAGCGGATATCCATACCCCCCGCCTCCTTAATAAATTCCTGCACCAAAATATTGGCATCCAGGCCCCGAAAGGCCTCAATCACGGACGTAGCCGCCTGGGGCGTTTCTGCCAAAACCACCCCAAGGCCCTGGGTTCCCTCTAAGAGCTTAATCACCAGTGGTGCTCCCCCGACAATATTAATCAGGCCCTCGATATCCTTTGTGGAATGAGCAAAGCCCGTCACCGGCAAGCCAATCCCTTCTCGGGCCAAGAGTTGCAGGCAACGAAGCTTATCACGAGAACGGGAAATGGCCTGGGAGGAATTGGGGGTAAACACATTCATCATTTCAAACTGCCGCACCACCGCCGTACCGTAAAAAGTCTTCGAGGCCCCAATACGGGGAATTACGGCATCTAGATTCCACACGACCTGGCCCTGGTAAATCACCTGGGGATTGTGGGAAGTAATATTCATGTAGCACCGTAGGTAATCAATGATGCGAATGTCATGGCCGCGTTTTTCTCCGGCCTCCTTGAGGCGACGGGTAGAGTAGAGGTTGGGACGGCGAGAGAGAATCGCTATTTTCATGAATAAAGACCGACGGTTGAGACAGATGAGAGGGCGGATGTTGCCCGTAGAGAAAGGAGCGGCTGGGGTCTGTCCAAAACCGCTGGCTAATGGCCTGACGCCCCAACAATAACCGAAAACCCATGGCCTCTCGATTAGTCAAGGTCACTTCAATTGGCCAACTAATGTCTCCTAGGGTGACAAGGGTGGTAATCACGGGCCGCCGCTCTTGGTGGCCATTGGAACTGCGCACCCGACGATACCCCTGAAGTGTTGCGACTGCCTCGACCATTTCCCGCCGGGAACGCTGTTGGGCATAAACCTTGAAACAAATGTAGGCCTGTCCGTGGTGCTCCCAAGTATGGAGATCAACAGCATGGAGGGCCGATGACCGGGCCCCAGTATCGATTTTGGCTTTGATCCAGGGAACCCCGAGCTGAGGAAAGGCCACCCATTCTCGCCAACCAATCAGGGGTAGAGGGGAAGGAAGGGAAGAAATCATGCCACCATGCCGAAAAGTCCTTTCCAGCTTATCGAAAATGGAGAATGCAAGTCGTTCTTAGCATAGAGTATAAGTAAGATTTATATGACTACAGAGTCCATGTATTTAAGCTCAAATGTTTTGATTGAATGATTAAAAAGTGATGTCAATCACAGCATTAGAGGGATGCGGCTAAAAAAGAGGCCCTGCACCCAGACGTTGTTGAGGTAGTATAGAGTTCTCAAAAAAGTACGCCAATCTGCACAACATGTTTTTAGGTGTATTATACAAAAAACTTCTTGTGTACTTTCTCTGTTTAGAGTAATATACAGAAATATTCTTAAAAAAACATGTGTCTAGCATAATACATGAAAACTTTCCGTATAATCCCTAGTTAAGCGTTCTCCTTAGATAGTAATATTGCAAGGTAGATTTTTCATCATCTTGAAATGAGTAGAGATAAGCGGTGACAGATAATAGTAGACTTCCCAGACGGACGAATAATCAGAAGCTTGGCGAAAGTGCACAAGATATATTCAGCTCTACATTTATCCACTTTTGTAATGTAGTTCCCGTCCCCCAATCTAGAGATCTTGGAATTGATTTTTTCTGCGAAGTTATGGAAGGTGACTATCCTACAGGTCTCATGTTTAATGCGCAGTGTAAGAACAAAGAACAGGCGTGTGAGATGAATCGATCGCTGTCTATTCAGATTAAAATAAAAACAATAAATTATTGGTTAAGTCAACGCAATCCAACATTTCTCTTTGTATATGACTACCAAAATAAAGATTTTCTTTGGTGCTTTCCATTAATTCACTTACTTTCCTTGAGTAAAGAGTGGCGTTTTAATGATTCCATCTCGCTTCCAATGCCTTCTTCAAACAGGTTCAGTCGTGATATTGTTCAAATACCTTCTGATCTTCTGGAAATTATACAATCAGAGGATCTGCGTCGAAAACTTGATAACTTACAAGAATATATGCATGACATACGGCAACAGTATGAAGCCGAGCTCGATTATCAAACTCAAGGAGCTTATAAGGAATATTGGGCTGAACTTGAGCTAGATGAATGAAAAATAGAGAGAAGCGGTTCAGTATAACTATTTATGCAATCAATGGTTCACCATTGCCTACCGAGTTTATTGCATCCTTGACCAGGAGGTCAGTAATCTTTAATTTATTTACATGGCATAGAAGTGTGGAAATGTTAGCGTATGCTTAGCTAGGTCATTGCAACGGATGGACGAAAGATCCGAGTCTGATATAATATGCGGAAAATATCTGCCACCGCTAATTTGAGCTGTTAGACAGACAACATTTTGAGAATTTTAAAGTAAGCCATTGTATATCCTGAGTTCTGCTACCGTCTGGACTAGACCTTGCCTTTCATAAACGGTTAGTAACGCTTCAACGCTTTGCGGTAGATTTTTTAAACTTATTCGCTGTTGCTTGAATGCCTCACAGACTACAGAATGAGCCAAATTCATCAAATGAAGAATAAACGCAATAAACGCAAACACAAAATTGAGCTCATCATGGGGAGACAGGGCCAAACCTCCGATCGATGCCATTTCTGGTCATTGAGGCCGATCAGTCTGGGATCAGCCAGCCGTTTGCCCCAAGCCCCCGAAGCCTTGGGATATAATTCTGAAATAATTTCCTTTTTCCTTCCTGCGTGAAGTGCCAGCGCGTATGACAACTCATCCCGACCGCATCATTATCTTTGATACCACCCTCCGTGATGGGGAACAGTCCCCCGGTGCTACCCTGACCGTTGATGAGAAACTGACCATCGCCCGCGCCCTGGCCCGCCTGGGAGTTGATGTCATCGAAGCGGGTTTTCCCTTTGCCAGTCCTGGGGACTTTGAAGCGGTGCAAAAAATTGCCGAAACTGTGGGCACCGAAACCGGCCCGATGATTTGTGGCCTAGCCCGCGCCACACGCAATGATATTAAAACAGCGGCTGAGGCCCTGAAACCAGCGGCCAAACATCGTATCCATACTTTTTTGGCGACCTCCGATATCCACCTAGAGTATAAACTCAAAAAAACACGGGCAGAAGTTCTGCAAATCGTGCCCGAGATGGTGGCCTATGCCCGCTCCCTCGTGGATGATGTGGAATTTTCCCCCGAAGATGCAGGCCGGAGTGACCCGGAATTTCTCTATCAAGTCCTAGAGCAGGCCATTGCCGCCGGGGCCACGACGATTAATATTCCCGATACGGTGGGCTATACTACACCTTCGGAGTTCGGGGCCTTGATTAAGGGTATTAAAGAAAATGTGCCCAATATCGACCAGGCCATTATTTCCGTCCATGGCCATAATGATCTGGGTCTGGCGGTGGCCAACTTTCTAGAAGCCGTTAAAAATGGGGCCCGCCAACTGGAATGTACGATCAATGGTATTGGGGAACGAGCCGGTAATGCGGCCCTGGAAGAATTGGTCATGGCCCTGCATGTGCGCCGGGCCTACTTTAATCCCTTCCTTGGTCGGCCGGTCGAATCGAGCGAACCCCTGACCCGCATTGATACCAAACAAATTTACTCTACTTCTCGTCTCGTTTCTGAGCTAACGGGCATGATGGTACAGCCCAATAAAGCCATTGTCGGGGCCAACGCCTTTGCCCACGAGTCAGGTATTCACCAGGATGGCGTGCTCAAAAATAAGCTGACCTACGAGATCATGGATGCGGAATCCATTGGCTTGACCAACAACCAAATTGTTTTGGGTAAGCTGTCGGGACGCAACGCCTTTCGTACTCGCCTGAAGGAACTGGGGTTTGAACTTAGTGAAAATGAACTCAATAACGCCTTCCTGCGCTTTAAAGAAGTGGCGGATAAGCGCAAGGAAATTACCGATTGGGATCTTGAAGCCATTGTCAACGACGAAATTCGCCAGGCCCCGGAACTTTTCCGCCTAGAACTGGTGCAGGTTTCCTGTGGCGACTATTCCCGTCCGACGGCCACGGTATCCGTCCGCACCCCTGATGGACAGGAACTGACGGATGCGGCCATTGGGACTGGCCCGGTGGATGCTGTTTACAAGGCCATTAACCGCGTGGTGAATTTGCCCAACGACCTGATCGAATTTTCGGTCAAGTCTGTCACAGAAGGCATTGATGCCCTGGGCAAAGTGACCATTCGCCTACGTCACAATGATGTGATTTACACTGGCTATGCGGCCAACACCGATATTATTGTGGCTTCAGCGCGGGCCTACCTGAACGCCCTTAATCGTCTCTACGCGGCCCTCGAAAGCCAGAATGCCACAGGGAAACAACCTGTAACGGCGTCTCTGTAACCCTCAAGATAATGACTCTGGCTAGCCCCTAGACTAATAACTGGGATAGACTAGCCAGGGCCGCTTCCGTTTTTTGGGAATTACGGGATAAGTTGGTAACCACTTCTTGGTTATCCTCGGCAGTTTTCACCAAGGCACGAATTTGATCCCTGAGTTCTTTGGAAATATCGTTGATGGTGGTATTAGCCTCGGCAATTTGAATACTGAGTTTTTCAATTTCCTCAATGATCATGTTAAAGGGGAGACGGTTATCATCACTGACCGGTAAGCTGGTGCTGATAATTGAGGCCTGGAAGGAGAGGTTTTCCACCCGCTTGCTGATTTTATTGATCAAGTCGTTACCCTGATCAATATTGGCTAATTTTTCTCGGAAATCCTGGGTGATTTTGTTAATATTTTGGGTAAATTGAATAACCGATTCAACGCCTTTACTTAAGGAAGCAAAGGTTTTTTGACCTTCCCGAGAAAGCAAGCTTCCGACTTCTTCAAAGCGTCGATTCAGGCTAATGATTTCTTCCGTTTTGAGGGAGAGTTCTTGGGTTTTAAGCTGTAGTTGGGACTTTTGTTCTTCAAGCTGGGACTTTTGGGCTTCCAGTAGGTCATTGCGTTCCTGGAGGGCTTCCTGCTGTTCTTCGAGTTGTTCGGCGTATTTCTGCACTCGTCGGCCCTGTTCTGCTGCTTGCTCTGCGTACTCCCGTAATTCCTGTTCCTGGGCCACTAAGCGGTGGTTCATGGTGGAAAACATTTCTGATTGGGCCAGAATTAACTTACTAAAATCCAGCATGCCGACTTCCTGGCCCTGTTTAACTACCACAATAGGATCGTACACCGATTTCGTCGGGCGACAAAAGGACAGCCTGACGGCGTCGGTAATTGAGGTATGGGCAGAAATTTTCAAGACATCCTCATCCATATTGTCGAGCAAAACGCTGATGGGACGGCGGGCGTACAACGCAATACTAATATCACTACTTAATTTTTCAAAAAAGGCGCGGCGGGTAATCGACCCCAGGACTTGGTTATTGTTGACTACTAAAAAACCGGGCAAGCTAGGATATTCTAATAAATGATTTTTAACACTTTCTGTGGTAATACTAGCAGGCACCCGATAATCATCCAAGGGCAGATGTTCCAAGTTGTCTGCTTTTTCCACGGCTACCGGACTGCTTAGCATAACTTCAACCTTGCGTACAATGGCGTGAGCTTGGCCCTCGGGCCAGGACTGAATGATTCATGCAGTAATCAAATGATTATAGATTTTGTTCTTACAATCTTTTTTAATATTTAGCTAAGACTTTTTTAAGCTTTGATTAAGTCCCTATCTAGTCAGGCTTTAAACATAGACAAAACCTAGTCAAAATACTGTTTGAGTACAATGCGGAGTGCCGGGTCGTTGGCGGGAGTTGGTCAAATCCAGGCCAAACAGCATTGACGGAAATCATCTCCCCGTTGCTCAAAGCTCTGATACTGGTCAAAACTCGCACAGGCGGGTGACAGAAGCACCACCTTGACCCCCTTCAGCGGCGCCAGAGTAAGGGAGCGTTCCACCGCTTTGGCCATGGTCTCAACAATTTCGTAGTCATGATAGCCACAGTCCTCTAGGCGCTGGGCAAATTGAGGGGCCGCTTCTCCAATCAGCAAAACAGCGGCGGCTCGGGCCTTGATTTCCCCGATCCAGCGGCGGTCGTCGCCTTCCTTGGCTTCTCCGCCTGCAATCAGGATGGCCGGAGCCGGTACCGAGGCTAATCCCACTTCAGCGGCATCGTAGTTCGTGGCTTTACTGTCATTAATAAATTCAATCCCCCGTAAATTGGCAATCCGTTCTAGGCGGTGGGGTACTCCCCGAAAAGCGACCAAGGCTTCAGTAATTGCTTTCTTATCAATGCCGGCTAGGCGAGCTGTTGCCACAGCCATGAGTAGGTTTTGCTGGTTATGCAAGCCCGGCATTTTAAAGAGGTTCATGGGCAGAATCAGTTCTCCAAAGGCCGATACCCAATGATCCTCTAGATAAACCCCGCGTTTCGGGTCGCAGCGGAGTTTTTCTTTTCCCTGCACACTCGTCCAGTAGGCCTCGGGCCATTGATTAGGGCCTTGCTGATATAGGTAGGCATCGTCACCGTTGAAAATCTGTTGTTCGGAGCGCTGTAATAGAGAAGCTTTAATCGCGTAGTAGTTTTCTAGGGTTTTATGGCGCTGGAGATGATCGGGGGTAAAGGTCGTCCATAGGCCAATTTTAGGGGCTAGGGTGGCGGCAGCTTCTATCTGGTAACTACTAATTTCGGCAATAATCCAATCAAATTTCTGGCCCTGGAGGACTAACTCACAGGCCGCATAGCCGATGTTGCCGCAGGCTGGAGCCTGGAGACCCGCAGCTTGAAAAATAACTTGAATCAGCGAAGTCGTCGTCGTTTTACCGTTAGTTCCGGTGACGCCTACCCAAGGAGTTTGGCCCAAGTACTGCCAGGCAAGTTCAATTTCTCCTAGGACTTCCACTCCCTTTTCCCTGGCCTGTACCAAGGCGGGCAAATCCCAGGGCACTCCAGGGCTGACCACAATTCGATCGGGCCAGTGCTCGGAGTCGGGCTCTAATTGATGGCCTAACTTAAGTGTGATACCTTCTGCGATCAGAGGAGCCCCCATGGCCTGCAAACTCGGGCTCACGGAACGGTCACTCAGGATGACATCCCAGCCATCTCGCCGTAAAACCCGTGCAGCGGCAATTCCTGACCGCCCTAATCCGATAATGTAAGCCTTGGCCATGCGATGGGGTTGTTTTTGGTGTTAGTGGACACAATAAAGTATTGTACTGGCCTGGGGGCGCAAAAAAGCGCTTCTCTCGGGAGGGAAGCCAGCGCCTCAAAAATAGTTGGCCCAAGCGATTCATTTCCTGGGTCGATAGATAGGGAGTATTCTGGTTAGAAGACCTGTGTCTTCGTCGTTACCGACGCCTCCGTCACCGCTATGACCACCGCCATGCAATGGGCTAATGCACTTTCCACTCGTCCTTCCCTAGAAGCGGCTTTAAACGAAGTTACTGCTACAATCCAGCATCAACTCACGGGGAAGCCCGACCTGGGCATTGTTTTTTTGTCCTCGGCCTTTGCCAGCGATGCACTGCGTTTGATGCCCTTATTGTTGGAAAAGTTACCCATACCAACCGTGATTGGTTGCCTAGGCGGAGGGATTGTTGGCACGACCTCCAATGATATTGAGGAAATTGAGCAGGGCCCGGCCCTGAGTCTCAGTGTGGGCCATTTGCCGGGCGTGACGATCCATCCCTTTCAGATTGATGGCAATCAACTACCGGATCTGGATGGGCCGCCCCAGGCTTGGATTGATCTAATTGGCGTTGATCCAGCAGATAATCCCCACTTCATTTTGCTCGTCGACCCTATGGCTGGGGGCATTACCGACCTCCTAGCCGGCCTTGACTTTGCCTATCCCCGGGGGAACAAAATTGGCGGCTTGGCCAGTGGTGGCGACAGCATGGCACCGGGCCCGTTATTCTATGCCCAGGCTGGCCGTTCGGCCCCCCGACTCTACGGTCAGGGAACCGTGGGTGTGGCTTTGAGTGGCGCGATTCAGGTCGATAGCATTGTGGCCCAGGGCTGTCGTCCCATCGGGAAACCCTTCCAAGTGACGGATGGAGAACGCAATATCATCACAGAAATTCAGGCCATCTCTCCCAGCACCGGCGAGTTAATTACCGCGCCTCCCCTGGAAGTCCTACGGGAGTTGGTACAAACCCTTAATGACTCAGACCGGGAACTGGCCCAGACGGCCCTGTTTGTGGGGGTGGCCATGGATAGTTTTAAACTCAGTCTCCAGCCGGGAGATTTTCTGATTCGCAATCTGCTGGGGGTGGATCCCCGTCAGGGGGCCATTGCCATCGGCGACCGGGTTAGACGGGGACAGCGTCTCCAGTTTCATCTTCGGGATGCCCAAACCTCCGCCGAAGATCTGCAATTCCTCCTCAGTGACTATCTCCAGGCCCATCCGACTTCTCAGGCCCTGGGGGCCTTGATGTTTTCCTGTCTGGGCCGGGGCACCAATCTCTACCCCGATGCCAACTTTGACTCGCAAGTCTTTCAGCGATTTTTACCGGGGGTTCCTCTGGGGGGTTTCTTCTGCAACGGCGAGATTGGCCCCGTTGGCCAACAAACCTTTCTCCACGGCTACACGTCCGCCTTTGCTATCCTGCGACCGGCCAATCCTTAAAATGTAGAATGGCCATCAAGAAAGTGTTAACCCTTGGCTGACTCTGCTATGACGATGACCTCCGACTCTACCCTTGTCACCCCTAGCCAACCCGTCGCCCATGTGGTCGAAACCTGGAATCTCAGCAAGACCTACCGCACCGGGTTCTGGCTTAACCAAAAAGTACAATCCCTCAAGGACTTTTCCCTCACGGTTCACCAGGGAGAAACCTTTGGCCTACTAGGGCCAAACGGGGCCGGGAAAACCACCCTCCTCAAAATCCTGCTGGGGGTGATTCGTCCCAGTACGGGCCGGGCGGTTCTGCTGGGCAAGCCCATCGGAGACCGTCAAACCAAACAACGGGTCGGTTACTTACCAGAAAATGCCTATTTCTACGATTTTTTGACGGCTTGGGAATTTCTAGAGTTTGTTGGCGGCCTATTTCAGGTACCCCGCACGATTCTCCAAGGTCGTATTGGCGAAATGTGTGACCTTGTCGGACTAGCCCAAAAGACAGCCAAGAAAAAACAAATGCGGCAGTACTCTAAGGGGATGTTGCAACGGGTTGGCATGGCCCAGGCCTTGATCAATGACCCGGAAGTGGTTTTTCTGGATGAACCCATGTCGGGCCTAGATCCTCTGGGGCGCTATCAAGTCCGGGAAATTATTCTGTCCCTAAAGGCCCAGGGCAAAACCATCTTTTTTAACTCCCATATTTTGGCAGATGTGGAACAAATCTGCGACCGCATTGCTATCTTGGCCCGAGGGGAACTGCTCTGTATTGGGTCATTGGAGGAAATTTTAGGCCGAGCTGATATTTATCAAGTCATTCTCAAGGGTAGTAGCCAGGAACACCTAGAGCCTTGGCTGAAGGAACTCCGCCTAGAGGACGGTTTATGGCACGGTCAACTCCACGGCAACCCCCAAGCCTTCATCGATGCCCTCCCTAAACTTGAGGCCCAACTGATCAGCATGAATCTGGCCCGGGCCTCTCTGGAGGAGTACTTTATCCGTCAACTACGGGAACGGGGAATTACTTTCAGCCAATGATCCTTTTGCGGAGATTGCAATGTCCAATTCATTAATGTATCAATCCGACATGTTTGTGGTCTTGGAAACAGACCAAGCGGAACAATTTTTAACCCCGGAGGAGTTGAGCCAAAAACTCCAGGGAATCCTCCAGACCTATGCTGGGGATCTCCCCGCTGGCGTGACTAAACAGCTAGATCCCGTCCAACAGGCAGATTACCTACGGGACAATTATTGTGATTTAGATCTAGGCCCTGAGGCCTATTTGCAATGGTATGCCGTGCGCTTAGAAAAATAGCTTTCCACGACCGACTACGGCATCCCGACGGGCTTAAAGACCAACGAGGCCGTGCTATTTCCCTGGCCAAAGTAAATAATGAGTTCTCTGTTTTCGTTTATCTGATAGCGTTTGGCCTGCTGTAGGGCCTGGATAAATTGCTGTTCCTGTTGCATCAACGGTTCCGCACAGGCCATCATCGTCGAAGCAATAGGTTCCTTAATCAACAGTCGCTCACCGCTAGTTTCAAATTGGCCCACCAAGCGGTTACAGCCCCCGCTACCCGAGAAGGATTTCCCTTGGAAGGTTAGGGTCGGTGGCTTAGTCGTCTTAATCGCCTGTTCCCCTAGTTGGGTGAGTTGCCAAGTCTGTTTTTCAAGAGAAGCAGTGCTTCCCTGGGCCTGAAAGAACAGCCGTTTAGTCTGGCCCTGGTGATTGTAGTACAAATTCAGATCGCCCTCAGGCGTGAGGCTAAACCGATTGACCTGAGCCAAGCCTTGAAGAAAACGATTCTCCTGGGCCATAATGCCTCGGGGACAGGCCTTGCGGGTGGTAGCGATGGCCTCATTCACTTTAAGCATTGGCGGTTGGACTTGGTAGGTACCACGAAAACGATTACAGCCTCCTGAGCCTACTAGATTTTGTTCTGCGAAAGTTAGGACTATTTCGGTGTTTGGGAGGAGCGCTTCCCCATCCCACTGGGTTAACTGCCAGGTTTTTCCCATCAGGGCCGCTGGGGATTGCTTCATTGGTGTAGTGGCTGTCACCGAGGGGGAGAATAGTCCCAGGCCAGCTAGGCCGAGAGAGAAACCGACGAGAGCACGTTGGACCATGGTAGTAAGTTAACAACCGAGATAAAGGGGCCGGACTGTTCCAGCTATTTTCTGATGGTATCATCGAATTTTTGGGGCCATTATTCCCTCTGTGCCAGATGCTCAAGCCCTATCGAACCGTGCCGATTCAGGATTGTGGTGAACCCCTGCTCCCCATTGACTTATCTACCATTGCTCTAACTGACCCTCCGCCTTACCTCCAACTGGGAGCCGACTATCAGGGCCAATCCCCCTACGTTCTCCGCCAAGGCGTTCTCCAGGCCTTAGCTCGGGCCCAGACCCATTTAAGCCAACAGGCCCCAGGCTGGAAATTACTCATTTTTGATGCCTACCGGCCCTTGGCCGTTCAGCAATTTATGGTGGACTATACTCTGGCTCAACTCCAACAGGCCAAGGGATTAGGGAGTCGGGCCTTGAGTCCCCAGGAACGCCAACAACTTTTGCAAGAGGTCTATCAAGTCTGGGCTATGCCCAGTCCCGATTCAGCAACGCCGCCACCCCACAGTACCGGGGCCGCCATCGACCTGACTCTGATGGATGCCCAGGGCCAGATCGTTGATATGGGCGGGGACATTGATGAACTGTCTCCCCGCTCGCTACCGGACTACTATGCCAACTCTCCTGACCCCCAGGCCCTGGCCTACCAGCAACACCGAAACCTGTTAAATCAGGCCATGGAGGCCGCAGGGTTTTTGCGTCATCCCGAGGAATGGTGGCATTTTTCCTTGGGTGACCAACTCTGGGCCTGGCTCTATAATCAGCGTCATCCCCAAAGCTCCGTTATTGCTCGCTATGGCCGCGTGGCGGAATTGCTATGATCGGCGTATTGAGCCTTTAGGGAGATCCGTTGTCATGGCCGTGAAAAAGCAATTTACGAGTTTCCAAGATATGCTCCAGAGTAGCCCTCGTCCGGTGCTGGTGGATTTTTATGCAACTTGGTGTGGCCCTTGTCAGATGATGGCTACGATTCTGGATCAAGTCAGTGGGGCTCTGGGTGAACGCCTCCAGGTGGTTAAGATAGATACGGATCGCTATCCCCAGCTTGCCTCCCTCTACCAAGTCCAAGGCCTGCCTACCCTCGTTCTGTTTAAACAGGGCCAGCCTGTTCATCGCATTGAAGGAGTTCAACCGGCGACCCAACTGATCCAACAATTAAGCGGCCTGCTTTAAGCTAGTTCCGGCCTGAGTCCTTCTACCGACGACCCAGGGCCTGATCAATCTGGCCATAAAGATGGGCCAGATCCCCAGAATTATCTAAAACCACATCAGCCCGCTCCACCTTTTTAGCCAAGGGCAATTGACTGAGAATACGTTGCTGGGCTTGGTCTTCGCTCAAAGAATTGCGCTGGATAAGACGCTGTAATTGTTGCTCTGGCCGACAGGTAACGACCCAGATCTCCGTGACCCAATCCGTTAGGCCCGCCTCAAAGAGCAGAGGAATCACCAAGACGAGGGTGGGGTCGGAAAGTTGGTGCAGGGCCTGCTCGAAACAGGCCCGCACGTAGGGATGGATTTGACTTTCTACCCAGGCCCTTTCCTGGGGGTCGTTAAAAATAATTTCCCCCAACTTCGGCCGGTCTAAATTACCATCGGCTAATAAAATCACTAGGCCATAGCGTTGGGCCAGGGCCTGCAAAATTGGTGACAAGGGACTCACAGCCTCCCGTGCATAGTGATCCGCATCCAGAAGGGTTAATTGGTAACGTTGCTGGAGATAATCGGCCACAGTGGATTTGCCCGTAGCGATACCGCCGGTTAAGCCAATTAAGCGCTTTGGAGAATCACCTTGCCCTAATGCCATGGCCAGGCCTCAAGGATCTTCAAAGGGTTAAGGATCAACCCAACGGCCATCAGCCTTAATCAGATTAATCAATTCCGCCACTCCTTGGTCTTCGGGAACTCGTTTAATTTCTTCCCGGCCCCGGTAGAGGGCAATGTAACCCGCTTGTTTACCGACGTAACCGTAATCTGCATCGGCCATTTCCCCTGGCCCATTCACAATACAACCCATAACGGCAATATCCAGGCCGGTGAGGTGTTTGGTGGCTTCGCGGACTTCGTGGAGCACGTCCTCTAGATTAAAGAGAGTACGACCGCAGGAAGGACAAGCCACGTATTCCACCATGGTTTTCCGTAAGCCCAGGGCCTGGAGAATGCTATAGCAGACGGGAATTTCCTTCTCCGGCGCTTCCGTGAGGGAAACCCGAATCGTATCGCCAATGCCATCGGCCAAAAGCGTTGCAATACCCGCGGTGGATTTAATCCGGCCGTATTCTCCGTCCCCGGCTTCCGTGACTCCCAAGTGTAGGGGA
This sequence comes from Synechocystis sp. LKSZ1, assembly GCF_040436315.1. Lineage (NCBI taxonomy): Bacteria > Bacillati > Cyanobacteriota > Cyanophyceae > Synechococcales > Merismopediaceae > Synechocystis > Synechocystis sp. LKSZ1. The sequence continues at coordinate 3,339,327 of NZ_AP031572.1, read as the reverse complement.
TAATCCATACCCAACTCATCCATGCGCTTCACCATCAAACGATAGGCCGCCAGCATCACCGGCACCCGCGAAGCCTTCATGGAAATGACAAGGTTACAGAAATCAAGGGATTCACAGATTTTGATAAATTCCAGGGCCGACTGCACCATGCCTTCCGGGGTATCACCATAGGTAAAGAGCATCCGCTCCGAGAGGGAACCGTGATTGACCCCAATCCGCATCGATTTACCCTGGTCTCGCAGAGAAACCACCAAGGGTTCTAGGGTTTCTCGAATTTTGTCACCAATTTCGCCAAATTCTTCGGCGCTAAAGGCCTCGCGGTTGGCATTGGGCTTTTCAAAGACGTAGAGGCCGGGATTAATCCGCACCTTATCGACGTGTTTAGCCACCTCTAGGGCAATTTTCATGCCGTTATGATGCACATCCGCCACCAGGGGTACGGCTTGGTAGGTGGACAGCAACTTGGCCTTGATCTCCGCTAGGGCCTTGGCATGGGCCATACTCGGTACGGTGACGCGAACAATTTCACAGCCAATTTCATGGAGCCGACGAATACCGGCCACGGATCCATCAATGTCCAGCGTATCCTCATTGATCATGGATTGGACGACCACGGGATGGCCCCCACCAATGGTGACGGCACCGACGGGAACCGGCCGTGTTTTGCGGCGATGAATCGTGGTATCAAATTCTGGGGTGGCAGTCGTCGGGGGTTGGGTAAGCGTTTGCATAGTGACTCAGGAAGGGAACGCTAGGACAAAAAGATTGAAAAGAGGACTTGCTGTCTAGGGTAGCTTATGAGAACTGGCCCCCAGGGAAAGCCTAATCAATAGTCATCGTGGCCCGTGATGACCTCCGCGTCAAGGTTGTCACTATCATTAGCAGCATGGTTATTTACCTATGGTGGGAATTAAGTCAGATGAGAGCCAAGGCTTTAAATAAAACTCCTATGCCGTCTCAGCTCAACTTAACATCTCTAGTCTGGCGACTAGACCGAAGCCTCACCCAAATTTCAATAGAACTTATTTTTGCCGTCTTGATTTCTACTTTTAAAGGTCAATATTTTAAATTCAACAAACAATAAATCAACAAAGCCATGAAAATTAAAGCGATTATTCATCCTGCAGAAGAAGGTGGTTACTGGGCAGAAGTGCCTGCGTTGCCTGGGTGTATCACAGAAGGAGATAGCATGGATGAGGTTATCAATAATCTTCAGGATGCTATACAAGGGCGGCTAGACGTTGCTAATGAAAGCCAAAAACCAGATCGTTTTTCAAGTGTTATTGAAATAGCAGTATGAAATCGATTTCAGGGAAAAGGCCGTGCAAAATTGTTGAAAAAAAAGCTGGATTCTCAAAAAAATTACAGGTAGTCATCATATTTATGAAAATCCTGATCAGGATAAAATCATCTCTATTCCAGTGCATCAAAATCAAGACCTAAAGCTGGGAACGTTAAAGTCAATAATGAAGATAGCTCAATTATCAGAAGATGATTTGTAGGCGGACAACGTGAACTTTGCAGGCTTCCACTAGGGCAGTAGCTTTATACTTATTAGGGTATTTGAGCTTGTGCCTAAGCAATGTTCGTCTAGTTATAAGAACTATTTAACTAAAGTCAAGGCCTTGAGTAAAGAGCCGTCTAAGATTGAGAATGGAAACAAGGCCAAAAAGCGCTACCAGACAGGAGAATACGATGTCAGAGAATTTCAGAAGCCGCGTCGTTACCCAGGGAACCCAACGGAGTCCGAACCGGGCCATGTTGCGGGCGGTGGGTTTCCAGGATGAGGACTTTAATAAACCGATTGTGGGGATTGCCAACGGCTATAGCACCATTACCCCCTGCAATATGGGAATTAATGACCTGGCGAAGCGGGCCGAAGTTGGCCTCCGACAGGCCGGAGCCATGCCCCAAATGTTCGGCACGATCACCATCAGCGATGGCATTTCCATGGGAACGGAGGGCATGAAGTATTCCTTGGTGTCTCGGGAAGTGATTGCTGATTCCATCGAAACGGCCTGCAACGGCCAGAGTATGGACGGGGTGCTGGCCATTGGTGGTTGCGATAAAAATATGCCGGGGGCCATGATCGCCATGGCCCGGATGAACATTCCCGCTATTTTTGTTTACGGTGGCACAATCAAGCCGGGTCACTACGAAGGACAAGATCTCACGGTGGTCAGTTCCTTTGAGGCGGTGGGCCAATTCAGTGCGGGCAAAATTGACGAAAAAACCCTCTACGGCATTGAGCGCAATGCCTGCCCTGGGGCCGGTTCCTGTGGGGGGATGTTTACTGCCAACACCATGTCCTCCGCCTTTGAAGCGATGGGTATGAGCCTGCCCTATTCTTCTACCATGGCCGCTGAGGATGCCGAAAAAGCCGATAGTACCGAAGCATCGGCCAAGGTTTTAGTGGAGGCCATTCGTCGCCAAATCCTGCCCAGCCAAATTCTGACTCGCCAGGCTTTTGAAAATGCCATTGCAGTGATTATGGCCGTCGGCGGTTCTACCAACGCAGTATTACATCTACTAGCCATTGCCAATACCATTGGCGTTCCCCTCAGCTTGGATGACTTTGAAGCCATCCGCCATAAAGTTCCTGTCCTCTGCGACCTTAAACCCTCCGGCAAGTACGTCACCACAAACCTGCACCAGGCCGGTGGGATTCCCCAGGTAATGAAGATGTTACTTGTCCACGGCCTCCTGCACGGTGAGGCCCTGACGATTTCGGGCCAAACCATTGCAGAAGTCTTAAAGGATATTCCGGCGGAACCCCCAGCCGGCCAGGATGTGATCCGGCCCTGGCAGAATCCGGTCTATGCCGAGGGGCACTTGGCTGTTCTCAAGGGAAATCTGGCCCAGGAAGGCTCAGTTGCCAAGATCAGTGGCGTTAAAAATCCCAAAATTACTGGCCCGGCTCGGGTCTTTGAATCGGAGGAAGACTGTTTAGCGGCGATTCTGGACGGGAAAATTCAAGCCGGTGATGTGGTGGTGGTTCGTTACGAAGGCCCGAAAGGTGGCCCAGGAATGCGAGAAATGCTGGCCCCCACCTCGGCCATTATTGGAGCTGGCCTGGGCGATACGGTGGGTCTAATCACCGATGGGCGTTTTTCCGGCGGCACCTACGGTATGGTTGTCGGTCATGTGGCCCCGGAGGCCTACGTCGGCGGTACTATTGCCCTGGTGGAAGAAGGAGATAGTATCACGATCGATGCCGATGCGCGTCTCCTTCAGCTCAATGTCAGCGAAGAAGAACTCACCCAGCGGCGGGCCCGTTGGCAGGCTCCGACTCCCCGCTATACCCGTGGCATTTTAGGCAAGTACGCCAAGTTGGTTTCCTCTAGTAGTCTAGGGGCCGTTACAGATTCTAATCTGTTCTAATCCGGTTTGGCCCTAGGAACGAAAAAGTTGCAGACTTTCTAGGGCCTGATTTTGTTGATGGAGTTGACTAACGAGGGAATTACACACCAGGTCACAGAGGGGAAAAATCACGGGGTTCGCAATTTCATAGACCACATTGACTCCCTGCTGGGTTCGACTTAAAATTCCCGCATTGGTCAAGAGCTTCAGGTGTTTCGAGACATTGGCCTGGCCCAAGCCTGTCTGTTCAATAATCTGACTGACGGTTAGGGGCCCTTGCTTCAAGGCACAGACAATCTCAAGACGACTGACCTCTGCTAGCATTTTAAAAAAATCGGCGATCATTGCTAGGGCCGCGGGCGATAAACTTTCGCCATGACCCGGATTCTGGGAGGGAGCCATAACAGCCATAAGAGTGGTTTGGAGAGAACGGTTTGCCATAATTATATGAATATAAGGCTCTATTTGAATAGACTTTGATCTATTCTAGGAGCCTAAAACCTGTTTTGGGAGGAGCCTTTAAGGAAAGACTACTGTCGAGAAGACTTTAATATGTTGAGTCATTCATGATAGTGATATGGAGTATTGTGTCCTTAGGCTGAATGGTATGGTGAAAATCGATCGTTTCTCTTTCCCCCCTGCTAGCTCATGACCGCGGAAATGCCCTTGGCCTCAGTGCGCTTACAATCCCACGATAATTGTCTTCACCTGATTTTGCCGGCCATTGACCCCACTGAAACAAAGGATGCCCAGCAAAGTTGGCTGGAACTTGAACAAAGTTTAAGCAATACCCTCCGTTTGCAGGAGAAACGTTGGCCGCCCCGCTATCCGGTTCATTTAGTGGCCCAAGACCGGCTTTTGGATGGCCGCCAGTTACAGGGCCTGGCCGATATCCTACGGGAGTTTAGCCTGGAACTCCAATGGGTAGTCACCCAGCGTCGTCAAACCGCCGTGGCCGCGGCCAGCGCCGGCTATTCCGTAGACCAGACGCCTCCCAAACCTCAACTCTTTAGTGATACCCCACCGGCCCAGCAACCGCCCCTCGTCCTTAAACAGACCCTGCGCTCCGGCACCGAAATTCGCCATCCTGGTGATGTCATTTTGCTAGGGGATGTTAATCCTGGTAGTGAAATTATTGCCGACGGCGATATATTAATCTGGGGCACGCTACGGGGAACCGCCCATGCAGGGGCGGCGGGAGATCAGGAGGCTGTTATTATGATTCTACGCTTGGGCGCAAGTCAAATTCGCATTGCGGATCGAGTTGCTCGGGTTCCAGCGGCAAACCCTGACCCAGGTCATCCTGAGATTGCCCATATAACGCCGGAAGGGATTCGTTTAACAACCGTCCGTCAGTTTAAACGTCGGAAATAGCCTACAATCTTCAACCAGTCCTTCTTCTCTATTCCCTTCACCCTAGTCGTTTGTTATGAATCGGATTATTGTTGTGACGTCTGGCAAAGGTGGTGTCGGAAAAACGACGACCACCGCCAATCTAGGAGCTGCTCTGGCTCGCCTCGGCAAAAAAGTGGCCCTGGTGGATGCTGATTTTGGCCTGAGAAATTTGGACTTGCTCCTGGGATTAGAGCAGCGCATTGTTTACACGGCCATTGATGTTTTGGCTGGGGATTGTAGTATTGATAAGGCCCTGGTAAAAGACAAACGACTTTCCAACTTAGTGTTGTTGCCAGCGGCCCAAAATCGTTCAAAGGATGCCATCAATGCCGAGCAAATGCAATCCTTAGTGGACCAACTCCTGCCGAAATTTGACTACATTTTGATTGACTGTCCGGCAGGAATTGAAATGGGCTTTCGCAATGCCGTCGCCCCGGCCCAGGAAGCCTTGATCGTGACCACCCCAGAAATGTCGGCGGTGCGGGATGCTGACCGGGTGATTGGCTTACTGGAGGCCGAAAGTATTGGCAAAATTCGCCTGATCGTCAACCGTCTACGGCCAGAAATGATTCAGTTGAATCAAATGATCAGTGTGGACGATATTCTGGATCTTCTGGCTATTCCCCTGCTGGGCGTTGTGCCCGATGACCAAAAAATTATTATTTCCACCAATAAAGGTGAACCCCTGGTGCTAGAGGAAAAGCTATCGGTTCCCGGTTTGGCCTTTCAAAACATTGCCCGCCGCCTAGATGGCCAAGATATTCCCTTCTTGGATTTCATGGCTGCCCACGAGGGCCTGTTGGCCCGCATTCGTCGCCGTCTATTTGGCAGTTAGGCCCTTGAGCCCCTGGAATCACCTCATTAACCGATAGCAGTATGATTATGGATATGTTGGAACGTCTATTTGGCCGTGGTAATAACCGGAGTGGGGAAGATGCCAAACGCCGGCTCAAATTAGTGATTGCTAACGACCGCTCGGGCCTGAGTCCAGAGATGATGGAGGCCATGCGCCGCGATATTTTGGAAGTGGTGGGCCGCTACGTCGAAATCGATTCGGATGATATGGAGTTATCCCTAGAAAGTGACCAACGTATGACAGCCCTGATTGCCAATTTGCCGGTGCGGCGGGTTCGAGCCCGCCCCCTTACCTCCGAGTCCTAGGGGCTAAGGCGATATTCCTCCAAAAAATACCGGGTAGTGTTATTTGGGTCGTAGTGAATTGTGCCTAAGAACGAGGATACTGCTCCATCAGAGCCCGTACCTGTTCAGCATGGTAGGAACTGCGGGTCAGGGGCGAGGCCACCACTTGCAAAAATCCCAAGGATTCGCCAAAGTTTTGCCAAGCCTCAAATTGAACCGGGGGGATAAAGTCTTGAACCCCTAGGTGTTTGGCTGTTGGTTGTAGGTACTGGCCGAGGGTCAAAATATCGCAATCCACTTGTCGCAGATCTTGCATGACTTGACGAACTTCCGCATCGGTTTCTCCCAGACCGACCATAATTCCCGATTTGCTATAGACCTTGGGCAGGAGTTCTCTAGCTTTTTGCAACAAGGTCAGGGATCGTTGATAATCTCCCTGGGGCCGCACACGCCGGTAGAGACGGGGCACGGTTTCGGTATTGTGATTCAAAACCTCCGGCTGGGCCTGCAAAATGAGTTCTAAGGCCTGCCAATTACCGCACAGATCGGGGATGAGAACTTCAATCGTTGTCTGGGGAGAACGGCCGCGAATAGCTTCAATACAACGAACAAACTGGGAAGCACCGCCATCGGCCAGGTCGTCTCGATTAACGGAGGTGATGACTACGTGATTTAGCTTGAGGCGTTGCACGGCTTCCGCTAGCCGCAAAGGTTCCGTCGGATCGAGGGGTTGGGGCTTTTTCTCAAAGTCAATGTCGCAGTAGGGACAGGCCCGAGTACAAGCCGGCCCCATAATCAGAAAAGTAGCCGTGCCGGCCTGGAAACATTCACCAATATTGGGACAGGAAGCCTCTTCACACACCGTATTGAGAGATAGATCCCGCAAAATTTCCTTAACACTGCCGACCCGTTGCCACTGGGGAGCTTTTACCCTAAGCCATTCTGGTTTTACGGTCACGCCCCTTTACTCCTTGGAAAAATCAAGATTGATTTAGATCTCTACATTCTATCAAGGGTCATTCCAGTAAGCTAGAATCTAGGGCGTGGGCGGTTTATGCTCTGGGACATTAACACTCGTATGGAAGCCGAGCATCCTAATACATTTTGCCTATCCAAGGGTATTTCTAGGGAAGATTGGCAACAGTTGCCCGACAGTATCAAGCAATGGGTGATGGAGTTCCAGGCTACTCCCCTGGGGCACCGCTCTGCGTCTCTCTCCCAGGCCTATTACCTCCTGGATAGCCAACAGGACTTTATTCTTCATTCCCAACCGGATACCACCATTACCTACGCCAATCCGGCTCTCTGCCAGGCCCTCGGTTGTCCTCTCGAGGAAATCATCGGTCGTCGCTGGATTGATTTTGCTGACCCTAATGACCTGGAATCCATTCTCCAGCAGATTACCCAACTCACGCCTGAAAATCCTTCTTTCACCGCTGAAAATCGTGACCATCGTGCCGGAGATAGAACGGGTTGGACGCAATGGCTTAACCAAGGGATTTTCAACGCCCAGGGCCAGTTGATGGGCCTGCAATCCGTTGGCCGAGATATTACCTCCCTGCGAGAAACAGAACGAAAACTACGGGAGACAGAGGAACGCCAACGCCTGATTCTAGATTTCAACGGCGTTGGCACCTGGGATTGGGATTTCCAGCAGGATTTACTGCAGTGGAACGCCCAAACTTTCTCCCTGCTAGGGATTAACCCCGAGACGACCCCCAGTTATCCAGCCTTTTTACAAGTTGTTCATCCGGAAGATGTCGCGCCCTTGGAATTTGCCCTAGACAAGGCCCTGACCAATCAGACTTACTATCAGCATCAATTTCGAGTGATCTTGCCGGATGGAGAAATTCGCTGGCTCCAAGCCCAGGCTCAGGGCATTTATAGCGGTCATCAAATCCTCCGAGTTTTAGGGGTTGTTTTTGATATTAGTGACCGCAAGGTCATTGAACAGGCTCTGCAGGAGCGAGAAACTCGTCTCAGAAATTTAGCAGCTAATATTCCAGGGGCAATCTTTCGCTATATTCTCCACCCCGATGGCACTGATGCTGTACTGTATATGAGTCCTGGGTGCTACCAGTTATGGGGAGTGGAAGCGATAGATGCGGAACAGGATGTCCATCTTCTCTGGCAACGGAGTCATCCGGAGGACATTGTGGCCCTGCGGCAGTCAGTCTTGACCTCGGCCCAAACCCTCCAGCCCTGGTCTTGGCAATGGCGTATCATCACGCCTTCGGGCCAGCAGAAGTGTTTGCAGGGAGCCGGTCAACCCCAGGGCCAGGACAACGGCGACGTGATCTGGGATTCCCTGGTGATCGATATTACGGAGCGGAAGCAAGCAGAAGATGCCCTGCGGGAAAGTCAGCACAGCTATCAGTCCCTGATTAGTCAACTCCCCGTCGGTATCTTTCGCACGGATGCTCTGGGGAATTGTCTCTACGTCAACCCTCCCTGGTGTCAGATTACCGGGCTGACCCTCGAAGAAGCCTTGGGCATGGGGTGGAGTCAGGTACTCTATGACGAAGACAAAGCCTTAGTGGCCCAGGCCTGGCAACAGGCCCTACAGACCCAGAGCACCTTTCGCCTAGAACATCGTTTCCAGCATCCCAACGGTCATATTATCTGGGTTTATGGCCAGGCTAGCCCGGAGTACGATTCCGCTGGTTGTCTCCAGGGCTACGTCGGCACTATCACCGATATCACTGAACGAAAATACTCGGAGATGGCCCTGCAAGAAAGTAAAGAACTCTATCAGCTACTGGCTGAAAATAGCCATGATTTAGTCTGCTTGCACGCCCCGGATTGTTGCTATGTATACGTTAGCCCTTCCTGTGAGAACTTATTGGGCTATCGGCCAGAAGACTTGGTCGGTACCTATCCCTACGCACTCTATCATCCTGAGGATCGAGAGTGGCTAGAGGCCGAGGTTCTGCCTCAGATTCGCTCTGGCTTAGCCAGTCCGGCTCGTTACCGCATACGTCATCAAGACGGCCATTATGTATGGCTGGAAACCCTGGCGAAACCGATTCTTGATGATCAGGGCCAAGTCCTCCAAATCCAAACGACCTCTCGGGATATTTCCGAGCGAGTGCGAATTCAAGACCAATTGAAACACGAAGCCATGCACGATGGCTTAACGGGCCTGCCTAATCGGAATCTCTTGGTTGAACGTCTGGAGTTGGCCCTGCACCGGGCCCAGCGGAATCCCCAGTACCAATTTGCAGTGCTATTCTTTGACCTCGATCGTTTTAAGGTGATTAATGATAGCCTGGGGCATCTCGTGGGCGATCAGGTGCTGATCGAGGTGGGCCACAGTTTGCAAAACCATTTACGGGCAACGGATCTAGCGGCACGCTTAGGGGGAGACGAGTTTATCGTCCTCTTAGAAGATGTCAAGGGCCTGGCGGAAGTGGTGTTGATTACAGAGCGAATTCTAGCTAAACTTTGCCAACCGATTCAGATCCAGGAACGGGATATTTTCCTGAGTAGCAGTATTGGGATTGTCCTAAATTCTTCGCACTATAGCGAAGCCGCTGAAATTTTGCGGGATGGGGATATTGCCATGTACCAGGCGAAGGCTAAGGGCAAGGCCCGCTACGAAATTTTTGATGCGGAGATGCACCGTGAGGCCCTCCAGCGTCTTTACCTAGAACAGGATCTTCGTCAGGCCCTTAAGCACCATCAATTTCAGGTTTATTACCAACCGATTATGGCGATTGAAAGTGGACAAGTTTATGGGTTTGAGGCCCTGGTACGCTGGCAACACCCAGAAAAGGGCTTGCTAACTCCTAAGGACTTCATTCCCATTGCCGAAGAAACCGGTCTGATTGTCCCTATTGACCGCTGGGTGCTCCAGACTGCCTGTGCCCAATTGGCCCAATGGCATCAACAATTTCCCCAATTCCAGACCCTAAAAATAAGTATTAATCTGTCGGCCCTCGACCTCTGGCTAGGGGATTTATTACCTGAAATTACGGCCCTGCAACAACAATGGCAATTACCGACTCAGGCGATCACCTTAGAAATTACCGAAAGTATGCTGGTGGAAAATGTGGAAAAAACCATCATTCTCCTACAACAACTCCAGCATCAGGGGATTCAGATTAGTATTGATGATTTTGGTACGGGCTATTCCTCCTTGAACTATCTCTACCAATTTCCAGTCCATAGTCTCAAAATTGATCAATCTTTTATTCAGGCCATGCTGGACAGTTCCCGTAGCCACAAAATAGTAGAAACCATCATTACCCTGAGCCATCAGCTCGGTATTCAATCCATTGCTGAAGGGATTGAGACCCCCAGCCACCTCGCCCAATTGCATCAACTAGGTTGCGAGTTTGCTCAGGGCTATTTATTTGCCAAGGCCCTGCTCCCCGACCAAGCCACGGATTTTTTACACCGCATTTTAGCCGAGAAATCTGCTCCTATTAGTGGGTCTAGATAGTCGGTAAAATATCAAAATTCTGCAAGCCTCGGAGCGAAGCTGAGTATGAGCTAGCTTCTAGATTTTTACCCTGTAGAAGCACCCAAAATTTACCCAGACCGACGGGATCTATTAGTTGATGAAGTTGTTCTCGTCGCTGTAAAAGTTCTGGCAAGGAATAATCACTGTTTGATAAGTTTGCCAATCGTTCTCCGAGACCTAAATTCATTAAAAATAAGCTCTGGGGTAACCCACCCAATGATTCTAGACTGCATTGTTTTCCCCATTGCTCCAGGGCCGTGAAATTGACATGGCTGGTAATATCTTGCTCTCCCAGATTAAGGTAGGGATCGGCGTGGTAACGCTGTTGGTAATAGCATTGGAGGGTGCCTTGATAGCGTTGGGGATGATAATATTTCTGGGCAGAATAACCATAGTCGATAGTGAGAATATAGCCCCGGTCTAGCTTTGGGGCTACTTGTTGTAACCAAGATCTGGCCTGGAGGTTAACCTCTGTACAATAATCCTCAGGATATTCCGGGGCCGTTAAGTCGATACCTAATTCTTGGAAGTAAAGTGATAACTGAGGTGTTGATAAGTTATCGATGATTTCTATTAATTGTCCCGCCTGGGCTGTGACATAAATTTCTTTTAACTGGCCCTGGTGACGAATCACACGATGGACAGGAAAGGCATCGACTAATTCATTACTAAAACAACATCCTACGAGGGATTGGTCGGCTATTTCAGAGCAATGAGCCCAACGAACGTTATCTAAAAAGGCCTGTAAGGTCTGGCGTTGCTGAATCTTTAAGCCGGGAGAAATCTCAATAATTTGATAATCTAAAGCCAACCAAAACGCTGGATAGTTTTCTTTGATAAAATTTAGAATGCTATAGGCTAAATTGCCTGTTCCGGCTCCCATTTCCAAAAGATTAAAAGAAGAGGGACACCCCAGTATTTGCCACATTTCTTGGAATTGAACCGCCAGCAATTCACCAAAATCAGGCCCGAGACTCGCTGATGTCACAAAGTCACCCTGAACACCAATGGCGACCCTGCCGCGACTGTAATAACCATAAACGGGATGGTACAGAACCCAGTCCATAAACTCGGCAAAGGTGAATCGTTGGGCTGGGGCTTGGTCTAAAGCCTGGAGTAAGGCCTTATGGGCCGAGGCTGGAATTGGAGGAGAAGACATAACCCAAGAGTCCTAAAAATTCGTCTAGGCTTAAAATAACCCGTCTGTGTTCACGACCTATGGCCAATGCTTCGTTTTTTGAGCAAAAAACCCGCCTTTTTGACCGCTGGGCCCCTGCCTACGACTGTCTGCTGACGACTATTTTTTACCAGGCCATTCATCGGCGCTTGCTGTCCTACGTCACCCTGCCGGACTCAGCCCAAGTGCTGGATCTCGGTTGTGGCACCGGAAAATTACTCCATCGCCTTGCAGAGCAGTATCCTCAGCTCCAGGGCCTAGGCCTGGATCTATCGCCCGAAATGCTATTTCAGGCCCGGCGGCAAAATCAACACCATCCCCGTCTTCTGTTTTATCCTGGTAATGCGGAGGCACTACCGGCGGCCCAGGGCCAATTTGATGCCGTTTTCAACACCATTAGCTTTTTGCATTACCCCGAGCCCCAACGGGTCTTTGATGAGGTGGCACGGGTCCTTAAGATCCAGGGCCGTTTTTATCTGGCTGACTACAGTTCTCTGTGGGGAAGCACCAGCCTGGCGTTCACTCCCGGCGGTCTCCGATTTTATTCTCCCCATCAACGTGAGGCTTTTGCCCATCAGAGTGGTTTACAGTGTCTCGGGCATTATGCGTTGCTTGGCCCGGTTGTACTCAGTATTTTCCAGGCCCCATGAGCACGATGCTCCAGCAGTTAATTCTTTTCACACGTTACCCGACACCTGGTCAAGCAAAAACTCGACTGATTCCGGCCCTAGGGCCCCAAGGGGCTGCTGATCTACATCGTTTCCTGACAGAACATACTCTGCGGCAAGTCCAGGCCCTCCAGCAAACGACCCCCATTACTCTAAATGTTTACTTTGATGGCCCTTCCCTGTCCTCGATGCAAGATTGGTTAGGGCCTGACATTTCCTACTATCCCCAAGGCCCTGGTGATCTCGGGGAACGAATGGGTCAAGCTTTTCAAGCGGCCTTTGAGGCGGGGGCTCATCACGTTGTCATCATTGGGACGGATTGTCCTGGGCTAACTACAGAGTTACTACAACAGGCTTTTCAATACTTAAGCGACTGCGATGTTGTTTTGGGCCCGGCGGAAGATGGTGGCTACTACCTCCTGGGACTGGGACAGCTTATTCCCGAACTTTTCCGGGATATTGCCTGGGGGAGTCATCTGGTGTATCAGCAAACATGCGAAAAAATAGTTCAAAAGGCGTGGGGCTATACGACTCTGCCCTGTCTGGTGGATATTGACCGCCCTGAGGATCTGATTCATGTACCGCCTGGGGTCTGGGGAACGCAACATGATATGATGGGGGGCCCTGAACAGGGTTGACACCCTCCTACTTAAGTCGGTAAGATGGGAATTTGTCAACGATTCTATCTGAACCCTGGGAGTCTAGCTAATATTCTTCCTTCATAACCCATGCCCACTATTCAGCAGTTAATTCGTAGCGAACGCTCGAAAGTCCAGAAAAAGACCAAATCCCCTGCCCTGAAGCAATGCCCTCAACGTCGTGGGGTCTGCACTCGGGTCTATACCACCACACCCAAAAAGCCCAACTCAGCCCTGCGTAAAGTTGCTCGGGTTCGGTTGACCTCTGGCTTTGAAGTGACCGCCTACATTCCGGGCATTGGCCACAACCTACAAGAACACTCCGTTGTTTTGATTCGGGGTGGCCGGGTTAAGGATCTACCGGGGGTCAGATACCATATCGTCCGCGGAACTCTAGATGCCACCGGGGTTAAAGACCGTAAGCAAGGACGTTCTAAATACGGTACTAAACGAGAAAAAGCCAAGAAGTAAGCTTCTAAATCATTGGCTTTACGCCACCCCAGTCCTTTTATCTATATCTTAATCGCCGTGTAATCCACCCCTGAGAGGATTGCCCTATTTCCTAGAGCTCCTTTGAGATATACGGAAAGCTATTTAATTGTTTGTTCAGTTCAGAAAATAAAGCACTATGTCTCGTCGCGGAAACGTTAAAAAGCGCCCTGTCCCCCCTGATCCCGTCTATAATAGCTGTCTCGTTAATATGACCATTCGTCGGGTCATGCGGAGCGGCAAAAAATCCTTAGCCTCGAACATTGTTTACGATGCCCTGAAAAGCGTCGGCGAGAAAACAGGGAATGAGCCGTTGGAAGTCTTTGAAAAAGCGGTTAAAAACTTGACCCCCCTTGTGGAAGTCAAAGCCCGTCGGGTCGGTGGTGCCACCTACCAAGTGCCCATGGAAGTCCGTTCATCTCGGGGGACAGCCCTGGCCCTGCGTTGGCTGGTGCAATATGCCCGCTCCCGTGGTGGCAGAACCATGGCGAGCAAACTGGCCAATGAAATTATGGATGCAGCCAACGAAACCGGAGCCGCTATCAAGAAACGGGAAGAAACCCACCGGATGGCTGAAGCGAATAAGGCCTTTGCCCACTACCGTTATTAAGCCATCAGAGGGGCGGTAATCCGCCGCCTTTCCCTGGGCTCTCCATATTAAAGACAGGCAAAGAAACGTATAGAATTGTAAAGGCGGTTACTTTCACCAACACCATCAACCCCAGAAATACTATTGCAACCCTGGTAAAACCAGCGATGAGGAGGTAGCAGTGGGACGGTCTATCCCCCTAGAGCGAGTGCGGAATATTGGCATCGCGGCCCACATTGATGCGGGTAAAACAACGACAACCGAACGAATCCTGTTCTACTCTGGCGTTGTCCACAAATTGGGAGAAGTCCACGAGGGAACAGCTGTAACCGACTGGATGGCCCAGGAGCGGGAACGGGGCATTACGATTACGGCGGCGGCGATTAGCACCAGTTGGCAAGACCATCGCATCAATATCATTGATACCCCTGGCCACGTCGATTTCACCATCGAGGTGGAACGTTCCATGCGCGTCCTGGACGGAGTGATCGCTGTATTTTGTTCCGTCGGCGGCGTTCAGCCCCAATCCGAAACGGTTTGGCGGCAGGCTGACCGCTACCGGGTACCACGAATTGCGTTCATCAACAAAATGGATCGTACCGGGGCCAATTTCTTCCGGGTGTACGAACAGATGCGAGACCGTCTCCGGGCCAATGCCGTCCCCGTGCAGATACCCATTGGCAGTGAAGGAGACTTTAAGGGCATCGTTGATTTGGTCAAGATGACGGCCTATCTTTACACCAACGACCTTGGTACGGATATTGCTGAGATTCCCATTCCTGAGTCCATGCAGGAGCAGGCCCAGGCCCATCGTTTGCAACTGGTAGAGGCCGTGGCGGAAGCCGACGATGCCCTGATGGAAAAATACCTGGAAGGGGAAGACTTAACAGCAGATGAACTGCGTCAAGGGCTGCGGCAGGGCACGATCAATGGCTCCATTGTGCCGGTGCTCTGTGGTTCAGCCTTCAAGAATAAGGGTGTGCAGTTACTGCTGGATGCGGTCATCGACTATTTACCCTCGCCCCTGGAAGTTCCCGCCATCGAAGGAGAATTACCCAACGGTGAAATAGCCCAACGTCCCGCTGATGACGAGGCACCGCTTTCGGCCCTTGCCTTTAAGGTCATGGCAGACCCCTATGGTCGTCTAACCTTTGTGCGGGTTTATTCGGGGGTTTTGCAGAAGGGAAGCTATGTCCTCAACTCTACAAAAAACAAGAAAGAGCGGATTTCTCGTCTCATTGTTCTCAAGGCCGATGACCGAATTGAGGTGGATGAACTCCGGGCGGGAGACCTTGGAGCCGTCCTTGGCCTAAAGGATACCCTCACCGGCGATACCCTCTGTGAAGAAGGAGCGGCGATTGTTCTAGAGTCCCTGTACATCCCCGAACCCGTGATTTCGGTGGCGGTAGAACCCAAAACGAAGCAGGATATGGAAAAATTATCCAAGGCCTTGCAGTCGTTATCGGAAGAAGACCCCACGTTTCGGGTGACAGTAGATCCGGAAACGAATCAGACCGTCATTGCTGGCATGGGAGAACTCCACTTAGAAATTCTAGTAGATCGCATGCTACGGGAATTTAAAGTGGAGGCCAATGTTGGCGCTCCCCAGGTGGCCTACCGAGAAACCATTCGGAAGGCGGTGCGGGCCGAGGGGAAATTTATCCGTCAAAGTGGAGGAAAGGGTCAATATGGTCACGTCGTGATCGACCTAGAACCGGCGGAGCCGGGGTCAGGTTTTGAATTTGTTTCCAAAATTGTGGGCGGCACCGTACCCAAAGAGTACATTGCTCCCTCAGAACAGGGAATGAAGGAGGCTTGTGCCTCGGGAATTCTGGCGGGCTATCCCGTTATTGATCTCAGGGCCACTCTTGTGGATGGCTCTTACCATGACGTGGATTCCTCAGAAATGGCTTTCAAGATTGCTGGTTCGATGGCAATCAAAGAAGCTGTCCTCAACGCTGCTCCTGTGCTCCTAGAACCCATGATGAAGGTTGAAGTCGAGGTTCCTGAAGACTTCATCGGCAACATTATCGGTGACCTCAATTCCCGTCGTGGGCAAATTGAGGGGCAAGAGACGGAGCAGGGCGTGGCCAAGGTTTCTGCTAAAGTTCCATTGGCAGAAATGTTTGGTTACGCGACCGATATCCGGTCCAAAACCCAAGGTCGGGGGATTTTCTCCATGGAGTTTAGTCACTATGCAGAAGTCCCCCGGAATGTCGCGGAAGCGATCATTGCAAAAAACAAAGGGAACGCCTAGTTTAGTCTAGGGATTAGGCCAAACTGTACGCAGAATCTAACAAAGGAAACATTTACCCATGGCACGCGCAAAATTTGAACGGACGAAAGACCACGTTAACATCGGCACTATTGGCCACGTTGACCACGGTAAAACGACCCTAACAGCCGCTATCACCATGACCCTGTCGGCCCTGGGTCAAGCAAAGGCTCGTAAATACGATGATATTGATGCCGCTCCCGAAGAAAAAGCGCGGGGGATTACCATCAACACGGCTCACGTAGAATACGAAACGGAAAACCGTCACTATGCCCACGTGGACTGCCCTGGTCACGCTGACTACGTTAAAAACATGATTACCGGAGCTGCCCAAATGGACGGGGGTATTCTGGTGGTTTCCGCCGCGGATGGCCCTATGCCTCAAACCCGTGAGCACATCCTGCTCGCCAAACAGGTCGGGGTGCCCAAGCTGGTGGTCTTCCTCAACAAAAAAGACATGGTGGATGACGACGAATTGCTGGAACTGGTAGAGCTAGAGGTGCGTGAACTCCTCAGCGACTACGATTTCCCTGGTGATGACATTCCCATTATTGCTGGCTCGGCCAAAGAAGCCTTGGATGCAATGGTCGCCAACCCCAAAATTGTCAAAGGGGAAAATGAGTGGGTCGATAAAATCTATGACCTGATGGATGCCGTTGACGACTACATTGATACCCCCGAGCGGGAAGTTGATAAGCCCTTCCTGATGGCCGTCGAAGACGTGTTCTCCATCACCGGTCGGGGCACCGTTGCCACCGGTCGGATTGAACGGGGCAAAATCAAAGTCGGTGAAACCGTTGAGATCGTGGGTATCAAAGACACCAAGAGCACAACCGTCACTGGCGTAGAAATGTTCCAAAAAACCCTAGAAGAAGGGATGGCGGGTGATAACGTCGGTCTTCTGCTCCGGGGTGTGCAAAAGGAAGAAATCGAGCGCGGTATGGTACTGGCTAAGCCCAAGTCCATTACGCCCCACACCGAATTTGAAGGGGAAGTTTACGTCCTCAAAAAAGAAGAAGGGGGCCGCCACACGCCTTTCTTTGCCAACTACCGTCCCCAGTTCTACGTGCGGACAACCGACGTAACGGGAACCATCAAGAGCTATACCTCTGATGATGGCGGTGCCGTAGAAATGGTCATGCCCGGCGACCGGATCAAAATGACCGTTGAACTGATCTGCCCCATTGCTATTGAGCAAGGGATGCGCTTCGCGATTCGTGAGGGTGGCCGTACTATTGGTGCTGGCGTTGTCTCTAAAATCTTGAAGTAGGCCCTAGACCATGCTTGAGATAATTAGGGTTCTCAGGAAATCACTGCTACTCTTTGATTTCCTGATCCCTAGTTATTCTCCGGTTCTGTCATTCTGCACCTTGAAAACTTAAGAAATTATCGTAATTTACCCATGGCTACTATCCAACAACAAAAAATCCGCATCCGCCTCAAGGCCTTTGACCGTCGTCTTCTAGATACCTCCTGCGACAAGATTGTCGATACGGCTAATCGCACCAACGCTACAGCGATTGGACCAATTCCCCTGCCCACCAAGCGTAAAATTTATTGCGTCCTGCGTTCTCCCCACGTTGATAAGGATTCACGGGAGCACTTTGAAACCCGCACCCACCGCCGCATTATTGATATTTACCAACCGTCCTCCAAGACCATTGATGCCTTGATGAAACTCGACTTACCGGCTGGGGTTGACATCGAAGTCAAGCTCTAAAAATTATAAGAAAATCAAATATCTTTGATCTAGCCCCACTCAATCATTAGTGGGGTTTTCTGTTACAGGGCCAACTGGGCCAAGTTTCTAGGCATTTGCACCATTGCTCGGCAAGGCATGGGTAATCAAGTCTTCTAGAGCAATGATCTCCAGGGCCTTTTCATGGGTTGCGTGGAGATCGACGGGAGGGGCAATACCCGCTTCCCTTGCTTCTTGCCACCGACTGGCACAGAGACACCATTTATCTCCCGGTTTCAGGCCAGGAAATTGATAGGCAGGAATCGGCGTGGACAGATCATTGCCTCGGGCCTGGGTAAAGGCCAAAAACTCTGCCGTCATCTGGGCGCACACCACATGCCGCCCAAAATCATCGGGCCCTGTTTGGCAATACCCATCACGATAAAAACCGGTACGAGGGGATTGGCAACAACATTGCAAAGATTTTCCTAGGACGTTTTTGGGATCAGCCATCGGAATTTTGAGAAAAGTAGAAGGACAGAAAAAGTCAAGAGCAGACAAAAAACAGTAGAATGGTTATTTTCCTACGGTTGTAAGGCTCGATTAATTCCCGTAGGTAACGCCTATGCTTAATCCAAACTTAGCAGAGATTGAACTCTCTCCCGACGACTATCAACGTTATTCTCGCCACATTATTTTGCCGGAAGTAGGGCTAGACGGACAAAAACGAATCAAGGCCGCTAGCATCCTCTGTATCGGAACAGGGGGCCTTGGCTCTCCTCTTCTTCTCTACCTCGCCGCCGCTGGGATTGGCCGGATTGGCATTATTGATTTTGACATTGTCGATCATTCCAACCTACAACGCCAGATCATCCACGGCACTTCCTGGGTCGGGAAACCAAAGATCGAGTCGGCGAAACACCGCATTCTGGAAATTAATCCCTACTGTCAGGTTGACCTCTACGAAACTCAACTCACCGCCAGTAATGCCCTAGATATTATTCGGCCCTACGATATTGTGATTGATGGTACGGATAACTTTCCCACCCGTTATCTAACCAACGATGCCTGTGTGCTCTTGAACAAGCCCAATGTCTACGGCTCTATCTTCCGCTTTGAGGGCCAGGCAACGGTCTTTAACTATCAGGATGGCCCCAACTACCGTGACCTCTACCCCGAACCGCCCCCACCAGGAATGGTGCCCTCCTGTGCCGAAGGGGGGGTTCTCGGCGTTTTACCAGGGATTATCGGTACAATTCAGGCGACAGAAGCCTTAAAAATTATCCTCGGAGCTCCGAATACCCTCAGCGGCCGTCTGTTGTTATTTAATGCTTGGGAGATGAAATTCCGGGAACTGCGGTTGCGTCCCAATCCCGAACGCCCTGTCATTGAAAAGCTGATTGATTACGAGCAGTTCTGTGGCATTCCCCAGGCTAAGGCGGCAGAAGTAGCGGAATCTTCTGCACTATCTGAGATGACGGTGCTGGAATTGAAGGCCCTGATGGAGCGTCAAGACAAAGACTTTATTTTGTTGGATGTCCGCAACCCCAATGAATATGATATTGCCCGGATTCCTGGCTCGGTCTTGGTTCCTCTACCAGATATTGAGGCTGGCCACGGCATTGAAAAGGTGAAGGAACTGCTGGATGGCCACGAGGGAATTTTAATTGCCCATTGCAAAATGGGAGGGCGCTCGGCCAAGGCGTTAACTCTCCTCAAGGAAGCTGGCATCGAAGGGATCAACGTCAAAGGCGGCATAACGGCCTGGAGTAAAGAGGTCGATTCCAGTGTTACGCAGTACTAAATCTAAACTCTGATTTCCACCAACGACAGGATTCGCCTTCCCAGAGAAGGCGTTTTTTAATGCAAATACTTCAGACGAAATTATACCAAATCTCTGAAATCTAACTACACAAATGACCCCACTGTCCCCTTAGCAAGGGGAGGTGCCGGAGGCGGAGGGGTAAAAATCTGTAGCTTCAACTTGAAGATTTGGTATTACCTGGCCCCATAGCCACCACCGCCAGGGGTGCTAATTCTGAGGCGATCCCCCGCTTGCAGGGCCACTTGGCTACACCCCTCTAATGCTTGGATTTCTCCATTCGCCCGTATCACCTGATTCTGGCCAACCTGGCCTGGCTGGCCCCCGGCTAGGCCAAAAGGGACCACCCGACGATTGTTGGATAATAGAGAAACCTGCATGGCTTCTCGAAAGCGGAGTTGCCGAATCACGCCATTGCCCCCTGGATACTGGCCGGTTCCGCCACTCTGGGGCCGAATTGCAAACTGCTCTAAAATCACAGGGAAGCGGGCTTCGAGAATTTCCGGGTCGGTAATTCGAGAATTGGTCATGTGGGTCTGCACGGCATCCGTACCGGCAAAATCTGGCCCTGCCCCACTTCCTCCCGCAATAGTTTCATAATATTGATAGTTTTCATTGCCAAAACTAAGATTATTCATCGTGCCTTGGCTAGCCGCTAAACGGCCCAGGGCCCCGTAAAGAGCATTGGCAAGGGCTTGGGACGTTTCCACGTTACCGGCCACGACGGCCGCCGGAAACTGGGGATTTAGTAGGGAACCCTCTGGAATAATCAGATGCAACGGCTTGAGACAACCGGCATTAAGGGGAATATTTTCCGCCACCAATGTCCGAATAACGTAAAGCACCACGGCCTGGACAACGGCCCGCGGAGTATTGAAATTATGGGCCCCCTGGGGAGAGGTGCCAGTAAAATCAATCACCGCTTCTCGTCGTTGGGAATCGACCGTAATCCTCACTTGAATCTGTAGGCCATTGTCCAACTCAACGCGAAAGGCCCCAGAACGGAGTCGGCCAAGGGCCTGGCGGACACAGGTCTCGGCATAATCTTGCCCATGGCCCATATAGGCCTGGACGAGAGAAAGTCCATACTGTTCGACCATTTGCCTTAGGGCCAACTGGCCCCGGTTATTGGCTGCAATTTGGGCCTTAAAATCGGCGATATTTTGTTCAGGATTACGCGCCGGATAGGGCCCGGTGTTCAGTAATTGCCGAATCGCTATTTCTTGAAATTCCCCTTGTTGCACCAGCAGAACATTGTCAAAGAGGATCCCTTCTTCGCGAATATCCTGACTATGGGCCGGCATGGAGCCAGGACTGATGCCGCCAATATCGGCTTGATGGCCCCGGGAAGCCAGATAAAAGAGAATCGTTTCTCCTTGGGCATCGAACATGGGGGTAATCACCGTCACATCGGGGAGATGGGTTCCGCCGTTGTAGGGATTATTAGAAAGATAGACATTCCCCGGTTGAAGCGTGACTTTGGGGTCAGTAAGGAGAGCTTTAACGCTTTCACTCATGGAACCAAGATGAACCGGGATATGGGGCGCATTGGCGACTAAATCTCCCTTTTGGTCAAAAATCGCACAGGAGAAATCGAGGCGCTCTTTGATATTCACTGAAGCCGCTGTTTGTTGGAGTATAATCCCCATCTGCTCAGCAATAAATTGATAGAGATTACTAAAAATTTCCAATCGAACTGGGTCACAGTGGCCAGCCTGAGTCGCTGAAGATGCTGGGGAAATCGCTGGGGGGACGGGGGAGCATTTTTCTAGGAGCAGATAACAGGGTTGCGGCTGATTCTCTAAAGGAGATCCCAACCGGGCCTGCCAACCAACTTCAATCACGATAGTACTGGTTCCCTCCACAATCAAGGCCGGGCCGATAATAGTCTGTTCCGACTGGAGTTGATCGCGCTGATAAACCGGGGCTGTCTGCCATCGGCCTTGGTCATAGAACGGGACCTGCTCAATCGGTTCCGCGCTTTTTCCTAAATCTTGCCAGATGGGTTCCGGGGGACAATCGAGACGTTCAATACGCTCGACGGTGATGGCCGCAACCCACAGGGCCTTATCGGCCTGGAGAAAGCCGTAGCGTTGCTGGTGGAGTTGGCTAAATTTTTGCTGGAGGTGGGCCAGATCCGGGACAAAATCCAGGCCGAGGCTGGTGTCGGTGCCTTCGTACTTGAGTTCAATTTGCTGAATCATCTGCTCCCCGTTGGCCTGGGGGGGAAGGCCGTCGGGAAGAGTCCTCTGCTCCAGTTGCTGATAGGCCGACTGGAGGCTCGTTAACAGAGTTGCCGTTAGGGGCGCCTCAATGGTCATGGCCGTTAATACCCGCTGTTCTGCTAGGCCCATGCCATAGGCCGACAAGACCCCGGCGTAGGGATGAATCAAAATACGAGCCATCCCCAAACTATCTGCTAGGCGACAAACGACCTGGCCCCCGGCTCCGCCAAAACAGCAGAGAACGTAGTCGCTGACATCATAGCCCCGCTGGAGACTAATTTTTTTGATGGCGTTGGCCATGTTTTCAATGGCAATGGCCAAAAAGCCTTCCGCCACGCTTTCTGGGGAGGTGGCAAGGCCCGTTGCCTGTTGAATGGTTTGGGCCAATTGCTCGAACTGAGTCCGCACGATGGCGGCATCTAACGGTAAATTGGCCTGAGGGCCAAAAAGCGCAGGAAAATAATCTGTCTGGAGCCGCCCCAGTAGAACATTAGCATCAGTGACCGTTAACGGCCCACCCCGACGATAACTAGCCGGGCCGGGATTAGCACCAGCGGAATCGGGGCCGACTTGATAGCGCTGGCCGTCAAAATGCAGAATGGAACCCCCGCCTGCCGCCACGGTATGAATAGCCAAACTCGGAACCCGCATCCGTACCCCAGCAATTTCCGTTTCCCAGAGCCGTTCGTACTCGCCGCTGAAATGGGCCACGTCCGTCGAAGTTCCGCCCATATCAAAGCTAATCATCTTCTCAAAGCCTGCTCGCTGGGCCGTTTTCACGGCCCCCACCAGGCCCCCAGCTGGCCCGGACAGGATACTATCCTTGCCGCGAAAATGGGGGGCGTCAATGAGGCCCCCGTGGGATTGCATAAACTGTAAAGATACGCCAGGGAGTTGGCCCTGTACTTGCTGGACATAACGTTTCAGGATCGGCGACAGATAGGCATCCACCGCCGTGGTATCCCCCCGATAGACCAGTTTAATCAGGGGACTTACTTCTGAAGAGAGGGAAATTTGCTCAAAACCGATCTGACGGGCCAGTTCTGCCAAGGCCAACTCATGGGCCGGATAACGATAGGCGTGCATCAAGACGATGGCACAACTTCGTAGGCCCTGGACATAGGCCGTTCGTAAGGCTTGCTCGGCCTGGGCTAGATTGAGGGGAACCAGTACGTGGCCCGCCGCATCCAGACGTTCCTCAACTTCCACCACCTGGGCGTAGAGCGGACTGGGCTTGTGAATCTGGAGGGCAAAGAGGTCGGGACGGTCTTGATAACCAATCTGGAGGGCATCCCCCAGGCCCTGGGTTATCACCAACAGGACTGGCTCTCCCTTACGTTCTAGCAGAGCATTGGTGGCCACCGTCGTTCCCATTTTGACGGCTTTGACCAGAGACGGAGAAATCGGTTCGTCAGCAGAAAGGCCTAAAATATCTCGAATTCCTTGAATCACCGCATCTGGATACCGTTCTGGGTTCTCCGACAACAGTTTATAGAGAATTACCGTCTGGCCCTGGGGTAGCGGAAAGCAACTAAAGCGACGGTCTTCTCGACAACGCTTAGCCACTACTAAGTTCTGGGTAATCGCGACAATATCGGTAAAGGTTCCGCCTCGGTCAACGTAGAATTTGGTCATGGCTAAGGGGCTACAGTCTTTGCTTCTTCTACTGTGCCATGGGAGGGATATCGATTCCTTCTTCAATCACTGCAATCTAAACAAGCTGGTTTGAGGCAAACTCCATATCTTTTTTCGTCAACTCAAGGCCGCCGCTAATCGGAGTCCAGCACCATCGGGACTAGTCTTTTAGTGACCGATCTGGGGCGAAGACTCCTCCTGGACAAGGATTTGAGTCGTCTTTTTTCTTCGGGTGTGAAAACCGGTTCATGACAATGAATTCAGATTGCGATCCTTCTGCCCCCGCGATTTAGTCTGACCCCTTGTGGCATCAGATAAGCCTCTTTTGAGTACAGATACAAAAACCGACTAATCAAATTCATAAGGTCAAATTATAGAATCTTTGCTTGACGATTTAACGATAGAGTTAAACCATGCATTGCTTATTTTTCAGGAAAAACCGAGCCGCCAACCAGAAAAATACTACTTTTTTATGTTTCCTTTATAATTTCTTTCCTGCTTGTGAGTAATTGGCTACAAAACCATGCGAAAAGACTCTGTAGACTATCAGCCGTAAGCCGCTAAACTCATGATTAATTTATTTAACGAAGGGTTTGACTATGGATAGCTTAATCGCCCGCATTACGCAGGATTTTCAGAGAACCCAAGAGTCTGCTATTCCCCTCCTACTCGCCAGTCGGGCCACCCATATTTGTGGCACCACTGACCCCCAGGAAACCTTTGAGACGGTGCTATTCAATATTCAAGTGGCTCGGAAGCTCGGTTATGTCGAAAAACTGCCGACGGGGGAGGCCCTCTGTGACCGCTACGTTAATCTTGTGTTTTCCGTAGAGTTAGACGGTTACGCCAGCAAGGAAGACTGGTTTAGAGAAACGATTATCAAGCGGATGTATAGCAATGGGCTGCATCTTTTAGTTCATTCTTACTTTGGTGCCTACGAAATCAACTGGATGCACCACTGCGTTATTGAGAAAATTATGCCCTCGGATATGTTTAAGCAAGACAACAGCCTGATGGCTGTTACGGCTTAACTACGATTAAGGGCCATGAGTCTGATTTTCACCGCAAAGGGACGGTGGCCCCAAAGTCCAGGGTTGTGGTTTTTACTTGGCCAGAAGGATCCACTTGAAGCAAGCTATGGGGTAAACAAGCCTGCCAAGGCCCGTCAAATAGCGGCTCTGAGGCCACAATCACCCCTGGGGCCAATTCCTCCGTTGCTGCTAACCAATAGAGACTAGGGATCGGGCTGCGGTTGGCGTAACGACTCGCCACCAATTGTTGGCCATCACTAATGATGATGTTAGCGGAGAAATAGGTGTGCCGGGCCTTGGCTAGATGGGTGAGGGTCAATAGGGTCTCCTGCAAAGCTTCTGCCAGAGATAAATGGGGAGACTGCTGTAAAAAATTGAGGAACAGCGCAAAAATATGTTCTGAGTCTGTGGTGCCATGGATAAACTGGTAGCTTTCATCACTCAGTAAATTCCGAATGGGACGATATAGGCTTGTGCGAAAGTGATTAATAAAGCCGTTGTGGATAAAAAGTAGCTGTTGGTGGCTAAAGGGTTGGCAATTGGTTAAATCCACCGCGAGGGGAGGAGTGGCGCTGCGGACATAGCCCAAGAAGCAGCCAGATTCGACGTAACGACTCAGGTGGGGGAGATTAATATCGCTCCAGATGGGCAGAATATTTTTGTAGAGAAAGGGTTCCATCGCCCGGCGGTCATCGTACCAACCCACTCCAAAACCATCGGCATTGAGGAGACCGGCGGTCATTTCCTTCGGTTGATAGCTCTGCACAATGAGGGAATGTTTTGGTTGGTAGAGAAGTTTTTCTAAGGAAATCGGCGCTCCCAAATACCCGAGCAAACGGCACATAGACAGAATTGAAGATTGGCAAAGCTAGCATGGCAGACCTGATGAATCAGCGCCTACTGCATCCTAGCGCAATTGACCCATTTTCACCGGAGAAGTCCAATGGTGGTTTTCTGAGCACCTTTCCTTATCGTTGAGATCCTCAATGATATTTAATCAATAAATACAATAAGTTTTTTTGGATTAGATTTACTTATTTTTGGCTTTTGATATTGGTATTTTACAAATCCTGTCGAGAAAGAAATCATAGAGCTAAGCAAATCAATTAATCATTGAGGATAGAAACTCTCTATGGTTGTCTTGACTGATTCGATCCGCACAGCCAACCGATCCAGTCGCTTAACGTTGCAAACGGCCAGCATTGCCCAGGATTCTACGGCGATTCGTTGCCTCGATTGGGATCGCGACCGCTTCGATATAGAATTTGAACTGCAAAATGGAACTACCTATAATTCATTTTTAATTCGGGGTGACAAGATAGCCCTCGTTGATACGTCTCATCAAAAATTTGAGGCTCTCTACCTGGATTCTCTACAGAAGTTAATTGACCCGGCCCAAATTGACTACCTGATCGTTAACCATACCGAACCTGACCACAGCGGCCTCATCCAACAGCTATTGGCCATAGCGCCTCAGATAACAGTGGTGGGCTCGAAGGTCGCAATGCAGTTTTTGCAGAGCCAGATACATTGTTCCTTCAATGCTTGGACTGTGAAGAGCGGTGACAGCCTGGATTTAGGCCAGGGCCATTGTTTGGAGTTTATTTCGGCCCCCAATCTCCACTGGCCCGATACTATTTTGACCTACGACCGGGGAACCGAAGTGCTGTATACCTGTGATGTTTTTGGGATGCACTACTGCGATGATGCGCTCTACGACGAGGTTCCCAGGCTTTTGGAGGCCGACTTTCAGTACTATTACGACTGCCTGATGGGGCCCAATGCCCGGTCGGTGCTGGGGGCCCTAAAGCGGATAGACCCTCTGGATATTAACCTGGTAGCAACGGGCCATGGCCCCTTGTTACGACACCACAAGGAAATGTGGCTGGAGCGCTACCGAACCTGGAGTGAAACCCAGGCCCAAGCTGAACCCTTTGTGGCCGTTTTTTATCTAGAAGACTACGGGTTCAGCGACCGCATGGCCCACGCCATTGCCCAGGGTCTCCATAAAACCGGTACGGCCATAGAGCTGGTCAATCTTGCTGCAGTGGATTCCCATGAGGTACGGGAATTCGTCCACGATGCAGCGGGTTTGGTGGTCGGCATGCCTCCCCAGGAAGACAATAGCCGATTACATCCAGTACTCAGTACGATTCTTGCGGCGGCTAATCGTAAGCAAGCAATTGGCCTGTTTGAAACCGGGGGCGGCCACGATGAACCGATCTACCCCCTGCGGAATCGTTTCCAGGAATTGGGACTGACGGAGGCCTTTGCGCCCATTCTAGTGAAAGAAGCCCCTTCCCCTGCCACCGATAAACTCTGCGAAGAAGCAGGTACTGACCTCGGCCAGTGGTTAAATCGGGACCGTAGTGCCCAAAAAGCCCATCTGGATGCTGAATTAGACCAGGCCCTGGGCCGTATTAGCAGTGGCCTTTATCTCTTAACGGCCCGCAAAGCGGAGGTGACCGGGGCCATGCTAGCCTCCTGGGTGATTCAGGCGAGTTTTCAGCCCTTGGGCGTGGCCGTGGCCGTGGCCAAAGACCGAGCCATCGAATCCCTACTGCAGGTAGGTGATAGTTTTGTTCTTAACGTCCTCCAGGAAGGCAACTATCACCGACTGATGAAGCATTTTCTCAAGCGGTTTCCCCCTGGAGCCGACCGTTTCGCCGGAATTGCCACCTATGATGCCGAGAACGGCTCTCCTATTTTGGCCGAGGCCTTGGCTTACCTAGAGTGCACCGTGACCCATCGCTTAGAGACCAGCGACCACTGGATTGTCTACTGTACTGCCAGTACTGGACGGGTTGCCAATACGGATAGCTTGACCGCCGTTCACCATCGCAAAACCGGCAGTCACTACTAGCATTCTCCCCAAGGCCCACAGGACAGCCTGCACTTTATCCTCCCATCCACCTATCCCTAAGTGATTGACCCATGCAACACCTCTCCTCTTCCCCCTCTCCCCGCTGGATTACTCAGGTTAAGGGTAGCCAAATTGTCTCTATTCTCGAACTCGTGCAGGATCTGATTGTAATTTCCCTGTGCATCGGACTGTTTAGCTTCATGGTGATGCAGCTCCGGGAAATGTTTTTATCCCTACTGCCGCCCCTTGACTTTCCCCATGTGACCGCCGATATCTTGTTTCTGCTAATTCTGGTCGAGTTGTTCCGTTTGCTAATCATTTACCTGAAGGAACATCGCATTTCCATCGGCGTAGCCGTGGAGGTTTCGATTGTATCGGTGTTGCGGGAAATTATTGTGCGGGGAGTCTTGGAAACCCCCTGGATTCAGGTACTAGCCACCTGCTCCTTTCTTTTAGTATTAGGGGCCCTGCTGGTGATTCGGGTCTGGATTCCGCCCACCTTCGATGGCATTGATCCAGAGCAACAGGTGTCTCGTCGCCACAGAATGCGCTTTGCCAATGAACTCATCGAAACCAATGGTAAAGATCTCTAACGGTTTTTATTCCGCCAACAACAGCCTTTGTAATACTATGACTTCCTTCCTAACGTCTCCCTCCATTGATTTTTCCATTGTTCCCCGGCCTCGTGACGTCCAGGTGGCAGACATCGGGAAAAATACCCAGGTGCTACGGTCTCGTACGTGGGAACGCCTCAAGTTTGAAGTGGAATACGGCCGTCGTCGGGGCACCACTGCCAACTCCTACCTGATCCGGGCCGACAAAACGGTGGTGATCGACCCCCCCGGAGCCTCCTTCACCAGGATTTATTTAGACGAATTACAGCGCCAGGTGGCCTTCTCAGAAATCGACTACATCATTACCAGTCACGTCAACTCCAACCGCATGGCAACCCTGGAGCAACTCCGACAACAGGCCCCCCAGGCGACTATCATCTGTTCTCGTCCGGCGGCCAATGCCTTGAGAAATGCCCTGATCGCCGATCAGGATACCCTCTTTCCAGTGCGTCCTGGGGACAGCTTAGATTTAGGGCAGGGGCACTGTCTACAGTTTTTTCAAGCGCCAACACCCCGGTGGCCCGATGGACTTTGTACCTACGACCCAGCCACTCAAATTCTTTTCAGTGACAAGCTTTTTGGAGCCCATATTTGCGATGACGTCCTTTGGGATGAAAACTGGCGGCAGTTAGAAGATGACCGCCGCTACTATTTTGACTGTCTCCAGGCCCCCCAGGCCAAGCAAGTGGAGCCGATTCTCGACCAGTTTGAGTCGCTAGCCCTAACCGGCCTTGCCCCTGGCCATGGCCCCTTAGTCCGCTTTAGCTTGAGTAGATTTCGTCAAGACTACCGCTATTGGTGTCAGCAACAGACCCAGCGTAGTTTGCGAGTCGCTTTGCTGTATACGTCGGCCTACGGCAATACTGCCAAAGTGGCCGATGCCATTGCTAGGGGCCTAATGGCAGCCGATGTTACGGTGCAATCCTTCAACTGCGAGGTGACGCCAGCGGATACGATTGCAGAGGCCGTGACAGCCTGCGATGGATTTATTATTGGTACTCCGACCCTAGGGGGCCACGCTCCCGTACAAATTCAAACGGCCCTGGGGGCCATTCTGGCGAATGTTCCCAAAACGAAACTGGCCGGTATCTTTGGCTCCTTTGGTTGGAGTGGCGAAGCCATTGACTTGCTAGAACAAAAGCTCCGGGATGCTGGTTATCAATTTGGCTTTGATCCGATTCGAGTGCGCTTTAGCCCCGATGGCGTCACCCTAGGGGCCTGTAAAGAGGCCGGTACTCAGTTTGCTCAGCAACTCCGCCGTCGCTCAAAACAGCAAGTCCCCCGTCAGGCAGTGAATGATGCCCAGGCTGACCGTACAGCTCAGGCCCTGGGTCGGATCATTGGCTCTCTCTGTGTCGCGACGATTCGTCAGGGAGATCTTCATTACGGAATTTTGACTTCGTGGGTAGCTCAGGCGACCTTTAATCCACCTGGCTTGATGCTGGCCCTACCATCGGAAGACCCATTTTTCAGCCAGCTTCCTCCGGGAACCCCCCTGGTTTTGAGCATTTTAAAAGAGGGGCGGACAGTGCGACGCCATTTCTCCTTCCAAGAATCAACCCAGCAGGGGTTTACTCATCTGGAAACCCGCGAAGCTGAAAATGGTTGTTTGATTCTTACCGATGCCCTCGCCGCTCTGGAATGCACCATTCAAGACCAATTCCCTGCGGGCGATCATCAGCTCATTTACGCCCAAGTTCACAATGGTCACCTACTAACTAAGGATGGCGTAACGGCCATTCAACACCGCAAATCCGGTAGCCAATACTAATGGGGATGATGGGGCCGTCAATCCAAGGCCCGGTTCCCCAATTGGTCTTGGGGTAAAAAGGCCCGGTCTGGGGCAATGGTGGCCACAGGTTCCGTCAATTCAAATTGGCCTTGGCTAATCCAGGCCTTGAGTTCTTCGGCAACGGCGCGGGAGCGGGCAATGCTAGCCAGGGGGGCCACCCTGACGGTTTTACCCTCGATCGTCATCCGGCCACTTTTGAGTTGGGCGTAGGAGACCAGGCCAAAGGTGGGCCGCACCCGACGGGGAATGGAAAAATCGACCACCGGGGCCACTACTTCATGGTCCTGCACCGCACAGGCCGTAATCACGGCTTCATCTAGCACCGGCAGAGGCACACCGACCCCCAACATCAGGGACGTCCCGTAGTTCTTAAAGTAGCAACCCCGCACCCAATGACGATCCATCTGTTTAGCATCGCCGATCAGGGCCAGAGTTGCAGCCGGGCCAATGGGGGTATGGTTGGCCAAGCGCTTTTGCAAGGGAAAATGCTGAGTTCCCTCCCAGGCCACGTAACCAATACCGCCGCCGAGAAAAATCCGTGTCCCTACGCCAATCAAATTCAGGTCGGGATCGTTAAATAACGGTGCCATGGCCCCTGGATTGGAATAAACTGCATTGCCCAGGCGGGGTTGCAGAGGGCCAAGATAGGTGTAGAGGGGCCGGTCGCCACCGTTGACGCCCACAATAAAGTTTTGGTAGAGGTTGCGGGGATTGTAGAGATAAAACTGGTTGATACTAGCTTTGCTAATCATCGTCTCCAGAGAGGTGCGGGGGTAGCAGTCGGTTCCCTGGCCCGTAGCCCGCAGGGTGACTGTTTTACCGGCGATTAAATCCTCAATCACATGGCCCCCGCCCCGTTCTAGCCCTAGATTACCGCTCCGGCCCTCCATCTCCAGGGGGTCGAGGTTGGTGGGGTAATCTCCCATCGCTGTGGCCCCAATGTATAGATCAACGGCCCCTAGACCGGCATAGGCGGGAACCCCATCTAGCCAACATTGGCGGATTTTAATTGGGGGATCGGTATGGCCCAGATTAATCATGGCCCCGGAGGATTCCATGGGTTCAAAGGTACCGGTGCAGACCACATCAACCTGTTGGGCAATCTTTTTAATGCCCAGTTCGTCCACCCGGGCCTTCACTTCCTCCACTGTCCAGACCACTGCCTGTTGGCGACGAATTTTTTCATTGATCTCAGCAATGGTACGCATGACGATAGGATGTGAAACAGAACCGTCCTCTAGCCTAGCGCCCTTTTTTCGCCATGACTGCTCCGACCAAAATTATTGTCCTTGATGACGACCCCACGGGTTCCCAGACTGTTCATAGTTGCTTGTTGCTGATGCAATGGGATGTGGAAACTCTCCGTCTAGGCCTGAGGGATGCGGTTCCCATTTTTTTCATTTTGACCAATACTCGGGCTCTGAGTCCCCAGGAAGCTCAGCGCGTCACTCGGGAGGTGTGCCATAACCTAAAGAGTGCCCTAACCGCCGAAGGCATTGAAGATTTTTTGGTCGTTAGTCGTTCGGATTCCACCCTGCGGGGCCACTATCCCCTCGAAACCGACATTATTGCCCAGGAATTAGGAGACTTTGATGCCCATTTTCTGATTCCTGCCTTTTTTGAAGGGGGCCGCTTCACCCAAGATAGTATCCATTACCTGATGGTGGATGGCATGCCAACCCCCGTCCATGAAACCGAATTTGCCCAGGATTCTGTTTTTGGCTATCGTCACAGCTATCTGCCAGACTACGTGGCTGAAAAAACTCGGCACCAGATTCCAGCCGAGCAGGTGACGCGCTTCCTACTGGAGGATATTAGGCAGGGTACCCAGGCCCGACTACGGCAGTTAACCCATAATCAGTGCGTCGTCGTGGATGCCGAAAGCCAAGCCGATCTAGACCGCTTTGCCCAGGATCTCTTAACGGTGGCGGCGGAAGGCAAGCATTTCCTCTTTCGCAGTGCCGCGAGTATTTTGACCTCTCTGGCCAATCTCGGCCCCCAGCCAGTTTCTGCAGAAAAAATGGCCCAGTACCGGCCCAATCAAAATACCGGTGCCATTATTGTCGGTTCCCACGTCAAAAAATCCTCAGCCCAGTTGGCGGAACTCTTAAAACTCCCCGACATCGTTGGGATTGAAATCAATGTGGAATATCTAAGGGACGATTGCTTAACGGATGAAACCGCTTGGAATACCCTGCTCAGCGATTGTTTAATGACAGCCCAATATAATGCGGGTAAAACGCCCGTTTTTTATACCAGTCGCCAAGAACTCACCTTTCCCGATGTGGAAAGTCGCCTAGCCTTTGGCACGGAAGTCTCTCGCTTTTTGATGGAGATTGTGCGTCATCTGCCAACCGACATTAGTTTTTTAATTAGTAAGGGGGGCATTACATCTAATGATGTCCTCAGTACGGGCCTGGCCCTGCGCTCGGCTCGTTTACTGGGCCAGATTTTACCCGGTTGTTCTCTAGTCAGAACCGATGCCGACCATCCCCGCTTTCCCAACCTGCCGGTGGTGCTATTTCCCGGCAATGTCGGCGATGCCCAGGGCCTGGTGACGGTTTATCAGCGCCTGAGTCAAGCGGCCCTCCCAGCATAAAGCACTAGATTGTGGTTGAGCCGCTGTCTCACCATCGCAGAGGGATCTGACGAAAACAGACGGCCCATCAGCCATGCCAAGTTATGCTGACTGGACTAGAGATGGCTTGCAGACCAGGGCCAGATAACGGCTAATTGTATTTCTGGTTAAACTTGGCCTTGGCTTCCCCGTAGACTGCCAGGGTAATGGGGAGCAAATTATTTTCCTGGGCATAGGCTTCGATTTTCTTGCGGGCAAAGGGACGGACAAAGAAGGGAATTTCCTTGAGTTTGGCTTCGGCTTCCGCCGTCCAAGAGATGGGAGTGGCCATAGTCGAACGTTTCAGGTAAGGGGTCAGGGATTGGGGGAGGGGAATCGGAGTTAGGTTTCTTCTCGAGGGAGATGGCGCAGATAGGCTTCGATCATTGCATTGAGGTCTCCATTCATCACCCCCGTCACATCGGTGGTCTCCACGTTGGTGCGGAGATCCTTGACCAGTTGGTAGGGATGAAAAACGTAGTTACGAATTTGGTTGCCCCAGGCCGCCTCCACCATGTCCCCCCGAATTTCTGCAATGGCCTGGGCCCGTTGCTCTTGGAGAACTACTAGCAGTTTGGCCTTGAGGATCAATAGGGCCTTTTCCTTATTTTGGAGTTGGGAACGCTCTTGAGTACAGCGAACGGCTAGGCCCGTGGGGAGGTGCACAATGCGAACAGCAGTTTCTACTTTGTTGACGTTTTGGCCGCCTTTACCCCCGGCCCGGGAAGTGGTAATTTCCAGATCCTTGTCGGGAATATCTAGGTTAATGGCCTCATCCCCCAGGGCCGGCATCACCTCCACGCCCGCAAAACTGGTTTGCCGTTTACCGTTGGCGTTGAACGGAGAAATACGAACGAGACGGTGGGTTCCCTTTTCTCCCTTCAGATAGCCGTAGGCATAGCGTCCTTCAATTTCTAGGGTGGCCGATTTAATACCCGCTTCATCCCCTTCGGAAATTTCTGCCAAGTGGACTTTATAGCCCTGTTGCTCTCCCCAACGACTGTACATCCGTAACAACATCTCTGCCCAATCCTGGGCATCGGTACCGCCTGCCCCAGCATTGATGCTTAAAACAGCACCCTTAGCATCGTAGGGGCCCCTCAGCAGTTGTTGCAATTCCCAACGATCCAGGGCCTGGCGGAGGTATTTCAAGGTGTCTCGGGCCTCTTGGAATAGGCTGTCATCTGGCTCTAGGTCTAGCAATTCCACAATCGCTTGACTATCGTCCCATTGACGTCGCCAGGCCTGGTACTGCTCGACTTGGGATTTCAGGTCGTTAAGTTTTTGTAGGGTTGCTTGTGCTTGGTCTGTACTGTCCCAAAAGTTGGGTTGGGCAGCAGTTTGTTCTAGGTCGTTAATTTTGGCCTGGAGAGCAGGAAGGTCAAAGATAGTCCTGGGTTTGCCCCAGGCGCGTGTGGAGGGTTTCCAGGTCTCGTTTTAGGTCACTAATCTCTAGCATGGTTCACGAATACAAACAAAAACTGTACTCTTGGCTTCTATAGCCAAGCCCAGGAGTGACTATTCTAGCTGTTTTAGGGTTCCCTCTCTGCGTTAATATTTAAACCAACTTGACTTAAACTCAGCGATTTTTCGACCTTGATGTTTTTATGGCTCCCAGGACTCCAGACCTGCAGATTTTGCAAACGGCTACGCTTCTAACCTGCTATGGCTTTGACCTCAAGGGCCTGACGCCGCGCTTCCTCCTCGAACACTGGCTCCAACAATTTTCTCCCCAGTGGATTCGCCTAGCGGTGTTAGAGGCTCTCTATCAAGGACGTTATAAAGCAGTTTCTGTCGAGCATTTGCTAAATTTTTGGGGCCAGCGTGGTCAACCGAATTTTCACTTTAACCACGATTTCGAGCGTCTTGTCTCTCAAAAACTCCCCCACCGAGGCCCGCTGGCCCTGTCCCCATCGGCCCCTGAGGCCCCGGCCGCAACCCCACCTCGTTCGGCCCTCCCTCGGGTTGAGGTATTGTCATCTCCCCCCCGTCCACGGTCTATCGATCACTTTACGCCTACTGTCACGGAATCAGACCTTTTCCAGAAACTACAAACAGCCCTAAACCAACTATGATTTTTCCTCCACCTTCCGACGGCAATAATAGCAACCGCCAGGCTTTCTCTTCTCCAGACGCCCCAGAAAACCGACTTTCCTTAGCACGACAACAACGAGCGAAACAACAAGCCAATAAATGGTTTCTGATTTTGTTAGGATGTGGCCTCATTTTAGGCGTACTCCTGGCCTTTGGCGTAGTAAAACTCTTGCAGGATTTTGGCCTGACGACGAAACCCAACCATCCCCTCCGGATTGAGCCGTACCGCAACTAAACTAACTTAAAGGACAGTACCCTAGCCCGGATTTGATTACGACCTTGCTCTTTAGCATCGTAGAGGGCCTGGTCCGCTAGCTTAATGAGGGTCTCGAGGGAAGAGTTACCAGAGGGAATCGCTGTGGCAATCCCCAGGCTGAGGGTCAGGTAGGAACTACTGTAGGAATGACAATGGGGAATGGCCTGGGCAAATAAATTAGCCTGAATGCGTTCGGCGAGGAAATAGGCACCGTAGGAATCCGTATTGGGCAAAATAATGGCAAATTCTTCGCCACCGTAGCGGGCCACGAGATCTGGAGAGCGCTTTAGACTTTGGGTAATGACTTCTGCCACGCGCCGCAGGCATTCATCCCCGGCTTGGTGACCGTAGTAGTCGTTGTAGTTTTTGAAATAATCCACATCACAAAGAATCAGGGATAGGCTTTGCTGGTCGCGGAGACAGCGCCGCCATTCCTGCTGAATGTACTGATTGAAGTAACGACGATTAGGAATAGCGGTTAAATCATCGTAGATGGCCAAACGTTTTAATTCCTGGTTCGCTTTTTCTAATTGTTGCTTAGCGGCCTCCAGTTCTTGGGTTCTTTCCATTACCCGTTGTTCTAGGGTTTGGGAATATTCCTTTAATTTTTCATAGTACTGGGCGGTTTGAATGGCCGCCGCCACCTGGGAGGAAAGGGTAATAAATAAATTCAAATCCTCCGAGGAATATTGCATGGGCTCGGTGTGGGCAACGCCAAGAATGCCGATGGTTTGATTTTGAGTTTTCAGCGGCGCTAGCATCCAAGAACGAAGGGAGCCAGGCCCTCTAGCATTCTCTTGACTCCGGGAGAGGTCGTTAATAATTTCTGTTTCCTGGCGGGCCAGAATACGCTGAAAAATGGCGTCAAGCTCGGCATAAGCAGCCAAAGGATCCGGCGCCGGGGGGGACAGGGCCTCCAGGCTAGAATCTGACGAGTGAGAAAGGACAATAAAGGCCTGAGTCGCTTGGAAAAGTTGCTGAATCTCCGGATAAATCATGGCAGTCATTTCTGCCAGACTAGTACAGTTAGAGATTTTGACGGAGAAATCCGAGAGAAAATTAACCTCTTCGTATTTCTGCAAGGTTTCTACTGCCAGGCATTTTTTTTCCCATTCTTCTCGGCAGAGACAACTTAACCACTGGGCTAAAACCGCCAAACGTTGATCTCCTCGCACCTGGCCGAGACAAGCCTCAGGGGTGTGAATACTGAAACGATAGTCAAAGTCAGTAGATTCGGTTCCCCATAGGCATTCGCCTTGGAGATCGTAGACCGCAATGGGTAGCTGAAAAACCTGCTCAAACGTTTCCAGCAGGTTAAGAACCTCGGGTTTTTGCAAAATTTTCCGTAATTTCAGGCTAACCATAGTACGCGCTCTAAGCTGAAATGTTGCCGTCAATGGTGGGACAATTTTTCTTGGACTGCTCTAGTTCCCGGCCTGTCGTTGTAAAATCCGTCGTGCCTTGGTTAAAATCTCCTTGGGACGAAAGGGTTTGGTCATATAGCAATCTGCGCCAACCGCCATCCCTTGTTCGTGATCAAAGGCCTGGCCTTTGGCGGTCAATAATACAATATAAATAGACTGGAGGTCAGGATTGTCCTTGACGAGGCGGCATACCTCAAAGCCGCTCAGCTCGGGCATCATAACATCTAGAAATACAAGGGCAGGACGCTGAGCCACTAGGGTGGACAAGGCATCTGTACCATTGTTGACCAGAAACAGTTTTACCCCCTCTTCCTCCAATTCCTCCAATACCTGCTCCATTAAAATCAGAATATTTGGCTCATCATCAGCAATTAAAATGCTTCTTTGCAGTCTAGCCAAGCATTCAGATTGGGTCATCGAAGGAACAATAATAAAGAGAAGCCTACGGGTATTCCTAGCATAGCATCTTGGAAAACGGATCTTGGCCTAGACGCCGGGAGGTGATTCTGGCGAATAGAGGGGCAGGGTGAAGTGAAATTGACTGCCTTGGCCCGGCTCACTTTCCACCCAGATCTGCCCGCCGTGGTGTTCTATAATTTGCCGACAAATGGGGAGGCCGAGCCCTGTTCCCTGGGGTTTATTGGTGAGGACATTCCCTCCTTGGTAAAAGGGATCAAAAATTTTGGCTTGTTCTGTCTTGGGAATGCCCCGGCCACTGTCGGCAACAGTAACCTGGAGGACATCTCCCTGCTGTTCGGCACAACAACGGACGATACCCTGTTCCGTAAATTTTATGGCATTAGATAATAAATTGAGCAAGACCTGCAAAATGCGATTTTCATCCACTAGGACCAGGGGGAGGTCAGGGGAAAAGTCTGCCTGGAGTCGGAGGGATTTTTGACTAAAGAGCGGCTCGACGGTGGTCATGGCCCGCTCGAGGATAGGCAAAAGAGGACGCGGCCCTAGGCACCATTCCAAATTCCCTGATTCCATCTTGGCGATATCCAGGACATCATTAATCAGATCCGTTAATCGCTCCGCTTCGGCCACGATAATCTGTAAATTTTGATCAATTTTCTGGACGGTTTTCTGGAGCTTGGGGTGATGGGGATCGAGGGCCGGAAAGATAACGGTCTGGAGCTTAGTTTGGATAACTGAGGCAAAACCCAGTACCGAGGTCAGGGGGGTGCGGAGTTCGTGGGACACTGTCGCCAAAAAATCCGTTTTCATGCGGTCTACTTCCCGCTCACGGGTGACATCCCGGATCATGATTACCGACCCTAAACATTCTTCTTTGCCGTTGGACGATGGTTTTAGGAGTTGGGAGGCAATGGCCTGGCCAATCCGGCCCTGGCCCAGGGCCACTTCTGCGGTGCGCACGGGAGGACTATCAAGGTTATGGGGTTCAGCTAAGGCCGCCAATGCCAGCGGGAAACAGGCCTCGAGTTGTAGACCCTTGAGATCGGTTCCAATTAAGTTAAACATGGCCTGTAGGGCCGGGTTAAAGCGCGTCACCCGTCCCGCAACATCTGTAACCAAGAGGCCATCGACCAAGTTATCCACAATGGCGTTTAAATCAATCAGGGTATTCTCCAAATCCTGGGATTGTTCTCGCACTTGGTGCAATAGTTGGGCCTGGTAGACTGCCACCCCCAGTTGATTCGCGATCTGCCGGAGTAAACTTGTTTCTCGTTCCTGCCAATGGCGCGGGGCTTCGTTCTGGTACACGCCTAGCAGGCCCCAAAGTTTTTCCCGAACAAAGACGGGGACGATAATAAACGCTCGCACTTGAAAATCCCGCAGGATAGCGAGGTGGCAATCGGACAAACTCGCCTGCTCAATGTCATCAATCACAAAAATGTCTTGATGGCGGTAGCGTCCTCCCTGATGCTCCTGGAGATAGGTATCTTGCCAAGTCGGCATCGCTCCTACTGCCGTAATGAGGGGGCGCCATAAACTGGCCACGGATTCGTAGAGGAAGTGACCACTCCAATCGGCCTCAAAACGATACACTAAAACTCGGTCACAGCTTAGCAGGTGGCGGACTTCCTCCGTGGTGGTTTGGAAAATAGTAGTGAGATCAAGGGTTTGGCGGATGCGATCCACCACCCGAGCCAGGGTTCGTTCTTCTTCCGCAATTCGGGCTAGGTGTTCTTTCTGGACTTGTACCTTGGCCAAGGCCTGCTGAAGCTCAAGATAGCGTTTTTGGGTTTCGGCTAAGAGTTCAGCTTGCTGGAGGGCCACGCCTAAATTCAAGGCAATCTTGAGGACAAATTCAATCTCGGAACTTTGCCAGCGTCGGGGGGCATGGCAGTCGTTAATACAAAGCAAGCCCCAGAGGTCGTTCCCCCTCCACAGGGGTACAACTAGGACGGCTCTGACGGCTAGGCCCGCCAGAAACTCCGGCAGATGAGGAAAAGATAAGGGTTCCTGAGTATCATCAATGGCCAACATCAGGCCCTGGGAAAAATGCTGGAACCAATGGGAACTGAGATGGGGGGAGGTTCCCAGGGCTGAATGGCAGTGACAATCGTTGGGATGCAGGGCCTCGGAAATGAACTGGCCCTGGGGACAGGGATTATCTTCATCCGTCAAATGGAGAATTAGCACTTGATCGGTCTGGAGGAGTTGACCAACCTCCGTCACTGTGGTTTGAAAAATCGTATCGAGGTCTAGGGTACGACGAATTTTATCAATCACCTCGGAAACGGCTCGCTCCCGCTGGAGAGCCTTAATTTGTTCCGCCCGTTGTTGCTGGGCCTGGACAAGAACCACCTCTAGGGAAGCCGCCTGATTACGGGCCTGACGCAATAACTCCACCTGCTGGAGAGCAATGCCGAGATGGGAGGCAATTTTCGTGACAAATTCCAGGTCTCCCGCCTGCCATGGCCGGGGCTGGTGACATTGCTGGATGCAGAGGAGGCCCCAGGCTTGGTCATTAGTAAACAGCGTCACGGCCAAGAAGGCCCGGATGCCAAGTTCCTGAAAGAGATAGCGTTGATAGTCATCAATCTCGTCCCGTTGACTATCTTCGCAAGCATAGTGAGTATTGCCCCGACTGCCTTTGGGAAAAACATAGGGCCAGGTTTTAGGCAAGATTTTAGCCAGGGCTAGGGGCTCAACCCCAACGGCCATGGCCTCTGCCACCAGGCGCCCCTTGACCCCCGATGTCTCTGGTGTAAACTGAACAATCAAAACTCGGTCAGCCTGGAGTACTGACAGCACATCCTGGGTAACCGTCTGAAAAATAGGATTAAGTTCTAGAGAACGCCGGATCTTATCCACAATTTTTTCTGTCACCTGACTCCGTTCCAGCATTTGGGCCAAGGCCTGGGCCTGCTGTTGCTGTTGGGCCAAGAGTTCTGCTTGTTGGATAGCAACCCCCAGATGCAGGGCCACCTGATCGATAAAGTCCAATTCCTCCGCCTGCCATTGTCGGGGTTGGGCGCATTGATGGAGGGTCAGCAGGCCCCAGAGCTCTCCCCCAGCCACTAGGGCCACAACAACATTGGCCCGAAAACCCAGGCTAGCCAGTAGTTGCTGATGGCAAACGGGTAACTCCATGGCTTCTAGATCCGTCACCACCCAGCGCTTGCCGGCACGGTAGGCGTCACCATATTCATTGGCGAAGCAATGGTCTGTAATTTGACGACCCCCCAGGGGCGCAAAGGGAATTCGCACATCCTCCGCCACAAACTCCCCGGTACGGCCCTGGGAATCGGGGATAAAGCGATAGATGCCTACCCGGTCAGCTTCTAATAGTTGACGCACTTCTAGGGCCGTGGTTTGGAAAATCTTTTCGAGGGAAAGGGATTCACGAATCTTACTGACCACCGTCAACAGGGCCTGGTGCCGAGGGGGGGAGATCATTGGGGCGTTTTGGGAAATCTCGGGGCTGGGAGGTGTCACAGGTCAATGGTTGATGGAAAGATGCCTTTGGGTCTGCTGTCG
This sequence comes from Synechocystis sp. LKSZ1, assembly GCF_040436315.1. Classification (NCBI taxonomy): domain Bacteria; kingdom Bacillati; phylum Cyanobacteriota; class Cyanophyceae; order Synechococcales; family Merismopediaceae; genus Synechocystis; species Synechocystis sp. LKSZ1. Next base: position 3,299,129 of record NZ_AP031572.1, on the reverse strand, counting down.
CTAACCCCACCATTGTGGTATTTTCGTCGCAAAGATTCCAGAAAATACCATAACCCAACAATAACAACACCCAAAACCTACTCTCCTTTTCTCCCCCTTGTCATCTCGATCATCCTTGGAGCTATCAATCCTAAAGGCTTAAGATTGCATTTCTCCCATGTCATCTAGTTTGGGGAATAATAGTTTTCGGATTGGGTGTTGTTCGCGGTCAGAGAGACAGATGTGAAATGAAACAGCTCGATTTTACCTCTTTCTTTAAACTAACTGGGTTTTACTGGAGATTGGCTGTTTTATCTGCCACTGGAGCCCGTTTGCTCCATATATTTAATCTACAAATTCTAAGCATAAATGACAAGGATTCTTTAACTAACTTCACAAAGATGAGAGCATCTCACTCTTTTTGGGGTAAAAGTACTTCATAAAACAACAGGTTAGTTGACGACAAGCACAAGAAATCTAGCTTAAAAGACCCGATTGACACGCTCGGGCACTCGCTAACCCCTTAACATCTCCCATGAGCCGCCAAGATTCACCAGTCAAATTCTCTAAAAGCCAGCTAAACGCTACTACAATGCTGTTGATCAACTACTAGGAATGATTCCCTTCAGGCTCGTCCTTGTGAACTCCTGATTTTCGTCACTACTTCAATAAAATTGCGATAGCATCCATAAGAACTATCATTGTAGACTCGTGTTCTGTCTTTAAGACTACGTCTGCCGTTTTGACAGATTTTTGGATTTCCATACCCTGGACATTGCATTTTTCTCCTTTTCTCAATGCAACCTCTAGTTTATCCTAACCTCTTTTGCAAACTCGTGTCTTTGTATGCAGCGTGAGCATCCTAAAGCAGTATCCCTGCAAAAACTTCAGAGTATAAAATTATTGGCAATTTAAATTAGAGAAGGTATTCGCTAAATCAATCGCTCTATTTAGTTCTTGCGCACTGCTTCCAGGAACCCTCTGACCGAACCGGGAAATGCTATGGTGGGGTAGCCCTTGCGATGGCCTAATTTGAACAAGGCCTTGCTCTGTTTTTCAATTTCCCCATGGCAGATTCCAGCTCAAAAAAAACACTTAAGGTTTTACAAAAGATTTTTATCATTGGCTCTGGGTTAGCCTTCTTGGGCATGATGGTGATTCCCCTTATGCCCCTCTTCCGAGCAGCGCCGCCGACGAGTGAGCAAGCCTCATCCAAGGCCAATCCGGAGCAACTAAAAAAGTTAGCCGAAGGCTACGAAAAAGTCTTGGCTCGGGAGCCCAACAATCCTAGCGCTCTCCAGGGCCTGGTGGAGACCCGTCTCCAGATGAATGACCTCAAAGGGGCCATTGCTCCCATGGAAAAACTGGTGAAACTCTACCCCGAACAAACCCAGTTAAAACAATTACTAACCGCTATCAAACAACAGGTTGCCCTCCAAGAGAAGGCGTCCACCATTCCCGCTTCCCCAGCCAATACAAAACCGAAGTAATAGGCTATAGTGGCCTGCGTTTAGCGCTAGGTCTGGCTTTAGTCTCGGTTAATTGCCCTCTTTGCCATGACACAACTGCACCAAGCTTTTACCATCTTCCTGAGCTTATTCGTTGAGGCCTTGCCCTTTCTGACTCTTGGGGTCATTCTCTCCAGTGTGTTGCTCGTCTTCAGTGATGATAAAAAACTGATTCAGGCCCTGCCGCGTCATCCTTTCCTGGGGGCCTTGGCAGGGAGCTTAATGGGTTTCCTCTTTCCGGTCTGTGAATGTGGCAATGTACCGGTGGCCCGACGTTTTCTGATCCAGGGCCTGCCGACTTCTGTCGCCGTTGCGTTTTTATTATCCGCCCCGACCCTCAATCCCATCGTCATCTGGTCAACTTGGGTTGCCTTCCGAGACCAACCCAGTCTGGTGGTGGCCCGAGTGGTGTGCTCGTTACTGATTACCTTAGTGATCAGTTGCCTGTTCAGTCTGCAAAAAGACCCCCAACCGCTTCTAAATCCTCTCCTGCTTAAACGGGTTGCTGTTCCTCGCCAAGCCCTGTCGGCTCCTTTGGCTTCTTCTGCAGCCGCCTCGCCCTTGCTCCAGTCCGGTACTTTTCTACTAGGCCAACCGGGCCAACCCCTTCGTTTGGACGAATCTCTGCTTCTGCCTCCCCAGGCCCCCCAACGCTGGCAGTTATTTTGTGACAATGTGGTGCAGGAACTCCGCGAACTCGGCGGTATGTTAATTATTGGTAGTTTGATTGCCGCTGGTATCCAAGGCTTTGTCCCTCGGGAGTACGTTTTACTACTCGGCCAGGGTACGCTGACCTCGATTCTGGCCATGATGATGTTGGCCGCGATTGTCTCCGTCTGTTCAACAGTGGATTCGTTTTTTGCGCTTTCCTTTGCAACCACGTTTACGAGCAGTTCCCTGCTGGCCTTTCTGGTTTTTGGGCCGATGATTGATATTAAAAGTATTAGTCTAATGCTGTCTATCTTTCAGGGCCGTATTTTAGTCTATCTTTTAGTGCTGGCCGCCCAACTCACTTTTTTGCTGAGTCTGGCCTATAGTTATTTGTTCTAGAAGCATTCCTGGTGTGCAATGACCGCTTCCTCCTTTTTTCACCGTATTCCCCGTGCCCTCTGGTTTTCTGGCTTGGACGGCCTGGGTATTCTGGCCTGGGGTATTCTGCTACTGACATACTCCTTCCGTGGAGAATTACAACTCCTCATCCACCCCAACTACTTTGGCTTGGTTACGATCACGGGTCTCATTCTGGTCTTGCTGGGGGGGAGTCGCCTGGCTCTCAGTCTCAAGCGCGGGTTACGTCGTTCCCCGGGTACTGAAGCCAATGACAGCGTTACCCACCTGACTCTCCTTCCCCTCGGCGTTGGAAGTGGTCTGCTTCTGCTGACGGCACTTTTGGGGTTGGCCATTCCTCCCACCGTTTTTACCAGTCAAATGGCCCTACAACGGGGTATCAGTAATACCTTGCCAGCAACTCAACTAGAAGCGGCCAGCTTTGTCAGTCAAGTTAAGCCAGAAGAGCGGAGCTTAGTGGATTGGATTCGCACGCTGAATAGCTATCCTGAACCGGATGCTTATCAAGGTCAAAAGGCCAAAGTCCAGGGGTTTGTGGTTTATTCTCCCGATTTACCGAATAATTACTTGCTCATTAGTCGTTTTATCCTCACCTGTTGCGCAGTGGATGCTTATCCGGTGGGATTGCCGGTTAAATTACCGGGAGACCGTCAGCAGTATCCCCAAGATAGTTGGCTAGAGATTGAGGGGACGATGGCCACGGAAACCCTGCCACTCCATCATCAAACGGGGGAAACTACTCAAGAAAAAAAGCGCCAATTAGTTTTAGTCGCCGATGCCGTTAAACCGATTCCCACACCGGCCGACCCCTATAGTTACTAATTAGAAAAGTAAAAAGCGATGAGCCTCCGGGTATTTGTCTACGGAACCCTAAAGCCAGGGGAAATCAACTATCAACGCTACTGCACTGGGCATGTGACAGCGGCTATTCCGGCTTATACTCAGGGCCGACTGTATCACTTAAATCTAGGCTATCCCGCCTTGGCCGTTGGCAATGATCGCGTTTATGGCTATTGCCTTAGCTTTACCGATGATCATATTTTGGTGGCCCTCGACCAGCTAGAGGACTACCAGTCCCGACGCGGCCCCCAGGACAATGAGTATAATCGCATTCGGCAAGTCGTCTACGACATGCAGGGGGATTCCCTCGGATTAGTTTGGCTGTACCAAATGGAGATGGCGCGTATTCAGGCTTACCAAGGAGACTATCTTCCGGGAGGCCAATGGTCTCCTAATGAGTTTCCGTTGGAACATCAAACAAAGGTTGATTCAGGGCAATCATGAGGGACTCTGGTGTCTCTCTCTGGGCCTGTTGAGGGCCTGGCAGGAAGCTTCTAACTGGCCCCCAGCAGAGAGAGGTTACCACTCCCAAACCCACTGCTACGGCAATGCTTCCCCAACGCCAGCACTGTTGATAACGATTTTCCTGGGCAATCTGGGTGAAGACCCGTTGCGATAGTTCCGCCGCTGAAATAGACGGAGGAGGCCCTGGGAGTTGCGGCATGGCCTGTTGCAGGCGTAATAGATTGAGATAGGCCTGTTTAAACTGGGGATCTGTATCAATCCACATCTGTACCTGACGATGTTCCTGGGCCGTCACTTCTCTATCAAGATAAGCACTGAGTAATTGAAACCGGTCAGCGGGATGGAAATGAACAGAAGAAACCTCGTTGGAGGAGTCGGGTAAATCGGGAAACGGTTGTGTCATCATTGACCTCTATGAAAGACTGAGCCGTAACCATAACAATTTCGGCTGTGAATGGCACTCAATATCAGATCAGGGGACTCCTCACAGAGGAAATCGGTCAGCCGGTACCTAACTCAGGTAGGATTGCAAAACAGATTGGAGTTTAGCTCGGGCTCGGGCAATGCGTGATTTAACAGTTCCGAGGGAAACTCCCGTCATTTCTGCAATTTCCTCATAGGGTAGGCCATCAATTTCTCGCAAAATAATGGTTGTCCGAAAGGCTGTGGGCAGATCTGCAATCGCTGCTTGCAGACTTTCGTAGAACTCTGCCGTCGTCAAAGTGTCATCTGGGCTGGGGTAGTCAGAGACAATATCCCAATCTACTTCACCATCCTCTACGCGCCGGGGTGCATCTAAGGAAATAGGATGACTGACTCGCTTGCGTTTACGCAATTCGTCGTAGAACAAATTGGTGGCAATACGGCTCAACCAGCCCTTAAACTTTACCGGCTCCTGGAGACGTTTGATGTTTCGATATACTCGAATCCAAACCTCCTGGGCCAGGTCAGCCCGGTCTTGCCAATCTGGTGCTAAATGATACAAAATCTTATCCACGTGGGATTGATAACGTCGTAATAATTCATCAAAGGCGGAATTATCTGGATAAGCTTGGGCTTGACAGCGCAGAATTAAGTCGTAGTTGGATAGGCGGTCTAGGCCACAGGAAAACTGAGAACCCTTGTCGTCTCGAAGCAAGGCCCCGAGGTCAGCAGGGCGAATTGATTTATCCATCAGACTATAGCTCCTCACTCAGGTCATTTGAGGTCAGGATAGCGCAAAAAGTTCCTGAAACGGCCGCTTGTTAGCACAAAAATTCACGCAAAAAAGGTAGAGAATCTTTCTCTACCCTTACCATGACTTCTCTCGCGGCCTAAACCCTAGTTATTGTCAGCATTCTCAGCTTGAGATGAATAAGGTTTGATGCTTACAATCGTTCCCCCAAGACGGGTAATCCGACGCATTTCCTCATTCATACGAGCGTAGGGAACCTTGATAAAGACACTACCACTCCGGCGAATATCGTAGGAATTATTCTCGCTGGCTTCCGTTTGACGCAGGCCACTCACTTCGTAAACAAAAACGCGATTGGCGGATGCCGCATTGGAATAACCGACCAGTGCAGATTGACCTAACATATTGATTAACTGTCTCCTAACTAAAGCGAAAGCAGATACCTCTGAAAGCCCCTGAAAAGGAGACTTCCTCCACTAGTCTCGGTTAATTTTCCGAGATTAGGGAAGAAGCTCCGAGACTGGACTTCCGTTTAATTCAAGCTAGCCGGGGTAATGCTGGCTACCTTGCCCCCCAGACGATGAATTTGCTGGAGAGTATTATTCAATTGTTCTAGGGGAACAATAACGGCTTTATTGCTCCGGCGAACCTTCGGATAGCCAGGGGCGCTAATGGCCGCAATTTCCACGCGGAAGAGTTTCCGGACATTCCCGTAGGGAACGGTACCGCCCAGAGCCTTGGCGGGAGTAACCCCCGCTTTGGAAGGACGATAAGCCCAACCCACATTGCTACCACTGGGGCCAACAATGGCGGAGACACTATTTTGGGCCAGTTCCGTCGCCAAACGAGTATCGTTCCGCTCTAGCTGGGCCCGGTCACTATTGGCATAGCCCCGGTACAGGCGGAAGATCCGGGTAAAGCCCACCGTCCGGTCTCCAACTTGATTGTTGAAACGGTAGTAGGGAACGATATTTTCCCCAAAATTGTCTTGATATTCTACCGAATCAATGTAGGAATCAATTTCAGCATCAAAACCTTTATTTTCGTAAAGGTCTAAATGAAAGATTACTTCCGACTCATCGTAGGGAGCTCGGCCCAACAGATGCTTGTAATTGAGTTCGATAACCCGCGTCTGAAAATTGTTGTAGAAAAATTTCTTTTTATACAATTCGGACTTGGCAACAGTACGAACAAACTCGCGGACGCTAATAGAACCATTACAAAGTAACGATTCTGCACCTTTAAGCCGCTCTGATTCCATCACATAATCATTACCCAATACCTGGCGATAGACCGCACGGATTACCGCCTTGGCATCATCCTGGGTAAAATCAGGACGTAGTTCGGTTGGGCTCGCGTTGTTATAGGGTTCAATTCCCAGTCTGGAAGCTGCAACTGTAATAGCCACTGATAAATTCTCCTTGCCGTTTAAATTTCATTATGCCGGGGTGATACTAACAATAGTACCACCCTGCCGATTAATTTGCTGCAACTGGTTGGATAATTGCTCGTAGGAGACAATCACTTCCGTACTACTACGGCGAACACGAGTGGTTCGACCAGCTACGGCACCTTGGATCACCCGTAAGCGATAGAACTGATTGCGGCTCCCCGCCGAAGTGCCGTGCAAGCAATCCCCTGTCGAACCAATATAAACAGGAGAAACACTATTCTGGGCTAATTCCCGTGTTAACTTGGCTTTCCCACCATTGCTTTGGGCGCGATCGCTATTGGCATAACCGCGATATAGGCGGAACATACGGGTAAAACCGACGGTACGATCACCAATTTGATTATTAAAACGGTAGTAGGGAACAATGTTTTCCCCAAAATTTTCTTGATATTCTACCGAATCAATATAGGAATCGATATCAGCCTCAAATCCTTCATTTTCGTAAAGGTCTAAATGAAAGATTACTTCCGACTCATCGTAGGGAGGACGACCCAGCAGATGCTTATAATTCAGTTCAATCACTCTGGTTTGGAAATTGTTATAAAAAAACTTTCCTTTGTAGAGTTCAGATTGCGCAACCGTACGAACAAAATCCCGTACACTGATAGAGCCGTTACGGAGCAAAGATTCTGCACCTTTGAGTCGCTCAGATTCCATGACATAATCATGGCCTAACACTTGACGATAAACTGCGCGAATTACCGCAGTGGCATCATCTTGGCTGAAATCAGGACGGAGTTCGATTGGACTGGCATTGGCGTAGGGTTCGACCCCCAGTCGGGACGCTGCAATTGTAATTCCCACTAGATTAAGTCTCCTTTGTTATAGATCAACATAGATACAGCAAGACCTGGAGAGTCGGAAGATTGCTAACAAGTTGTCAACAGCCCTCCGCCTTTCCAGGTCATTGTTAACTCAAGATGACTAGCTTAGGGCATTGATAGCATAGTCAATGTAGGAATTGGCTTCATCACGAGCATCTCCGCTCAGACCATGGTTGGCTTTGATATATTTCAAAGCTTCAACGTACCAGCTGGGAGAGAGGTCGAAGGTGCGGTTGATTTCATCAAGACCAGCGATGAGGTACTCATCGAGGGGGCCAGTTCCACCAGCAACCAAGCAGTAGGTGATAATGCGGAGGTAGTAACCGATGTCACGAGCACATTTGTCTTTGCCACGTTGGTCAGCGGCAAAGTTAGCACCTTGCATTTGGGTGGTGTAGGGGAACTTGTTGTAAACAGCTTGGGCAGCACCGTTAACCAAGCTTTGAGCATTAGCACTTAACGCTTTAGCAGCTTGAATACCGGAGTTGGCTTGGCGCAGACGACCAAAAGCAACTTGCAGTTCGGTGGCGCTCAAGTAGCGGCCTTGGGAATCAGCGGTAGCGACGGCTTCGGTCAAGGGGGTTTTCATAGTTCTGGTATCTCCCGTTTAATTTGAAAAGTTTCCTAGATATGGAATGGTGAGTATTTAAGTTAAAGACTCTTAACCTAATTGGCAGATATAAAGGCCAAGACTAGGCAACAGCAGCAGCGGCGCGGTCGAAGTAACCAGCGATTTCAGCAACTAGCGCACTGCAATCACCGCGGGTAATGCCATTGGGATCGTTAACGATATCCAGGGCAGCTTCTTTCATTTTTTGAACGCCAGCAGCAACGGAAGCACCGGGAACACCCAGAGCAACATAGGTTTCACGGAGACCATTTAAGCAACGGTCTTCGAGAACGGAAGCATCACCGGTAAAGGTTGCGTAGGTAACATAGCGGAGGATGATGTCCATGTCACGTAAGCAAGCAGCCATACGGCGATGGGTGTAAGCGTTTCCACCGGGTTGGATGAGTTGGGGCTGTTCAGCAAACAGGGCGCGAGCAGCGTTGGAAACAATGGCAGAGGCACTACCGGTCATGCGGTTAACGCAATCAATACGTTTTAAACCTTCACCAACGGTAGAAGTGAGGGCGTCCAGTTGAGAATTGGAAAGATACTCGCCACGAGCATCAGCTTGGGATACAACCCGAGTGAATACGTCAAACATTGATTAATCTCCTACTTGACTGAGTTGAGTTGGGATTTCAGATTTGCGATTCCCTAAAACCTAGGGACAGGTTGATGAAACAACCTAGGGAAGAACGCGGTACTAGCTTGACTGCTTTTCTGAGTTTTCAGGCATAATCACCGAGAAATCTGAGAAAAAGCACTAGAGCGATTTCATTTACCCTAAGGGGTGATGGAGCTAGCTCTTTGTAAGCTTTAGGCAACCTTGACTTCCCTCAGTAATATTTTATACAACGCCAGTGGGACTTCTGTCTGTTACGTCTTGTTAAAATTTTTCCTGTTTTTTTGTAACGAAATGTTGCGAACAATCTGAGAAAACAGTCCTCTCAGTTCCCGCTCTAGTCGTTTAAATTTCTGTAACTAGGGGAAGTGTTTACAATAAAGGATTGTTAGCTATTCTTTCACCTTTGGGCTCCTATGACCTCAACTCGTGCTGACTTTTCCTTGGTCTATTCAGCAGCGGCTCGACAACGAGCAGAACGGGCCCTGCGTTGTTCTCCGTTTCGTTTACCCCTGCTAGTCGCCATGGATAGCCAAAGTATTCCCCTCAGTGCCATTGCAGGGAAAGCGGGACTGCAACAGGGATATGTTGCCCAGGCCTTGGGAGAGGGGCGGGTTGAACGGGAATTTATGTGGTTGATCCAAGTGGGCCTACTGCGCCGGGAGGTAGATGGGCAAGGCATTACCGACCAGTTTCGCCTCACCCCGCTGGGGAAACAAATCCAGTCCCAATGGCAGGGCCAAGGCCAGAGCTGGCCCCAGCCGATTTGGTGGGAACGACTGCAAAACCAGCTCCGTCGTTGGTTTTCCTTCTCGCTATGAGCAAAGCCGTAATGGTGGTGGGAACGACCTCCCATGCCGGAAAATCCCTGGTAACCACGGCTCTTTGCCGTCTTTTGGCTCAGCAGGGTTACCGGGTTGCTCCCTTTAAAGGCCAAAATATGGCCCTGAATGCCTACGTCACCGCCGAAGGCAAGGAAATGGGCCATGCCCAGGCAGTGCAAGCTTGGGCAGCCAAAACCGAACCGCTGGGAGCCATGAATCCGATTTTGCTCAAACCCCAGGGAGACATGACTTCCCAAGTAATTTTGCGGGGGGAAGCCGTTGGCGTCACTCGGGCCAGTGACTACTACCAGCAATATTTTCAGCGGGGTTGGCAAGCGATTACCGAATCCCTAGCGCTTTTGCAGAAAACCTTTGAAGTCATTGTCTGTGAAGGGGCCGGCAGTCCCGCAGAAATTAATCTCAAGCACCGCGACCTGACCAATATGCGGGTGGCCAGCCATCTCCAGGCCTGGACTCTACTGGTGGTGGATATTGACCGAGGCGGAGCCTTTGCCCATGTGGTGGGAACCTTGGCCCTGCTAGAGCCAGAGGAGCGGGCCTTGATTAAGGGCATTGTGATCAACAAATTTCGGGGCCAGCGCTCTTTGTTGGATTCGGGGATTGAATGGCTAGAAAGCTACACGGGAATCCCCGTTTTGGGCGTCTTGCCCTACAGTGACATTGCCTTTCCGGCGGAGGATTCCTTGTCCCTATTAGAACGGCCCTCCCGGCCGGGCCCTGATGACCTAAGGATCGGCATTATTCGCTTACCTCGCATCGCCAATTTTACCGATTTTGATCCTCTCACCTCAGAAATTAACGTCTGTACTGAGTTTATTGGACTGGAGCAATCCCTCGGCAACCTGGATGCGGTGATTCTACCCGGTTCTAAAACCACCCTGGCGGATCTTCAGGCCCTGCACCACAGCGGCATGGCCCAAGAAATTCAGGCCTATGCAGCCCAGGGCGGCACGGTTCTAGGCCTCTGCGGTGGCTACCAAATGCTAGGGGAGGTCGTGACCGACCCCAGCGGCCAGGAGGGCGAGCTACGAGCAGTTGCCGGGTTAAAGCTATTGCCGCTCCGAACCCAACTGCAAGGGACAAAACTCACCCAACAGCGCCAGGCTCTGGCCCACTATCCTGTTCCAGGGTTTAGGGTTACGGGCTACGAAATTCACCAAGGCCTGACGGAAGTAGATTCGTCAGTTCCAGACTTCTTTCCCTTATTTCAAGATCAAGACCTTGGCCTGGTCAATGCTGAGCAGACCTGCTGGGGAAGCTATCTCCACGGGCTGTTTGATCATGGCCCCTGGCGACGGGCCTGGCTGAATCAACTCCGACAACGGCGGGGCCTAGGCCTTCTTCCCCTGGTAGTAGACAACTATGCCCAACAGCGGGAGAAAATTCTTGACCAAGTGGCAGAATTGCTGGCCCAGTACCTAAACCTCGACCCTATTTTGAGCTATTTGGAGACGAAGACCCCATGACCGTGACGGTTCATTTTTTACCTGATGACATCCAGATCGAAGCAGAAGTGGGAGAACCCCTGCTAACCGTGGCGGAACGGGCCGGCGTATTTATCCCCACTGGTTGTTTAATGGGGTCGTGCCATGCCTGTGAAGTAGAGTTGGGGGATGGCACCCCTGTTTGTGCTTGCCTTAGCGCTGTCCCTATCGGAGTCAAAACCCTGGAAATTACGCTCTACAGCGACCCCGTTTGGTAAACAGGTCGGGGTAAGGGGATTTTTTCTAACCCAGGCCCTTAGGCAACGGCTTCTAGGGACGCCAGAGGGTCGGGAATACTGGCCGAAGGGGCCTGGAATTCGCCAGTGAGTACATACTCTAGGCGTAATTTTAGCCAGACAATAAAGGATTTATTGGTGGAGATCACCGCCACGTTCTGGGGGGGAACTTGGGCCTTGAGGGCCTGCATTTCCGGAGCTGCTAGAAAAGCCGGTTGTTTAACAAGCCAAAAATCAATTTCTTTATTTTTTTCTTGATAGTCCCGCGTCCGTTCCTTCAGGACTTCCTCAAAGGGTTCTTCTTCAAGCAAAAATCGTTGACTCGCCAGGACGTAGTAGTAAGTTGCCATAACGCATTGAGTATCAGTATTTGTAATCAGGGAAACCCCAACTATACAGGCTACCATGCCTCAGGGAGCGACTTGACCCAGCATGGCGAGTTTCATTTCCCTTACCGCTCGTTCTAGGCCCACTAAGACAGCCCGGCTAATAATGCTATGACCAATATTGAGTTCCTCGACCCCTGGTAAACAGGCGACATCATAGACATTCCAGTAGGTGAGGCCATGACCGGCATTAATGCGCAGTCCTAAGCTCAGGGCCTGGTCACAACTTTGCTGAAGTGCGCCCAATTCCTGGGCCTGGTCTTCTGCTGTGGGGGCATCGGCATAACGCCCCGTGTGTAGTTCAATGAACTTGGCCTCGACTTTCGCCGCCGCTTCAATCTGTTGGGGTTCGGGGTCAATGAAGAGACTAACAGGAATTTTGGCCGACTGGAGATCATACACCATTCGTTGCAAACGCTCTAGATTTCCTGCAACATCTAGGCCCCCTTCGGTGGTCACTTCCTCACGTTTTTCGGGGACGAGGGTGACATAATCTGGTTTGACCGCCAGGGCAATAGCTAACATTTCCGGGGTTGCAGCCATTTCCAGATTGAGGTGAGTCCGCACGGTTTGCCGGAGCAGGTGAATATCCCGTTCTTGAATATGGCGACGGTCTTCCCGTAGATGGGCCGTAATGCCATCGGCCCCGGCTAATTCTGCCAGGAGGGCCGCTGTGACCGGATCGGGTTCGACGGTGCGACGGGCCTGACGCAGGGTGGCCACATGATCGATATTGACGCCCAAGGTTAACACGGCAGAAAACTCCTAAACACAACAAACAGGGGGCATTCAAGAAAGCAACTTTTCTGGCCCTCACCCCCAACCCCTCTCCCAATTACTGGGCGAGGGGAGCAAAATGATCTTAATTTTTGTTGAACCGACGAAGAAAAGCCCTAATAGGCATCCTGGAGTTCGTAAAAATCGGGGGAAATATAGTCCTTCCGCAGGGGCCAGCCAATCCAATCTTCAGGCATGAGAATGCGCTTCAGACCGGGATGGCCCTCATAGACAATGCCGAACATGTCGTAGCATTCCCGTTCCTGCCAATCGGCACCTCGCCAGATCCAGTAGACCGAGGGGAGTCGGGGATTGTTGCGGGGCAAGAAAACCTTGAGGCGCACTTCCTCGGGGTGACGACTATCATCTCCCACCTTGATCAGATGGTAAAAGCTGACGAGTGCTTGGCCGGGCCCTTCATCGTAGGCCCCTTGGCATTGGAGGTAGTTGAAACCGTAGGCGTAGAGGGCCGTTGCCAGGGGCAGCAGGAGTTCCGGTTCGACCCGCAGGATTTCGACGCCTAAATGATCCACCGCCAGGCTATCGTGGGCAAAGCCGTTCTCGCTTAACCAAGTGGATACGGGGCCGGCCTGGACGATGGTAGTGGTTGCCTCCGGAGAATTAGGGAGAGATTGTTCTTCAGCCACGGTTGACTTGCTCCTTTGCGGGGAATGAGGTTGCTAAGGCGGGGGGAACGGGCAGGCCCATGGCCTCGGTTAATTCAAGCGGTGGTGCTTGCCGGGTTGGCTCCTGCAAATACTTACCGGTCAGGATAGGCTCTACCGACTTGAGGGAGTGGGGCGTACTGTAGTAGCGGTGGGTTTGTTGCGTCACCGTTGCCCGCTCCTGGATCGATTCGTTGGCGACTTTCTTACGGAGTTTGATAATGGCATCAAAAATAGCCTCGGGGCGGGGAGGGCAGCCAGGGATATAGACATCCACGGGAATTAACTTGTCAACCCCCCGGACGGCGGTAGTGGAGTCGCTACTAAACATCCCTCCCGTGATCGTACAGGCTCCCATGGCAATGACGTATTTCGGTTCTGGCATTTCTTCGTACAAACGCACGAGAGCCGGGGCCATTTTCATGGTGATGGTGCCAGCGGTAATGATCAAATCCGCTTGGCGGGGGCTAGAGCGGGGTACCAGGCCAAAGCGGTCAAAGTCAAAGCGAGAACCAATCAGAGCCGCAAATTCAATAAAGCAACAGGCAGTCCCGTAGAGCAGGGGCCAGAGGCTAGATAGTTTGGCCCAATTGTAGAGGTCATCAACAGTGGTCAGGATGACGTTTTCCGAGAGGTCTTGGGTAACCTGGGCCCGACTAATGGGATTGAGAATTTTGGCCGCCGAGGCAGAGTCGGGTGTAGAGAGATTGACAGGACTGGGACTCATAGGACGATCAAGGGTTCAGTAGAGGGGAGTAATAGAGGTGAAATTCCGCAAACTTAAGACCATTCCAAGGCCCCTTTGCGCCAGGCGTAGACCAGGGCAACCACCAAGATGGCCATGAAGATCAGCGCCTCCACAAAGGCTAACAGGCCGAGTTGATTGAAGGCAACGGCCCAGGGATACAAGAACACCGTTTCTACATCAAAGACAACGAAAACCAGGGCAAACATATAGTAACGGATGTTGAATTGAATCCAAGCGCCGCCAATGGGTTCCATGCCGGATTCATAGGTCGTTTGTCGCTCAGGGCCTCCCCCACTGGGGCGGAGAAGCTTGGAAGCCGTCAGGGCCAGAACGGGGACTAAACCGCAGATAAAAAGAAACCCTAAAAAATATTCGTAACCATTTAAAACAAACACAGCAATGCCCCCTAGATTCAATCCCTCTGAGTTTAGGTCTTTTGGACTCAAAGGGCAATGAAATTTGGCTTATATTATAGGGCGTTTTGCTAACTTATTGGGTGAATTTTGTTAAGGGTTACAGTCCGGATCTGTAGAGCCGGGACGCGGCTCAATGATAACCTCTGGCTCTAATCTATCCTGCCAGGGAGCGAAGACGGGTAATAGGGCCAGACCGGGAAGGGCGGCCAGAAAACTGATCACAAAAAATAAAGGCCAACCCGTCAACTTCGCAAGTAATCCAGCAGGTGCAATTAAAATATTTTGGCTAAAGGCATAGAGACTAGAGAGCAAAGCGTACTGGGTTGCAGAAAATTGTCGATTACAAAGGCTCATAAAAAAAGCCAGAAAGGCCGCTGTCCCTAGGCCCGCACAAAAATTTTCAATATTAATAGTCAACACCATCCAGGGGTAGTTTTTGCCCAGATTCGCCAGGACAAGATAAGCCAAGTTACTAATCGCCTGAAAACCGCCAAAAAGCCAGAGGGAGCGGTTAATGCCTAGACGGCTGAGGAAGGCCCCGCCGGCCAGGGTTCCCACAATCGTCGCCACTAGACCCATGCCCCCCTTGATCGCCCCGATATCTGTTTGGCTAAAACCCGTTTGTAACAAAAACGGGGTGGACATATTATTCGCCAGGGCATCGCCGAGTTTGTATAGCACGATGAAAACGAGAATCATGGCCCCAGAGACCAGGCCCTTGCGCTGGAAGAAATCCTGGAAGGGTTCCACTATAGCCGCAAAGAGGGTCTCCGGTGGCTGAAAAGTCTCCTCCGGATCTGGAGCCAACCAGGCCGCCACCATGCCGATGACCATCAGGCCCGCCATCAGCCAATAGACCTGGGGCCAGGGCATCCGATCCGCCAAAATTAAGGCCAGAGAACCCGTCGTCAATAGAGCTATCCGGTAGCCCAACACAAAAACCGCTACTCCTGCTCCCATTTCCGGTGGATCAAGAATATCCGTGCGGTAGGCATCGGCCGCAATATCCTGGGTGGCGCTAAAAAAGGCGATAAAAAGTGCCGTCACCGCCAAAAGATTCAGGGAGTCCCTTGGATTTTGAAACCCCATGGCAGCAATGGCCAGGATGAGTCCCAACTGGGTAATGAGGAGCCAACCCCGCCGCCGACCCAAGAAGGGGGGAACATAGCGGTCCAACAAGGGAGACCACAAAAACTTAAAAGAATAAGGCGTTGCTACCAAACTAAAGAGGCCAATGGCCGCTAGATCAACCTTTTCCGTCGTCATCCAGGCCTGGAGGGTTTGACTCGTGAGAAAGAGGGGAAGACCGGACGCAAAACCTAAAAAAATTAAGGCCGCCATTTTCGGACTTTCAAACACCTTGAATAGACGGACTAGCATAGAACAAAAATTCTGATTAAGATTTCGTTATTGTATCAAGGCCCCAGGTATCCCGAACCAGGTAGAGGGGACGGGCCTTCACTTCTTCGTAAACTCGGCCCAGGTATTCTCCAATCACCCCCAGACTGATTAACTGCACGCCTCCCAGAAATAAAATCGCCACCATCAAGGAGGCGTAACCGGGGACATCAATCCCCAAAACAATGGTTCTCAACACGAGATAGCTGGCGTAGAAGAGCGATAGCAAAGAAATTAAGAGACCAAGGTAGCTCCATACTTTGAGGGGGACTAAACTAAAGGAAATAATACCGTCTAGGGCAAAATTCCAAAGTTTCCAATAATTCCACTTACTTTTTCCTGTAAATCGAGGCTCCCGGTCAAATAAAACGGAAGTCTGACGATACCCCACCCAGGCAAACAGGCCCTTCATGAAGCGGGTGCGTTCGGGGAGCTGCTTCAGGGCCTCCACCACGGGACGATTCATCAGGCGAAAATCCCCCGTGTTAGCCGGGATACCGATGGGGGTCATTCGACCGATAGTCTGGTAAAAAGCCTCTGCGGTTCTGCGTTTAAACCAGGTTTCTCCCTGGCGGGTGCGGCGGGTGGCATAGACGACATCAAAGCCTTCGCGCCATTTCTGGATCAAGACGGGAATCAGTTCCGGAGGGTCTTGGAGGTCGGCATCAATGGGAATCACGGCCTGGCCCTGGGCAAAATCAATCCCAGCAGAGAGGGCAATTTCCTTGCCAAAGTTACGGGAAAGGTTAATGACCTTAATGGCAGGATTTTGCTGGTGGTATCGTACCAACTCCATTAGTGTATTGTCTCGACTACCATCGTTAACGCACAGCACTTCATAGGCCAGGGCCAGGCCATCGAGAACCTTGAGTAATCGCTCAAAGAGCTTTTCCAGACTTGACCCTTCGTTATACATGGGAATCACCACAGAAAGCTCAATAGCAGAAGGGCTGGTCATGAATTCGTAAACGGGCGGTGGGGCGAAGAACATCCCTAGTGTAGGGCCTGGGGGCCAACTTTCCCCTTTCTGGGCATTCGTCTGTGCAATCTTTCGGCTAACGCTCTAGAATAGAAAGGTTGTCAACTTTTTGTCCAGTACCATGGCAGTCCCTAAGAAGAAAACCTCTAAAGCCAAAAGAGACCAGCGCCGCGCCCATTGGAGACGGCAGGCCGCTAAGCAGGCCCAGCGGGCCCTTTCCCTCGGCAAATCCATTCTCACCGGCCGTTCCAAAAGCTTTGTCTTTCCTGAGGATGAAGACGAAGACGAGGAGTAGATTGGCTCCAGGCCCCGTTAGTCAAAACCCCAACTGCGTGATGTTGGGGCTTCGTTTTTTAGGCTATTTTTTGAGATTTTCGGCACCGGCAATGACTTTTGCCGATTGAATCTTATCCCCTTGCTTAATTTTGTCGATGGCCTCCATGCCTTTAGTGACATAGCCAAAAACGGCGTAGTCGCCATCCAAAAAGCCAATGTCATCGGAGAGGGCAAAGTAGAACTGGGAAGAGGCGGAATTGGGGGATTGGGAACGGGCCATGGCAATCGCCCCCCGCTTGTGGGGAAGAGCCACCGGCGGATTTTGGTAACCGGATTGCTGCCCCAGGCCCTGGCCATAGACTGGCGGGGTCGGTTTTTCCGGGTCTTTATCAATCAGTTTAATTTCCAGGGGAATATTGCGGGGCTTTTTCGTGGCGGGGTCGGTGAAGCCGCCTGTCCCATTGCCGAGGGGGTCTCCCCCTTGAACGACAAAGGGTTGGGGTTCGCGAACAACCCGGTGAAAGCTAAGGCCATTGTAGAAACCCCTTTCCACCAGATCCACAAAATTGCCAGCGGTGACGGGGGCATTTTTGCCATCAATTGCAATCAGAATTGGTGTGCCGTTAACGATCATTTCCACCGTGGCATTGCCATCTAAACGAGGCTTGTAGGTATCCATATTGATGGTATCGGCCGAAGCCGTTGTTAGGGGGGTAGGGTTTGGAGAAGAGGTAGCCTGGGGTTGTTCGCAGGCCCCGAGGACAAGATTTAGTATCAAAAATACTGCTAGGCCCAGGGGCCACCAGCCTTGCTTAAATTTGACCATTGCTTAGTTATGACTTGATCGGAGTGCAGACTATCGGTTTTGTCTTATAGCCCTTCGAGGGGAACCCCTAGAAAACGGGCCAGTTCGGCCCCTTGATTTTCCAGTTGGGAGAGGGAAATCGGCTGACCCACACGGGTGAGGGGAATATCCCGCTTCTGTTTGACCTTTAGATACAGGGCCCGCTTGGGATTAACGCCTTCTTTAATCTCGGCCCTAACGGCTTGGACATCTGTAATGGGGCTAGTGAGTTCAATGCGGCGATTTTTTCCCGGAAAGCCCCAGCGGAAAATAGTGACCGTTCCGGTTTCGTGGTTAAACTCATTGAAGCCCCCGCCCACATTCAATGCCATCGTTAGCCAGAGGTAGAGAGCTACGAGGGAGCCGGCCACACCATAGAAGGAGAGGGCAACCCCCTGGGGAATAAATTGCAGGCTAGAGGTGTCGCTGACCAGTAACAAGTTGGTGCCCAAATAACTGGAAAGCCCGGCTAAAAGAAAGCCAATTCCCCCAATGGAGGAGATGACAGCCCAAAAATAGTTACTCAACCGGCGAGACCCCAAAACCGTCTGGCGGAGAACTCGGTTAGACTGAGTTGCGGTCGATCCACTCATTGAAATCCTGTTTTTTTAAGCAAAGCTGAAGAATATTAACACTCTGCATTGTACCCGAATCTACCCATGTCGCCCGTTGATATTTTGATCTTGTCCAATGGCCCTGGTGAAGTCATGACCTGGGTTCGTCCCGTGGTGGAGCGCCTCCACCAAATCCTGGGAGCAGAGCGGCCGTGGGTTCGCATCTCCCTGATGCTGTCTCCCTGTCCCCACGCCATGGGTAAAGAAGCGGAGGTGGCCCGTCGGTACCCCGAGATTGACCGGGTTCAGGAAAGTCAGTATTTTTTTGATTTTTTGCTCTGGGGCAAAACCCGAGACCATTGGGATTGGCATTCCCAAGGCGTAGTCGTCTTTCTGGGCGGCGATCAGTTTTACACTCTGCTGGCGGGCCGTCGTTTAGACTATCGCACTGTTGTTTACGGTGAATGGGAGGCTCGGTGGTATCGTTGGCTCGATGCCTTTGGCGTGATGAATGAATCGGTTCGTCAGTCTGTTCCCGCTAAGTATCGAGACAAGTTAAAGGTAATTGGCGATCTCATGGCTGATGTCGGGCCGGATCAATCTCCTCCCCAGGAGTCTGGATCAGACGTTCGGATTGGCCTGTTACCTGGTTCCAAGGCCAGTAAATTGGCCCAGGGGGTTCCCCTATGTTTAGCCACCGCAGAACAGATTAAAAAGGCCTGGCCAGATAGCTATTTTCAATTGTTTGTCGCGCCAACAGTCGATCTACCGGCCCTGGCCAATTACGCCGATCTCCAACGCAATCCCCTCGCAGCTTATTTTGGGCAAGTCGGGGGTCAAATTCACGGTGCCTTCCTGACAACTACTGGGGGCCTTGAGATTGAACTCGTGACCCAATTTCCGGCCGATGCTGAACTTGGCAAGCTGACCTGTGCCATCACAACCGTCGGTGCCAATACCGCCCAGTTGGGGGCCCTGGGCATTCCTATGGTTGTCCTCCTGCCGACCCAACAATTAGATGCTATGCGCAGTTGGGATGGTTTACCGGGCCTGTTGGCCCGATTGCCAGGCCTGGGGTCACTCTTGGCACGGGGAATTAATGCTCTGATTCTCCGTCAAAATCGACGGTTTGCCTGGCCCAATATCTGGGCAAAACGGGAGATTGTGCCGGAATTAGTGGGCCAGTTAACGCCCCAGCAGGTAGCTGGGTTGGTCGTGGATTGGTTGGCCCATCCTGAAAAATTACAGGCCATTCGAGCGGATTTAAGGGCCGTGCGGGGCCAGCCCGGCGCCACCCAGGGCCTGGTCGATCTGATTCTGGAACAAATGCAATCAATGGGTTGGACGCCACAGGATAGTTTGCGTTAAAGCCGTTTTACGGGGCTAACCGCCTTGGGCCGTTGATAAAACCTGATAGGATCGGGAGGCTCTAAACCCCGATCAGATCCTTGAAACAGCGTTCCCACTACTGGCGGCTCGTCCCCTACCTACGCCCCCATCTCCAGACCATTGGCCTGGCCTTTCTCTGTACTTTAGTTTTTACCGTCTTTTGGCCGATCCTGGCTTGGCTGGTGGGCCGCATGGCCAAGTCCATTGGTGAGGGTAATGTCCAAGCAATTTTGGCCCTAGCAGGAGTGGCGGCGGCTATTTTTCTGATACGGGGGGCCGCGCAGTATGGCCAGGATTCTTTGATGGCCAAGGCGGCCCTGACCATTGCCTTTGACCTACGCCGTCGAGTCTATAGCCATGTGCAACGGCTGAGTTTGAGTTATTTTGAACAGGCTAAAACGGGGGATTTGACCTATCGTCTGACGGAGGATATTGACCGCATTGGTGAGGTGATCAATAAACTTTTCCACGATTTTGTGCCCTCGGTGTTGCAGTTGGTGGTGGTCTTTGGCTATATGTTTTGGCTGAATTGGGCCTTGACCTGTGCGGTGTTGGTGGTGGCCCCCTTGATGGCGGTCTTGATTGGCTTTTTTGGGGAGCAGTTACTGAAGTTGAGCCGTCGTAGTCAGAATCGCATTTCTAACCTATCGTCCCTCTTGACTGAAAGTTTTGCGGGGATACGGCTGGTCAAGGCCTTTGCTGCCGAGGACTATCAATTGGGCCGGTTTAGCGAAGAAGCGATCCAGCATCGTCGGGCGCAATATTCTGCGGAGCAAGTCAAGGCGCTGCAGTTTGTTGTAGTGGGTTTCCTTGAAGCC
Organism: Synechocystis sp. LKSZ1; assembly: GCF_040436315.1. Lineage (NCBI taxonomy): Bacteria > Bacillati > Cyanobacteriota > Cyanophyceae > Synechococcales > Merismopediaceae > Synechocystis > Synechocystis sp. LKSZ1. The sequence goes on along the minus strand of NZ_AP031572.1, from coordinate 3,278,771 downwards.
ATGGCTGTGGTTTTTTTGTTCTGCTTAGCGGCCTGGCAAATTTCTTTGGGGAACTTAACAGGCATTGGCTTTATTAGCTACGTGACCGCCGTGGCCATGCTGATTGACCCGATTAGCCATATCACCAGTGATTACAATCTCTTTAAGCAAGGGGAAGCTTCCATTGACCGGATTTTTGAACTCCTGGCCCTAGAACCTGCGGTGCAAAACCATCCTCAAGCTGTCGATCTGCCCCAAATGAGGGGGGCCGTCGTTTATGACAATGTGGGGTTTGAATACCTACCGGGTCGGCTCGTCTTGCAGGAGATTAATCTGTCGGCCCAACCCGGGGAAATGATTGCCCTCGTCGGGGCCTCCGGTGCCGGCAAGAGTACCCTGGTCAATTTATTGATGCGTCTCTACAACGCCAGCAGTGGCAAAGTTCTGATCGATGGACAGGATGTCCAAGCTATCACCCTCAAAAGCCTGCGGAACCAGATTGCCATGGTGCCCCAGGAAAATATTCTTTTTTCGGGGACGATTGCGGAAAATATTGCCTTTGGTCAAACTGACTTAGATCTTGCGGCCATTGAAGCGGCGGCGAAGGTGGCCAACGCCCACGACTTTATTATGGAACTCTCCCAGGGCTACCATACTTACGTCGGGGAGCGGGGGGTTAACCTCTCCGGGGGCCAACGTCAACGCATTGCCATTGCGCGGGCCATTCTCCGTAATCCAGCCATTCTCATTCTGGATGAAGCGACTTCGGCCCTAGACTCTGAATCCGAGGCCCTGGTGCAGGAGGCCCTCGACCGCATTACCCAGGAACGAACGGTCTTTGTGATTGCCCATCGCCTGGCCACCGTGCGCCGAGCCCACCGCATTATTGTCCTAGAGCAGGGCAAAATCATCGAAATGGGTACCCATGACAGCTTGATTGCCCAACAGGGGCGCTATGCCCGTTTCCATGCCCAACAGTTTGCCCAGTGAATCAGAGCGTTTGTCCCCTCTGCCATAATTGAAAAAAATCCTTGACGGACAAGACCCCGGCTGATGCCTCCCTCTCGTCTCATTCCCCTTGTTATCGGTCTTAGCATTATCCTCGGCCTGGTGATCTGGCTGATCGATGCGATCCTACGCCTCTATGCCCAGGTGGCCTGGACGTCTCCTTTTTTAGGCAATATCCTCATTCTGATGATCTTGGGGTTATTGGGCCTCTTGATCTATGCTTTTTTTTACTATTTCAACCTCTCCACCCGGCCCAAACTCTCCAAACAGGCCCAGCAACGACGCATCAAACTGCCGGAGCAGAAAACCGCGACCGCTACCACCAATCTCCAGGCCATCCGTCGTCAAGTCCAGCAAATCCAGGATGAAGTGGCAAAACAGGCCCTTTTGCAAAAGTCCCAGGCCATTGAGGCCAATTTACAGCGGGGCCGCCTGCATTTAGTGGTGTTTGGCACTGGCTCCGCGGGCAAAACCTCCCTGGTAAATGCTCTTCTCGGTAATCGAGCCGGTAGGGTGGCGCCGACCATGGGCACGACTCAAATTGGTGAAACCTATTCCCTGGCCCTGCCCGGCCTGAATCGGGAGATCGTGATCACCGATACCCCAGGCATTTTAGAGGCGGGTATTGCCGGTACGGAGCGAGAAAAACAGGCCCGGCAACTGGCCACCGAGGCCGACCTACTGCTGTTTGTGGTGGATAATGACCTGCGCCAATCGGAATACGAACCGCTCCAGGCCCTGGCGGCCATTGGCAAGCGTTCCCTGCTGATCTTCAACAAAAAAGACCTCTACACCCTGGAAGATACAGATATGCTCCTAACGACTTTGCGTCGTCGGGTTCAGCCCTTCATTCCTGCCGAAGATGTCTTGGCCATTGCGGCCTGTCCCCAGGATATTCAAATCCAACCCGGCCTGAGGGTTAAGCCCGATCCTGAAATTGACAGCTTGGTTAAACGCTTGATCACCGTGCTTCGGGCCGATGCAGAGGATTTAATGGCCGACAATGTTCTGCTTCAATCCCAGCGTCTAGGAGAAACGGCCCGACAACTCATTGACCAACAACGTCGTCGGGAAGCGACCCAAATCATCGACCGATATCAATGGGTCGGGGCCGGTGTGATTGCGGTGACGCCTTTGCCGGTGCTGGATATGCTGGCCACCGCGGCGGTCAATGCCCAAATGGTGGTGGAGATCGGCCGCGTCTATGGTTGCGAACTGGATGGTGAGCGGGGGAAGGAATTGGCCCTGTCCCTCGGTAAAACCTTTGTTAGCCTGGGCATTGTTAAGGGAGCAGTGGAATTATTGGCCAGTGTTCTGCAATTTCAGGTGACGACCTATCTTCTAGGCAAATTAATTCAGGCTGTCACCGCCGCCTACCTGACTCGCATTGCCGGGAAGAGTTTTATCCAATATTTTCGCCAAGACCAGGATTGGGGCGATGGCGGTATTACCGAAGTTGTTCAGCAACAATTTCAACTTAGTCGCAAGGATCAGTTCATCCAAGCCTTTGTCAAAGAAGCCATTGCTAAGGTCGTACAGCCCTTGAGTGACACCTGGAACCTGACTCCCGAGACATCCCCAGAAGAGGCCCTGGCCCCTTTGCCGGATTTATCCCAGATTTCCCCAATTCCCCTGGAATTGATTCCCCAGGATAACCCCCTTCCCGACCGGCCCTATGCAGATTGGGAAACGCCGCCCAAGTACCTGGATGATTGGTAAATGAGGCCTGTCTCAGTCGGCCCTTAGAATCTATTTATAAAGTCTCATTCTGCCCCTAAATTTGGGGGATAGGGGGCTTGAAGAAGGGTCTTTTTTCTTGGAAATCGCCTGAACAATAGCACCCTCCTTTTTGATGAGTGCGGCAACCTTGAGTTATTCTCTAGAAACCGGCCATAACAGGAAATTGGCTGAGGGCCGAAGACAGAAATTGTAGAGCCAGAATCGCCAAAATCGGTGAAAAATCGATGCCTCCTAGAGGCGGAATAAAGGAGCGGAAAATATTCAGGTAGGGGTCTGTAATTGGGCTGAGAAAACCCATCGCCGAGTTGGCCCATTCGGCGGTTTGGAACCAGGAAAGCAAAATTCTAATAAAAAGGAGTAAGAGATAAATGTTAATGAAGTTCAGCAGTGTATTAATAATAAGTGCAGTTGCATCCATAGAAATATCCCTAAAATGACGGTCGGAATTAATCCTCATCATAGCTTGAAGCCCTGGCGATGCCAATCTGGCGCTAGGCGCTCGCTAGGATTTGTCGAACAATGCTCCAGGCCGAATAGCTGACGCCGGCCGTCCCCTCTCCAGGGTGAACAGAATCCCCCGCCAGCCAGAGATTTTTAATCGGTGAACGGGTGGCCAGGCCAAAAGGGCCAAAGGTAGCCAGGCGTTGGCCCACTCCGCCCACAATCCCATGTTGCCGTAGGGTAAAGCGCTCGAAGGTGCGAGGAGTCGCGACTTCCTGGTGGAGAATCGTGGCCTCCGTAAGTTCAAAGTATTGACTCAGGCGGACCAGGGCCGTTTGGGTATAGTGGGCCTTGAGTTGCTCATAGGCCTGGGGAGAATCCGTCCACCAAGAGCCAACATCAGTAAACGAGGACGCCACAATCGTCCGTTGGCCGAGGGGAGCGCGGCCATCCCCCGGCTTGCTCACACTGACAAATAGGGAATTATTTTCGCCAATCGGGCCTTGGGCATCATACAAAAACTGCAAATGAGGAGGACAATCAACCGGAATAGCGGCCTCCTGTACTCCTAGATAAATAACAAAGGCCCCGGAGGACGGGGGAAGGGCCTTAACACGTTGTTGGTAGCCTGGGGGAGGTTGATCTAGAAGGTCGATTAAGTTTGGGGCTGGGACGTTGGCAATAATGTGATCTGCCTCTTCCCGATGAACGGTTCCGGTTTTTAAATCCGTAAGAGTCAGGCCAATCACGCGGCCTTGTTGCTGATGAATGCGGTCAATACGATGGCGTCGATAAAGCTGGCCGCCGTATTTTTCTAGGCCAGTAACCAGTGTATCGGCCAAAACTTGCATACTACCCTGCAGATGGCAAAGGCCCTGGGGGGCCTGGGAAACCGCTAGGGCCGTCGCCGCGTAGAGAAGCGCTGTTTCATCGGCCCCCACCTGGGAATAGAGTTTTAGCTGGAGATCCAAAAAGGTTTTGAGGCGCTGGTCGGCCCCTAGGCCCAGGAGCTTCAGAGCATCGGTGACGGTCATCCCGGTAAACGGCACTGTGATCAGGGTATCGGGACGTAGGGCCTGAAGCAATTGCAGTCCATCCCATAAATGGCGGGGAGGGAGGATGGGGTCTCGGCTTTGAAAGCGCCAGCTGGCCTGGAAGAGGGACTGGAGCAATTGCCAAAAAAGTTCACTACCGGGAAATTGTCGTTGTCGTTCCTGTCGCCAGCGCTCAGGATCTCGCCAAACCGAGATCGGTTCCCTTTCTCCGGGTAAAAAGACGGCACAGGCCGGGTCACAGTCCGTTGCCTCAGGCAGGGGCAGGCCTAACTGGCTGAAAATACGCTGGTGGATTCCCCCCATTTCCAGACCCGCGACCTGGGTGGCCCCCACATCAAAAATAAAGCCCCGTCGCCGAAAACTAGAGGCACAACCGCCAACAACGGCGGCCTGTTCGTAGACCCTTACCTCGTAACCCTGTTGGGCCAGTAGCGCCCCGGCAGTTAGGCCCCCAATACCGGCCCCAATTACCAAAACCCGTTGTGTCATTCCCAGCTATTCACATACTTAACATTTCTTTACATTATCCCCAGAAAGAGGGATGAGTGCCGAGAAACCCTTGGGCTTAGGATGGAGAATAGACCTGGATTGCCCATCGTGACGATTGCCTATGATTCACCTAACGCCAACCGCAGCCCAAGAAATTAAGCGACTCCAGCAGAGCCGAGGCCAACACAAAAGTTCCTTTCGTCTAGGCGTCCAGGCGGGGGGCTGTGCCGGTTTGTACTATACCCTAGACCTCATCAATGAGTTTGCGGAAACCGACCTAGAATTTGAGAGCGAGGGTATTGCCATTGCGATCCCCGAAGCCGTGGCTCATTATGTACAAAACCTGCGAGTTGACTACGCCGAAGACCTGATGGGGGGAGGTTTTCGCTTTAGCAATCCCAATGCTAGCAAGACCTGTAGTTGTAGTCTTTCATTTCAGTTGGATGCTTAAGGTTTCGTGTTGAATCTACTGTCCTAAGTTGGCCGTGAACAGGTTTGTTAGAATACGGGCTATCGACAAGTCTCCGGAGTTAAGGCCATGACGGTAGCCCTTGAGCGTGACATTCTTTATCCTGACAGTGACGGACAACCCATGGCGGATAATACCAAGCAATTTCGTTGGATTGTGTTGCTCAAGGAAAATTTAGAATGTCTTTTTGCCGATGACCCCGATGTCTTTGTGGCAGGGGATTTGCTGTGGTATCCCGTAGAAGGCCATCCTGAAATTCGGATTGCTCCGGATGCGATGGTTGTGTTGGGTCGTCCCAAGGGAGACAGGGGCTCGTATCGGCAGTGGTTAGAAGATAATCAACCGCCCCAGGTGGTGTTTGAGGTTTTATCCCCAGGCAATACCACTAAGGAAATGACGCGTAAGTTAAAGTTCTATGAGCATTATAAAGTTGAGGAGTACTACATTTATGACCCCGACTACAATGAGTTGACAGGATTAGAACGGGTTGAGGGAGAGTTAAGGCTGATTGAGGCAGTGGAAAATTGGACGAGCCCCCGCCTAAGCATCCGTTTTGAGTTAACAGAGACCGAGTTGAAGGTCTATTATCCGGATGGGCGCCCTTTTTTAAGCACGATAGAATTGGCGCGACAGGCGGAAGCGGCCCAGCAACGGGCCGACCAAGCGCAACAGGAAATGATCTTGGAGCGTCAAAGGGCCGAGCAAGCTGATCAACAGGCCGAACTGGCCCAGCAACGAGCAGAACAAGCCGAATTGGAAAACGCGCGCTTAAGGGAGTTATTGCGTCAGGCGGGCTGGTCTTCTGGGGAAAGCGCTCCGAACTAAACCCGCACGAGGGTTACCGCTTCGGGTTGATCCTGATATTTGCCTTCGCGAGTGTGATAGCTAATAGAGCAAGGCTCCCCTTCCAGGAAAAGTAGCTGTACAACGCCCTCGTTGGCATAGATGCGACAGTCAGCGCTAGAGGAATTAGAAAATTCCAAGGTTAGATGGCCCCGCCAACCGGCCTCTGCAGGGGTCAAATTGGCGATTAAACCAATACGGGCGTAGGAACTTTTGCCGATACACAACACCGTAATGTGGTCGGGAATTTCTAGCCGTTCCAGGGCCACTCCCAGTCCATAGGAATGGGCCGGCAAGATAAAAAACTGGCCATTTTCATCTTGATGAAGCTTACTGGCTTCTAAATTCTCAGCATTGAAATTTTTAGGATCGACCACCGTGCCGGGAATATGGCGAAAAATGCGAAAATCACTGGGAGAAAGGCGGATATCGTAGCCAAAACTGCTCAAGCCAAAAGAAATCACCGGCAAGCTCTCTACACGACGCACCAGTCGAGGTTCAAAGGGGGCAATCATCCCCTGACTAGCCATTCCTGTGATCCACAGGTCATTTTTAATCATTAATCTAGACTCCGTTTAATTGCTTAGCTGACACTGGCTTTTTTCTTTTTCTCTGCTTTTTTAGTGGCTTCCTTGGCTCGTTTTTCGGCTTGTTTCTGGGCCTGTTTTTCCGCCTCTAAACGGAGACGTTCTGCCTGTTTTTCCGCTTCAATTTTATCCAGGTAATAATGGTAATCACCAAGGTAAACCTTAAATTCCCCGTCCCGAATTTCCACGATTTTATTAGCCACTTGGGAGATGAAATAACGGTCGTGGGAGACAATGGCCACTGTGCCTTCGTAGCTTTTCAGGGCCTCTTCCAGCATTTCTTTGGCGGGAATATCTAAATGATTAGTCGGCTCATCCAGAATTAAAAAATTAGCCGGTGTCAGGAGCATTTTAGCCAGGGCCAAACGGGCCTTTTCACCACCACTCAGGGCCTGAACTGGTTTAAACACCGTATCTCCGGTAAAGAGAAAGCGACCGAGCAGAGTCCGCACCTCTTCATTTTTCCAGTCGGGGACTTCATCGTGGATAGTTTCCATCACCGTCTTGGCCAGATCCAGGGCCTCGGCCTGGTTTTGCTCAAAATAGCCAGGAATAATATTGTGTTTGCCCAGACTCACCTGGCCCTCCTCCGGCGTTTCCAGGCCCATGATCATTCTCAAGATTGTGGATTTGCCACAGCCATTGGGGCCGAGAAAGGCCACCCGGTCGCCCCGCTCAATTTCTAAGTTGGCCCCTAGGAACAGAACTTTATCACCGTAGGTATGGGACAGGTCTTGAACTAGGGCCACCTCTTCGCCACTGCGGGGAGCAGGAGGAAAGTGAAATTTCAGCGTCCGCACATCTCCGATGGGGGCCTCAACCCGTTCAATTTTGTCCAGTTGTTTTTCGCGGCTTTTGGCCTGGGTACTGCGGGTGGCACTGGCGCGGAAGCGATCCACAAAGGCCTGCTGTTTGGCAATTTCCTTCTGCTGGCGCTCGTAGGTGCTTTCTAGGGCGGCTCGGTTTTCGGCTTTTTGGGCCAGGTAGCTGGAATAATTGCCGAGGTAGGTGGTAGAGACGCCCCGTTCCGTTTCCACAATTTTGGTACAAAGTCGGTCGAGAAATTCTCGGTCATGGGAAATGATCACCATCGGTGTTTTCAGGCCCCGCAGATAATTTTCGAGCCATTCGATGGTTTCAAGATCCAGATGGTTGGTCGGCTCATCCAGAAGCAGGAGATCCGGTTCCTGCAATAGAATTTTGGCCAAACTGATGCGCATCTGCCAACCGCCACTGAAGGAACTGACCAAGCGGTCGCCATCCTCCGGCTCAAAGCCAACTTCCGGCAGAATTTTCTCAATTTGGGATTCTAGGCGATAGCCGTCCAGGGCCTCGAACTGACGTTGTAGGCGGTCTAATTTTTGGATTAATTTATCCAGTTCGTCGGGGTTGGCACTTTCCATCTGGTGATGGAGTTGGAGCGTTGCTTCATGGACTTGGTTCGCTTCGGTAAAGACCGTCCACAATTCTTCTCGCACCGTGCGACTGGGCATCACATCAAATTCCTGGGTTAGATGGGCCATTTTCAGGCCCGCTGGGCGAATAATTTCCCCCTCCGTCGGTTCCACTTCCCCCATAATGATCCGCATTTGGGTGGACTTACCGGCCCCGTTGACGCCCACTAGACCCACCCGTTCTTCGGGTTTGACTTCCCAGTTGATGTCCTTGAGGACTTCTCCAGTGGGATAAATTTTACGAATGTGCTCCAATCTCAGCATGGGGATATTTACTCACGCGCGTCACCGTTTCTCAGTCTAGGCCCGAATGCCCTCAAACGGCCAGGGAATCCCAACGTTTTTCGCAGGCCCAAGGCCCTGAAAAAACCGCTACTCTCGTCCATCAGCGCCTGCATACCCCGCCGCTGTCTAAGAAAAAAATAATTATGCTGGAGCCTAGAGAAAAAACGCTGGACTTTTTCAAAATTGCTGGTATAATCGACTTGTGTGTGAGGAGTAAAATAAAAGTCTTTGGGGTCGAAACACGGCAAGACTCCCAAAGGCTTTTTTGTTGGAAGCCCTTAAATCAATGACGGGAAAAAGCTCTCAAGCTTCCAGATAGGGGAAAATAATCTCAACACGCCCTGACCCGCCAACGAGGGCCTTCGTCAACTGAGTCTTTTAACCCAAGCTTTGCATGGAATTAATCCTTTACAGTAAGCCCGGCTGTCACCTCTGCGAGGGCCTGGCCGAAAAATTGGCCCAGATTGCCGGCCTGCAGGTAGAAATCCGAGACATCACCACGAATCCCGCCTGGTGGGAAGCTTTTCAGTACGAAATTCCGGTACTTTGCCGCAAAGTCAACGAAGGGGAACAACCTCTGCCCCGCTTTTCCCCTCGAGCCTCCATCGCGCAGATAGAAAAACAATTGCAAGCCTTACTTCCCCCGACTGCCTGAACCGCTAGACCTCGATACGCCCAGCAGCTAAAACACTTTCTGGAAAGCCTAATTGAGCCTGAGTTCGGGAAACCACACTTAGATGGGTGTTGCATTAGGGGTCTGCCATTGGCTAAATTAGCACTCGTGAGGCAAGAGTGCTAATGCCTCACTCTCCATCAAAGCCGAGTTGTTTTAAGTCTTCATCAGGAGGATGATTCATGGCAGCTATTTCTATTAACGTTACGACCGTCAAACCTCTCGCTGACCGCGTTTTGGTCAAAGTGAGTCCTTCCGAAGAAAAAACCGCTGGTGGCATTCTTCTGCCCGATACCGCCAAAGAAAAACCCCAGGTGGGCGAAGTGGTTTCTGTTGGCCCTGGCAAGCGCAATGATGATGGCACCTACTCTCCCGTCGAAGTGAAAGTCGGCGATAAAGTTCTCTATTCCAAGTATGCCGGTACCGATATCAAACTCGGCGGTGACGACTACGTTCTCTTGACCGAAAAAGATATCTTGGCCGCTGTTGCCTAGTTTCGGTGTTGTTAACTGAATTTCTCTGAATTTTTCTACATTTCACTGTTGTCCCATAAGAGGTCCTAATTCCCATGGCTAAATCGATTATTTACAATGACGATGCTCGTCGTGCCCTAGAGCGGGGTATTGATATCCTGGCAGAAGCCGTTGCTGTTACCCTCGGCCCCAAAGGTCGCAACGTGGTACTCGAGAAAAAATTTGGCGCGCCCCAAATCATCAATGACGGGATCACCATTGCCAAAGAGATCGAACTCGAAGACCACATCGAAAACACTGGTGTTTCTTTGATCCGTCAAGCCGCTTCCAAAACCAATGATGTCGCTGGGGATGGAACCACCACGGCTACGGTTCTGGCCCACGCCATTGTCAAAGAAGGTCTGCGCAACGTTGCCGCTGGCGCTAATCCCATTGCCCTCAAGCGCGGGATTGACCGAGCCACCGACTTCCTAGTCGAGCAGATCAAGGCCCATGCCAAACCCGTCGAAGATTCCAAAGCCATTGCCCAAGTGGGTGCTATCTCTGCTGGTAACGACGAAGAAGTCGGCCAAATGATTGCCAGCGCTATGGACAAAGTGGGTAAAGAAGGCGTTATCTCCCTCGAAGAAGGGAAATCCATGACCACCGAACTGGAAATTACCGAAGGGATGCGCTTTGACAAAGGCTACATCTCTCCCTACTTCGTCACCGACGCAGAGCGCATGGAAGCCGTGATGGAAGATCCGGCTATCCTGATCACCGACAAGAAAATCAACCTGGTGCAAGACCTGGTTCCCGTGCTGGAGCAAGTGGCCCGCCAAGGCAAGCCCCTGCTGATCATCGCTGAAGACATTGAAAAAGAGGCCCTGGCAACCTTGGTGGTTAACCGTCTGCGCGGTGTCCTGAACGTGGCTGCGGTTAAGGCCCCTGGCTTTGGCGACCGTCGCAAACAAATGCTGGAAGACATCGCCGTCCTCACCGGTGGTCAAATGATCAGCGAAGATGCCGGTCTGAAACTGGAAAGCACCAAGATCGAAAGTCTGGGTAAAGCCCGCCGCATCACCATCACCAAGGACAACACCACCATTGTGGCTGAAGGCAACGAAACCGCTGTTAAAGCCCGTTGCGAACAGATCCGTCGTCAGATCGAAGAAACTGAATCTTCCTACGACAAAGAAAAACTGCAAGAGCGTCTGGCTAAATTGGCCGGTGGGGTTGCCGTCATCAAAGTCGGTGCCGCGACCGAAACCGAAATGAAAGACCGCAAACTGCGTCTGGAAGATGCCATCAACGCCACCAAAGCCGCTGTGGAAGAAGGGATTGTTCCCGGTGGTGGTACGACCTTGGCTCACCTGGCTCCTCAACTGGAAACCTGGGCCACCCAGAACCTTAAAGATGAAGAGTTGACCGGTGCCATGATCGTGGCCCGGGCCCTGCCCGCTCCCCTGAAACGGATTGCGGAAAATGCTGGCCAAAACGGTGCCGTCATCTCCGAGCGCGTCAAAGAAAAAGACTTCAATACCGGTTTCAACGCCGCCAACAACGAATACGTTGACATGATTGCCGCCGGTATTGTTGACCCCGCTAAAGTGACCCGTTCGGCCCTGCAAAATGCCGCTTCTATCGCCGGCATGGTATTGACCACTGAATGTATCGTGGTTGATAAACCCGAAAAAGAAAAAGCGCCGGCTGGTGCTCCCGGTGGCGGTGACTTCGACTACTAAGGTTAACTAACCTATTAACTAAATTTCTTTGCGTCCCACGGCTCCCCGTGGGATTTTTTGTCGTTGCAGGGAAATGGCGACCATTTGGAGGCGGTCAGGCCAGTATGGCACAATGGATTTTCCTCTCTTAATCTATCGTTGCCCCGCTGTTATGCCCTCAATTCTGGAACAACTGAATCAACGCTTTGCCCAGGCTCTGGCGGGACAATGGCCGGCCCTCCCTCCGGCCCTCGTTGTTCCCGCTTCCCAAGCAAAATTTGGGGATTTCCAATGCAATATTGCCCTGCCCCTGGCAAAATCCTTGGGGCAGTCGCCTCGGGCCATCGCGGAGCAAATTGTGGCAACGGTTCAGGTGGATGATATCTGTGAACCCCTAGAAATTGCTGGGCCGGGTTTTATTAATCTGCGGCTCAAGCTAGACTATTTGGCCCGACAACTCCAGGCCCTGCAGACCGACTCGCACTTAGGGGTAACACCGGTAGCCATCCCCGCACGGGTAATTATTGATTTTTCCAGCCCCAACATTGCCAAGGAAATGCATGTGGGCCATCTCCGCTCGACCATTATTGGTGACTGCTTAGCCCGAGTCTTAGAATTTCGGGGTTATGAAGTTTTACGGCTTAACCACGTGGGGGACTGGGGCACACAGTTTGGTATGTTGATTACCTACCTCAAGGAAGTCTATCCCGATGCCTTGATCCAGGCAGATGTCCTTGATCTGGGTGACTTGGTGGCCTTTTATAAACAGGCCAAGCTCCGCTTTGACGAAGATGAAAGCTTTAAAGAAGCCTCCCGTCAGGCAGTGGTCAAACTCCAGGGAGGAGACCCCGATAGCCTCCAGGCCTGGCAACTCCTCTGCGAGCAATCGCGGCGGGAATTTCAAGTTATTTACCAACTTCTGGACATTCGACTGACGGAGCGAGGGGAATCCTTCTACAATCCTTTTCTGCCGGGAATTGTGGCGGAACTTGACCGCGTTGGCCTGTTAACGGAAGATGCCGGGGCCCAATGTGTCTTTCTAGAGGGTTTTAGCAACAAAGAGGGCCAACCCCTGCCCCTGATTATTCAAAAGTCCGATGGGGGCTATAACTACGCCACAACGGATTTGGCGGCCCTGAAATATCGCCTCGAAACCGACCAGGCCCAGCGTATTATCTACGTTACCGATGCAGGGCAGGCTAACCACTTTGCCCAGGTTTTTCAAGTGGCCCAAAGAGCGGGGATTCTCCCAGACCCGAGTCAAGTCGAGCACGTTCCCTTTGGCCTGGTGAAGGGGGAAGACGGTAAAAAACTCAAAACCCGCTCCGGAGAAACCGTCCGCCTCAAAGATCTCTTAGATGAAGCCGTTCAACGGGCCCGGCAGGATCTCGAAAATCGTCTAATGCAGGAGGAACGGCAGGAAACACCGGAATTTATCCAGCAAGTGGCCCAGGTCGTAGGGATTGCGGCAGTTAAGTACGCCGACCTCAGCCAGAACCGAACCAGTGACTACGTCTTCAGCTACGACAAAATGTTGGCCCTGCAGGGCAATACGGCCCCCTATCTCCTCTATGCCTACGCTCGTATCCAAAGTATTGCTAGGGAAGGGAAGGTCAGCTTCCAGCAGGAAACCGAAGCAATTTCCATGAGTCTCCCAGAGCCGACAGAACAACAACTGGCCAAGGCCCTGTTGCAGTTAAGTGAAGTGATTCAGGAAGTGGAAAAAACGCTACTACCTAATCGCCTGTGTGACTATTTGTACGATCTCAGCAAGAAGTTTAATCAATTCTATGAAAACTGTCCGGTGTTAAAGGCCGAAGAATCCCTCCGGGTCTCTCGCATGGCCCTCTGTGACTTGACCGCCAGAACTCTAAAACTCGGCCTGTCTCTCCTGGGTATTCCGGTGTTAGAACGAATGTAAATATTAGGTCGCTCCCTTCAGTCCTCTTGAGAGTCTAGATCTAGTAGTAAATTGAGATGTTGCAGTAATGGTTCTAGCGATAGGATGTTACTGTATTGCTCATTGGGAGAACCGCGATGTCAGAGGCCAAGCAGTTTGACTTAAGTTATCTAGAAAAGACCTTCCAGCAGTTTGAAGGTCGTCCCTATCCTGATACTCCCATTGAATATTCCCTTAAAAATGATCACTTTCATCTCTACAAAAGTAGCCTAGTAACGGCTTTTTATCGGCGGGATCATCATGTTATAAAAGACTTGAGTAGTTATTATATTCTTGACCTGGCCTGTGGAACTGGCTATACTACTCTAGCTTTAGCAGAAGCCAATCCCGGTGCCAAAATTATCGCCACAGATATTTCTCCCGAATCCTTAAAAATAGCTGAACAAAGACTTTGTTATCATGGCTTTAATGACCTTGAATATCATCTCATTTCCTTAGAAGAAACACCTCAGTTAGGGATCCAGTTTGATTACATTAATGCTTCTGATATTCTTTATCTTCTACCGGATATTACCCTCGGCTTAAGGCAAATGGGTAAGTTGCTGAAGCCATCTGGGATTATTCACAGTAATCTCCATAATGCTTATGAACGAACACCTTTTTTTCGTGCCCAGGCCCTATTCCAGCAGATGGGACTCATGGATGAAAACCCAGGAGAAATCGAGATCGGTCTTGTCCGGGAATTTTTTACCAACCTTAAAGATAATGTCCACTTAAAAGCAACAACCTGGGGTAATCGTGCTGCCAGTCAAGTCACGGGTCAAGAAATTGTAATGAACTATTTACTTCAAAATGATAAAGGCTTTACCCTGCCCCAGCTTTTATCGTTTTTGACGGAAGCTGGCCTGCAACTGGTTGATATGGTGGACTGGTGGGCCTGGGATTTAGCAGAACTCTTCAAGGATCCGGATAATCTCCCGGCCTTTATGGCCATAGGCCTCGACAACTTGCCTCGCGAAGACCAGCTCTGTCTCTATGAACTCATCCAGCCCAACAAACGACTCCTCGACTTTTGGTGCAGTTTTCCCCAGGAACAAGTCTTGCCAATTTTTGAAAATGAACCGAGCTTGCGGGTATTTCTCCATCCTCAACTCAATACAGTTAATTTCCGAGAAGAAATTTTATCAACGACTTATCTGGCTCCCGTTAATCTCAAAACCTATGTTCCTTTTTTGCTCAATGACTTCTGGCTGGATCGGGCATTCCTCTCAGCTATTTTTGCGCCGTTGCTAGAGGCCCCCCGGACGCTTACTTTCCTTGCTGAGCGCTACCAGCAAGTGCGGCCCCGACATCCCGTCACCCTAGAACCGGTCAGCTTAGCCGAGACCGCTGATATTGTCTATCAGGCTCTGTTAACCCAGGAGCAGATGGGCATTCTCTTGTTGGAACGGCTCTAAGAAAAAATTTTGAAAAAGGGTGATCGATTTTAGCGGACTTGGGGGTAACTTCAGTTCAGAAGGGTTCAGACAAGTTATTCACCATCCCAACCACTAAGGAAGAAATCAACCATGGATAGTAATTTTAAGTTCAAGCTTCTCTCTCACCTCACCGCTAAAAAAGAAGATAAAGGTTTTACTTTAATTGAACTACTCGTCGTTGTTGTGATCATCGGGGTTCTCGCCGCCATCGCCCTCCCTAACCTCATCTCCCAAGCCGGTAAAGCCCGGCAGGCTGAAGGCAGAAATGGTGTGGGTGCCCTTAACCGTGCCCAACAAGCCTATCGGACGGAAAACCCTACATTTGGTAACTTAAGTGCCTTAGATACAAAGTTGGTCAATCCTGGCAAGTTCTTTACTTTCGTTGGCGACAACGCAGGCTCCGCTACTACTGCAACTTCTACTGCTCAGCCTAAGAGCGCAGCTGGAGATGCAACCACCACGGCTATTGGAACAGTTAGTTATGACTCAACAAACCAGACCTTTACCGTTACGACAAGCTGGTAGTAGTTCGTCGCTCTAGGTCAGCTTAAATTAAGCAGATAAACATTAGAAGTATGGAAAAGTTATTAATATAAATAACTTCCATAGCTTAATATAGAGGTAGGAAGTATATTTAAAATCCTACCTCTTTTTTTTAAGAGCTGATGTTTTGCCGTTACTCTATATTTATTGTGAGTCAAAGCAAGGTCATGCATGCCTTATTAAAATTAGCACTCAGGAAAGAAATTGATGCCCATCAATCTCTGGCTTGCCGGGGTTTCACGTTGATTGAGCTAATTGTTGTGATCATTATTTTGGGAGTTTTAAGTTCTATAGCTTTGCCGACACTAGTTCGTCATGTCGGTAAAGCAAAGGAAGCAGAAGCCACGCAGTTTTTAAGTTCTGTTGGATTCGCCCAGCAGGGATATTTCTTTGAAGCTCGGCAATTTGCCACTGACTACGCAACCTTAGGCGTAGCGATGCCAAGCAAGTATTATGATTTTCTACCCCCAAACACAAGTATTAGCCCTCCCCGAACTAAAAGCACGGCCCTTTCTAGGGATAGTGGACTGACAGGTGCCCGTCACTATTCCTTAGGTGTTTACTATAACATGGACACTTATTCCATCGTGCTTTGTCAAGGGTCAGTTCCTGGTGCGCTCACAGAGGCCCCGGATGATCCCAGTGGGAGCTGTTCTAATGGCGGAACAAATGTTTTTTAGTCCCATGGTATATATCCTGAAATAATTTTACGGATAATGATATTTGTTCACAAGTCTTGTCTAGCAAGGAATCTAGCTTGAGGACTATATTTTATGATAGATATAACTGCTACAACTCCAATGAAAGTTTTTAGCTGGGAACCCTACCACAAACCAGTTGTCGCTGATGTATGGTTTTTTGCATTGCTATTTTGCACGATGAATCTCTAAAAGAGCACTTTTAAAATCGTGACTCAAACCACCTTCTGAATATAAGCAAAACCAGAAATATTGAATGGTTTATTTGAACCACCAAGGAATAGACACAACGATTCTGTAAAAGCCCAGATTCAACAATTTACCACTAACTCTCTTAGCCAGTGTACATAACTTGTTTTTTCACACATAAATGCCTGTAAATACCGTAGCTTATCTAATAAAGATTCCCCAAACTCTTTCGGAATTCTTACCAATCTCAACATTAAATATCCAATCAGGCAACTATAAATCTGAATCTCTATTCCGTTTGTATTTTTAGTGATTAGCCTGTCCAACTTTAAGTGCATTTTTAAGAACTTCCATAATAGTTCTATTTGCCAACGCAATCGATAAAACTCAGCTATCTCTTCATTACTTATTCCTCCCTCTCCCTCTTCTGGTAAATTTGTTGCCAACCTAAACTCTGTTCTTTCTTCTCTATCACTAAATACTACTACTCTTCCTTCTAGCTTTTCCTTCCCACTTCCTATTTCATACTTTCCATTTTCCAGCATATTTAAGCTTATATTGTTCTTTGTTCTTAACACAAAGTAACGCTCTTTCTCTTCTTGCAGTTTTGCTATTCTTGCTAGACTACAAAATCCTCTATCCATTATCCCAACTCCATTCTCTGGCGTTGCTTCTATCGTTTCATTCCCATATTTACTATCATGCCCTTGACCAAAATTAATTACTATTCCTCCTGGGGCTCCTGTGTCTAAATTAATCCCACTAAATAGTTTTACCTGATGATGTCCTTGTCTCCATAATAATTTGCTCGTTAACGATATCACTGTTGAGTCCAGTGGAAACAAAACCAGTTCCCTTTTTTCTGGTTCTCGAGAGACTTCTACTTCTTTTTTTAGCTTTTTTAATATTTCTTTAAAAACCTTTGGGTTTCGCTTTTTACTTGCTTTTGAGAAGGTCGATATATCTACTGACTCTCCTCTCGCGTTTAATCTCTTGAATTGACTTCTCATGCTTGTTTGGCTTTGGTCTAGCACGAAACTTAGCCAAATTGAGACAAACTTAAAGGTGTCCAGTTCTGGATAATCCTTTTTGGGCAAGTGACCCAGATGCTTTTGCACAACTTGAGGAAAGTTTGATATAATCATATTCAGTTATTTTGATTTTGTGCCCCTAATTATACAAGTTTAGGGGCTTTACCTTTTTGATTTTCTTCTAACATTCAACACTTCTGAAGCAAAACCTACCTTCATACCTTAATTCAGCAATGTCGTTTTTTCTAAATTGTGAACTTCTTAAGGATGGACACTAAAGAAACTTTTAAAATCAGCAATTTATTGACCGTAGTAGCTTCTCTGGGGCTATTGGTGAGCAGTCTTGCAGGTATTATTGCACTACAGTATCCAGCTATTTCTAATAAGCAAAAGACTTTATCTTGGGCAGAGTATCAAACTCAAGAAGCCCAAGATAAACTTAGTCTTCGGGTGTTGAATAAAATTCCGACCCTAGGCTTTAGTAATTTGATAGCCGATTGGCTTTATCTTAATTTTATTCAGTATTTTGGTGATACAAAGGTGCGTGAAGAAGTGGGTTATAGCTTAACCAATGACTACTTTAATTTTATTGTCAATAAAGACCCTTTATTTGTTGATGCTTTATATCATCTAGACATTGCAACGTCTCTATTTGCTGGATTACCTAAAATGAGCGTTAATAACCTTACCAAGGCTCTTAATACGATGCCTCCAAAATTCATTACTAATATTGAGCCTTACTATCTTTGGCGAGCCAAAGGAAATGATGAATTATTATTTCTAGGTGATATCAATGCGACCAAGACTTCTTATCAAAAATCTTTAGATTGGGCAAAATACTATAATACAGAAGATGCCCGGAAAATGATTGGAATTAATCAACAGTCCTTACAGTTTTTGTCTCATAATCCTGACAGTAAGCAAGCGCAAATTGGTGCATGGGCAAGTGTGCTAGCAAATCGTCCCGATCAAAAAACGATTAAACGAGTGATTGAGAAAATTGAACAGCTGGGAGGTCAAGTGACTTTTATGCCGGACGGAAAAATTACCGTGTCTTTATCAGGTAGTCAAGACTAAGTCTTGTACAGCCTGTTCTAAGAAATCTTCGAGGCTTTGAATACACTCTTGATCATCAAATAAACGATTAAGATTAGTTAATATTTTCTCCTGTATTGTTTGTCTCCAATCTGAATCAAGGCCAAGACAAATTGCAATTTCAATATATTCCTCCTCTGTTCCTGCAATGGTTTCAGTGACACCGATCATCTTCAGCATGGCGTAGGAATGACGACTTCGCATCAATTCTCCAGGATAAGTCACAACGGGTAAACCACAGGATAGGGCGTCCCGGGTAGTTAATCCTCCTGACCAGCTTAGACCGTCAAGAAATATATCTGCCAATTGATTAAAGACTAAAAAATCTGTTCCTTTTAGACGAGGCATGATTGTACAATAATCATGATAATTTAATCCGAATGCTTCAAATGCCTTTCTTAAACGCTCTCGAAAATTTTCTGTAGAGGTGGGGCCATTCTTAGCAGGAGCTTCAATAAAAGCAAAATGAAACGTATTGCTATGCTGAGCGATCGCTGGAAAAATATAATCATGCTGAGGAAGATACTTAAATAATGATTGGGAACAAAAATAAACAATTTTATCTTCCTGAATATTAAAATCACTACGAGTTTTACTCAGCTTAGGTAGTTCAACTGGAGGTAAAGAAAATCCAAGATTAGGTAGGCGGATTAACGTTTCAGAATAATGCCCGTCTGCGTTAACAGGTTCCATTAGTTCACTAGACAAAAAATAGTCAATAGTCGGACTGCCTGAAGTTATGGGGTGGCCCCATGTAGTACACTGAATTGGTGCAAACCTTAAACAGGATAATAAATTAAAGATCGCATCTAAACCTAGTTCTGGAAAAATCAAAATATCTAAACTTTTATTCATTATAGTTGTACATATAGTCTCTAAATCAGTATTGTATAATATTGATTGATAGGAATCACTATTGTCTTGAAAGAGATTCTTTGCTTCATGTAACTTATCTTGATCACTGTAAATGACATCATAAATATAGATTTCAAATTTATTCTTGTTTATAAACTTCAGCCAATTCAAGTAAAGCAATCCCAATTTTTCGACACTAACATGACAAGAAATAAAGCCAATCTTGATTTTACGATCGCTTAAGATCTCAGTTATTTTGGATTTTTGACAAAACTTAGAATATTGTTTTTTGAGTACCTCATTAATACAATGACTGTATTTTTTTTGAATTTCTAAATCATTAAAACCTTGATAACTAAGATAAAAATTAGTGACAAGACCGAGACTTGTCATCACATCAGATGAGTTTTTAGTCAATCCAGACAAGACATCTTGAATCCAATCATCCAAAAGCTTACAAAATCTATTTCGATAAAAATCCATATCTTTAATGTCATTGTAAATTATAGGCAATATAACTTGGTTGATACGCTTTAATACTAAACTTTTTGGAAAACGTTCTATTCCTTCCTGTAATATTTTGATAGCTTGCTCAGATTGATCGCAAACCATATAGGAATAGGCGAGGCTATAGTAGAATCCTATATTTTTATTTTTTTCATCTGCTAGAGATAAAGAATGAAAAATTTCCAATTCTGTGAGTGCGACATAATACTCAGCCTTGAAGAAAGCAGAATAGCCTAAGTAAAAACTTGACTTAGCCCTATCATTAAGTAGTCGATAGGTTAACCCTAGATCGTATAGCAAATCTACCTGATTCGGTATTTTTTCTAAGGCGTCAGATAATATTTTTTGGGCTTGATTATGATATTTTTTTAGGTTATAAAGAGAACTAATTTTTCTGTATATGTCAACATTTTTACAATCAAGTTGAATGGCAGAAAGATAAATAGAAATAGCCTCTTCCATTTTATTCTGTTCTTCTAATATTTGTCCTAAAAGTTGATAATTAGCAATAAAGCTGGGGTCTAGCTCTATGGCGTGCTTGATAGCAACCTCTGCTTCTAACCATTGCTTGAGATGATATCGGCATAATCCTAAAGAATGCCAAGTTAAATTATGTTCTTCAGCTAAATTCAGAATTTCTAGGTACACATCTATTGCCGCCTCATACTTTTCCCTGGAAGCTAGCTCCGCTCCTAATTCAGATAATGCTACAATTAAACGCTCTAACAGGCTTACATTGTTGTAACTTGGCTCTAATTCAAGCAAGGTTTTATAAATAACCTTAGCCTCTGCTAGCCTTCTTTGTTCTAAGTATCTTTCAATATGAACTTCCAGAAACTGAAACAATTCCTGAATCCAGTTCTCGACCAGTTCCACTGTCTCCATCAGAGCCAATGAAAGCAAAAGTTCCTGCATTTTTACTTCCTGCCCTGCCAGCAGATAGGACAAGCCTAGATAGCAGTAGGTATTTAGTTCTTCTGGTCTTTCTTCGATTAATCTCTCTGACAATCGAATAGCTGTGTCGTAGTCTCTACTCTCTAGAGCATCTTGAATAGCTTTAACTGGGGTCGGAAAATTCATTAGTTGGAGTTAGCCAAATCTTGGAGAGCTTGTTGACAAAAAGATTCTAAACCTCGAATACATTCTCTATCATCAAAAAGGCGGTTTTTATTCGCGAGAATTTTGGTCTTGATTTGTTGTCGCCACTCAGTATCTAGACCCAGTCGAACGGCAATCTCAATATACTCTTCTTCTGTTTCTGCAATAGTTTCTGTCACGCCTATCATCTTGAGCATAGCATAGGAGTGTCTGCCACGCATAAATTCTCCAGGACGAGTCACGACGGGCAAACCACAGGACAGGGCATCCCGAGTGGTTAATCCCCCTGACCAACTTAGACAATCTAGAAATACATCCGCTAATTGGTTTATTGTCACAAAGTCAGTACGACTTTGGCGAGGGAGAAAAGTACAGTAATGACGAAAGTCCAAACCAAACTCCTGAAAAGCTTTTTCTAATCGCTTTTGAAATACTTCAGTAACGACTCGACCATGCATAGGATCAACAAATACAAACTCAGCCCTAGGATTTTTTTCTGCGATAGCTGGTAAAACATAGTCATGTTGCGGTAAATATTTAAACAATGATTGAGAACAAAAATAAATAATTGAATCTTCTTTTAACTGAAAATCCAAACGACATTTAGTTACCGCCGGAGGTGAAAATGAAGGGATAGAAAAACCTAAATTAGGTAGTCGTACTAACTTCTCAGAATAATGCTCATCTGCATTAGCAGGCTCCATTAAATCACTGGAGATAAAATAGTCAATGGTTGGACTGCCAGAGGTTACGGGATGGCCCCAAGTAGCACATTGAATTGGAGAAAGACGAAGAAAGGAGAGAAATGATATAATACCATCCATTCCAAGATCAGGAAAAATCAAAATATCCAACTGATCATTGAGCATTATATTACACAGCAATGAAGAATCAATAGATATTAAAATAATACGGAACTCATCACTATATTTTTTGAATTCACTCTTAAGCCCAGTGAATGATTCATCGTGATTTTGAACAATATTGTAGACATAAACCTCAAACTTGCTTTTGTCAATATATTTTAGCCAACCCAAGTAAAGTATTCCCAAACCTTCTAGCCTACATGACACTAAACCAATACGAATTTTTCTACTAGAAAAAGTATGAATAAATGGAACGGAGCTACACCATTGAGGAAAAGCTCTATTTACAATTTTTTGTACAAGTTTACTGTATCTTGCTTGGATAAATAACTCATTTTTATTTTGGTATGCCAAGTAAAAGTTGCTTCTAATAGTAATAAAACTCTTAAGATCAGACTTCTCTTGAGGGGTGATATCATCATTACTCTTTAAAAGAATTACATCTACTTTTTGAGTCAATTTATCCAAAAATTCATTAAAATGATTGCGATAAAAATCTATCTGTTGTTCATTTTCATAAAGAACAGGTAGACTACTCTGAATGACTCTTGTCAAGGTCAATTTTTTTTCGGGAAATAAATTAATAGCCTCTTCCAGCAACAGAATTGCAGCTTTTGTTTGATTAGACATTGCATAGCAATTAGAAAAATCAATATAAAAATTAATATTCTTTAAGGAACTTTTTGATG
Organism: Synechocystis sp. LKSZ1; assembly: GCF_040436315.1. Lineage (NCBI taxonomy): Bacteria > Bacillati > Cyanobacteriota > Cyanophyceae > Synechococcales > Merismopediaceae > Synechocystis > Synechocystis sp. LKSZ1. The sequence continues at coordinate 3,256,623 of NZ_AP031572.1, read as the reverse complement.
TGTCAAAATAAACGGTTTCAAAATAAGTCAAAGCATCATAAAGACATCCTACTTGACCGCTAAAGTACACCGAATATCCTAAGCAATAAGATGCTCTAGTATTATTTTCTATAGATTGATAGATTTTGCCTAATTCTTCTAAAACGAAGCTATTTTGAGGTGAATATTCTAGAAATTTTTCATAAATTTCAATGCTTTTTTCAGGCTGATTTTTTTTGATATAAAGATGAGCAAGACTAGTGTATGAGTCTAGAAAAACGTAATCTTTATTTATGGCCTTTTGATAGAAAAATATCGCCTCATCATCCTTACTCATTTTTTCTAAAATCAATCCTAAGGTATGATAATTCTGGACAAAATCTGGATTTAATTCTATAGCTTTGTTTATAGAAAGCTTAGCTTCAAAATATTGATCCAAGTTATAGTAACACAAGGCTAAAGAATGCCAAGCAAAGCTGTGATTAGGGTTTAAATTAAGAATTTCTTGATAGACTTCGATTGCATTTTCATATTTTTGTATGAGACTCAAATTAGATGCTAAAGAGTAAATTGCATTAATTAATTCTTCTGATAATACTGGGTTCTCATAGCTAGAATGAAATGCTTGGAGTGACTCGTAAAGAGTTTTTGCCTCTTCTAATTTTTCCTCTTGCAAAAATTTACTTACTTTTTTTTCTAAAAATTGAACTAGCTCTTCTATCCAAGTATCAATTTCATTCTGAGAGATTTCTAATAATAGAGAGAGCCACAAAGATTGGAAGCTTTCTATTTGATCACTTAAAATATAGGCAAGAGAAAGATAAAAATACTCTTCTTTGAGTGGCTCTTTTGAGTTTTGTAGCTCATTTAATAATTTATCTATTGCAGAACCATAATCGTTTACATTTAGATATTCTATTATTAATTTAAGGTATTCTGTTTTCATGATTGGTAAACCTTGACTTTATATATAGTAAAAAAAATAGAACAATACATGAAGAGATTGAAAGCATCAATCAATCTTACTTGCTTGCTTGCTTAAATAATCTTCCCATATCTGATAGTAGAGAGTTTCCGTTGAACTAGCAAATCTTTTACTATCCCATAATGGAGATGTTTTTTTAGATTCTTTTAGTTTCCAGCTTATCTGCTGACGTAGTGCTTTATTCATTCCCAGATTAACTCCCCATTCAATATACTCCTGATCGTTCCAAGCAATACCTTCATGAATGCCAGCGTTCATCATAAAAGTATATCCATTACGAGCTGCAAACTGCTGACCTACTTTGGTTACAATTGGGATCTCCATCCACAGTGCTTCAAGGGTTGTTGTTGCTCCATTGTAGGGATAAGTATCTAAAACTACATCGGCGATTGACAAGTTCGCTCTATGTATTTCTTCAGTTACATCATCATTCAGGAATCTGAGCTGGCTTAAGCTTATATTCTGTTCATCAGCAATTTCACAAAATAAGTTCTTAATATTTGCGAGATTTTGTCGCCCTTTGACTAGTAAAAAACTATTGGGAACTTGGGATATAATTTTTAGTTGCAATTTGATGATATTTGGATTGTATTTTTGAATAGACTGCATAGTTAGGTAAACAATAGAGTCATCATCAATGTTTAATTCATGACGTCTAATAGTTGGCGTAGCAACTTCGAAACCATCTACAGCAAGATACGTACTTGGTAAACGTAGTATTTGTTCGTGATAATATTCTTGAGCATATTCAGGCAATACATATGGATCAGCAACAAAATAATCAATTGCCGGTAAACCGCTTGCATCGAATCCGAGCCACGTAATCTGAATCGGAGCCAACTTCAAAGACATTATCTCAAGGGTTAAATCCTGTGTTACACTATCTAATTCAACCAAAATATTGAGCTTATCATCTCGTATTTGTTTTTCAATTTCTTGGATTGAGTTTTTAAAATTGTAAAAAGTATTAATTCCAGTGTCAAAGTATTTTTCTAAAATATCATCTCTGTGCTGACTGATTGAGTAAATATAAATTTCAAACTTAACTTTATCATGGTACGCCAATAACCATCGACATAACCAGCCAACGGAAGAACGATTGAATGTATGCGCAATGTATCCAACTCTAAGCTTTCCATTTTTAATTCTATTAATTTCAGAAGAATTTGTATTATTTGAAATACTTTGACATATTATTTTATATTGGTAAATATAAGAAATTTTATTTTGTAAGTTTCGATATTGACGAGGGGAATCATCAAGATATAAAAAATTGACAGCTAAATTATAAAAATATTTGCAAACAATAGGCTCAACTTTATAATCACTTTTGTTTATTAAATCGACTAGTTCATTTAATAAGTTTTCATAGATTACTGCAAAAGATAATAAGTCTTTCCAGCGTGCATTAGCCATAAGAGATAATATCTTTTTGTGGTATCCGTAGACAGTTAGAGAATGATCACTTATTTTTGCTAGATATGTTTCTGCAGATAATATAGTTTCTGAAAAATTTTTAGCTGTAAAGTTAATCCAAAAGGACTGATCTATCATCGTAAGATCATGTTCCTGAAGTGATAGATATATTTTATTTAGCTCAGATGCGTAATTATAATGTTTTTGATTGTAGGCAAGTTCAAATATTTTATTTTTCAAAACTAAACTAAAGCTATCAATATCGTCGATAACATTAACTATAGCGCCAATAAAATCAAGATTAACTGAAGCTGGGAAATCCAATATCGTAGGAATAATTTTTTCTAAAAGTTTCTGGTTTTTTATTTTATCTGATTCATTAAAAAATCCACTATTGATCAATCCTAGTTCTTGTAGATACTCAGGAGAATAGGTACCATTTTCTAGCTTTAGAGCAATCAAGCTAATCAAGTTATCAATCCAAAAAGGCTCCAATTCCCTTAGGCAATCTCTTATTAAGTATGCTACTGCTAATTTGTTAAGATTTTCTTGCCTACTAGCTTCTGTATTTAGAATAATAGATAGTTCTTTTTGCCATTGCTTTACTTCTGATTCATCTCCCTGCGACATTACGAATGACCATATCAAAGATGCGTCTTCTTTTCCTTGTAATAAATATAGTAATCCTAAGTATAAATAACAAGTTATTTCTGTTGGATTTTTCTCGATTTCTTCTTCTAGCTTAATAATAGCAGTATCATATTCTTGTATTTCTATAAGAGAAGTGATTTCGTTCGTTTTCATTTATTTTTACCTTGCTTAGTGTGAAGAAAACTACGTTTTTAAGTGTGAATTAAAAGCTCAGTATCAAAAATCATCAAGATGCCAATCAATACAATTTTTACTAATTATCTTTGACAAAAGTTTGCCACATTGACTCATAAGCCTTTTCTATTTCTCGAGTAAATAATTCCGCTTTCCATAGAACCGAAGTTTGCTTAGCTTTTCGGAGCTGTCTTTTAATTTGCCGTCTTAGCAAAGGAGCTTGGCCTAGCTTTACTCCCCATTCTACATATTCTTCATCAGTCCAGGCAATACCCTGCTCAACACCGACTTGAGTCAGGAAAGTATAGCTATTCCTTGCTGAAAATTGTTCTCCAACCCTGGTTACTAGAGGAATCTCCATCCAAAGAGTTTCTAAGGTTGTGGTTGCACCACTATAGGGATAAGTATCTAGAACAATGTCAGCAATTGCTAAATTGGCTCGATGGGTTAGTTCATCGGAATCTCTAGGCAAAAACTTAATCCGATTGATATTTACTCCAACTTCTCTCGCTATAGTTGCAATTAAATCCTGTAGGCCTTGGTTATTGGCAATTCCTTTGATTAAAAAGATGCTACTGGGAACAGCTTGGATAATTTTGAGCTGTAGACGACAAAGCTGGGGATTGTACTTGAGGCTAGATTGTACACTTAGATAGATGACCGCGTGCTCATTTATTCCTAAGCTACCACGGCTTAGTGTTGCGGTTCCAACTTCAAATCCATCAATAGCCAGATAGGTATCAGGTAAACACCAAAGCTTCTCAGTATAGTAATTTTGAGCCCCTTTGGGTAATACATAGGGGTCAACAATAAAGTAGTCGATGCTTGGTAAGCCGGATGCATCAGAGCCGAGCCAGGTAACTTGAATGGGAACTGGCTTAAATGCAAGAATATTAGCCGTCATATTACCCATAAGACCATCTAAATCGACTAGTATATCTATTTCGTCTGTCTGAATCTGATCGAGCGCTTGTTCTAAACCATTCTCTAGATTATAAACTTGAGTTGCATTGGGAATGATCCATTGCTTCGTTAATTCATCATTTACTTGATTGATTAAGTAAAAGTATAAGTTAAATCTTTGTTTGTCATGGTAATGGAAAAGCCAACGACTAAGCCAACCCACAGAATGTTTTCGTAACGAATGACCGATGTAGCCAATTTTGAGAGGTCGATTATTATCTAAATCTTTATTTTTCCAGCGTCTTAGAGAATTTTCCTGAATTAATCCTTCCTGGAATTTTTGAGAAGTACTATTAATAAATCGGCGATTTTCTAGTAAGTCATCAAATAGATAGAGTAGCGGTAAGCCGATAGACCAAAAGCGAGGTGAAAGAAAACTATTAAGTTGTAATTTTGGCTGCTTTTCAAGGTAAATTAGTGCGGATCTCAGCTTATTGATAATATCTTCTCGATCAATATCAGCCCAGCAACCCTGCAAGAGTAGAATACGTAAAACTCGAGAAAGAATGTAACATTCAAGACCAAACTCCTGAGAATGCTTAGGGATACAATGGTAGAATTGCCAAGCTGTTTTTAGCAAAGCGGCTTGATTATTAATCATTTCATAAAAATACAAAAGCTGATTAATAATACAGTAATTATCAGGTTCAAATTTTAAACAAATTTGAGCAATATCAGTTGCATACGTAATTAAGTTTTTAGCATCAGCTAATTCTATAGCGTAATGCATCACAGATGTTAGCCAATCTTGATCCTTTAAATAGGGTAAACTAGCTTCTAAGAAATCAATAGAAAGCGCTGTAGGAAAGCTCAAGATCCAAGGGATACATTCTAGTAATAATCCAGAATCGATAGAAGATCCAGTGTTGCTATTTAGCTTATCAATAACCTGCCATTTAGCTAATTTTTCTAAATCAAAAATATTCAAGAAATAAGCTAGCTTAATTAGAGTTAGAGTATTGTTGATATTATTGGAATCAATTTCCTGCACTCTTTCTCTAATAATTAAAGCTTTATCATAATTCTCTTTGTTTTCTTGTTCTTCAGCAACTTTAATCAAAAAAGAAGATAATAATAATGCTCCATCTAAAACTTCCATCTCCCAAGCTTGGTTAAGACCCGCCCACCAGGCTTCAGTAGCTTTTTCTTCATCTCCCTGAAATAAATATGCCAGCCCTAAATACCAATACAAATCTAGAAATTTAGGCTCTTCATTGATGTGCTTTAGTAATATATTAGTTGCTTTTTGACATAAACCTTGCTCTAAGTAAGGAGTTATTGTTATAAATTCTAAATTTTTTTTCATTACAACTTATTCTCAACAAAAATCTTTAACATCTATTTTTTTAAAATCTAATGTAATCTTGAATACTTTGGATCACGGGTAAATTTTCTAAACCTTGCTCAACTAAATCAGAAAATTGAGAAAGCCTATCAAAAATGGTATTCGCTAAATTATAGCGGGGATCAGCCCCATGACTTAGCGTTAAATGCTCCATAATTCCCAATGTATAATCAGGGAAATTTAAAATATCAGCGATGCAAGCCAACTTTAAAAGCTTATGAGGATCATTTTCCGTTACAAATAAAGGTTGATCGCAGTAAAAAAGGGAAAACTTTATTTCAATTTGAATGGCAAAAATGCTCTTTTTTAAAACTTCTTGAGAGCTTTGCAGCATTAATAAATATAAGTTTTTTGATTGCATAAGTTTCAATAGATAAAAATTCATTGAAGCTTATTTGCTTCTCAATAAAAAAACTACGTCAAATTCATATTCCCAATTGAAATGTTTATAGCAAGTAAAATCACTAAACATATCTAGTATGGTGGCCAAATTGAAATTATGATGGTGGAACGGGTTGTAATGAGTAGTTTTTTTCGATGGATAAGTTAAAATCAGATGATTAATGGAGTTACGGTTGACAAACTTTGGCATCAGAGATGTATTTATAATGTGCTCAATGGTTTCTACTGAAATCAGCATATCTATTTTTTCTGAGCAGACCCAACGCTCCAAGTCTGTTGCATAAAATTCTGTTTTTTCGGTGGTATATTCTTTCTTAGCATAGTCAATCGTATCTTTATCTAAATCCAAACCAATCACTTTAGTGACATCGGGATTAGTAGACAACAAATAACTGCCGTAACCACATCCACAAGCAGCATCACAAACAACACCCTTAGCAAATTGACGTAAAAGTGCGTATCGCTCGATGTGCCTGCATAGACGAATATTAAGTTCTAACTCTCTAAGTTTTTCACGATCAATATACAGCCGTTGATCAACTTTTTGATTATTGTTTGACATGATTATTAATGAGTGACAGAGTGTGCACAACTAACAATAATATTATTCCAAATGGAGTTGAAAATTGTTTCCCAGTTATGTTCGCGTTGGATATATTCTCGAATTAGATAACTGCGTTGCATTAATTCCTCCTCTGGTAATTCAAGAGCCCATTCTATAATCTTACGATTTTTTTCAGGATTGTGGGTGAGATAAATGGCATGGGGGCAGGCAAAGCCACTTTCCGGGGTCACAAGAGGGATTAGCCCTCGTGAACAATTTTCTAATATAGTTGTCGCTTGTGCATCCATTTTCCCTGTATGAATATAGAAGTCGCAATTTTCAACAGCCCATTGATTAAATTCGTCATCATTATTGTCAATATTACCAATGAAATTAAAAGTAAAATCTTGGTTGTTAATTTCTAGATTTAGCAATCCAATTGGAGCTTGAATAGATGATGTTGCAACATGAAGAAGAGTATCAACACCAATTAAACTAAGACCGGTAATATCGAATCCCTTGTAATCAGCTAAGTTGCTGATATGGAGTAATTGCCTTTCACCTTTTTGATTGAATTTTTGCTTTTTAATAGGAAAGTTTTGATAGGCTACCCCCATATTTAAATGGATTAATTTGTCTTTAACTATAAACTCAATTGAATCATCATTTTTTGCAAAGGTTTTTTCAATCCAAATTTTACCACATAAAGCAAAAATTTTTTTGGCGGCTAATAATTGACTTTGATAGTGTGGCATATTATCAACCCAAATTGATGGAAAACTTGGAACCCAAGGAGTAAGAATATAGGTATTAGGATGACATTTTTCACATATGTTCAAGGAATTGTCTTTAATCCAGTTTCGACGAATCGTCCCTTGCTTATCTCTCTGTCGTTGACTTCTCCCATCCCATGTTAAATGACCTAACAAAATATCATCAGGAGACTCTGTAACTCTTCCGGAAGACCAAGAAGATTGATGAAAACTTATTTTTTGTGATAAATAGTATTCTGCCCATTTTGCTATTTCCGCATTAGATTGCTCATAGATATTGAAGCTATTATCAGATAGAATATAATTACTCCAAAAAAAGTGAAGCATAGCCCCCCCCTCCGTCACAGGCTTTTAGATGCAATAACATTCAAACTTACATGGGTATTGACTAGCTTGATTGAACTACAGTCTTGAAATATGTTAAACTCCATAACTCGCTCATAGCTATCAAAACCCGCCATTTCTAAATACATAGCCAGTATATCCTCGTCAAATCCTACTTTATGAACATCATAAATATTTGTCTGTCCACCAAATATCATTCGCATAATATGATGACGTTCGAGAGGGTGGGCATTGGGGTGAAGATACAACCAGCATAAAGTTTTTAAATCCGGTACACTAACCATCAATTTTCCCCCTGACTTTAGTACCCGATGCCATTCTATCAAGGTGTTAGCTAATTCATTGTCAACATTATAATAAAAATGCTCTAGCACATGGCTTGCGTAAATAACATCAACAGAATTGTCAGAGAATTGTGACAAATTATTGGCATTACCTACATAATCAACTTCTGGACGGGCTTCAATGTCTAAAATTTTCCATTCAGGATGAACTTGAGTGCCTCCAATATGGAGTTTTATTTTATTACTCATAACTTCATTTATACATATAATTAAAACTATATTAATGTTGCAACAACAATCACTTAAATAGATGACTAGTTTCTATTCTAGCATTTGAATTTTTACTTGGTATATCTGAAACAGTTTCTAAGTCGTGTATTTTGACTTAAATGTCTTACCTTAGATTACCCTTGAATCTTCGATAGCAATTCTCATCTTCAAAAAACTTAGCAATCAACGCTGTTAGTTTCCTTATCCTCAATGCGGCTTTTTCGTTGTCATCTGAACTTTTGCTAGATGTCGCTCAAGACAATGGGCATCAACCATCTGGATAATCAGGTGCTTGCTTAGTAGAATCGTATCAAAAAAAGACATTAGACTATTCTCTTATGTTGGGGGCATTAATGAAATCAGTAGAGGGAAGTATTTTTAAAGAGATTTAACCTTTTGAGCGTAATCCTTATCTTTCTGAGAACTCTACCCTATATCAACCTTAGGTAAGCACAAAAAACTGTTTAAAATGTATCTATCACTCAGGGTAACAGGAACTGTTTTGCTTTTAGGTTATCTAGCCTCTCACAGACTAGGTTTGGTTTCCTGGAGGCTGTTGCGAAGAGTATTTAGTCGTTGTAGAAGCAGGTCGGGTTGTAGGGGTTTGAGGAGATAATCATCAATGCCGTTTTGGGAAAAGGTTTGCCACTCCGCCGAGGAAATTTGCTCGCTCAAAAGAATCACTTTTAGGTTAGTAATGCGATGGGAACCCTTGAGGAGGCGGCTGATTTGATTCACATCTTTGAAATCTTGATCGATAATCACAATACCGGGTTGTAATAGCTCAATTTGTTTGACAGAGTTAGCCGTTTCAATGAGCCAAATGACTTGATAGTTAGCCGCCGTCAAGAGCTCACAAATAAGAGTCGCAATTTCTTCATCTTGCTCAATGACGACGACGCCAGAATTGAGAGGATTAATATTCGCATTGGGATTAAGTCGAGCATTCTTGTCGAGGAAGGAAAGATTTTGGTACGGGATAAAAATGGTAAATATCGAGCCTTTACCGGGGGTGGAATCAACTTCAATGCGGCCCCGATGTAGCTCCACTAATTGCTTGGTCAGGGCCAGGCCAATACCACTGCCTTCGTAAGTTCTTTGGGGGTTATCATTTAACTGTTTAAAGGCTTCAAAAAGAAAGGGAACCTGTTCATTGGCAATGCCCACACCTGTATCTTCTACTTGAAAAACAGCCTGATTTTTTTCCTTCCACAACCGGAGAATTACCATACCCTCTGGAGGAGTAAATTTGATGGCATTATTCAGTAGATGCTGTAGGATTTGTTCTAGTCTTTCAGGGTCGGCACAAAATTCATCCTGCTCACTTTGAATTTGTAAATCCAACTCTAATTTAATATTTTTCGCTTGGGCCATGGCTTCTAAACTATGGATTAAATGCTGGGTCAAATGATAAAGGGAAAAGAGTTGGAAGTTCAGAACCGATTGGCCAGATTCTAATTGAGACAACTCAATAATGCCGTTAATGAGGGTCATTAATTGCTTGCCGCTGTCTTGGATGGTTTGGAGGTAATGTTTCTGTTTATCGAGGGATAGACTTTGGGCCTTATCAAACCAGTGCAGGAGGGTTCCCGACAGACCAATGATGCAGGTGAGCGGGGTTCTCAATTCATGGGTGATGTTATCTAAAAATTCTCCTTTGAGATGATTGGCGGCCTGGGCCGTCAGGAGGGTATCCCGCAGATCTTTAGTGCGTTCAATCACCCGTTTCTCAAAGGTATGTTTTTGGTGCTGAACTTCGGCATATAGTTTGGCCTGGACAATGGCCACCGCTAGGTGTTCACCAATCTGGCCCAGGAAATTTTGTTCTTGTTCTAACCATTGCCGGGGACAATGGCACTGATGGGCAATCAGTAAACCCCAGAGTTGCTTTTCCACCACAATCGGAGCAATCAACTTAGCCCGGATATGGTGTTGCTGAAGCAAGCCGATTAAACAATAGGAAGAGGAATACTGACGCTCGATATCGTTAATGGCAACGACCTGACCATTTAAATATTTTTGTTCGTAAATAATCACCTGGGAAAAGCAGTCATTTTCCGTCACCAAGTTAAGCATGGTGGGAATTTCGGGAGAGCGCCGGGCCTCGTAGGTGACTTGACCGTAACGTTGGCGGGGGGCCGACGGCAATGCCGGCTGATTAGGGGCATTTTGGAATTGATAAATTACCAGACGGTCAACATAGAGGAATTTTTGGACTTCCGTGACGGCCGTCTTTAAAATCACGGAGAGGTCTAAGCTTTGACGAATCTGAGCAATAACCTGACTAAGAACCCGGTCTTGGCTGGCCTGGAGTTCTACGGGGGGAGCCATTTCTGCCGGTAGGCTACTGCTATCACTACTGAGAATTTCCAGCAACGATAATAGAAACTGCTGTTGCAGGGGATGAAGGCCTGGGGATTGCACCAGCATGGCCGGGGCCAGGACGAGGTGGCGTTGCTCGATGAAGTCGGCAATGACGGCTTCTGACAGGGTGAGGGAAATGGCTTCGTGGTGGGGAGAAGCGGACTCAGCTTCTAACAGGGCCTGAAAAGTTGGCGCTAGGAGCAGGCAAAAGCGCCTATTCCCCTGGGATTCCATGACGAGATGTGTACTGTTTCCTCCCTTGTCTGCCAGTGCCTGCCATAGACGGAGTAGGCGTTCTACGGTAATGGTCGGTAATACACGGTGAAAGGTAGGTGAAAAAGCTGGCAGCATTCCCGTCAGATAACCTTATGGTAGAGAGCAGTCCGTCACCTTTCTATGATGACGAGGGTTATCCACCGTAGAGTAAATTCTAAGCATTATTATAGAATTCTCGTCCCTCGGATTTTCTATGCCGACCTTCCGCTTTGCCATCATCAGCGACCCCCATGTGGCCCTGCCCCATACTATTGAGCCCATCGCCCAGCGTTTTCACTTGGTGGAGGTGAGTTTGGCCGCCCTCAACCAGGCCCTGGCTCATCTAGAACAATTAGACCTGGATTTTCTGCTGATTCCAGGGGATTTAACCCAGGACGGGGAACCCGATAACCATGCTTGGCTGAGTGATCGCTTGACCCGACTGCCCTTTCCGGCCTACGTGATTCCGGGTAATCACGATGTAACGGTGCCGCAATCGACGCCCAAGGCCGTTGGCCTAGATACCTTTGCTGACTATTATTCCCACTGTGGCTATGACCAAGCCAAGGGCCTGGATTATCGTCAGACCTTACTGCCCGGCGTACAATTGATTGGCCTCAACTCCAATGGATTTAATGACAGCGGAGAACAGGTGGGTCGTTTGGACACGGCCCAATTGCAATGGCTGACCCACCAACTCCAGCAATGTCGCGGAGAGTTTGTGCTAGTCATGATCCACCACAATGTGATTGAGCATTTACCGGGCCAGTCTACCCATAACCTAGGCTGTCGCTATATGCTGGAGAACGCACCGGCTCTCTTGCAAATTCTCCAGCAATACCAGGTCAAGTTAATCCTGACCGGCCATCTCCACGTCCAGGACATTGCCCATCAGGACGGCATTTACGAAATTACCACAGGCTCTTTGGTGAGCTATCCCCATCCCTACCGGGTGATCGAGGCCGACTTGACCCCTACGGCCCGGCAATTAGCAGTGAAATCCTACCGCATTGATGCCGTTGAAAACTATCCCGACCTGGCCCAAACCTCCCGTCAGTTTTTAGGCGACCGTTCTGCCCGCTTTATGACCCGCCTGCTCACCTCCCCTCCCCTCAACATTGCTCCAGAGGCGACGGAACCCCTCCTGGAATCCCTACGCTACTTCTGGGCCGATGTGGCCGCTGGCGATGGCAAATTTGACTTTCCCCATTTCCCCCCCACGGTGCGGGCCTTCCTACAACAGTTCAGTTACTTTAATCACCCGCCCCACCTCACCTTTACCGACAACGATACCGTACTCAACCTATAGTCTTTAGGAGTAATCACCTTGATACGAATCCTACCCTTGCTTGCGCTGAGTGGCCTGTTGTTCGGCGGCCTGGCTCCGGCCCAAGCAGCCGTTACAGAACCCGATATCCAACGGGCAGCCCAACTCTTCTGTGATGCCATCAAGGCAGGTAAGAGTGAAGCCGTTGCTCAGGATGTCGCCACTGATTACCTCATGGAGCAGATCGAAAAATCAGAAAAAGTCAGCCCCAAGGCCCTGCGCCAAAGAACCCGGGCGGCGGTGCTGAAACAATGTCCGGCCCAGGCCCAGAAAATTAAAGCGGCCCCCTAAAGCTACAGTTGCTTGAGGACAAGGAGGGTAATATCATCGAATACCCGCTGGGTATGAATCCAGGACTTGAGGTCATCGATCAGGGCCTGACGGATTTGGGTGGCGGACTGCTGACGGTGCGCCACTACAACTTTTTGAATCCGCGCTAGACCGTACTGTTCCTTGGCCGGATTCATGGCCTCGGTGATGCCATCGGTATAGAGAACCGCAATGTCACCGGGGAAAAATTGGATCTGGGCCTCGGCCACAAACCGGGAAATATCCAACTCCAGCCCCAGGGGAAAGCCCAGATCGAAGGTATCGATCTGCTCCGCTTCCCCGTTGGCCCGCACAATAATCAGTTCTTCGTGCTGGCCGCTGAGTCTTAGCAGGCCTGCTTCGTACTCCAACAGGGCCAGGGTCATGTTTTTATAGGAACCCATGCGCCGGGTATTTTCGTAAATCGTTTGATTCACCGCATTCAGAAGGCGGGCGGGGTCAGTTTCTCCGTTGGCCAATAAGGTTCGGACAGCGGTTTGGGCCATGATCATCACCAAGCTACTTTCCAGACCGTGGCCTGTTACATCCCCAATACTGATCCGCACCCGGCCATGGGCCTGTTGAATATCGTAGTAATCTCCTCCCACCTCTGCCGCCGGCTCAATAAAACCGGCAATATCCAGGTCGGCCACCCGGCTGAGTTCCTCTTCCGAGGGCATCAGCATACTCTGCAAGCGTCGAGTCACCGAGAGTTCCGCGCTCATGCGTAAATTTTCATCCTGGAGTTGCTGGGTAAGGCGGGCAATTTCTCCTTCATCCTGTTTACGACGGGTGATATCCACCACTGTCCCCTCGAAACCCAGGAGCTGGCCCTGGGGATCATAAATGGCCCTGGCGGCTTCGGAAATCCAGAGGGTACTACCATCCTTGCGATACACTTCAGATTCAAAACCCCAGACTTTTCCCTGCTCAGCCATTAATTGAATAAAATCTTGACGCCGCTCTGGGTTCACGTAGAGTTGGGTTTCGATGTTACTCAAATGCTCGATCAATTCCGTGGGCGAATCGTAACCATAAATCTGGGCCAACATTGGATTGGCCATCAGATACTGGCCGGTTACCGTCGTTTGGTAAATCCCTTCCACCGCATTTTCGACAATACTCCGGTACTTGGCTTCTGCCAGGCGCAGGGCATCGGCGACGGTATTAAAGGAGTGAATGACCATGGCCATCTCATCTTGGGTTTGTAGTTGTACCCCTTGGGTTTGGGTGCCATCCACCATGCGGCGGGCGGCCTGGCTCAGACTTTCCACAGTCTGCATCACACTGCGATAAAAGCCAATAAAGAGGTACAGGGCCATGGCCAGGGTGAATAGCACAAATAGACTGAGAGACCACTGACGATAACGGAAGCGCTGGATGCGCTTTTGCAGTAAGTGCTCTAGTTCGGTGCTCGTTTTTTGCCACACCGGGAAGCTGGATCGCAGGGCCTGCAGGGCTTGACGTTTAAGGGCTGGCAGGGAGGGGGTATCCTGGGGATCAGCAAAACGGGCCAAGGGGAGAGTTACTTGGTCGAGTTCTTCACCAAAAGCCTGGAGAGGACTTTCTAGACGGGGACGGAGTTGGCCATCCCGGTTATGCTCAAAGGCCACGGTGGTATAGGTTTGCAGGGCCTGGTTAGCTTGCTCGATGCGTTCTCCCCAGGTCACCAGTTGGGCTCGCTGGAGGGGAGATAGATGTCCCTCGGGGGTCAGATCAACGACAGCGGCTAGATCGACTTGAATCCCCGGCAAACGCAGGAGAATGGCGTCCATTAGATAGTAGCTGTCCAGATCGGGGTCAAGGATGAGATTAGATTGGTCACCCACCTGAGTTCTCAGCCGGGCCAAGGCGGCCAGAAGAGGGCCCTTCGCAAGAGGGGCGGAGGTCGATTGTGGCCCGTATTGACCCAGGGCCTGGAAACGAGCTTCGGTTTTTAGACTAGGCCCCCAGGTCTGCTCGGCTTGTTTCAGGTCTTGCCAAGCGGCCAAGCGTTCGGCGTTTATGTTGCTCGCTGAGGCCTGGGGAGGCAATGAGAGAACCGCTTGCTGAAAACGTTCTAGGGCCTGGAGATAATGGAGCCCATCGAGTTCCTTGGCCGCGAAATTAATCTGGCCCTGAATTTCTGACAACAGCAGATAGAGCGCTAATGCCAAGGGCAACAGTAACACAAAGCTGAGGAGCGCAAACTTTTGGGGATACTTCAGACGATTGATCAGCCGAATAGCCGGCTGAAACCAGCCGTCCCAGGAGGAGCGAGGGAGCATAGGACTTTCCCAAACAGTTGAAAGCTTGCTTAGCTTATAGCACTTTGCGTGACGCATCGACGGAAAAAGACTCTCGATCCCGCCCAGATTGAACCAGCAACCGCCGGGCCCAAAGGCATTGGCACGGTTATCGCCTAGCCCTCGGTTCGGTTCTACGGCTAGGGAAAACGGGCCCTTGCGTTTAAGATTTGAGCAGAGTGTAGAGTATCCCCACCGCAATGATTTCAAGCCCAGGGGTCGATAGCAAACTAAGTGATCTTTTTGTCCCGATTGCCACGACAAATGGTCGGGCCACTTTGCCTGTGGCAACAGTGATGTCCTGGTCTAGGGCCCAACAACAGGCCCAGTACCATTGGTTTGCCGCCGTTGCCGCCCTCGAAACTTTGTTGCTGCATCAAAATATTGTCCAGGGCCTTTGTCTCTGCGGCCCCATGCCCGTTTTAAGTCATCCCGACCTGTTGTCCCGTTGCCCCAGTGTGGTCTTGACTCCCCTGGCCGGTTTGCCCCTGGCCCGCTTACCCGAAACAACCCTGGCAAGCGCCAGAACTAAACCTAGTGTTTCCCTCGTTCAGGAAGTCTTTCTTCCTCCCCAAGACCCCCTGGCCCAGGAGCAATTTTGCCTGCTTTTAACGGAGCGCTTTGGCCTCTTGATGCTGGTAGGAGAGGATGCCCAGGGCCAACCCCAATTTCACTTTAGCTTTAACCCAGAACAACTCCTGGCGGCCCTATCGCGACTCCAGGCCCGTTTACCCCTGTCCGGCCTCGCTCCCTGGTTGACCGACTGGCAGGCCCCCACACCAGATTACCAACTCGTTACAGACTTTAGCCATTATCTCCTTAGCTATCTGGCCCCCATTCATTTGGCCCCGCCCCCTCCCATGCCCATCCCGGAGGGCCGACCATCGCCACCTTCTGTGGATGTGGAATTGATCCAGGCCCTGACCCACGAAATTCGGACTCCCCTGACCAGTATCCGTACTATGACCCGTTTGTTGTTAAAACGTCGAGACTTGCCCGCTGATATTAAGCAACGAGTCCAGGCCATCGACCGGGAATGTACGGAGCAAATTGGCCGTATGGAGTTAATTTTCCGAGCGACAGAATTGGCCACCAGTCCCCAGAAAGAACCATTATCCCTGGTTCCCACTTCCCTAGAACAACTATTCCAGCAATGTATTCCCCGGTGGCAACACCAGGCCCAGCGTCATGGCGTTGCCTTAGCCGTGGATCTGCCCTCCACCCTGCCCCAGGTGGCCAGCAATCCGATTTTGCTGGATCAAGTACTAACCGGGTTAATCGAAAAATTTGTACGGAGCTTGGCCGGCGGCGGGGCCATTCAACTCCAGGTGGGGACGGCGGGGGATCAACTGAAGCTACAGTTCCATATCCAGGCCAGCTACGAGGTGAATCCCCTCAAGGCCCTGGGGGAAATCCTCCTGTTTCAGCCGGAAACGGGCCGCCTTAGCCTGAATCTAGATGTCACCAAGAATCTGTTCCAGGCCCTGGGGGCCAAATTAACCATTCGTCGGCGCTCCCCCCAAGAGGAGATCCTGACCCTTTATTTACCCCTGGGTTAGGGCTGGTTTCCCCCTTCACGCCTCCCAACTGGGTTTCATCGCAATGGGCATCCGCCAACCACTGCCAAAGGCCCGGTCTGTCACCTTCAGGCCAGGGGCGGCCTGGCGACGCTTAAATTCAGCCCGGCGGATCAGATGAGCAACGCGGTGAACCGTCTCCGGCTCAAAACCGGCCTGAATAATTTCCTGACGGGATTGGTGATGGTGGATAAAGCGTTCTAGGATTCGGTCCAGGATCTCGTAGGGAGGTAGGGAATCTTGATCTACTTGGCCGGGTTTGAGTTCCGCACTGGGGGGTTTGCTCAGGATGTGGGCCGGAATGACTTCGTCTTCTCGATTGAGCCAATGGCAGAGCTTAAAGACTTGGGTTTTTGGCAGGTCGGCAATGACAGCCAGGCCGCCGTTCATATCGCCGTAGAGAGTACAATAGCCCACGGCCATTTCCGACTTGTTGCCGGTGGTTAGCAGTAGGTGGCCAAATTTGTTGGCGATGGCCATCAATACATTGCCCCGAATCCGGGCCTGAATATTTTCCTCGGCCAGGCCAAAGGGTGTTCCCTGAAACAAGGGGGCCAGCATTTGGTCGTAGGTGGCCATGGCCGGTTCAATGGGAACCGTGTGGGTGGTAATTCCCAGATTCTGGGCCAGGGCCAAAGCATCGCTGAGGGAGTGGTCGGAACTGTAGGGAGAGGGCATTAAAATTCCCAGAACGTTCTCGGCACCCAGGGCCGCGACGGCAATGGCCGCCACCAAGGCAGAATCAATGCCCCCACTTAGACCCAGTACGGCCCGGCTAAAACCGCATTTGTGTAGATAATCCTTCACGCCCAACACCAGAGCTGCAAAGAGTTCAGCCGGCTCTGACTCTGGTAATGATTGACAAGGCCCGGCTAAAAAATCTCCCTGGGTCGTCTCAAAATCAAGGTAAATCAGCTCTTCTGCAAAGGCCTTGGCCCGACACAGTAAATGGCCCTGACGATTAACAGCAAAACTGGCTCCGTCAAAAATTAAGTCGTCATTCCCCCCCACCTGATTCGCATAGACGATGGGCAGTTGAAAACGCTGGGCGCTATGCTGAACCAGGGCCTCCCGCAGACGTTGCTTGGCCAGGCTGTAGGGCGAAGCCGACAGGTTCAAGACCAAATCCACCCCGGCCTGGGCCAAATCCGCTAACGGATTATGGGCATAACGGCGCTGGCCCCAAAAAGCCTCATCATTCCAGAGGTCTTCGCAGATGGTCACGCCAATTTTCAGGCCTGCCCAGAGAAAATACCCCTGGGTCCCGCCGGGAGCAAAATAGCGGTCTTCGTCAAAGACATCGTAGGTGGGCAGGAGACGCTTATGAAAACGGTGCTGAACTTGGCCCTCCCCCAGGAGTACGGCGCTATTCCAGAGGCCCTTGCCCCCCTGAGTCTGGGCTTCGGGGTTGGCGGTCACGGTTCCCACTATTAGGCCAAGACCTGCCGGACAGGCCTGGGCCAAGTCTTGCAGTTGCTGTTCCAGGGCCTGGATAAAAGCGGGATCGAGCAACAGATCCCGCGGTGGATAGCCACAAAGGGCCAATTCAGGGGTCAATAGCAGATCTGCCCCTGCTTGGTGGGCCCGTTGGGCCTGGGCCAGAATTTTTTGGGCATTACCGGCAAGATCACCAATGGTCGGATTGAGTTGGGCCAGGGCAAGTTTCATGACGTTAGACAAAAACGAGGGGTTTATCTTGGTAGGGCAAAAAGGCCTGAGCATTAAAGCGGTAGAGACTGGCCGGCCGACCGGCCCCCCGGATCACTTTGCGGCCGGTATCAGCTAAAAAGCCGAGCTTGAGCAATTTGGCCCGAAAGTTGGAGTAATCGGAAAAATTGGCCCCGAGAATCGTGCTGTAGAGTTGGTACAACTCGTTGAGAGTAAAGCATTCCGGCAAGACATCAAAGGCAATGGGACTGTACTCCACTTTGCTACGGAGGCGACGATAACCGTAGTCTAGGATCTGCTGGTGGTCGAAGGCCAGGGAGGGTAGATTGAGCAGATTGTGCCAGGCAACTGTACTGATATTTTTTTCCATCAGCTTGGCCTCTTCGTAGCGGACAAGGGCGAAGTAGCTGACGGACAGATAGCGGACATCGTACTGTTCCGGGGCCTCACGGGGGTCTCGGCCAGGGCCCCCAAAGGTATAAAGCTGTTCTAAATAGAGGTTATCGACTTGAATTTTTTCCGCCAGAATACGCTGGGCAGCGGCTTCTAGAGATTCTCCCTGACGAACCAAAGTACCGGGCAAGCTCCAATCACCGGCAAAGGGGTCTTCCTGACGCTTGACCAGGAGGACGAGGAGACGGTTGAGTTGACTATCGACGGAAAAAATGACGTTATCAACACCTACCTTAAAATCGGCGAGGGCGTTAGGAGAAACAGGTTGCATAGACAATCGGGAAAAAGTCGGCTAGGTTAACAGGATTCGGTTTATGGCCGTTGTTCCGGTGTGGCGACGGCCCAGGGAAGATACAGGTGGTGACGTTGGATATAGTCCTTGACTGGCTCAGGAATTAGGGTTTGATCCTGGGTTTGGCGGTAACGGGAGGAGGATACCGCTGGGGCCTGGGCAGGTACCAAACAATAGCGGGCACCACGTTGGGTTAAGGCCGCTAAATCCGCTGCCTTAATCGGATAACCAGGTCGAGGGAAAATTACCAGCGTAACAGCGGTCAAGAGTTGGGGGGCCTGGTACCACTGATGAATTTGTTGAATCAGGTCAGAACCAATCACCAAACTGTAGTCCTGCTGGGGCCCCCACAGGGACTGGGCCCGTTGCAAACTGAGTAAACTGCGGCGGTCGCTAAGTTCGGGCCAGACCTGAATATGGCCATAGCCCAGACTCTGCACCAGTAAGGTCAGCATGGCCAAACGGTCGGGCAGAGGACTCTGGTGGGCCTTGAAGGGATTATCTGACGCCCAAACCGCGACTTGGTCGTAATCTTGGGCCAACCATTCCAGGATGGCCTGGTGGGCCGCGGTAGGAGGGTCAGCACTGGTACCAAACAGGGCGATTTTCATAGCAGGGATTGACGGAGGGCTTCGAGGGACTCAGAAATCGTAACGGGATAGGGATGAGGGCCAGTAATGGACTGTAGATCGGGGGCTAGGGCCTGTACCGATTGGGCCGTACGTTGCCGCAATTGGGCCAGGGATTCGGAGGCTAAGCGTCGTTGGCCCTGTTCCATAACTGGTTGAAGGAGAGGAACTTCTCCCGTTAGAGGCGATTCCGTGGCCAAACCGAGGCGGTCTGCCTGGACCGAGCGAAAAATTTGCTTACGACCGGGATAGGTGGCCTTGTCCTGAGAGCGTTTGAGGGTGGGTTGGCCCCCGATCTCCACCAATTTATAAACACCATTGACGGGGTTTCCTGTCACTAATTTAGTCCCAATACCATAGCCGTCTAAACTGGCCCCCTGGGCAATTAAAGCCGCAACGGTGACTTCATCCAAATCCCCACTGGCGAAAATTTGGATGTCGGGTAAGAGCCGACGCACCGTTTGGGAGAGGGCCACTAAATCCCCTGAATCGAGGCGGACTCCCCGCACTTGTCGGCTTCCAACCTGCACCTGCTGGGCCAAACGTTCTGCTGCTGCCACCGTGTCAAAGGTATCGATTAGTAAAGGGGCCTGGGGAAAATAGCGCTGAAAAGCCGTGAAGGCCTCGTCCTCCGTCCCTGCCGTGGCCTTAAAAGCCATGACCAGAGCATGAGCCATGGTACCACTGGGTTTTTCCCCCAGTTGCAGGGCCGCCAAGACATTGGAGGTGGCATCAAAGCCTGCTGCCAAGGCTGCCCGTGCCGCCCAGAGAGCTGCCTGGGGACTAAAGGCCCGACGGGTGCCAAATTCTAACAAGGTTGCCCCTGGCCCTGCCACTTGACGCAAACGAGCGGCCCGCGTTGCAATCAGGGTTTGATAGTTGATGGTATTGAGCAAAAAGGTTTCCACCAATTGAGCTTGCCAGAGGGGGGCTTCAATCCGCAGGAGGGGTTCCTGGGCAAACACAGCGGTGCCCTCCGGTACGGCCCAAACCGAGCCGGTAAACTTGAATTGGGCCAACTGTTGCCAGAAAGCCGCCGGGGCCTGGTCAAACAGACCCATACCTTGGAGTTGTTCGATCTGACGAGGCGTAAAGTGTAAATGCTCCAGGTAGGTCAGGGCATCCTGGAGCCCCATGGCAATCAAGTAGCCAAAATCCGGGGGCAAGCGACGGACAAATAACTCAAAACAGGCGGTCTGTTCTGCCAGGCCCTCACCGGCATAGCAGGCCATCATGGTGAGTTGATAGAGATCAGTAACAAGGGCAAGGTCATCAAGACCAAGGGTAAGACGAGAGGCCGTAGGGGTGATCATGACCGAAATCTGCTTAGCAGGGTCGGAAGATTACCCCAATAATAGTGTTTTTTACTATAAAAGGCAATCCCTAAGCTCTGAAGTGATGGTCAAAGAAGGGCCTTAAAAAAGGCCCCCGTAGGGGCCCAGCGCTTAGGCAAACACAAATTGACTGGCATCGGTAAGGTTGAGACTTGCGGCCTCAATTCCGTTCAGAATTCCCAGGGCTTGCGTCCCCAGACGAATGACGGTATTGGCCCCCGCCTGAACCAAGGTCAAGCTAGTGGGACTAATGCCCAGGGCCGCGCTACCGGAGAAGCCGATTACGTCAACTCCTGCTTGGAAGTCGAGGATGGTATTGGCCCCCTCGGGCAGTTCCCCGTTCACCAGCCAGAACTGGTCGGCCCCAGCCCCACCACTGAGCAGGTTATCGGCTCCAGTGCCGACGTAGAATTGGTCGTTGCCCTCACCCCCCAGGGCCCGGTCATTATGGCCCAGGAAGAAGGTATCGTTACCGGCTCCACCGGCAATACGATTGCCGCCCCGGCCCTCACTGGCCTCGAAGGTATCATCCCCATCACTACCAAAAACCCGCTCGTGCTGGTTGACAAAGATGGTGTCGGCCCCGCGACCGAGGTTAATACGGTTATTGCCGGCCCCAAAAGCACCAGCGTTAAAGAGGAGGTCAACAGTATCGTTACCGGCTCCGGTGAAGACTTGGTTATTGCGACCGTCAAAGGTTGCACCATTGAGGGCCGTCAAATCATCATCCCCTGGGGTTCCTACCACTAATTGAGATTTAGGTTGTATTGTCTGGGGCAAGACTTCAAACTGACTCACAATCTTGGGCTGACGGCTGGTAATGGCCTCTGGATTGGCCTCCAGTTGCGCTCGAGTATAGGAATCGATGCCGTAGGTGGTCACTGTTAGCTTTTGAGTCAGCGGGTCGATATCAAACTCTGTCCAGCCATAGGTGTGGGTTGCCACGTAATCTCCTTGGAGCAGGGTGGCATTAATGAGGCCATTGGCTTGAGCGAGATTGTTGTTGAGACCAAGGGGATCGTAGCCGAGAGGTGCTAAACCACCATCAACGATGGATTTGATGAAGTCATCCTTATCGTTGGGAGTGCTATCGGCATCATTAGCAACAGGGAGGGAATCGTAGAAGGCTTTTTGCTGCGAGTTAATCAAGCCTGCGGCAACCGCCAGATCGGCAACGGTTGGTCCAAAGGGCGCATCATAGGCTACTGAGCCTGTGGTAATTTCAAAGGCATTCGTAGCAATTTGGGCTTGCCCTACCCCCAGTTGATAGGTAAGGTTATTGACCAATGTGCCATGGATATCAGCACTGATAAAAACAACGTTGTTGATTTTATTGTCATCAATGAACTTAAGAATTTCCGTGCGTTCGGCGGCATAACCTTCATAGCGATCGCCTGCACCAACAATTCCCAAATTTTGGATCGGCTCAGGAATATTAATAAACTTCCAAGTGATGCCATCCTGCTGCGCCTTGAGCAAATCATGCTTGAGATCGTCTACCTGAGCGCGACCAAGTAGAGTACGGCTAGGATTAAAAGACTGGGCAAGGAAAGTTCCTACTTGGGTAGGGTTGTTAGGATTGGTGACACCGGCTAATTCAGGATCGCGGAAAGAGCGAGCATCCAAGACAAAATTGACCGCATCGCTACCGTAAGTATTGACGCGATAGAGTTTGCGTTCGCCTGCTGTTCTGGGGTCGCCAGTTTGTCCATAGAACTGATCCTGAATTGGCTTGTACTCTTGGAAAGCCTGTAAGCCATTTTCAAAGAGAGTACTGTCATTGATCAAGGCACTGCCGCTATCGCTGGGGAAAGCGGCTTGGAAGCGACTATCACTGGCGATCGGCGCACCTCCAGCAAAATCGTTAGTGACTTCGTGATCGTCAATGGTTGCCAAAATCGAAGTGGAAGCCCGTAAATCTGCCCATGGGTTTTGACCATAGCGCTGTCCATAGACTTCGGTATATTTGGTGCGATAGTCGTCAAGGGTTGTGGCTTGGGATTTTTCTGTGCCATCGGCATTGCGTAGAGCAGGGGAGGCAACGTCCCCATAAATGGTGTCACCAAACTCAAAGAAGAATTTGAGGTTGCGATCGTCAGCATTGGAAATCGCAGGATAGGGAGCTAATTCGCCGCGCCAATCGCCTGCTACACCAAAGCGTAACCCAGTCTGTTTACCGATCGCCGCCGCCGTGCTGAACTTGCCCGTAGCAATATCTCCCGCCGCATCGGTGACACGATAGAAGTAATTGGTATCTGGGGTGAGTCCTGTAACATCAACCTTGACGGGTTGCAGTGGATTGGTAACGGTAGCTGTTTTTGCCCCTGCGATCGTGCTGAAATCCGATTTAGTGGAATACTCAAACTTGACATTGCCCGTAAAATTACTACGAGTCCACAGCACCGTTGAAGTCTGGGTGGTGTCACCACTTGCCACACCGTTGAGTAAAGAGTTAGCTTGAGGATTGCGGGGATCGTAGCTTGTGGTATCAATTGTGAGAGGCGTTGCAAAAGCATTAGCAATATTTTCAAAAGGAACGAACTTGAAATTGCTACTGATATTTTCCAATTCGCCATCATCTTCTACCAACACCGCAGGATCGTTGCTGCCATCTTGAGTAATGAATGCACCGAAGGGAAAATTCCCGCCCAAAGGCACATTAATCACATCTGCGCCATCGGATTCCTGCACGCTATCGATCGCTCCATTATTGCCAATAGCAAAGCGTCCGATAAAGTCATTGTTGCCTTCACGAGCATACGCCGCGAAAGTGTTATCGCCTTGGCTGGAAACAAAGAGATAACCAGCACCATCTTTACCATAGTAAATGGTCAATCCTTCAACATCTTCGATCAGATTTTTACCGCCCAAGGCTTTGACTTTATCAATGAGCGTACCGACATTACTGCTATTGGGTTCGGCTCCATACTTCCAGATACCGACATTCTCTTGACCGATATATAGAAAACCTGTCTCTTGATCAACAACCATGCCTTCAGTTTGAGGGTCGCGTCCATCAATGGTGGGAACTGTAAAGTTCCGTACTAACTGATAGCCGATTGCACCATTACCTTTGTCAACGAGTTTCAACTGGGCAATATCGCCAGTTTCGCGTCGGCTAGTAAAAACGTAGTAATCTTGGGTGACGGGGCTACGATAAATTGTTAAGCCGTAAGCGCTAATGGAATCGGGATCAAATTCACCGGTGAAGGGCGCACCTTGGAAAATGGTGGCAGCGCTGGGATCGGTGATGTTGGTTAAATAATTGCCGCCCGTGCCATTGGCATCAATTTTGAAGATTGCGAGTTTGTCGTTATTGCGATCGCTGGCTACGGCGATATCAACCTTTTGACCACCAAGCGTAAAACCATACTGTAAATCCACATTGTTGTATCGGATGTCGGGATTGCTAGGATTGATCGTCTGCAACAGATTGCCAGCGAGATCGTAAATCCGCAAACCGCCATTCTTGACGCTAGTAACAACCAAGCTCTTAGAAGCGTCAGTGGCATTGACATACACCGCAGGATCGTCAGCATCAGCGCGTTGACTGAAGGGCTTTGTACCATCATCAATAAGCGCGGGACGGGTTTCGTTGAGCGGAGCAGCCGTAGGCACGACATCTGCACTCAGAGTCAAGATTTGTGTGAACTGAGTGGAACTGAAGTTATTGTCGCTGACTAACACAATGGACTGACGACCATCGGCAAGCTTGGGGCCAAAGGTAATCCCTTCAATGTTGTCGGTTCCCGTGGGCAAGTTTAACGAATCGAGACTTAACAACAACCGTTTTTGTACTGGGGCAATCGCCGCCAATTGTTCGGCAGTCAGACTGCTCAAGGAGGCGTTGACGCTAATATCGGTCGCGCCTTGCAAGGAGATTTCGTAAATCTTGATCGTGTTACCCGTGTTCGCGATCGTACCAACTGCACCAGTGGAAAACGAGCGCTCTAGTGCGAGGAACGTACCGCGATTGTCGATCGCCAACAAATCCACCAAGCCATTGGTAGCAAAAGCATTAGCAGGATTAGGGCTTACGGCGACCTTATCGGTTACATAGAGATATTCTTTTTCCGCTTGACCAGTGGTGAGGTTGAACTGAACGATGCGTGATCTTGTACCATTGTTGACATCAGCAGCCACGCCATCTTGGAATAGAGCGTTCTCTGTCGCTGTGAATAGCGTTTTTTGATCGGGAGAAATCGTCAAGCTTTCAAAAGCCAAGTTATTGCGAACCCCAGCCGTTTGCGTATCACCAGCATCAACAACGTTGTTATTATTGGTGTCCTGGACTACAGGCACAAATTTGGTCGGTATGCTTAGTGATCGCACTTCTTGCCCAGTGGTCAAGTTAAATTCCTTAACAAAAGGAGCCGTAACGCGACCAACCGCTGGATTGGCTTCACCTTCAGAGGAGATAAAGACGGTTCCATTCTTGGTTAAAGCAATACCTTCAGGATCGAGGCTGTTAACCCCAAAGAAATTCCCGCCAGCGTCCTTGATGGGAGTCACATTGGTAAACGTAACCGCCCCCGTTGTCTTGTCGAGGGTAAAGGTATAGAAACGCGCTGGGGCGATGGAAGAGCGATCGTCGGAAATTGCATAGTAGCGATCGTTTGCAGCATCGTAAGTTACGCCCGACAAGCCGCCAATTGCAACCTGATTGCCATTTACCGTTCCCGCCGCACCTGTCGGAATAAAGCTCGTGGCAAAAGTTGTATTGGCTAAAAGCTTTGATGACTCGACAACGGTTTTACCAGCTTCTGTTGGTGTGGGGAGAACGGAATTTAATGTCAGAGCCGTACCATTAACCGTAGCGGCTGGGGTTACGCCCAAAATTTTCTCAATAGTTGGTGCTACGTCAATGTTGTTGACATTACCAAGCGACTGTTGGCTGACATCGGGACCCGCCGCATAGAAAATCGCCTTCATGTCTGGCAAAGTGGGATCATAACCGTGAGCACCATAGAAGTTGGGCACGGAGAAAACGGCGGTACTTTGACTGTTAGGATCGTCGCCTTTACGAATTACTGGAGCCGTTGCCGATTGCACGCCATCAAAGTTATAGCCAGTGGACAATAGGGCAAATACATCGCCCGTATCTTCACCGATAAACTCACCCCGTGCGTTAATCACCTCGTTAGCTGTAGTCGCGTTAGCTGGGACTTGACGGCTATAAATCTTGTCAAAAACCTTATTGCTGGTAGCACCACTATTGACATAGTTAGGATTGGTGTCAACCAAACTGTTCAGAAGTGTTTTTACCTGCTGTTGAAGGGTTAAATACTCGGCAACTTCAACCGTACCGTTAGGCTCGCGTCCCTTGAGGTTGATGTAAATATTGACTGCCGGTCCACTGGTGATCGCCCGAACCTTATTGCTGTCGAAACCTGCATTTTTTAGCAAGTTGTTCATGCTAACAGCGGTATGGAAGGGTGAGAAGCCGTGATCAGAGACGACGATGATGTTGCTGTTGGGATCGCCATTAGCATCAACCCCTACAGTGTCAATCACTTTCTGGACGGCTTCGTTAGCAAGCTTGTAAGCTGTTTCAACATATCCTTTATAACGTGCTACCTTAGCTGCATCTTGACCTGCGCCAATGCTGTTGGGGTTAGTGAAGTCCGTGGCTTGACGGGGATCGGTGAGCAAGAATTGGTGTTCGGAGCCATCGGGCTGTTCGATATAGCCGAGGACGAGATCGGCATTGGGGTTTTGTTGAATACTGCGGAGCAGAACCTTAGTCTGGTATTCGACAAAAGTCTTGACCTGATCTTCGTAAATTGCTTCGAGTTCCGCATCGCTAAACTGAGTGAGTCCCGTGTTGATCCGTTCGGGGAAGCGGAAATCTGCCTGGGGAGCCCAAAAGCCGATGTTGTTGTTGATGTCATCGACATTGGCGATTACCCCAGGACTTTCGGCAGGGCGGGGGATATAGTATGCCGAGTAGCGGGCAATATTGACTTTGGAAAGATCAGGTGCGAGGGTGCTGGCATAAAAAGCTGTCCCAACCTTATTATTGCTGCCGTCAAAGAAAAAGGGAATAGATTTTGGGTCGCTGACTTTGATAAAAGCGGAACCTGTGGAAGGCAAACTCGAAGGTCCCTTAATACCGACGTTGGCATCAAAAACAACTAAGGTGTCGTAGTTAACAGTGTTGTCATTGCTGGTGTCGATCGCCGCAACTTTCAGGTCATAACCTGCACTACTATTACCCGTAAGCGCAGTTGCCGTAAGGGTTTCTAAGTTCGCAACTTTTACTGCACCATAGAAAGTCTTACCTAACGCATTCAAACCAGTAACGGCTTGAGCACTGTCAACATTAAAGTTCGCAGCAGTAAGACTGAAACCCCGACCGCCCGATCCACCAGTAAAGAAAGGTCCACCAAATGCTCCGAAAGGCACTGTGTAATCAACGGTGCGATCTGCGGCTTTATCTAAAACAATTCCCGTCGATGATTTGATATTTACGCCATCTGCACCAGGAAAGGTTGCCGCAACAACTGTTTTTCCAGCATTCTTAAGTGCCAACCAGATCGGGTTAGCTGTTGGATTACCGCTTTCCGATGGATCAATACCCGATTGATAGTTGTAGCCACCAATTGGCGCGGCAAAGCCACTGGTATTTGAAGTGAAGGGATTCGCAATTAAGTGGAAAGTGTTGGCATTGATGTCGTTATTGACGGCTGTGGAACCTGTGGCGATCGCGATATGAGCAGGAGCCGTAAGAGAAGGTGTAATGGTTTCGTTAGCGGTAGCAGACAAACCCTTGCTTTTTAGCAGTCCTAGACCAGTACTAGAGCTTAAAACTCCAGTTTGGAGATACTTATCAACGATGGTATCGGTTGCACCATCTAAGGAAATTAAAATTACTTTGGGAGCCATAGGGGTTAATTGTGATTTGACTTTAATGGATGGCGTTGGTAAGTGCGATTAGAAGTTGGAAGAGGGGGGGCTCAACCGGCAATACTGCGATGGAGGGTGCCATTTGAGTTTTGATTTGGGCAAAACATAAATGGAGAAAAGCGAATACTTGTATCCTTGGACATAAGTTCGATAGAAAAAAGGACTTGAAAGATGCCAATGAAATTAACTGTGCATAAGAATTAATTTGTAGGAGAATATCTGCAATACAGGGCAAGTTCAGAGCATTAATTTCTTCTTAAGATTGCTCGCTGCAAATATACCTACCAAGTTAAGCTTAAATCCAGAGACAATTGAGGATTTTGTTGCAACGCCTCCAAACGTTACCACAGGGCCGATCCCAGAGAGGTTAATGGAAGATTTAAGGCAGGTTAAAACCGTCCAATCTAAGCCCATCCCTAGTCCATGGGGACTGGCCCCAGTCTCCCTTTTCTTAAACACTTGCACTAGACCAGACCCAAAACTGTCAGCAAATCATTAAGAAATCTTGCCAGTCCTTGACTATTTTGTTATCCTGTGTGTTCGAGAGCGAATTCTACGCTGAAGTATCTTAGGAGGCGTTTTTCCATGCTCTATGCTTGTGTACAGAGTGTCGTCGCTACGGTTCTGGATTGAAACTCAGACACTAAACCATTTTCCTTATTCTGCATAGGCTCTGCCCTGGCCCCAATCCTGACAAGGCCCTGACGGTATCCCCCTTTGAACGCTCCGGGGAACCGCAGGTATTCAGATTGGTAGCCCCTAGCCTGTCATGATTCACCTTCACCTCATCGTCATTTAGGAGGTAGATGTATGCATTTCCAAAGTAAAACTGCCCTCGTTACCGGTGCCTCTCGGGGTATTGGCCGGGCCATCGCTACAGAATTAGCCCAGGCTGGGGTATCCCGCCTAATGCTCGTTGCCCGCAATCAAGACCAACTCCAACAACTGGCCATAGAGTTAACTAATGCTTATCCTGGCTTAGAAGCAATTGTCCTCCCCTTAGATCTCACTGATCCCATTGCGGTGAATACTACTGTTGCCAAGGCCTGGCGCGACTATGGCCCAATTCATCTGTTGGTCAACTGTGCGGGAGTTGCTCACCAAAATTCCTTTCTCAAGGCCCGTCTGCCGGAGGTTCATCAAGAAATTTCCTTGAACCTACTGGGCCTGTACGCCATTACTCGCTGTGTGGCCCGACGCATGGTTTCCCAACAGGAAGGCACCATCGTCAACGTCTCCAGTTTGATGGGCAAGGTAGCGGCTCCCACCATGGCCACCTACTCCGCCACTAAGTTTGCCATTCTGGGCTTTAGCCAGGCCCTGAGGGGAGAATTGGCTAACTACAATATTCGGGTCGTCACTCTCCTGCCGACCCTTACCGATACGGACATGGTCAAAGATCTCCAGCGCTTCCGTTGGGTGAGGCCGATGACGGCTAAGCGCGTGGCCAAAACCCTCCTGCGGGGCCTGCGTCAAAACCGCACTGAAATCCTAGTCGGTTGGCAGAGTCATTTAGCCGTGTGGTGTCAACGTTTGGCTCCCGGCCTGCTGGATCGGATTTTGCTCTTAGCTGTCCCCCAGTCTGTCTAGGCCTCAACCCCCCACGGTGGAAGTGGGGGGACTAACCAGCCGCTCCCAGAAAGCATCAGGGGAAACTCGGTAGCTTGTTATCCCAGAGTTGGAGATTGACAAAGAAAGCGTAAATGTTATAAACACTACTTTCTCTTAGGTCTTTTTCGCTGAATCCTTATAACAATCTTAAGAATAGAGTGATTTTTATGGGGATCGCTATCATTAATCTAAGTCATGAATCCAAGAGCACAAAAAGAACAAAAGAACCCACTTTGCCCTGCATTTAATTTCTCTATTCAATAGGATCAAGACTGAATTCAACCCTAGAATTTAAAGTGTACTTTTTGGCTAAGACCATTTATCGTTAATTAGATTTTTATTTCAACCTAGTAACAATAGATACTTCAAAATCAAGCTGGATTCCTTATACTTTATAAAGTTATTGTTTTTTCTTTTTTGCGATAGGCTCTAGATAACTCTACTCAATATTAAGAGTCCTAATTTCTCTGTATTAATGGAAGCTTGTTTCCATTAGTTATCATTCCATAGATGGCCCGACTATGAATTTTGAATCCTACTCTTTTTACTATACTTATAAACTAAATCTCTCTGCCGCTAAGGCTAAGATCCTGAAGATACATCAAAAAAATAAATCTTACACAAAAAAACGTTGTCATCATTCCTCTGCGACGATTTTACTAGAGGCAAATTGCCCCGAATTTGGTTTAATTATCAAATGGTTTAAGCAGCTAGGTTCGGGTTTAAGAAAGAGTTGTTATTGGTTGATAAAAACCAGAAACTGGGAGTCTATTCTTCATCGATTTTTGATTCCACTGCTCTTTCGGCTTGTGGAATATTTCGATCTTAAACTCACTCGCAAAATCTATCCTCAAAAGCCAAGAAAAGAATCTTTTTTATCGCTTAAATCAGATTTATCGAGTACCTATCAATCCTTTACAAAATCAGATAACTCTAAAGATCGAGACGATCGAGAAGATCAACTAGATCCCTATCGTTCCCATTTAATCGGCCAAGAATTAGCATCGGCCCTGGAACTGAAAGAATTTTTTCTCCTCTATCAACCCCAATTTTCTCTGAAAAATCAGCGCTTGCGGGGAGTTGAAGCCCTGATTCGTTGGCAGAATCCTAATTTAGGCGTGATTTCTCCCAGGGATTTTATCCCTCGCCTTGAAAAGAGTGGCGATATTATTTCTGCTGGTTATTGGGTTTTGTCCCATGCCTGTCGGCAGTATCAGCAATGGCTAGCTAACCCAATTCTTCCTTTTGTTTTATCGATTAATATTTCTGCTCAACAGTTGCAAAATAAGAATTTTTTAGCTCAATTGAAGAGTATCCTACAGCAGATCCCTATCCCGACGAAAAATCTAGAACTGGAAGTTACAGAAAGTTGCATTCTCCATGATTTTCAGCAGGCAGTCTATACTCTACGACAAATTCAGGAACTGGGCATTAAAACTGCTATTGATGATTTTGGAACAGGTTATTCATCCTTCTCAGTTTTAAAAGAACTCCCCCTTTCAACCATTAAAATTGATCGGTCATTCATAAAAGACTTTCAGTATTCTTCTCGAGGCATCTCCTTGGTTAGGAATTTAATTAATCTTAGTCACGACTTAGAGTTAGAGGTCATTGTTGAGGGAGTAGAGGAAAAAGAGCAAATGGAAATTCTAGAATCCATAGACTGTGATGTTATCCAAGGTTATTTAATTGATCCTCCCCTTATCCCTCAAAAAGTCATTGAACATTTTTCCTGTTGTTACTAGAATTGTTGGCTCTTAGCAATAGTTATTTACCTAATTAAGTTAGCAAATATCTCTCCCAAGAGCTTATTGCTACTCAACATAATTATCTCTAACCATCCATTTATTATCAGGAGTCATCCAATGGAAATTTCAGCTCTCTCTGCTCCCCTTTTTACGAATATCATTATTCCTGAGGATAATCCTATGGAAATTCCTCACAAATTAATTCACCAATTAGTGGAAGAACAAGTGACTGGCAAGTTAATTGTTCAAAATCCCTTTGATGAATTTGTTTTTTGGCAAATCTACTTTGGTAAAGGAAAAATCCATTTTGCCAGTAGCTTAACGGGTTTTTCCGATCGCTTAATCTATATGCTGGGAGACTTGATTCACCACTTGAATTTACAAGTGCCTCCCTATATTAAAGATGACTATCAATATATTTCATCATTATGGAAACGAGGGGTTTTCTCTTTTCAACAAACCCGTTCTATTCTGGAGCAATTCACGACGGAGGCTTTAGTGCATATCATGTCTTTACCAAAGACAAAATATCACTTTACTCATGCTAGTTATCTAGATACGTTATTTTTGAATTTAGATATTCAACAAATTACTCCCAAAATCCAATCTAAAGTGGGTTACTGGTGGCAGGTTCGCTCTAAAATTAGCTCGCCATTCCAGCGTCCTTTGGTACATAATTGGCAAGAAGTCGATGAGATTTTTGAAAAAAGACAACTGACTGGTACTAGTTGGGTGAAACCACTAAAGGCTTGCTTAGAAGACCTTAATTCTCTATATTTAATCGCCGGAAAAACTCGTCTCAATACGCTAAAATTAGCTTTTCTTTTTCATCCTTTAATCCAAACCGGGGCGGTGACGATGCTCCCTCATCAAGAAATCAAAAATCATCATAGTTCCCTGATTGCCTATGTTGATACTTCCCCTATTTATCAGCATCAAATTCGTTATATTTTAGGAGAAAAAGGAATCAAGCTACTCTGTATTGAAGACCCCTTCAAGGCCTTGGCTGTATTACAGAGTCGTCAACCAGAATTATTGTTTGTACGAGCGGACATGGAAGGTCTAGATGGTTATGAGATTACAGCGTTGTGCCATAAGTCGCCCCATTTGGCTCACTTACCCATTGTCGTTTTAACCCATGGTAACAACCTGATTGATAAGCTGAGAATTAAACTTTCTGGTGCATCAGGGTCTTTAGGCATTCCCTTTCTTCCTAACGACATTCTCCAAATGGTTGAACAACAACTCCGCCGGCCATTAAGTGCCTGATGAAAAAGAAACCAGGTAATAAAAAGACCCACCTTCGTCCTTGGGTTAAGGCTAACGAATGAGGGGCCATCGATTGGAGTTTTAGGCTGAGACTGATTTTGTGCTGAAATTGTCGAAGTCTCTAAACCGTCGGCAGGCCATGACGATCAAGCACTTCCTGAAGTTGGGTCTCCTCATCCTTGGACAGAGAGGTTTTTAGCACTTTGCCACCGTAGGGGGCCACTTCTGCGAGAACCTTATCAGGGGTGACTTTCCGCACTAACACGAAGAGGGCAGAACTCTTGGGCTTCAAGCTTTCCCCCAGTTCCCGCATAAAGTCATCGTTAACCCCAATGTCGCTGAGGGCACCGGCCAAGGCGCCACTGGCAGCCCCAACGGCGGCCCCAAATAGGGGAGACAGAAATAGGGTGCCAATGAGCAGGCCCCAGAAACTGCCACTAACGGCCCCGGCACTGGTCAAATTAACCGCTTGCTTGAGCTTGACCTTACCTTGCTCATTTTTGACCACAACGGCCGCATCTTCCATTTCAATCAGATGTTCTACCTGTAATTTAGCCAGGGTCAGCCGAACCTCTTCGGCCTTAAATTCATCATCGTAGGCAATAACAATTAGATCACTCATGAAGGGCACCTATGGGAATTAATCGCCTCCCATTCTAGAAGCTGATGGCGGTGACGGAACGCTGGGGAATCGCTGGCGCAATTTTCTCAGAAGTGGATGGCATAATGCGCCCTGGGACACGGCCAAAACGGTATGCGGTGTTTGCGATGCCAGAAAAATATAATCCCCGGCCCGTAGCCGGATAGTCTCACCAGCTATCTCTAGTAACGCTTCCCCTTGCAGTAAAACCACCCATTCATCTTGCACCTGAATATATTCCTGGGGCTCTATTTGGGAGGAACTGAGGATACGCTCAATCACTACCCCTTTTTGTTTCAGTAGGGTTTCAAACGATTCTCCCTGGGGCGGGGGATCGGCCTGGAAAAAAAGATTACCTATATCCATCAATGTCTGTTCTGTCACCATCGCCATCTCAGTATAGCGGCGGCAAATTCCCTGGAACTCGGCATCCAACCAGCTCGACCGTCTGCCCGAGGGGCAGTACACCGGAGGTCATAACTCTGGGGAGACCAGACCGCTGTCTATGGAGATCCCAAAATTGCCCACAAAAACCTTGAAAAAGCGAGCAGAGATTGAATCAGCTTGAGTTTTGTTACAGTTCTTGACAAAGCCACAAGAGACCCGTAACTCAGTGATAGGATTCCCTAAAATACCTTTCAATTACAGCATCATCCTATGACAGAGCTTTCTGGACAACCTCCTAAATTCGGTGGCAGTACCGGTGGTCTACTTTCCAAAGCCGACCGGGAAGAAAAATACGCCATCACCTGGACTAGCGCAAAAGAACAAGTTTTTGAAATGCCTACCGGTGGCGCCGCCATCATGAATGAAGGGGAAAATCTCCTGTATCTCGCTCGCAAGGAACAATGTCTGGCCCTGGGTACCCAGCTCCGGACAAAGTTCAAACCCAAAATTGAAGACTATAAAATCTACCGGATTTATCCCTCGGGTGAAGTGCAGTATCTGCATCCTGCTGATGGTGTTTTCCCCGAAAAAGTTAACGAAGGCCGGGAAGCCCAAGGCAAAAAAGACAGAAGCATCGGCAAAAACCCTGAGCCTGTCACCCTGAAGTTCTCCGGCCAAACGCCCTACAGCGTCTAGGTCAACTCAATTGCTTGTCTGTATTCCCTCACCCTTCTCTCAGTTTGGAGAAATCGCCGGTGAGGGTCTTTTCTGTTTAGCCCCCGCTTCCCCAACGGTATGATTTTTCCTGAGTTCTCCCATTTCGTTAGCTTGGCCCAGCAAGGTAATTTTATTCCGGTTTACCAAGAGTGGGTCGCGGATCTGGAAACGCCGGTTTCCGCCTGGTATAAGGTTTGTGCGGGTCAACCCTATAGTTTTTTGCTGGAGTCGGTGGAGGGGGGAGAAAATCTAGGGCGCTATAGTTTTTTGGGCTGTGACCCGGTGTGGGTGCTAGAGGCTCGGGGGCAGAAAACAACCCAGACCTTCCGGGATGAAAGCCAGCGACACTTTCAGGGGAATCCCCTAACAATTTTGGCGGATTGTTTGGCCCCGATTCATCCCGTCAAATTGCCCCAGTTGCCGCCCGGTATTGGGGGCCTGTTTGGAGTTTGGGGGTACGAATTAATTCACTGGATGGAGCCAAGAGTGCCCATCTACGAGGCCCAAGACCAGGATCTGCCCGATGGTATCTGGATGCAGATCGATCATCTGATTATTTTTGACCAGGTAAAACGAAAAATTTGGGCCATTGCCTACGCCGATGTGCGGGAGGAAGGGGGCAGCTTAGAAGCGGCTTATCAACAGGCCTGTGACCGCGTTACCAAGTTAGTGCTGAAATTGCAATTGCCCCTACCCCCCAAGGCCACCTCCTTGGAACTACAACCCCATCCTGACGCCGCCAGTAATCTGGCCTACCAGAGCAATACCCATCACGATGTTTTCTGTCATAACGTCAGCAAGGCCCAGGACTACATCAAAGCCGGGGATATTTTTCAGGTCGTGCTTTCCCAGCGCCTGACCACGACCTACAGCGACGCGCCCTTCAACCTCTACCGCTCTCTGCGTTTGATCAATCCCTCTCCCTACATGGCCTTCTACAATTTTGGCGATTGGCAAATCATTGGTTCTAGCCCTGAGGTAATGGTCAAGGCCGAGTGGCAGGGGGACAATAATCTCCAGGCTACCGTG
This sequence comes from Synechocystis sp. LKSZ1, assembly GCF_040436315.1. NCBI lineage: Bacteria > Bacillati > Cyanobacteriota > Cyanophyceae > Synechococcales > Merismopediaceae > Synechocystis > Synechocystis sp. LKSZ1. Next base: position 3,221,692 of record NZ_AP031572.1, on the reverse strand, counting down.
CGGCCCATTGCAGGCACCCGTCGTCGTGGCCTAACCCCCCAGGAAGATGAACAATTGGCGGAGGAACTGCTCCAGGATCCCAAGGAAATTGCCGAGCACATCATGCTCGTAGATCTCGGCCGGAACGATCTAGGCCGGGTCTGTGTCCAGGGATCTGTCCGGGTGAATGAACTGATGGTTATTGAGCGCTATTCCCACGTGATGCACATTGTCAGCAATGTCGTGGGTCAATTGGCCCCCGGTAAAACGGCGTGGGATTTGCTCCAGGCCTGTTTTCCAGCAGGCACTGTCAGTGGCGCCCCGAAAATTCGCGCCATGGAAATCATTCATGAACTGGAACCAGAGCGACGAGGGCCTTACTCAGGTGTCTACGGTTACTACGATTTTGAGGGCCAACTCAATACGGCCATTGCTATTCGCACCATGGTCGTGCAAAAAAAAGCCGGCGGCCAGGGCCATCAAGTCTCTGTTCAGGCGGGGGCCGGCCTCGTCGCGGATTCTGACCCGGAAAAGGAATACGAAGAAACCCTCAATAAGGCCCGGGGCCTGCTCGAGGCCATTCGTTGCCTGATCTAGGTCAAAACCAGCGGGAATTAAGCGAAGCCAACGGGCATTCGCGACGGATCATAGGGCAGTATCGCGCCTCGGGGAGAAGGTCAGACCATGGACAGCAATGTTAAAAATGTGGATTTTTTGATTCGTCTCGGCATTCTAGGGGGGCTGGGGGCCTGGTGCTTTCTCTTACTACGGCCCTTCATGGACATTATTCTCTGGAGCACAATCCTGGCCATTGCCATTTTCCCTATTTTTGAATGGCTCAGGGCGGTGTTGCAAGGACGCTCCAAACTGGCCAGTGCCCTGTTAATCCTGCTGGGCTTAGGCATTATCATCGGCCCCGTCAGTGTCATGGCCACCCTCTCGGCCGGCAATGCCCAGGCCCTGGCGGATCAACTCAAAGAAGGCGCTTTGGTGATTCCGCCGCCCTCCTCAGATATTTCGTCCTGGCCGTTGATTGGCCCACCGATTTACGGTTTCTGGGCCAAGGCTTCCAGTAACTTGGGGTCTGTGCTCAGCCAATTTAAACCTCAACTCAAGGACATCGCAACTAAAATACTCTTGCTAGCGGCGGATACCAGCTTAATTCTCTTGAAATTTATGGTATCCATCGTCATTGCCAACATTCTGATTCTTAATCAGGCCAGCTTGAAAATTAGCCTGACGCGCTTGATGACCCGTCTCTCTCCCGAGCGGGGGCCGGCCTTTTTAAAACTGATGGCGGTTACGATTCGCAGTGTCACCCGTGGCATTCTTGGGGTCGCGGTCATCCAAACCCTTTTGGTGGGGCTAGGTTTTATGGTGGCTAAAATCCCTGCCGCTGGCCTGCTGATTCCCCTTTGTTTACTCTTAACAATTGTGCAGATTGGCCCAGGGATTATCATCATCGGTACCCTAGTCTATGCTTGGTTCACCTTTCCGCCCTTGGCGGCCCTGGCCTATACCCTCTGGATGATTCCCTGTATGTTGGTGGATAACGTCCTCAAGCCGATTTTGATGGCCCGGGGCCTACCCGTTCCCATGGTGGTTATTTTAATTGGTGTGTTGGGCGGTACCCTAACCCAAGGGATTCTTGGCCTCTTTATTGGCCCAGTAGTTTTAAGTTTGGGCTACGAATTGCTCAGGGCCTGGATCTCGGAAACGGCCCTGCCCCCGACAACGGCCCTGGAAGAAACAGCCCCCTAGGTCTCCCCCACTGGAGCAAACCCTTTTCCCGAGTTCTTCTCGATTGCTACCTATCTTGGAACACAGGTTCAATTACGGTTTCAGGAGGTATTGCTATGCCAGCTATCCTTATTGAACATTTCCATCGCCTAGGGGTTGCCACGGGCTTAACCGTGACCCTCGTGGTTTCTCGGATTAGTACCGTTCCGTCATCCTTCCCCCCCAGTTTTGCGACCTCATCCCCTTTGATCGTTAGGACGGTTTCTCTTCCCTAGTTCTTCTCGATTCTTGTTTATCTTCAACCTAAGTTCTTCATAAGCAGCTTCGCAGGGACACGATATTTTTCCCTGCGGAGTCTTTCACCCCCAGGAGGTTACTGTGAGTAAGTACCGCAATCATTTACCCCAACTGGATAACGATTTATTTATCACCGATGGTGGTATGGAAACAACGCTAATTTTCCATGAGGGCTGGGAACTCCGCGATTTTGCCGCCTTTGATCTACTCAACCACCCGGCTGGTCGTCAATCGATCCAGAATTACTACCGTACCTACATTGACCTGGCCAAAACCTACGCTGTTGGTTTGATTTTAGAGAGTGCCACGTGGCGGGCCAATAGCGACTGGGGCACCAAACTCGGCTACCATCGCCAGGCCCTGGCCGAAGCGAACCGCCAAGCGATTGCCCTCCTCCAAGACCTACGCCAAAAACAGGAATCTCCTACCACGCCTCTGGTCATTAGTGGGTGCGTTGGCCCTCGAGGGGATGGCTACAATGCCGCCTACCGGATGAGTGAAGCTGGGGCCGAGCGCTACCATCGCCCCCAGATTGCCACCTTTGCCGAAACCGCCGCTGACCTCGTTACCGCCATGACCATTAACTACGTGGAAGAGGCCATAGGCATTGTCCGGGCGGCCCAGGCCTATGGTATGCCTGTTGTCATTTCCTTTACGGTGGAAACCGATGGCCGTCTTCCCTCGGGCCAAAGTCTCCAGACAGCCATTGAACAAGTCGATCAGGCGACCCAGCAGGGCCCCCTCTACTACATGATCAACTGTGCTCATCCCTCCCATTTTGCTTCTAGCCTTACAGCCGGCACCTTTGTAAAACGCATTCGGGGTATCCGGGCCAATGCTTCTAAAAAAAGTCATGCGGAACTGGATGAAGCGACGGTGCTGGATGACGGTAATCCCGCCGATCTAGGCAGTCACTATCAAACTCTCCGCAAGCAATTCCCCCACGTTAATGTCCTGGGGGGATGTTGTGGAACCGATCACCGTCACATTGAAGCGATTTGCCAGGCCTGTCTCCCCTTGGTCTGGCCCTACTTTACCCAGCGTCCCCTCCTCAGCGCCTAGGCCCTTCCTTGCCAATGCTTTCTTTGGCCCGTCGGCCTGGCCCAAACCAGCAACGAACACTGGGCAACCCTTTCCCTCTTCACACTCCCAACACGAAACATCATGAACACGACTCCTCTCACAACCATTGATCCCATCGCCCTAGCTGAAGCCAAAACTAATATCCAGGGCCAACCTGACCTTGGTATTGTCACCTACGGGGTTGAGCTAGCTTGGCAGGGCGGTACGCGGGCCATCGCCAAGGCCCTCCCCCTCCACATGGGCCAAGAATGGATCGACCGCCCCTTTACCTGGACGGTGGATGAACCCCAGGCCCTCCTGGGTAGCAATCAAGGCCCGACCCCCCAAGAATATTTAATGTCTGGTGTCGGGGCCTGTATCCTCGTCGGTTTTACCGTCAATGCCGCCATCCTAGGGATTCCGATCCGCCAACTCACCGTCAGCATTACCGGTTCCCTGAATCTGGCAGGCTTTTTGGATCTAGACCCCCATGCCCCCGTGGAAATGCTGGGTATTCAGTACAAAATTTCAGTGGATAGCGATGCTTCCCCAGAACAATTGGCCCTCCTGCACGACAAAGCTGTTAACTTTAGCCCCAATGCCATGACGGTGGCCAAGGGGATTCCCCTCAGCGGTTCCCTGGAACAGATTGCTACTGTCCGAGAGCCGGTTCTCACCCACGTTTAAATCGCTTCTCCTGGCGGGGGCCAAGACTCCCGCCCCTCCTCACCCTTAATGTTTAGGAATCAGCAACAATGTTACTGGAGCACCATTACACCTATCGTGCGGCCCTGGAGGCGTCCCTCAAGGTCAACTGGCAAGTCCACGACTTGATCGGCAACGATAAACCCCTCAACTTTCACTATCCCTTTCTGCCGGAAGCCCTGGCCCAAGTCCAAGCCCTGACGTTTCTCTCACCGGAGGAACAACGACTCCTGAATCAGATCCGAGGCCATAGTTATCTCCATCTTTTTGGCCTGGTGGAGGAATTTATTTTGCCCTTTGTGCTCGACCATGTGCGTAGTCACCAACTAGGGGATGATTACCAAACCCGGTCGCTCCTGCAATTCGCCCAGGAAGAGGCCAAACACATTCACCTGTTTAAGGAATTTGCCAAGGCCTTTGAAGCTGGCTTTGGAACGTCCTGTGGGGTGATTGGCCCTGCCGCCGACTTTGCCCAGGCTGTTCTAGCCAAATCTCCCCTAGGAGTTGTCCTCATCATCCTCCACATTGAATGGATGACCCAGCGCCATTACTTGGACAGTGTTCGGAATAATCACCACCTTGACCCCCAGTTTGCTTCTCTGCTCAAGCACCATTGGCTGGAGGAGGCCCAGCACGCCAAGCTTGATACGCTGATGGCCGAAACCTTAGCGGCGGAATCCACCCCAGCTCAAATTGCCCAGGGCCTGGCGGACTATGGTGCAATTGTGGAGATGATCGACCAGGGCCTGCAACAACAGGTGGAATTAGACCGACTGAGCCTTGAAAATGCCATGGGTCGTTTGTTAACTACTCCCGAAAAGGCACTACTTAGTAATCGTCAGCTCAGGGCCTACCGCTATACTTTCCTGATCAGTGGCATGACCCATCCCCACTTCATTACTACCCTCGAAAAAATTGCCCCCGAGGGCTTGGCCCAGGTAACAGCCCTAATCCAAGGTTTAGAAAATTGAAGTCTTCATGGCGGTGCGATGGGACTATCCCCGTCTGGGTAATCGTTTCTCCCCTAGATTGATCGCCCCTAAAATCTTAACAGGTCAGTTCCTGGAAAGAAGACACCTTCTCCAGGGGTTGACCCATACTGCTGTTAATGTCCTAGATACCGCCATGGTCAAGTCTTTTCTCTTTGCCTGTACTGTTGCCGCTCTCACTTGCTGGGCCCCCCTGGCCCAAGCCGAAATGCTCGCCAAGCCCTGGGTCTACCAAATTGATAATCAGCCCTTTGAAGGTTACGTTGGCCAAAATACTGGCTTTGGCAAAAACCAACCCATCGTTATCCTGATCCACGATTGGAATGGGCTGGATCAGTACGAAAAAATGCGCACCAATATGCTGTCAACCCAGGGGTACACCGTATTTGCCATTGACCTCTACGGCCAGGGCGTTCGCCCCAAGAATACCGAAGAATCGAAAATAGAAAGTGGCAAGCTGTACGGGAATTTGCCCCTGATGCGTCAGCGTCTCCTGGCGGCCATTGCCGAGGCCAAAAAACTGCCGGGGGTTGATCCCAATCGCATTGCGGCCATTGGCTACTGTTTTGGGGGGTCAGCGGTGTTGGAATTGGCCCGGAGTGGGGCCGACCTGGATGGCCTCGTTTCCTTCCATGGCGGCCTAGCCATTCCCCCTGGCCAAGATTACAAGGCCTTAAGTTCTCCTCTGCTAATTCTGCATGGAGCGGCCGATCCCGTGGCCCCCATGACCCAGGTGACGGAATTGGCCGAGGCCCTTAACGCGGTTAAGGCCAATTTTGATATGGATATTTATGGCGGTGTCCGGCACTCCTTTTCTGTTTGGACCTCCGATGACTATGATCCCCACGCAGATCTCCAGTCCTGGTCGGCCCTGTTGGCCTTTTTGGAACGCCATCTCCGTAGTCGTTAAGTTCAATTTCTCTGAGCTAGTTTCTTAGCCGAGGTGTGATATGTTGACTAAGTCGGTTTCGGCGGGGAACAGTCGCCGAAGGTAAAGGGGAAAGTTTGGTGCAAGTCCAGCGCTGGCCCGCAACTGTGATGAAATAGCCTAATTTCTAAGTCAGAATACCCGCCGATGATTGGCTCTAGTTTCCACTGCGAGGTACAGATCATGATCAGTTCAACTTCTGTTTGGCAACGCACCAAGCAAGTTACACTTTCGCTTCCAGTTCAGGTGGCTCTGCTAACTAGCCTATGTGCACTAATTATCTGGACGCTGTACTTCAGCACTTATCCACCCGTGCATGATGCGTTGCATACGACCCGGCACGGTACGGCGGCAGTTGCCTGCCATTAGCATCATTACAGCGTTATCCAGACTGAGAGAATGTCATGAGAAATTTAAAGTATGTTGGGCTGGCTTTAGCAGCTAGCCTTGTTTCAGTATTCCTTTGGTTCAATCCTCTTCCTTCCCCGGCATCTCAGCCGACTGTACAGGTGCAGACTGAACCCGCTTTAAGCCAAGTTATTCCCGATGAAGCGTCCGTTCGGGTTGCGTTGCAAGCAGTTGATCCAATGGGACAGCCCTTATCTGATGTGCGGTTCCAATTACAACTACTAACCCCGGCCAAAACGCCTTGGTTCACTTCTGATTTTCCAATTGTGGAAGGAACTAAATTGCTTGAACTCAATGCAAAAGCTCCTAGCGGGAAACTAGAGTTTGAGCAAGTAATGCCAATTCGGGGAAACTACATGTTGAAAGCTCAAGTGACTCCTCTTGTTGCAGGGGCATTTGAGCCATTCGAGCAATCGTTAAAGCTTTCAGTGCCTGAAAGATTTGTGAAGTATAGGAATGCTGCTATTTTGATTGGCATTCTGATACTTGTTGGAGGCGTTAGTGGCTGGATAATTGGAGGCGACCAAACGGTTCAAGATGGTGAAATTGCACCTCAACCCATACGGTTACTGCTCAGTGCTGTTACTGTGCTTGCGATCGCGGTTCTTTTGTTCGTTAATATCAGCGCGGAACTTGCATCCGCCCACGCTAGAGAGGAGACGCAAACCACGACGACTCTATCTGTACAGAGATCCCAAGATTTAGAGATTCGTTTATCAGGAGATCAACGGGCAACAGTCGGACGGCTTGCAAGTCAGACTATTCAGATTTTTAACGCAAAAACTGGTAATCCTGAAGTGAATGTTATTGTCAACGCGAAATCAATTGCGCTTGAAGATAATAAACAGATGTTTGCTTATCAGGGGAGCACTGACGACCAGGGTAAGCTAACTTGGAACGAGCAGTTTTTCGATGGTGCACCTCATCAGGTCATTGCGGAAGTTACACCGCCTAACGGAGTTGCGTTGCAAGTGAGTCACGAGGTAGAGGTTGAAAGAATTGAACCGCCTCTCTACATTCGGTTTATTTCACTCAGTTACTACACTGGAATTTTTGCTTTAAGTTTGTTAGCTGGTATTTGGTTTCATCGACGTTCTTCTCGATCAAGTATCCTGTTTAGTCGTTAGCTGAAGTTTTGCTAGCTACGATTGCAAAAACGGTCTGACAAACCTGCTGGAGCGGACTGACGAGAAATCTCAGTGTTGTTGCAGAGGTTACTTGCAGCCGCTTAATCAGCCCGAGGCCTGGGATTGCTGGGGGCCTTTATCGTCTCTGCTTTGCTAGGAACGGGCCTACATTTAGCCGCCTTCACTATTCCGGGCATTGAATTCCTCATTTCTACCTCTGTCCTAGGGATTGGCCTCCTGTTGGCGTTTCAGAAATCCCTGCCCTTGAGTTTGTCGTTAGGACTATTTATCCTAGCCGGCCTACTCCATGGCTACGCCTACGGTGAATCCATTGTCGGAACAGGAATGCCGCCGTTATTTGCCTACCTCCTGGGTTTCAGTCTGGTGCAACTGGCCCTGGCTCTAGCTGTCTGGGGATTGGTGCAAAAGGCTTTCCCTGGTCAAGGGGCCGGGGGAGAACTGCGGAAGAAGGGGTTTAGCTCCATCGGCTGGTTAGTCTGTGGTGCGGGCTTAGCCCTACTGTTTCCTCAGGTAATCGGGCTTCTCCTGACAAAGCGCTACTCATAGAACCTTGGAGCCCGCGTCGCCCTCTCTACGTTTCCCGTCAGACAGCTTGGCCAGCATTATGATCACGGTATCAACAGAGTTGTTGAATCCGTTGCAATAGCTCCCGGAGTTTGACAGGTTTACTGAGGTAGTCCGTGGCTCCAGCGGCCAAACAACGTTCTCGGTCGCCTTCCATGGCGAGGGCCGTTAGAGCAATGATGGGGAGGTTTTGAAACTGAGGGTCTTGGCGCAGAATTTCCATGGCTTCAATGCCATTCATCACTGGCATCTGAATATCCATCAAAATAATATCGGGCGGGTCAGCCTGGGCGATGGCGACGGCCACTTGCCCATTTTCTGCAACCCTGACTCGGTAGCCCTTGGCTTCGAGGTAATTTTGGATGCTGACCGCATTGGCCGGGCTATCTTCTGCCAACAACACCAGGGGCGGTTCTGGTAGTGGTTCCTGGGCAAGGTTCTGCATTGCCTGGGGTGGCGCGGAGACCAAAGACGTCTCTACTTCTACTGAACAAGGGATATCGAACCAAAAACAACTTCCGACTCCCATTTCACTAGTGACCCCAACGTGACCACCATGGAGTTCAACAATTTGTTTGACCAGTGCTAAACCCAATCCCGTACCCTCGTAGCGACGATTCAGCGCACCATCAACTTGGATAAAGGGTTGAAACACCCTATCTAGATTGTCTGGCGCAATGCCAATCCCTGTATCCTGGACAGCGAAATGAAGATGACCCACGGTATGAGAGGCTTCTGCTGGCCGATAACTCACCGTTAACTGGATGGTTCCCTGGGCAGGAGTAAATTTCACCGCATTGTTAAGAATATTCGTCAGCGCTTGACAACAGCGACGTTGATCCAAGGTTAACAGCGGCAGATGGGGGGGCAATTGCGTCTGGAGATGAATGCGTTTTTTCTGGGCCTGGGGCCTGACCAGGGCAAGGCTTTGCTCACAGATGGTATAGATCGAAGTGGGTTCTAAGGCCAACTCCATTTGTCCCGCCTCGATTTTAGAAAGGTCAAGGATATCGCTAATCACGTTTAAGAGATGGTTCCCACTCTGCTCGACGGTTTGCAGGGCCTGATTTTGTTTTGCCGTCAGGGGGCCAAAAATTTCCTCCTGGAGAGCTTCCGTCATACCCAGAATGGCATTGAGGGGCGTCCGCAGTTCATGGCTGATCATGGCCAGAAATTCATCCTTGAGTCGGTTGGCCTGCAACAGTTCCTCGTTCAGCCTCTGTAGAATGGCTTCTCGCTGTTGTAAATCCTGGGTGCGTTGGGTCACTCGCTCCTCTAGCTCTGCATTGAGTTGAGCCAATTGAGCATAGGCCTGTTTGCGTTGGGTAACGTCCTGGATCTGAGAAATAAAGTATAGGGGTTGGCCCTGGGCATCTCTAACCAGGGAAGAGGACACCTCTGCATAAATGATCTGGCCTTGCTGATGGCGATAACGTTTCTCAAAGGTGGCACTATCTACCCTGCCAGCGACGGCCTCTTGGATAAAGTGGGGACTAATGCCTTTGTCATCCAAGATAGTCAGGTCATTAACCGTCATACCCTCCAACATCGCCTGACTGTAGCCAAAGATCGCACCCATCTTGGCATTCACCTGGAGGAGCTTCCCCTGCAAATCCACCAAACACATCCCCGTATTGGCATTATCAAAGGCCAGGCGAAATTTTTGCTCACTGGCTACCCGGTCAGCTTGGCTTCGTTCTCGCTCGGCCAAGGCCTGTTTGGTGTTAGCCAAAGCCACAACTGTTCGATACTGACTGGCTACCAGAAGTGTGACTAAGCCACTGACCAGCAAACCCATCACCACGTACAGCCCCATCTCTTCTCCATCCCACCATCCCTGCTGAGGACTTGCCATCAAAATCCAAGTGCTGTTGGGTAATTGGATCCTTGCTTCCACAGGAGCCCGCAGAGGAGTGGCCGTATTACGAGCGATCAGGGATAGCTGACGACTACTCGAACCCTGTTGCCATAGTTCATAGTGGAAGCCACTCTTTTCAATCTGTTGGAGCGAAGTGGATTGGAGAACCTCAGGAAAACGCAGCAGAACCGCCGTAAACCCCCAAAACGGATCCGCCCCCTGAGGATTATCTAAAAAGACCGGCAGGCGTCCCACGAGGCCTAGACCCCCCTGTTTCAAGAGAAAGGGTCCTTGTAGGGTTAAGCGTCGAGTTTCACGGGCTAATAGGGCCTCGGGATATTTCTTCGGATTTTGAAGCAAATTTAGACCCGTAGCGGGTTCATTACCTTCTCGGGGATACGTTTGTTGAATTACGCCCTGGGGAACCAATTGGAAGGCGGAGACCCCTGGATAATAGGGCAGTAGTTCCTGGGCAACCCCCTCAAAATCCTGAATGGTTCCCTTCCCTTGACGGACTAAAGCGGCCAAGGAATAGGTGGCGCTGAGGGCCCGTTGTAAATCATTTTGAATCGCAACCGCTTGATAACGAAGCTCTTCCCTGACTTCACTCCGTCGTTGTTCGATACGATATTGCTCGACCCAGCTAATCACCAGAGCCAACACCGAAGCCATTCCCAGAAAGGTTAACAATGACACGATTTGTAACCGTGACAGAAATCGAGTCGGGAAGGGAAAAATACCCATGGAGTTGGTCTAGATTAGCCTACGGGAGCCATTAGAGGGAAATCAAGAGAAATCAATGTTTCTGAAGCTTCTGTTCACCCTGACTCCATCTTAAATTGAAACGTCTATACAGTTACAGACCTCCCCTCAGATTAATGCCATAATTTACCTATCCACCCTGCGCCTCTAGACTAGATTTGACGAAATCATCAGGGAGAGTGTCTCCTTGTTGGGTCAAATCCATTGATTTTATTGGCTTCCTACGGGAACAACGAATGGCGAAAGATCTTTTTCACGATGTCGTCAAAAGAGCGCTGATCAAAGATGGTTGGCAGATTACCGATGATCCCCTTTTTCTCAAAGTCGGTGGGATAGATTTCTTTATTGATCTGGGAGCAGAAAAACTACTAGCCGCCGAGCGCAATGGTAACAAAATTGCTGTCGAGATCAAAAGCTTTATCAACACCTCCAGTCTCGCCGATTTTCATCTCGCCCTTGGACAATTCATCAACTACCGTGTGGCCTTAAAAGTCGCTGATCCAGAACGCACTCTATTTCTCGCTGTTCCTGATATTGCCTACCAAACCTTTTTTCAAAAGGAATTCCCCCGCATGGTCATCCAGCAGTATCAGCTTGAAATCTTTGTTTATGACATTGAAAACGAGGTCATTGTGCTATGGCAAGCCTAGAGAGACTCCCAGCCTATCGTACCGTTATCAAACAATTACTGGAGGAGTATGCCGCCTACCAACCCTCCTATGGTGAGATTGAAATTCAAACTGTGTTCGACAACGAACAGGATCACTACCAGGTTGTTGCCGTGGGCTGGGACAAAAAAGAGCGAATCTACGGCTGTTCCATCCATCTCGATATTAAAAACGGCAAAATTTGGATTCAGATAAACAATACAGAGTTAGATATTGGTCAAGACCTGGTGGAAAGAGGCATCCCCAAAGAGGATATTGTCATTGGCTTTCACCCCCCTTACCTACGCCAATACTCAGGCTATGCCGTGGCTTAAATCCATGCTTAGACAACGGATTCAGTGCGACCGGCTTGGATCGCTGTAATCACTACTGTATTGATAATATCTTCCACCGTACAGCCCCGACTGAGGTCGTTGACGGGTTTCTTTAGGCCCTGCAAAATTGGCCCCATAGCGATCGCCTTGGTTTCCCGTTGAACCGCCTTATAAGTATTATTGCCCGTATTTAAATCCGGGAAGACAAAGACTGTGGCCTGGCCCGCGACTTGAGAACCGGGCATTTTTTGGGCAGCCACACTGGGATCGACAGCCGCATCGTACTGGATTGGCCCTTCAATGGCGAGGTGGGGTGCTCGTTCCTTCGCGATCTGGGTCGCCCGGCGGACTTTTTCCACCTCTTCTCCCTTACCAGAATCCCCAGAGGAATAGGACAACATCGCCACCCGAGGAATAATGCCAAAGGTTTGGGCCGTTTCAGCGGAAGTCAGTGCAATTTCGGCCAACTGTTCGGCCGTCGGTAAGGGATTAACGGCACAGTCGCCATAGACCAGTACCCGGTCGGATAAACACATGAAAAAGACCGAGGAGACCAGGCTGAAACCCGGTTTAGTTTTAATAATTTGCAACGCCGGACGAATGGTATGTTGTGTTGTATTAATGGCACCGGAAACCATGCCATCGGCGTGACCGAGATAGACCATCATCGTCCCGAAGTAGGCAATATCCGCAAGATTGTCCTGGGCCATGTCCAGGGTTACTCCTTTACTGCGGCGCAATTCGTAGAAGGTCTGGGCATACTGTTCAAAATGCTCACTGTTGATGGGGTTAATGACCTGAACTTGGTCTAGATCTAGGGCAATATTTTCCTTTTTCAGCGTTTGCTCAATGCGGGAGCGTTGTCCCAGGAGGGTAATTTTGACAATTTCTTGGTCGATTAAACTGGCACTGGCCCTGAGAATTCGGGGGTCGTGGCCCTCGGGTAAGACAATATGGCGTTGCTGGGCCTTGGCAGTTTGTACTAGGTTGTAGATAAACAGCTTAGGAGTGATGCCCTGGACTTGTAGAGTCTTGATATTGTTTTCCAGCTTGGCGGTATCAATACAATCCTCGAAAAGACGAATACTGCGCTCCAGTTTTTCCTTATCTTCAATGGTCAGTATGGTGTGGATTTTACCGAGGCGGGCAGCGGTATCAAAGGTATGAGTCGGAACTAACAGGATCGGTGGGGCACTGGGCAAACCTTCAATCAGTCGCATTAAACTGGCTTCAGGCCGAAATCCTGTGGTCAGCACAATCCCTGCAATGGAAGGAAAATTGATGGCTTGGTTGGCCTGGATGGCCCCAAGGATGACATCCCCCCTGTCGCCAGGCGTAATCAGCAAGGTATTGTCATCTTTAAGCCAGTCCAGAGCATGGGCAATCTGCATAGCCACAACAAGATAATGGGTGACCAAGTTATTCAGTCGGTCATGGCCCGATAGGACTTCGGCATCGAGTTTTTTGGCAATTTCCGAGAGACGGGGACTACTCAGAATGGGATCAAAGGGGAGAACATTGAGCAGATAGGGGCGGTCACCATAGTGTTTTTGTAGGGTTGTTTTAACGCTCTCGACGAGGTCTGACTGGACTTTATTGATGATGACCCCCATAACCTGACAGGCGTGTTCTTCGTAGGTTTTCAGGGCCAGATCAATGGGATGGAGCGTATCCTCCAGGGTATTATCTTCCCCGTTGCCCAGGAGCAGAATCGGACAGTTCAAGGCCTTGGCAATCGCCGTATTGAGATTAAATTCAAAGGCATTTTCTTCCCCAGCGTAGTCCGATCCCTCACAGAGAATAAAATCACCGCGGGCCTCTAGGGCTTTGTACTTGGCAATAATACGGTCAAAGATGGCATCAGTATGGTCTTCGGCGGCTAGGGCGGCCACTTCACAGTGATGGAGGCCAAAGGATTCCTCATAGCATTGGTTGAGCTGAAAATACTGTAAGACCAGATCAATGTTTTTGTCGCGTTGACCGGGGGGAGGATCTTGAATAATGGGACGAAAGTAGGCAATTTTCGTCGTCTTCTTGAGAATCAGATCGAGAATACCCAACACAATGAGCGACTTCCCACTACGAGGTTCAGTGGTACTAAGGTAAAGGGAGCTAGTCATAGGGAAAACGCGATGCAGGCCAAGTCGGCTTCATCCTAGCAAGATCTTTAGAGATTTAGTATCTTTCCAAGAGGTTCGATGCTGCTGATCTTAGGCTGTATTCAGAGCTCTATCACATTTATCATATACAACCCAAAATCTTGTCGAGTTCTTGACTTTTGCTTGCTAAGTTAAAGTCAGTTCCTAAATACAAGAAGGATTGCATTAATTATGAATCGCTTAAGTAAGGTTCTCGTTCTTTCTTCTCTTGCCGGTGTCGTTGGTTTTGGTTCTCTGGTTCTTCCTGCTTTAGCAGAGACTAAAACTCCGCCCAAATTAACCCAACAACAGTGTTTAGCACAAAAGGGAACCTGGAACCAAGCAAAACAAACCTGTACCCTACCTACCAAAAAGTAGACACTAACCCTTCTAAAAAATAGCTCTTTAGGGATCGGGACGAAGATTTTAGTGTTTTACCTCGTTATTCCTAGAGAGCTTTATTAATTCTTAAGATTTTATAGCTTACTGCCCTTGGGAAAAGAAACCGTAAAGCAAGTTCCTTGGTTTAATTCGCTAGTAACGTGAATTGAACCGTGATGATTGTGAACAATGGTCGCAGCAATAGCCAAACCTAAACCAGAGCCTCCCTGGTGATAGGAACGAGCCTGATCTGCTCGCCAAAAACGGTTAAATATGTGGGGGAGATGCTCCGGTGCAATACCAATACCATTATCTTTCACAATCCCAATTATATGGGACTGAGATGAAGAGGCTTCAATTGAAATTTCTCCTTCAGCTAGGGTATAGTTCAATGCATTATTTACCAAATTGCTAAATAAACGATGAATTTGGCTAGGATCACCATTTATAAATAAGCCCATCTCGATGGAAGCCTTACAGGCAACTTTCTTTGCTTCAAAAAGAGGAGAATAAAGCTGAATAATATCTTCAAGAATCGCTGTTAAATTAAGTGATTCCCAATGGATACTGGGATAATTCTCATGACGAACCAGGAACAACAAATCATCTGTTAACCGACTCATTTGCTCTGCTGAATTAGCAATAAGCATAAATTTTTTCTGATCATCCGGTCTCATTCCTTCAGGATATTTTAAGGCTACCTTCGCATTAGCTTTAATCGCCATTAGAGGGCTTCGTAATTCGTGGGAAGCATCAGCCGTAAATTGCCTTAATTGTTGAAAACTATCATCTATTGGTCGCATCGCTTGACGAGTTAGCCAAATGCCGCTCAAACCACTGAATCCTAAGCTTAATACAATTCCAAGGCTGAGCCCCCAATCTAAATTATGCGTATTTTCATCTAACTCTTTAAGGGGTTGGCTAATTTTCAAATATCCCACCGCTTGCTGTTTATCAATTCCGTAAAGCGGTAAAACAATACTTTTTATTTTGGCATCATTGGTGAGAACTGAATCTGATTTCTGCAAATTGGTAATCATTTGATAATCAGAGTGCTTGATTTTCTTTTGAAGTCTCGCTTTCATTTGAGAATTAATTTTACCGGTAGCTGGCACAGTGGTTTTATAGGCACCATGCTTAGCAATTAAATTCCCTTGATTATCAAACCATTCCACGACGCCTTCCCGCATCAAAATATCTTTTATCGCCTGATTATTGACAATGATTTGACCATCGTTTATTTTGGTATTTTCTTCTGCATCTTCTCCTAAATAAAGAAGTTTATTTATCAAAATTTCGTTAAAACTATGAACAACAAAAAGGCGAACTGCTATGGCAAAAGCAACCAACAAAGCCGCAAAGACAAGAAGATAGGATAATAAAAGACGAAAACGAATTTTATAGAAAGTTTCTGTATAATTTGGCATTATTGATTCGGAGATTCTAGACGATAGCCAATACCATAGACTGTTTCAATCACCGATTCGGAACAACCAGCAGATTTTAATTTATTACGAAGGTTAGTAATATGGGTTTTGACCGTACCTTCTCCTGAAGATTGATCAAAGCTCCAGAGCTTATCTAATATATTAGAGCGAGTCAATATCTTGTTTGGATTTCTTAAAAAAAGCTCTAAAATCATATACTCTTTGGGTGTTAAATAAATTAGTTTTTCTTCATACCTAACTTGACAAGTATTGGGGTCAAGAAAAAGTTTACCATGACTTAATTGTAATTGCTGTGTCTCTTTCCCTCGACGCGATAAAGCCCGAATTCTTGCTGCCAGTTCCTCCAATTCAAAGGGTTTGATCAAATAGTCATCTGCCCCTGCATCCAAGCCAATGACCTTATCCGTTGTCGTATCTCTGGCAGTTAAAATTAAAATTGGAGTGCTAATTTTTTGTTGACGCAGGCGTTGACAGAGACTAATTCCATCTAAGCCTGGTAGCATGACATCCAACAAAATAAGATCATAGATTGTTGTAATGGCATAGTTCCATCCTTGGAGCCCGTCCATTGCTAAATCAATGACGTGATTTTGATTCTTTAAATCCTCGATGAGTGGATAGGCAATACGCTCGTCATCTTCGATTACTAGAATTTTCATAGGCTCGGCTTTGATATTGTGAGCATTTAAATTGTTTTTATTTTAGGACACCTCAAAGAAAAGGGGATATGCCACTTCTTCCCTTGAGCCTCTGCATAGAGGAGAGAATAGTTATGATGCAATAGCTTAAAATAGGGCTTGATATTTTTGTCTATTTACTCATCTGCCAAACTGGGAAGATCCCAGCTTCTTTGACTTGGTGGCTAAGGCTTTGGCCGCGCTATCCCTATTCCACTATTCCACTGGAAAGCGGTAGCGGAGGGTGCCATCCCGTTGATCTAATTCCACAGAACAGAGTTGATTAATTTCAGCTTCCTTGAGGAGCGTATCTGCGGTCGTAGCTGAGATCTGCAGTTCGACCATGATTTCTGCTTTGGTCAGGGCCTTTTTCTGTTGCTTGGCCAGGCCTAATAACGCCAACGTCAATGTATCAAGATCCAGCAATCCCCCCGCATCGAACCGTTGAGAGAAAGCTTGTTTCTGAAAGGCCTGGGGTTTCCCAAAGAAAATTACATAACTCATCAGCCCTGACAGCAGGAGGAGACCGACACAGAAACTACTGGCGGTCGTCATGGCCAACAAGCGGGGATTATCCTGAATCAAGCTTGTTCCTAGAATGACGATGATTAATCCCCCGGATAGGCCTAAGGCCCCTAGAGAGGCGGCAAAAATACCAACGATGGCCCCCAGAGAAACGGACAGTACGATTAACAAGCTGGATAAGGAGTCCGGCGCATTGATCAACCCGGCAATAAACGCTGAGTAGAAGAAACTGGCCGCTCCCCCCGCCCCAGTACTGACCCAATTCACCCGCCACTGACGCTTCTCGTAATTCGCCAAAATTATCCGACTCGCTAAGCCACAGGGCAAAACCATGACCAAGGGGGCAAGGGCCACTAGCAGGGTGACCCGGATACCCGCTGGGAACACGACGGTTTGGAAACCAAAGAGGAGTGTCAAAAGAGACAAAGTGGCCACGAAAATTAGGCTATAGCCGATTAGAGATTTCCGCATGGAAGCATCGAGAGCAGAATAGTCGGTAGCAATTGACGTTCAGGGCCAAGAAAAACACGGGTAAAATTGACCCCATCCTAGCAATATCTTTGCTGGCCATCTCCGCTAAAATGCGATAACGCCATTGTCACCCTTGTTGATGAATTTTTTGTCCCGCTTGAGTCGTCGCCAGTTTCTAGGAGGCGCCACTGCCCTTAGCCTCAGTCAAACCCTGGGGGCCTGTCAGGGCCTGACCACCTCCCTCGGTGTTCAATTTCTCAAAAACTCCATCCCGCCACAACTCCTGACTCGTTTCCAACGGGAATTTCCTGACCTACCCCCGATTGCTTTTCAATCCTTACCCCAACTAAAAGAATTAGCCGAGACCCTAAGCCAGCCGAGTAAACCCCAATCCTTAGTCAGTATTGGTCATCCTTGGCTCCGTGATGTCATCCGTCAACAACAAATCCAGCCCCTCGACCCCCAGGACTGGAACCAATGGCCGAAGCTAGCCCGCCGCTGGCAGGAACTGGGTCGTTGTGATGCCCAGGGATTGCCCTCTCCCCAAGGCAAGCTGTGGGGCGTTCCCTACCGTTGGGGCACAACGCTCATGGTCTATCGTCGTGAAGCCTTTGAGGCCTTGGGCTGGTTGCCCCAGGATTGGTCAGACCTTTGGCGACCGGAATTGGCCCAACGTCTGGCCCTGGTCAATGAACCCCGCGAAGTAATCGGTCTGACCTTGAAAAAATTAGGCCATTCCTACAACATACCCCAACCACAGGCGATTCCCCAACTCCGGCCTGCTCTCCAGGCCCTGCACCGCCAAGTCAGATTCTATAGTTCTCGTCACTATCTCCAGGCCCTGCTACTCAAGGATGTCTGGTTAGCGGTCGGCTGGTCGAACGAGATTTTGCCTCTACTTAAAACCGAACCGGATCTGGCCGCTGTGATTCCCCGCTCGGGTACAGCTCTCTGGGCCGATCTCTGGGTAGCCCCGACGGCCCTGGCCCCTGCTTCTCCCTTAGCTACTTGGCTTAATTTTCTCTGGGAACCCACCAGTGCCAATCAAATTAGTCTCTTTGGCGGTGGCGCTTCCCCCCGTCTGGAGACCTTGGCCCCTGACCAAATCATGCCGGCTGTTGCCCAAAATGCCTTATTGAATGTGCCTACGGCCCTGCTGGATCGCTGTGAGGTCATCCAGCCCCTACCGTATTCTTCGGAACAGCAATATCGTCAACTCTGGCAAGGCCTGGAAACGCCCCCAGCAACCTAGACTTTTTGCGTCCTTGGTGGGTCTAGGAGTATTCCTTCCCCAGTGGCTTCAATCCATATTGAAGGCAAACCAAACGGCCCAGAGGATAATGCCAGTAAACAGTAGGGTTCCGAGCAAAAAAGCGACACCATGGAAGCTTTCAGAGTCAATCAGGGTCATAGGGATGCTGAAGGAATAGAGAAGACAACGTCGCGTTGCCCCCAGTGTACCCTGAGGCGTCCCCCACTAAAAATTAGTAGAAATGGCCTGGACGGGGCAAGTGGCAACGCATTGTTCACAGACAACACAACGGGAGCGACGGAAGGTTAGCTTAAAGCTTTCTGGGTCAAGGATAAGGGCCTCTGTGGGACAAACCCCTGTACAGAGTCCGCAGTCCACACAACTGTCTTCATCAATGGCAATTTCTCGACTGGCCAGGGAAACAGCAATTTCCTGAGCCCGCATCCATTCAATAGCCGCTTCGAGTTGATCAATATCGCCGGAAAGTTCTAAGACTAGCTTACCCACTTGGTTGGGGGCCACCTGAGCCCGAATAATATTGGCCGCAATATTAAAATCCTTGGCCAAGCGATAGGTCAGGGGCATCTGGATGGTGCGCTGGGGAAAGGTAAGAGTGACCCGTTTTTTCATGGGGTTTACCGGAACAAGGCCAGGCCTCGCTGTTCTTTCAAGAAGACCCTAGCACAATTTCGCCCAGGCATACCGGAGATGGAGCCGCCGGGATGGGTACCCGCGCCAGTCAGGTAAAGGTTTTTGATGGGAGTTCGGTAATTGGCAATTTCGGGCAAGGGCCGCAGAAACATCATCTGCTCTAGGGTCATATCCAGATGGTAGTAGTTACCCTTATAGGCCCCCAGGCGTTGGGCCAATTCCGCCGGGCTTTCCACATGGCGGGCCAGAATCGCGTTTTTGAGGTTAGGGGCATAGTCCGTTAGTTTATCAATTACCCGGTCGGCCACCTGTTCCTTGAGGGCCGCTGTCCAGCCGGTGCCATCTAAGCCCGTTCCCTCCAAGCCAGCAATTTGGTAGGGGGCAAAAAACTCAATCCAGAGGGTATGTTTTCCGGGGGGCGCCAGGGAAGTATCTAGCACCGAGGGAATATCCAGGTAGAGGGAGGGATTGCGGTCGGCGATCTGTCCCATCTGGGTCAGGGCATGGGCTTCCTCGACGTGGGCCACGGAATCGGCAATCAGAATCGTTCCCACTAACGACCCTTCGGCGCCTTCCAGGGCCGTAAAACGAGGTAATTCGGTCAGGGCACAGTCAATTTTTAGAATGGTTTCATTGTTATTGGCCAAGCGGCGGTCAATCCGGTGGCGCAGGGTTGGGTTCACGGACTGAATCGCTTCAGGTTCCAGGAGTTGCAAAAAGAGTCGTCGGGCATCCAGATTAGAAATCACCCCCCGCCTGGCCCGATAGATCGTGCCATCGGCCACTTCCACGCCAACAGCCGTATCATTTTCCACCAAAACCCGCTTAACCTGTTGCTCGGTGAGAATGGTTCCCCCTAGGGCCTGGATTAATTTAACCAAGGCCTGCACCAAGGCCCCCGTGCCCCCCCGCGGCCGGGCGATACCGTGGCTATGACGCATGGCCAGCATCATCATGCCGGAACTGGTTCCCTTTTGGGAGGGGGGCGCACCAATTTCCGAGGCCAGCCGGGCCAGGGGCGCTTTGACTAATTCCGTTTCAAACCATTCCTCTAGGACATCCTGCGGAGAACTGAGCATGGTACGGACAAAATCCAGGGCCTTATTTTTAGAACCAGCCACCTGGAAAGCGGCCTGAAGGGCCTCCCAGCCATAAGTACGGATAATCTCAAAAATGGCCTGGGGCGGGGCATTAAACAGGGGTTGAATAGCCTTGAGAATGGTTTGCCAGTAGGTAATGAAGTCGTGGTACTGGGCAGCATCTCGCTCACTGTAGCGACGGATTTCGGCGCAGGTCTGGGTCAAGGAACGATGGGCCAAAAAAAAACGACCATCAGGCTGGGGGCAAAAGACACTGGGGTCACAGAACAGGTATTCCAGGCCGTAGTTGGCAAGTTGAAGCTCCTGTAATACCGGCCCAAGGAAAATAAACTCGTGGTCAATGGCACAGCGATTAAAGCGAAAATCGGGGGCCGTCTCGGGGAGGAGAACTTCTGTGGTGGCCGCTCCCCCCGGTAAAGAACGTTTTTCTAGCCAAAGAACTCGATAACCTGCTTGCAGGAGATAGGCCCCGCACACCAACCCGTTATGACCGGCTCCAATAATGACAATGTCGTAGTCTGCTGAGGTTGATAAATTAATGGCCATTCAGATGTAAAGGGGAAAAAAGTTCCTGGTAAGGTGAGCTTTGCTAACGGTATTATAGGGGAAGCCTGACCGACTCTTTCTCTCCTGTTGACGACTGTTTCTTTCCCCTTGAAATCCTCAGGTTGGCCCGTAAAAATATGGCAAACAGTATTAGAGTCGTAGAACCCAGTGGCATTTTCGATAGTGCTCAAGCTGCTGAGTTCTGTCATGATGTGGATCAATTAATTGCCTGTAAAGTTGATATCATTATTGTCGATTTTAAAGATGTCACCTTTATGGACAGTTCTGGCTTGGGCTCTCTAGTGCAGGCCTTGAAAATAACTCGTGAAGCGGGTGTTAAGCTACTCCTTTGTTCCTTCAATGAACAAATTAAAATGCTCTTTGAATTAACGGGGATGGAGCGGGTATTTGAAGTTTTTACCGGTCGAGAAGAGTTGGAATACCAAATTTCCCAATCCCAAACCAAGCACTAAAGCTCCTAGGCGGGTAGGAGTTTTTCTTGTTCTTGCCAGAACCATTGAATGGTTTGAGCTAACCCTTTTGCCAGAGGCGTTAAGGATACATCGGGTAAACGCTGATGAAGTCGCTCCACTTCTAAACACTTGGATTTAGCACCGACGTAGCGGCTCGTATCAAACTGAATTTGCTGGAAATCGTAGCCTACTTCTTGGCAAATCAATTCAGCGAAGTGGCGAATGGTAAACTCTTCCCCCGCTCCAATGTTAATCAGATCGTTGTCAACGGATTGGGCCAATTGGATCGCAATCTGGGCAAAGTCTCCGACATACACCAACTCCCGAGACTGATAGCCATCACCCCACAGGATCACGGGTTCCCCGTAGAGCTTGCCACGAATAATTTTACGAATTAAGTCAAAAATAAAATGCATTTGTCGGCCATCGGTATGATAACCCGGCCCGTAGAGAGTAGAGGGAACTAAACAGAGATAGTTAAGGCCATATTGCCGATGCAGGGCCAATAGACCCGTATAGAGCATGCGTTTGGTCATGGCGTAGGTAAACAGACTATCAATGGGTAGCCCGGTTAAATAATTTTCCTCCCGTAGCGGCAGATTGGGGTCGTAGGCACAACTGGTGCCCATGCAGATCAGTTTGGCCTGGGGTTGTTGGCCCTGCCACCAAGTCAGGACATTGGTGTTGAGTTTTTGATTGATGATCCACTGTTCGCCGGGGTGGAAGAGGCAAAAATCCCCAGCTTGGGTCCAAGCGGCTAAATGGTAAATTTGGTCGAAACGTTCGCCATTAAACTGCTGGAGGGAATCGGCCTGGGTCAGGTCACAGTTACGGGAATTGATGCGGGTTAGTTCATGGCCCTGGGCCTCGAGGTGGGAGCAGAGCATGGTGCCTAAGAAGCCAGTACCACCCGTGACGAGAATTTTCATAGGGTTAGTCGAGTGGGCGTGAGCGCCGGGATTTGGGTCGTTACGGTGTTAATCATCGTCAGGGCCTTGGGAGGCAGGACAACGAGCAATGGCCTGGAGGGCTAATTGGTGGAGACTGGGGTTAGACGCCGCCAGAATTTCCGTCGAGTAGGGGGTGAGGGGCCGGCCCGCCCAGTCCGTGATTGAGGCCCCCGCTCCCTGCAAAATGGGGATCAAGGCGCAAAAATCATAGTACTTCATATCCGCTTCCAAAATGAGCAGGGGCATGGCGGTTTTTCCCGCCGCTAGGCAGAGATAGTTGTAGCAATCCCCGCCAAAGGCGGTGCGCCGACAAGTGTTTTGGAGATGGGCCGCAATGGCCCGTTGCCGGGGCGTCGTGAACATTAAGGGCGTGGTACTGGCCAAACAGGTCTGGTCGAGGGCCAGCGGAGACGAATGGCCGTAGGGATTCTGGATGGGTTGGCCTTGATAGAAACTGGTTTCTCCCCACAGGCCCTGCCAGCGTTCGCCAAGAATGGGTTGATCGGCAATTCCCAGGAGGGGGGTTCCGAGACTATCCACCAGGCCAATTAAAATACCAAAGGTCGGCAGGCCCCGGACAAAGGCCGACGTCCCATCAATGGGGTCTAGCACCCAGGCGTAACCACTCTGGCTCGGGTAATCGGCCCCTTCTTCGCGGATGATACCATCCAAAGGAAATTGCTCTCGAATGGCGGCCACCATCGCATCTTCGGCTTCTTGATCCGCTAGGGTAACGATGGCAGACACTTCTTCCCCTTTGGTTTCAGCGGGCAAGTAGGGTTGACGAAAATACTGGCGCAGGACAGTGCCGGCCAGATCCGCTAAGCGATGGGCTAGGGCAAGGCGGTCTTGAAGTTCCGTGGACATAGTACTCCCTGGGATACCTAAACATCCCAGCCAATGCAAGCAAGTTTACTCAGGATATTACGCGAGGAGCCTGATTTTACTCCGCCAGAGGCAGAGTAAACCAAAAAGTCGTTCCCTGGCCCGGTTGACTCTCGACGCCAATCTGGCCGCCGTGGGCCTCAATAATTTGACGACATTGATAACAGCCCAGACCAATTCCGGTCAGACGCTGATTATGCACACTACGGAGATAGGGCCGGAAGAGTTGACGGCACTGGTTGACATCCATACCAATACCCGTATCTTGGAGCATTAGACGAACGTATTTTTGTTCTAAGACAGCCGAGAGATGAAGCTCAATGTCGGGAGGGTTATGTTTGAGGGCATTAGTCAATAAATTATCCAACACTTGGCGTAGATAAGTACCATCTGCCCACACTAAGGGAAGGGGCTCGGTCACATCACTCTGAAACTGGATTTGGTTTTGCTGGAAGAGGGCCGACCAGTCCTGGTTTAACTGGTCTATCAAAGTTGGCAGGGCCAGGGCCTGACAGTTGAGTACGAGGGCCTGGGGGGTGGCAAAATGATGTTCCGCCAGGGCATTGAGCAGGGTCAACTGACGTTCGCCACTCTGTACTAAACAATCCAAGACGGGGCGGGAGAGAACCAGGGTTTCGTCAGAACGATTTTGCAGATTTTTTAATAACATTACCAAGCCCATTAGGGAGGTTCTCAGATCGTGGGAAACGGCCTGTAGAAAAATGGCTTTCATCTGGTTGAGGTCAGCCAACTCCAGCATCTTTTCCTCTAGTTCTGCCGTGCGAGCCTTGACCTGTTCCTCTAGGTTTTGATTAAGGGCTTGGACTTTTTGATACAGTTGAGCTTGTTGAATGGCAATGGCCACCTGGGTTCCCAACTGTTCCATTAGACGAATATCCCCCCGGTGCCAATGGCGGGGGCCATGACAATGATGGGCGACTAACAACCCAAGGGTAACCCCCTGGGCTACCAAGGGGACAGTCAATAGGCCTTTGATTTGATAGTGGCGATAGTAGTTGGCCAGGGTACTTGAGATGGTGAGATGCTCGACGTTGTGAACCATCCAAGTACTTTTGGGTAGTAGAGAAACAATATCTTCGTAGCGGGGGTTTTCCCGTTGGCCTTGGCGAAGGGAAGGATAGCCGGGGGCCAGGGATTCCGCCACCACTTCAAAGCGATGGTGAGTATTGAGTAGGGCAATATAGACGCGATCGGTGTGAAGAAGCCGACGAATTTCCGTCACCGTCGTCTGAAAAATGTGGGACAGATCCAAAGATTGACGGACTTTTTGGGCCGTTTCAGCAATCAGACGGTCTCGTTCCCAGGTCAAACGCAGTTGATTTTCCATACGTTGACGCTCGGCCACTGCCGCCGATAACAACAAAGTAGTACTAGTAAGAATGATAATGAAGATTTGTAGGACAATGACCGCCTGACCAAAATCCTGGCTTTGTACAATGAACGACCCTTCTCCTTGGAGCGTTCCCACAATGGCGAGGGCCGATATCACCAGGGTCGAACCCACCGCTCCCCAGGTCGGAAAACGCAGGGCCGCCCAAACAACAAAGGGAAAGGGTAGATACTCCAAGGATTGGGCATGACGCAGGCCCTCATCCCAAGGATTAAGCCGCCAATGCTGACTGGCAAAAATTAGCCAGCCCAACACTGCTAAAAAACTAAAACAGAGCAAGGCCTCTAACAACCGCTGACGACGGTGGCGCCGACGCCAAAGGCCACGACCAGCCAAGCCGAATCGTAACAATAGCGGTGTTAACAGTAGGCTCCCGCTACTGTAGGACAGCCAATCCCCCTGCCCAAGGTTCCACAAGCCGTGGTCAAAGCAAGCCTTCAGCAGGGATGGGAAAAAGGCTCCTAATAGAATCAGCAGGATCACATCCCGCAGACGGGCCAACTGGGGAGAAAATTGACAAAACGTTAGGGCCTTTTGGGTTAAGACTAAAGCCAGGCCAGCGCCTAGGGCCATGAGTAGGGCCTGAGCAACTCCCTGGCCGAGCCAGAGCTGTAGGGCCAACTCTCCCCAGATCCAAGGCCAAAGGCCTACGCTGTCCCAAAGCAACAGAACGGCTAAGGCAAAACCCAGGGTGAAGACTATCGGCAGAGCATGGGTCCAGGCCCCCAACAGACTGTAGGCCAGGGCCAGCAGGCTAATCCTAACCATCGATGGAAGCGCTAGGGGCGGAAAAACCGCCGGCAAGGCCAGTAAATTGCGTCGAAATTGAGAGGGATCAAGGCGAACTACCATAGAAACGAGGTTAGCACCGGCAAAGCCAGAACCCCAGCAGCGGCGAAGTTTTTCACAAATTCTGTCATACCCTCCTCAGATTGCCTACACTGTAGATGGCTTTACTTCCCCCCAAGGGATGAAAAATCTTTTTCTCGCTGATGCTATGCGAATTTTAATCGTTGAAGATGACCCCCTCATGCAGTTGGGATTGGAGCAAGCCCTCAGTGAGCAAGCAAATTTTACGGTGATCGGTCGAGCTGAAGATGGTTATAGTGCCGTTCAGCAGGCCCTGGCCCTGATGCCCGACTTAATCGTGATGGATATCGGCCTACCCGGCCTGGATGGCATTGCTGCTACCAAACAAATCAAGGCCCAACGACCTCAGGTTCATATTGTGATGTTGACCTCCCACACACTGCAAACGGAGGTGGTCGCCGCCCTGTCCAGTGGAGCCGATGCTTACTGTGTCAAGGGGGCCAGTTTAGAGCGTCTCTTGGCGGCTATCGAAGCAGCTAAGGAAGGCGCAACCTATCTAGATCCCCAGATTGCGCGTTTAGTCGTCGAAAACCTGAAGGCCCCCGTTAATCCCGTTGTTCCTGGCCTGAATGCGTTATCGGAACGGGAAATGGATGTCCTGAAACTGATCGTCGAAGGAAAAAGTAATCAAGAAATTGCCAGTGAACTTTACCTCAGCACCAATACCATCAAGACCCATGTCCGGGGCATTATGAATAAACTCTCGGTGGATGACCGGGTACAGGCCGCTGTCCTGGCCCTGCGCTCGGGTCTGGTCTAATCGCCTTGGCAAAGGGGACCCGAGGGGGGAAAATAAGGATAACGTTAATGTTTGTTAAGTTGGGTTTGTGACTAAAATTCGCACTGTTTCAGAAGCCAAACGTGAATTCTACACCCACTACACTCGGCCGGTCAGTTCCATTTACCGACGTTTTGTAGAAGAACTCTTGGTAGAAATTCATTTACTGATGGTCAATGGGGATTTCCGCTACGACCCTATTTTTGCCCTAGGCGTGGTGACGGCCTTCGACCGCTTTATGCAAGGCTACCAACCCGCTGCCGACCTACCGGCCATTTTTGCGGCTCTCTGTCGAGCGGTAGGGGGCCAACCAGAACAATACCGCCGCGATGCCCAGGCCCTGCGCGAGAGTTGCCAAGGCCTGGTCTGGTCAGAACTCCTGCCTCAACTTAGTGAAGCCAGCCAAGATACGGCTTTTCCCCTCCTGCAAACCCTACGGACGATTCAACAACGACCCAATTTTAAATACAGTCGTCTTTTTGCCATTGGTCTCTACACCTTGATGCTAGAAACAGCCCCCGAGCTCAAAACCGACGCCGAACAGCGTCAACAACTGCTAAAGCAATTAGCTGAGAGTCTGGGTTTCACTGACGAAAAACTCCAGAAAGATCTAGATTTGTATCGCAGTAACCTCGATAAAGTTGACCAACTGCTTAAGGTTCTCGAAGAAACGGCCGAAGCCGAGCGCAAAAAGCGGGAAAAACAAGCAGCCGCCGAAGCTGAAAATTCTACTGTCTCCGCTGAGACCAGCCCTGAATAAAAAAGCCGGCCCTTTGGCCGGACTTCTCTTATGTGTAAGCCCTCCAGGGCTTATACCAAATCTCTGAAACCTGATGACACAAATGACCCCACCCGTCCTCCCCTTGGTAAGGGGAGGTGCCGCAGGCGGAGGGGTAAAAATTTGTAGCCTTTACTTGAAGAATTGGTATTACTTATTTTTTCTGAGGTTGTTGGGCCGAAAGAGAGCGAATAAACTGTAGGGCTTCCTCCGTTGGAACGATGCGAATTTGCTTCAGCATGGCATCATTACTGCTTTGCAAGGTAGAAATGACGTTTTCAAGGGGGACGACATCAATGGAAACCGTGGAAGCTAGGTCGGGTTTATCTTTTTTGAAGCGTTCTACCATTTCGGTAATCTGCTTTTTCTCAAAAAAGAAGGGAATCACCTGTTCTTTGTTTTGCTCAATGGTCAGGTAGCCCTTTTCTTTGCCGCCCCGAGCCACAAACAAAGGCACGCCACCGGTATAGTCCTGACCTGCTACCTGCTTAGCGGAGGCCACTTCCTGGGGGGTGGGAACATAGGAAAAGACGAGGGCATCCGGTTTTTTCTCATTAGCAACAATGAGTTTATAAACTTCGCCGAGGGAAACGGGTTGGACACTAACCTTTGAGGCCACATCTGGCTTTTGCTTTTTCAACTCGTTGAAAAAGTTTTGGGCCTCTTTTTGGCTAATAAAAACACCGGTCACTCTTTGTTTATTCTCTGCGACAGCCACTAAGGGAGCTCCCTGGGGATCAGCAATGGTAAAGACAGGAATCCCTTGCAGAATTTTGGCGACCTCCTCCGTGGGTAGGGCGACAACTTTCAGCATTCCCCCCAGAAATGTGCTGAGTACGGTACTGCCGACTAGGCCTAGGGTGGTTCCCCAACGAATCAACGAATGCATGTCTTGTAACCTCGGTGAATTAAATGAAACAACTACAATCAAACATGGGTGTGCTCCTCACAAGTAACCTTATTTCTAATGTCTAATGTCTGTGGAGCAAAGGTAAAGGCTCTAGTACTGCCTCTGGGTTGTTAAAAAGTACTTAATTAAGCATTAGTTAACCGCTATGGATAATCATTTTTTTATTTGAAACTCCAGCAGAGTAGTGAGACCTCAGAGCAACTTCTCCGACCTAATCTTGGTGAAAAGGTTCCAGGCCTATTCACGCTAGCATAGAGTATTTCGAGTTGGTGACGAGCCATACTCCAGCTTGATAACTGTCCAAAGACAAGCGAAGGACAGGCCTTAGAACAAAGGCAGAGAGCTCTCCCTCAATGGTGGCTGACGATTGGCCACTTCGCCGCAGGAGCGGGGGGTGGGAAAGAGCTTACCCGGATTGGCCAAATTGTCGGGATTGAAACAGTAGCGTATCCAGGCCATGGTTTCTAGATCCGTCTCATTGAACATGGCTGGCATAAAGTTATTTTTATCGGTGCCAATACCGTGTTCCCCCGAGAGACTCCCTCCCAAAGCCACGCATCGCTTCAGAATTTCCCCCCCCAGTTCTTCGACCCGTTCCCACTCTCCCGGAATATGGTGATTGTACAGAATTAAAGGATGTAGGTTGCCATCCCCCGCATGGAAGACATTGGCAATGGGAAAACCATACTTTTGACTTAACTGCTCAATATCTTGCAAAATTTGCACTAATTGAGTGCGAGGCACCACGCCATCCTGGACAAAGTAACTGGGACTGAGTTTGCCGGCAGCAGCAAAAGCGGCCTTGCGGCCCTTCCAGAGCTTGAAGCGGGTTTCAGCATCGTTGGCCGTAGTAATACTTCGGGCCTGATTTTGACGACAAATAGCGGCCACTTTTGCCTTATTGGCCTGGACTTCGGCGGGCAGGCCATCCAGTTCCACTAACAAAATAGCGGTAGCATCCCGAGGATAACACCCCGTCGCCACGACGTCTTCTACGGCATTGATACTGAAGTTATCCATAATTTCCATACCGGCGGGAATAATACCGGCGGCAATGATGTCTGCCACCGATTGGGCCGTGGCCTCCAGGCTCATAAAGTCCGCCAGGACTACGCAAATCGATTCTGGGGTTTTCAAAATCTTGAGGGTAATCTCCGTGGCAATTCCCAGGGTTCCCTCGGAGCCCACAAACAGGCCCGTCAGGTCATAACCCGGCATTTCTGGCAGATAACCCCCCACCTCCACGATGTCCCCATCGGGCGTGACCAACTTCAAGCCCAGGACGTGATTGGTAGTTACACCATACTTGAGACAATGGACACCGCCGGAGTTTTCCGCAATGTTGCCGCCAATGGAACAGATAATTTGGCTAGAGGGATCGGGGGCATAGTAAAAACCGGCCCCACTAACGGCCTGGGTGACCCAATTGTTAATCACACCGGGCTGAACCACAATGCGCTGATTTTCCAGGTCAATACTCAAAATCTCCCGCATCCGGGTAGTGACGATGAGCAGGCCATGCTCTAGGGGTAAGGCTCCACCAGAGAGGCCCGTGCCGGCCCCGCGGGCCACCCACGAAATTTTTTGCTCATGGCAAAGGCGAACAATGGCCGCAACCTGTTCTGTAGTACGGGGTAACACTGCCACCGCCGGTCGTTGTCGATAACCTGTCAGGCCATCACATTCATAGGTCAAAAGTTCATCTTTCCGCTTAATTACCCCATCGGGCCCCACTATTTTTTCAAGCTGTGGTAGAAGCATTTGGAACACAGGATTCCCTTGGGGAGGGGCAGAAAGAGCCATGATTATAAAGGTGAGGAAAATAAAAGGAATGATCTGGATTTTGCCATATTTTCAGCCGGTTTAGCCTGAGCTGAGCCTTGGGTGCTTTTCCCGATGAGGACTCTAGCAACAATTCGGTGCATTAACGACTCTACAACACCGCTATGATGAGGTTGGCTCGATAAATCATTCCGATTCCGGCAGGTACTCCGCTCTTGTTTTGAATTTTGCCCGTGCTTTACCCCAATCCTGACCCTGTTATTGCTTCTATGGCTGATACCGTCCGGGCCATTGCCTGGGGCGCGATGAAAATTCTCCAGACCTATTACCAGGGCGAGGACAGTGCCCAACTAAATATCGATCACCGCAAACCTGATGGCCCTGTGACGGCGGCAGATCTGGCGGCTAATCATCACATCCTAGAAAAACTGACAGCGGCTTTTGGTACGGAGGCCTTTGGCTATCTCAGCGAAGAAACCCACCAGGGCCAAGACCCCCTGCCCCAGGATTGGGTCTGGATTATTGACCCCCTCGATGGCACCCGTGATTTTATCGACCGGACTGGGGAATATGCCCTGCATATTGCTTTGGCCTATCAACAACGGCCCGTCCTCGCCTTTGTCGGTGTGCCTGAGGCCAACAAACTTTACTTTGCGGCCCAAGGCCAGGGTTGTTTTGTCGAAAATGGCTCTGGTGGGGAAATCCGGCCCGTCTCCATCGTGGCCCCGGCCCCTGACCAGGCCCTGACCCTCGTGGTCAGCCGCACCCACCGAGACCAACGGTTCCAAAACCTGATCGACCAACTGCCCTTCCGTGACCGTCATTACGTGGGCAGTGTCGGTTGCAAAATCGTGGCCATCCTCGAACAGCAAGCCGACGTTTATATTTCCCTATCGGGTAAATCCGCCGCCAAGGATTGGGATTTTGCCGCCCCGGAGCTTATTCTGACGGAAGCCGGGGGCCAGTTCACCTTTTTTGATGGCCAACCCCTACGGTACAACCGGGGTGATGTCTGCCAATGGGGCGGGATTTTGGCCAGTAATAGCCCCCAACACCTGGCCCTCTGTCAATTAGCGACGCAAACCCTGGCCACGCTACCCATCTAGCTTGCCGA
The DNA here is from genome assembly GCF_040436315.1 of Synechocystis sp. LKSZ1. Taxonomy (NCBI): domain Bacteria; kingdom Bacillati; phylum Cyanobacteriota; class Cyanophyceae; order Synechococcales; family Merismopediaceae; genus Synechocystis; species Synechocystis sp. LKSZ1. The sequence goes on along the minus strand of NZ_AP031572.1, from coordinate 3,191,130 downwards.
TGACCTTGACAACGCTACGGGAAACCTGGGGCCAATGTCTGCGACATCATCGCCTAATTGCGGTACTCCGCACCGATTCCCCAGAACTTGCTATCACACTAGCGGAACTCGCGGCTCAGGCCGGTGTCCGTTTAATCGAAATTACTTGGAATAGTACTCAGCCGGAACGGGTGATTAGCCATTTACGCCAGTCCTTGCCCCACTGCTGGGTGGGAACGGGCACGGTTTTAACGCCCATAGATCTCCAGCAGGCCCTGGCCTGTGGCAGTCAGTTTTGCTTTACGCCCCACACCAATCCCCTCCTGATTGAGCAGGCCGTGAGGGCCAATATTCCGATTATTCCTGGGGCCTTAACCCCGACAGAAATTGTCACAGCCTGGCAGGCCGGGGCCAGTGCGGTAAAGGTGTTTCCCATCCAGGCCCTGGGCGGGGTAACCTACATCCAGGCCCTCCAAGGCCCTCTGGGGTCGATTCCTCTTATTCCCACCGGGGGCGTAACTGTGCAGAATGCGGCCCCCTTAATCCAAGCGGGAGCCATTGCCGTTGGCCTGGCGGGGCAGTTGTTTCCCCCGGCTTGGGTACAAAGCCAGGATTGGCCAGCTATTCACCAGCGGATTCAACAGGTAGTCAATAGTCTTGTTGACCCGACTTAAAGGAAATTAATCCAATTGATGACCCGTTAACTCTACAAAAATATCCTCGAGGTTCGAGGGCCTAACCATCAGGCCTGTTTGATCACTTGCCTGGGCCAGATAGTCTTTAGCGGCCTGGAGGGTCGGAAAGAATTGGGACTGGAGGCGGTCTTCCACCTGCCGTACCGCCAGCCCTTCACCATACTTGGCCCGGAATTGGGCCAGGGTTCCTAACTCAATCAATTTCCCTTCATCCATAATGCCAATGCGGTCGCAGAGAAATTCCACTTCATCCATGTAGTGGGTGGTGAGGAGGATAGTCATGCCTTGACGGTTGAGGTCACGAATCACTTCCCAGAGGCGGCGACGATTTTGGGGATCGAGGCCCACCGTTGGCTCATCTAAGAACAGAATCTGGGGTTCATGCAACAGGGCCCTGGCAATCTGGAGACGACGTTTCATACCCCCCGACAAGGTTTTCACCACACTATCCCGTCGCTCCGTCAGGCCCACGTAATCCAGCCACTGGCTAATCAGATGCTGACGTTGGGGGTTGCGGATATGGTGCATGCGGCCGTGAAATTCCATATTTTCCCATACCGTCAGGTCGCCATCCACGCTCACCTGCTGGAGCACCACCCCAATACTTCGCTTAACTCCCTCCGGGGATTTTTGGACATCGTAACCGGCCACTTCAATGCGCCCCTGACTGGGTTCGGTCAGGGTAATCAACATGCGGATGGTGGTGGATTTGCCCGCGCCGTTGGGGCCTAGCAGGCCAAACATTTCCCCCGCCCCAATCTCAAAGGACAGATTGTGAACCACGGGGACTTGATTGTAATACTTAAAAACTTGGTCTAAACGAATAGCAACGGTCATGGCCTTGGTTTTATACGTCAGTATCCACAGGAACCTGCTGGAGGAGGCGTTCCACGATGGTTTTGGCATTTTTGTTGCCAGCAGGAATCAGACGATGGGCCAGGACGTGGGGGGCAACGGTCTTGACATCATCGGGAATCACGTAGTCCCGTTCCTCTAAAAAGGCCAGGGCCTGGGCTGCCTTTTGCAGGGCAACGGTACCGCGGGGACTAACTCCGAGGGTAATATCCTCATCCTGGCGGGAACAACGAACCAGATTAAGCATATATTGCTGGAGGGCCAAGCTGACTTTTACCTCTAGCACCGACCGTTGTAGGGCCTCCACGGTTTCTAGGGAAATACAAGGTTCCAGGGCCTCAACGGGCAGAGGATTTTGCTGGCGTTGTAACATCTGTAGCTCCTCCGCTTCGGTGGGGTAGCCCAAGCTGAGGGAGAGGGTGAAGCGATCCATCTGGGCCTCGGGCAGGGGAAAAGTGCCTTGGTACTCAATGGGGTTTTGGGTGGCGATCACAAAAAAGGGATGGGGGACGCGCCGGGTTTCGCCATCCACCGTTACCTGTTTTTCTTCCATCACTTCCAGCAGGGCCGACTGGGTGCGGGGGGTGGCCCGGTTGATTTCATCTGCCAGCAGGACATTGGCAAAGGCTGGGCCAGGCAGGAATTCAAATTCCCGGCGGTTGGGATTCCAAATATTGGTGCCGGTAATATCGGTGGGGAGAAGGTCAGGCGTACATTGCACCCGTTGGAATTTGCCGTTAATGGAACGGGCTAAGGACTTGGCTAGCAGGGTTTTGCCGACCCCGGGCACATCTTCTAGGAGAGCATGACCGCCGCTGAGGAGCGCCACGAGGACGAGACGGATGGCCTCACCTTTGCCGACGATGGTACGACTGAGGTTATCGGTCAGGGTAGTAATTTGTTGGCGCATGGATGATGGGAACGCTAGTCACTAATAATTTAGCTTGAGATGGAGGGGCTCACAAAAAGCTTGTACTCCTAGGGCCTGGACGTAGAGCACAATGACCGGGGCTAAGCGGGGATGACACATTTGGCTGTCCATCAGATGGCTCACAACAGTGGCCAGATTGCCCTGGCGTAATTCGGCTTCCCAGGGGGCCTCGCAGAGAACGGCTCGACAGCGCTTGGCCAGACCTGCTAGCCAGTCGGTACAGTCGGGTTGCTGGCCGACTTGAATCCCCAGGGTGAGGGCCGCATCTTCTAAATCCCCTTCACAATCTTCAATGCAATCCAGGGCCCAGAGGGCTTCCGGTAGGGACGCAAGCTGGGAACGATACTGGGCAATGGCTTGGGAACTAAGACACACCATGCAATAAGTCAAAAATCTTCCGAAAACGCTAGTGCTTATTGTGACACACTCCCTAGACCGCGCCTAGACTCGGTACTACCGGCAAAAATGGTGTTTTTGTTCGGGTTTCTAGGGGAAAAGAACCAATTCCGATACAATAAAGAACGCCCTTGCGTCGTGTCCCTTGAGAATTATTTATGAAAAGTTTGGCTCGGTTTTTCCTGGCCCTGTTGCCGCTCCTGTTGTTTCTGTCGTCAGGGCCGGCCCTGGCCGCCAGTTCTGCCTCGGTGACGGGTTCCAGCTCTACCTTTGAAAATACGGCACTCGTGGGCAAAGATTTTACCGGCCAAAATTTACAGATGGCCCAGTTCACTAACGTTGACCTCTCCCAAACCAACTTCCGGGAAGCAGATCTGCGGGGGGCCGTTTTTAACGGCGCTGTCCTCAATGAAGCAGATTTGCAGGGGGCCGACCTCACCAATGGTCTAGCCTACCTCAGTAGTTTCAATAATGCGGATCTGCGCAATGCGGTTTTAACGGAGGCCATCATGATGCGAAGCACCTTTAGAAATGCCCAGATTGAAGGCGCCGACTTTAGTCTGGCCGTCCTGGATAGTGAACAGGTCAGTCGTCTTTGTGAAGTGGCCGACGGCATTAACCCCACAACCGGCGTCAGTACGCGGGAATCCTTGGGTTGTTCTTGAGCACCGGTAGAAAAGACCCTTGGCCATGGCAGTGCAACGGATTGGCGTGATTGGCGGTGGACAACTGGCCTGGATGTTGGCCCAGGAAGCCCAGCGTTTGGGGCTAGAGATGGGAGTGCAAACGCCCCAGGCTGATGACCCGGCGGTGGCCCTGGCCCAGCAAGTGGTGTTGGCCCCCGTGGATTCGGCCCCGGCAACGGCAGAATTGGCCCAAAGCTGTGGGGTAATCACCTTTGAAAATGAGTTCGTTGACTTGGCGGCTCTCGCGCCCCTCGTTCAGGCGGGAACTTGCTTTTACCCTTCCCTGGCTTCCCTGGCCCCGTTGCTGGATAAGCTGGATCAGCGCACCTTGCTCAAAGATCTGGATATTCCCGTACCGACTTTTCAGGCCTACTCCCCCGGTGCCCCTTTGTCCCTGCCCTTGCCCTGCGTCCTCAAGGCCCGTCGCCATGGCTACGATGGCCAGGGGACTTTCGTGTTGAAAACCCAGGCAGATTGGTCAGCCCAGCAAACTCGACTGGGGGCCGGCCAGTGGCTGGTAGAAGAATTCATCCCCTTTGAGCGAGAATTAGCCATTGTGGCCGCCCGTAATCCCCAGGGAGAAATGCGTCTATATCCCGTGGTAGAAACCCGGCAAGTCGATCAGGTGTGTCGTTGGGTGATCGCGCCGGCGGAGGTATCGGCCCAGGTTCAGCGAACGATTGCTGACTATACCCAGCGCATTTTAACGGCCCTGAATTTTGTGGGTGTACTGGGGATTGAGTTTTTTCTCACCCCAGATCAACAGGTTTTGGTCAACGAATTAGCGCCACGTACCCATAATTCGGGTCATTACAGCCTCGATGCCTGCGAAACCTCCCAATTTGCCCTGCAACTCCAGGCCATTACCGGACTGCCTCTAGGCTCCCCGGCTCTGAAGATTTCCCAGGCCGTGATGGTCAATTTATTAGGCTACGAAACGGCCCAGAATGATTATCTGCCCCAACGCCAGGCCCTGGCGGCCCTGCCCCATACCATTGTGCATTGGTATGGCAAAAGCGATGCCCGTCCCGGTCGTAAACTAGGCCATGTCACGGTGCTGGTGGACAGAACCCCTCCCTTAACCTCGACAGAACTACAGGGGTTAATTGCCCAGGTAGAGGGCCTTTGGTATCCGGCCCCCTGAGCCCATTGTTGGAAAGTAAATCCAGAGCCTAGGGTTCTTGAAGCAATTCCTTACCAGAACCTGGATTGAGAAAGGTTGCTAGATCCCCATCTTGACTATCACAGGCTGCTAAATTGTCCGCTTGGTAGACCATGAAGCGGTCATTGACAACGCATAAATCTGCTAATTGTACGTCTTTGGGTTGGAGGCGGGGCGGTGTAACGTTTTCAGAAATTTTAAAAAAGGTGCTGACATTGTCGGCATAGACAACGCATTCTCCCGGCTCGATAACCCACCAGCCCTCGCTGACCCACACTTGGTTCGCGTTTTGATAGGCCTGGGCCATGAATAAATTCTGATTGATATAGTTGCAGGTCTGGCCGGCTTGGGCCTTAGGGGTCGCCACAAACACACTTCCCAACAGGGCCGGCAATAGACCAAGGCCAAGATAATGCAATGTACGCTTAATCACAACAATGTCCTCACTACCGAAGTGAAATAATCTCTACGCCGATTTTACTGGAAAAATTTCTGATGACAGTAATAAAAAAGCTCTATTTTTAAGGATAAAAGGCCAATTGGGGTAGGCTAAGTGATTCTTCCCAGCCCATCATCAAATTCAGGCACTGAACCGCTTGACCCGCCTGGCCCTTAACCAGGTTATCAATGGCCGACATGACGATAACGCGGTCAGTGCGGGGGTCGGTTTCAATGCCGATGTAGCAGAGGTTGGTTCCCCAGGCCCATTTGGTTTGGGGATAAAGGCCATTGGGCAAAATCTTGACAAAGGGAGAGGCTCGATAAAAGGCACTGTAGATGGTGATTAAGTCGTCTCGCACCAGGCCCGGATCTCGCAAAGTAGCGTAGACGGTAGCCAGGATGCCTCTCACCATGGGAATCAGATGGGGCGTAAACTGGACTCGCACCTCTTGGCCGGCTAAATCCCGACAAATCTGTTCAATTTCTGGGGTATGGCGATGTTTAGCAACACCATAGGCACCTAAAGATCCTTCGGCTTCCGCAAGAAGCATATTGACCTTAGCCTCGCGTCCACCACCGGAGGTTCCTGATTTAGCATCAATGATTGTGGTAGCTGGGTCAATCAGGCCTTGTTTGAGCAAGGGAGACAGGGCCATTAAACTGGCGGTGGGGTAACAACCAGGACAACCAATCAATTGGGCAGTCCTAATTTTTTCACGGTAAAGCTCCGGCAATCCATAAACAGCCTTGGCGACAATGGTGCTATCACTACGCTCCTTTTTGTACCATTCGCTATAGACGCTCAAATCCCTAAAGCGGTAGTCTGCTGACAGGTCAAGCACCTTACAACCCTTTGCCAGCAAAGCCGGGGCCATGTCACAGGCCAGGCCATTGGGCAGGCCGAGAAAGACCACCTGACAACGCGCCGCAATGACCTCTAAATCGATGGGTTCTATTTTCAGATTGCAACGATGGGTTAAGTGGGGATAAATATCCGTATAGGCCTTGCCCGCACTACTGTGGCCCCCTAGATATACCAGTTCAACCCCCGGATGTTCCAAAAGAAGTCGAACCAACTGAATGCCGCCATACCCCGATGCCCCGATAATGCCAACTGGTACCCGTTCTTGCCCCGTCATGATAATTGCCCGCAAAAACAACTGATGCTGAATTTTAGGGCCAAACTCCCCATTTAAGCCAATCAATTTCGCTAAAAAATGGAGGAGTTCTGATACTCCTCCTGAGAAAGATCTCAAAGAGTAGGCCCTAGGAGCATGTCACCGCTTAGGCGTTGGCCTTTTCCACCTCCGCAATCCGCAAAATGGTTTTTAGGACAGAATCGGGGTTGAGGCTAATGGAGTCAATGCCCAATTGCACCAAAAATTCAGCAAATTCAGGATAATCTGAGGGGGCCTGACCACAAATCCCGATCTTACGACCCTGCTGTTTGGCGGTTTCAATGGCCAGTTTAACCATCCGTTTCACCCCTTCATTGCGTTCATCGAAGAGATGGGCCACCAGCGAGGAATCCCGGTCTAGGCCAAGGGTTAATTGGGTTAAATCATTTGAACCAATGGAGAAACCGTCAAAGACTTGACTAAATTCATCGGCTAGGATCACGTTACTGGGCAGTTCGCACATAACGTAAACTTGCAGGCCATTGTCGCCCCGTTTCAGGCCGTGTTTTTCCATTTCTGCCAAGACTTTGCGACCTTCCTCTGGCGTCCGACAGAAGGGAATCATGGGAATCACATTGGTCAGACCCATGTCGTCACGCACCATTTTGAGGGCCTGGCATTCTAGGGCATAGGCTTCGCGGTAGTTGGGGTCGTAGTAGCGAGAGGCCCCGCGCCAGCCGATCATCGGGTTTTCTTCCTTCGGTTCAAATTGACGGCCACCGAGTAGGTTGGCGTACTCATTGGATTTGAAATCCGACATCCGCACCACCACTGGTTTGGGATAGAAGGCGGCGGCAATCATACCAATGCCATGGGCCAGTTTATCAACAAAGAATTGGGCCCGATTGTCTTCGTAGAGTTTGGTCAGTTCAGCAATTTCAGCTTTAGCCATACCCTCTTCTAGTTCGTCAAATTTCATCAAAGCTAGAGGATGAGCCTTGATATGGTTAGCAATAATGAACTCTAAACGAGCTAGGCCGACTCCATCAGCGGGATAGCTGGCCAGACCAAAGGCCTGTTCGGGGTTGCCCACATTCATTAAAATCTGGGTTTTAGTCCGGGGCAGGTTATCCAGAGCAGTTTCGCGGACTTCATAGGGCAATAGACCGGTAAAAACATGGCCCTCATCCCCTTCAGAACAGCAGATGGTGACATCCTGACCCGTCGGAATGGTTTCCGTGGCATCGCCACAACCAACAATGGCCGGAATGCCCATTTCCCGGGCAATAATTGCGGCATGGCAGGTGCGCCCCCCCTGGTTGGTAACGATGGCCGAGGCCTGTTTCATGATCGGTTCCCAGTCAGGGTCAGTGCGGTTGGTGATCAGCACTTCCCCAGGTCGAAACTGAGTAATTTCTGAGACGTTGTGAATTACCTGGGCCTTACCCTGGCCAATGGCGGCCCCGACACTGCGACCCGTGGCCAGAATGTCGCTATGGGCCTTGAGTTCGTAGGTTTTAATGACGTTGGCAGATTTTTGGGACTGCACAGTTTCGGGCCGGGCCTGAACAATAAATAACTCGCCGGTTTTGCCATCCTTGGCCCATTCAATATCCATGGGAGTATAAATACCCCGCACTTGAGAATAGTGGTCTTCGATGATGCAGGCCCAGCGGGCCAATTGCAGAATTTCATCGTCGGTGATGCAATATTTTTGCCGGTCGGGCTCGGGAACTTCAACGTTTTTGGTCAGTTTAGAGCCGCCCACGTCGTACACCATCTTGATGGCCTTGCTACCCAGGCGTTTTTCGAGAATCGGCCGGTAGCCTTCCTTCAGAGTCGGCTTAAAAACAAAGTACTCATCGGGATTAACGGCCCCCTGCACCACGTTTTCTCCGAGGCCGTAGGCGGCGGTGATCAAGGCCGCATTTTTAAAGCCGGTTTCGGTATCAATGGAAAACATCACCCCAGAGGTGGCCAGGTCAGACCGCACCATTTTTTGAACCCCAACGGACAGGGCCACGGCCAGATGGTCAAAACCATTGTGGTGACGGTAGGAAATAGCCCGGTCGGTGAAGAGAGAGGCAAAGCATTTATGACAGGATTCCAAAACCCCACTCAGGCTATGGACATTAAGGTAAGTTTCCTGTTGCCCCGCAAAACTGGCCTCGGGCAAATCTTCCGCCGTCGCACTGGAACGAACCGCCACATCTACCCCGGCCCGGTGCATCTTGTGATTGTAGCGGTCACACATGGCACTGTAGGCTTCAGCGATGGCCACCTGTAGATCTTGGGGAAAAGGCGTATCGAGGATTAACTGTCGGGCCAGGCCCCCCCGTTCCTGGAGATTAGCAACATCATTGACATCCAAATCAGCAAAGAGGTCTCGTAACTTGGCTTCTAGGCCAGCGGATTGGATAAAGTAACGATAGGCGTAGGCGGTGGTTGCAAAACCAGAGGGCACATTCACCCCCTTCGGCTGTAGCTGTTGAATCATTTCACCGAGGGAAGAGTTTTTACCCCCGACGAGGCCCACATCATGGGTTCCGACCTCCTCAAACCAGAGGATTAGAGCGGTCTCTTTATCAAGCTTGCTAGTTGTTTCTAGGACGGTACTGACCATAGAAGCCTCCCGAGTATATATTCCTTACGGGTAATACTTATAGTCTAGCAACGTCCCCTAATTCCCCCGAGATAAGTTTGAATTTATTTACAGAAACCGTTGAGCCTATCCTGCGGCCGACCAAGCCAGAATAAACACTAATGAACTGCAAGAGGGTTTTCTTTCACAACAAGGATGGGGAAAGACCGTTAGGATGTGAAGCGTGGTTATTGAGCGCAGTGATGTGAGTAACGCCTTTTTGAATCTAGCCTACGAGCCGGCCCTGGAATCTCTGGGAAGTGAATTCTACGACCCTGTGGCGGCGGCGTCTTTTCCAAGTCATCAGTTACGCTTTCGGAATGATTTACTGTTGCCCAAGCTGGGCCTCGATCCTCAGCAGGTCACAGATCAGGAATTTATTGAATGTTTTGGCCTGTTTGTTGGGGTGCGTCCCTTTCTGGCCCTGCGTTACCACGGTCATCAGATTGCAGGGCCAACCCAATCCTATAATCCCGATCTGGGTGACGGCCGAGGATTTCTCTACGGTCAAGTTCGGGGCCAGGATGGAGAACTCTATGATTTTGGCACCAAAGGCTCGGGTCAGACCCCTTATTCTCGCCGGGGGGATGGACGACTGACCCTCAAGGGCGGTGTCCGGGAAGTCTTGGCGGCGGAGGCCCTGGCTAGTTTTGGGGTCAAAACCTCCCGTTGCCTGAGTTTAATCGAGACGGGGGAGGCCCTCTGGCGGGGCGATGAACCTTCCCCCACCCGGTCTTCGGTGATGATTCGCTTTAGTCGTTCCCACATTCGCTTTGGTACGTTCGAGCGTCTGCACTACCACCAGCGGACGGACTTGATACAGTGCTTGCTGGATCATGTAATTGAATACTATTACCCTGAACTGGAACCGGGGCAGTACAGCCAATTTTATCGGGTCCTAGTTCAACGAACGGCTCAGCTAGTGGCCCAGTGGATGGTGGCGGGCTTTTGCCATGGCGTTCTGAATACAGACAATATGTCCATCACCGGGGAAAGTTTTGACTATGGCCCCTATGGTTTTATTCCTACTTACAATCCGCGTTTTGTGGCGGCCTATTTTGACTACCACGGCCTCTACTGTTACGGCAATCAGCCCTTGATCTGTCGTCATAATTTAGAACTACTTCAGTTGCCCCTGGCCCGAGTCATACCGGCCCTGGAGATGAAAACGGCCCTGGCGGAATTTGAGCGGGAATATTGGCACGCCTATGAACAGCTTTTGCTACGGCGATTGGGCCTGGCGACACCGAAACCGTCCCTGGCGGATCTGCAACGAGAACTGCTGGAAATGACGCTCCTGTGTCTCGAAGAAAGTCAATGTAGCTATCCCGGCTTTTTTTCGGCCCTCACCGAGGGATTTAACCCCAGTTGGCGGGAGTCGGCGGATTTTATTCTGGAAAACAGTGAGCTGGGTTCGGCAGATTGGGGCACCTGGCGACGACTCTACCACCGTTATCTACAGGCGCTTTCCCCGGCGGATATGACAGAGATAGCCCAGACCCTCGCGGCGGCCAATCCTCCCACGGCCCTGCTCCGGCCGGTGATTGAATTGGTCTGGGAGGCCATTGACCAGGAGGACAACTGGCAACCCTTCCAGCAGTTGGTGGCTTGTTTACAAACTCAACAGCCCTTTACGCTATGTTAACGGGGCTAGAATCGGGTCTGAAACACTATTTGCCGGTTCTTGGTTGGTTTCCCCGCTATCAGCGGCCCTGGTTCAAAGCGGACATTCTAGCGGGCCTGACCCTCTGGGCCGTCATGGTACCGGAGGCCCTGGCCTACGCCAGTATCGCCGGGGTGCCCGCCATCTATGGGCTGTATTCCGTTCCCCTACCCCTATTGCTGTACGGTATCCTGGGTACCTCCCGCTGTTTAGTGGTGGGCCCTGATTCCGCCACGGCTTTGTTGTCGGCAGTGACGATTGCTCCCCTAGTCCAGGCCGGAACGGGGGATTACATTGCAACCACGGCTTTGATGGCGGCCCTGGTTGGCACTGTACTCTTCACAGCGGGCCTGCTCAAAATGGGCTGGTTAGCGGACTTTATTCCCTTGCCGGTGATGCGGGGCTTTATTCAGGGCCTGGTTTGGGTGACGATCTTGGGTCAACTACCGATCCTGTTTGGTCTGGAGGGAGCCCAGGGCCCTTTTCTAGAAAAACTCAGGATATTCCTTCTACAATTTCCCCAGCTTGACCTGCTCACAAGTGTTCTGGGCTTATGCAGTTGCGCTCTCCTCTGGGGCTTGAAACGAGCCTGGCCGAAACTCCCCGCCGAATTACTAACGGTCATCGGGGCACTGGGCCTGGTGGCCCTGTTGCATCTAGAAAATAGCTCTTTGGCTTTAATTGGCACGGCCCCCACCGGCCTTCCTTCCCTGACCCTGCCCGTACTAGACCTAGAACGATTCCAGGCCCTGTTACCGGGGGCCTTGGCCATTGCCCTCTTGTGTTATGTGGAATCTCTGGGGGCCGCCATGGCAACGGCTACCCCTGGCCAGCCAGATATTGACGGACATCAGGAACTCATTGCCTATGGGCTAGCCAATTGGGGCTCGGCCCTTTCCTCTGGCTTTGTGGTGGCGGGGAGCTTATCCAAAACCTCGGTAGCTAAGGCGGCGGGAGTGAAAACCCAACTGACGGCCTTCATCCATGCTGGCTTGATTTTGCTAACCTTGGGCCTTCTCATGCCTCTCTTTCGGCTTTTGCCCCACACGACCCTGGCTGCGGTGGTAATTATGGCGATGCTGAATTTAGTCCAGTGGCAGGCCCTGTGGCGGTTGCGACGCATCGATCCTCTGGCCTTTGCCCTGGCCATGGTTGCTTTTTGGGGAGTCTTGATGCTGGGGGTTTTGGCCGGCATTAGCTTAGGCGTTGGCCTGTCCCTACTCCTACTGATCCAACGGGCCACCCACCCCGAGACGGCTATTTTAGGCAAACTACCCCAAGAAGAAATGTATCGGGACATCAAGCGCCATCCCGATGCGGCTCTGATTCCTGGCCTCCTTATCTTTCGCTTTGGCAGTAGTTTAATTTTTCCCAACGCCAATTATTTTCGTGCTCAACTACGCCAGGCCCTGGCGTCATCTCCTTTCCCAGTTCAGCAGGTCTTAATTGACGCGGAAAGTATTAATTTAATCGATATTACCGCTGTGGAAATGCTTAAAACTGTCCACCGAGAATTAACAGCTCAGGGGATCCGTCTCAGCTTTGCCCGAGTCCGAGACCCCGTCTATCAATTAATGGAGCGCGATAGTTTTGTCAAGACGCTGGGGCCACAGTGTTTTTATGAACGGATTAGTGAGGGGGTTGTAGCTTTTTTGATTCAGGCCGCAGATTAAGTCAATTGAGCGACCAAATTAAGGAATAGAAACATTCGGGCTAATTTGATAGAGATAGTATTGCTCATTACCAATGAAGCTATGCTTAAAATCAGCTAAAAATTGAAACTCTAAACCTGGAGACTGAGTGTCTAAAGGATGATTGAGAATTAATACAGTGGGAAACTTAGCCAGGGTCTGAATTTGTCGGAGAATTTCAGCTTGGCTCACGCCTTGACGTTGACGATTAAACAGCACGAAACTGCCTAAACCTTGGCTTTCGGGATAATAAATTTTCTGGCCTAAATAACCACTAATCGGACTGACGGCAAAGTCCTCACTACCGACAAGGAAGTTATGATCTAGCCTTTGTTCCTGAAGATAATAGGCCACAGCTCGACTAGCAGAGTAGGGCAGGGTTAGATCCCGGATATAGCCCACGAGTCCGGCTAACAGTTGGCAGATTAAAATAATCATCAAACAAAAAGAAGCTCGTTTTTTTACCCAGGCCTGGAGTCGAGGCAATCGATGGCTTAGTTTTGTCGTTAGAGCCATTGGTTGATAATAGGTTTTTAACCAGAGAGCACTAATCAAGATTAAATATAAATGGCCATAGTGACGGGGTGAGCCTAAAAACTTAAGGTAAGTAAACAACAAAATTACCCCTGTGGCCAAAAGGTAAAAAACAAAAATGACCGGCCTATCTACTAGGAAAATTAGCCAAAAACTAAGAATTAGAGTAGATAAAATTGCAAATAATCCGACAGCCCAGGGTTGGGAATCACCAGGGACTAGAATTAAAATATAGCTATTCCACAGGCGGGTTAGGGCCTGATTAAAGCGATGGCCATCCCATTGCCAAAACCATTGCTCTGCTCCCCCCTGGAGTAGGCTATCTGCTGGGGGGAATAACATGATGATGGACAGGCCTAAGCCAACCGCAAAAATGATGATACTGAGACCCATATTTAACTTTGATGCCTGGCTTCTAAAACCGAGGAACCGACGAAAAAAATATTCATAACCCAAGGCCATGGCTAGACAAACACTGATTAATAAGGCGTAGGCATTAGTATTGGCCATCAGGGCCAGGATAAAAGACAAGGCCAAATAATCTTTTTTTCGTCGAGGAAAAATCCAGCAGAAAGCAAATAAAAAAAGCAAACCAATGGCATAATTGCGGCTAATCAGCAAATATTCATAGATTGGCAAATAACCTAGGCAAAATAATAATTTTTGTAGGCGAGTAAAGGGAGAATAGAAAATAAAAAGACTGATAGCTAACGTAGCCAAAACCAGGTGAAACAGTTGCATGGCAAGGGGATGGCTCGTTATTTGGTTGAGTGCTAACAGGCACAAATACCACAGCAGAGGATGGCCCTCGTAGCGTACATTGTGCCAAAAATCTCCCAGGCTTAAACTATCTCTAGCAATTAACCAACCATTGAGTTCATCCCGCCACATAGCATGGTTGAGAATCCCTCCTAGACCGAGAAGGAAAAAAGCCAGCAGTAACCCAGCCTCAAAATAGCGGACCTTATTTAATTTCAGCACCATGAAGGAATGTCACGTAAACTGTTTTTGGCGTTGGGCCTCGTATAGCAGAAGCGCCACCGCTACCGCTACATTGAGGGATTCTACTGCCCGGGCCTGGGGAATGACTACCTGTTCATCGGTCAGTGCAACAAGCTCAGGACTCAAGCCTTGACCTTCATTGCCGAACAGGAGCAGGCTGGGTCGCCGGAAATCGATCTCCCAATAGGTTTTTGTTGCCTGGGGCAGGGTCGCGATGATCTGGAAGCCTTGGACCTGGTACGATTGAATGACGGTTTTAAGATTAGTTGCTGTCTGAGGAATTAATTGCAGGCAGGCACCGGCGGAAGCCCGTAGCACCTTTGGATTCTGCCAATCCACACTGTCTTGACTTAACCAGAGGCCCCCAACTTCGGTTGCCACGGCAGTACGCAAAATCGTTCCCAAATTACCGGGGTCTTGGAGACACTCTAGGACTAGGCCCAACTGCATCACTGCAGGAGGGGGGGCTTCAAAATCCGATTGGGCCAAAGTAGCAACAACCCCATCGGGGTTAACGGTTGTGGCCAGGAGGGCCAATACGTCAGGACTAACCAAGACCGCTCGTTGGGCCTGCTGGGTGAGCCGTTGCCAAAGCTGGGGATAGCGAGCCTGCCAAGCGGGGGTATAACAGGCCACTATCGGGGAACATTCCAGTGCTAGGGCCGTCTCTAGGAGGTGAGTCCCTTCAAGCAAAAACTGCGCCTGTTCCCGTCGGCCCTTGGGTCGGTGCAACTGACGAATCTGCTTGACCAAAGGGTTTTGGGGGCTGGTAATGGCTGGGGTCAACTCAGACATCGCTTATTGAAATGCGGAACCCGGGACTTGAACCCGGAAGTCCTTGCGAACACTAGAACCTGAATCTAGCGCGTCTACCAATTCCGCCAGTTCCGCTGGCTAGGGGTCGGAATAATTTCCGAATAACTATCATGGCGTAGTTAGGGCGAGAAGTCAACGCTCTGGCCCAAAAAATTTTCAAGGGCGGGAAAATTGACTAAATTCGGCTAAGATGTTACCGATTTCTATAACACAGCGGTATAGAAAAAAATATTTAGTATTGCAACGGGAGGAAACGACTATTAAAGCGACCTATCAGACCACCCCAACGACGGCGATCCTGGAACCCGTTATCGAAATCTATGGCCGGGCCCCCCTCAGTGGCGAAGTCCGGATTAGTGGAGCTAAAAACTCGGCCCTGGCGATTATGGCCGGAACCCTACTCTGTGCTGACGATTGCCGTCTCCGTAATTTGCCGGCCTTAGCGGATATCGACCGCATGGGCCAAATCCTGGCGGCCATCGGCGTTAAGCTCAAGCGAGAAGGGGATGTTTTAGACATTGATGCCCGCAACATTGGCCAGTCCCAGGCCCCCTACGAACTGGTTTCCCAACTCCGGGCCAGCTTTTTTGTGATTGGCCCTCTCCTAGCCCGTCTGGGCACCACCCAAGTTCCCCTACCCGGTGGTTGTGCCATTGGGGCCAGACCTGTTGATCTCCATGTCCGAGGACTCCAGGCCATGGGAGCCGATGTGCGGATTGAGCATGGGGTGGTTCATGCCAATGTAAAAGGTCGCAGTCAACGCCTCAGCGGCGCTCGCATTTACCTCGACTATCCCAGTGTCGGGGCCACGGAAACGATTATGATGGCGGCGACCCTGGCAGAAGGGGAAACCATCATCGAAAATGCGGCTCAGGAGCCGGAGATCATCGATTTAGCTAATTTCTGCCGCTCCATGGGAGCCCAAATCCAAGGCGATGGCACCAATACTATTGTCATTCAGGGGGTCGAACGCCTACACACCACCGACTTTCCCATTATTCCCGACCGCATTGAAGCGGGTACGTTTCTTTGTGCTGGGGCCATTACCCATTCTGAAATCAGTCTCTATCCCGTCGTTCCCGACCATTTGGCTTCGGCTATTGCAAAACTGCGGGAAATTGGCCCGGAGGTGGTGATTGAAGGGCCAGATCGTGTCCGCCTCGTGCCGGCTGAATTACGGGCTACAGATATTGAAACCTTGCCCTATCCCGGTTTTCCCACGGATATGCAGGCCCAATTTATGGCCCTGTTGGCCGTCAGTGAGGGCAATAGCTTGGTGACGGAAACGGTGTTTGAAAATCGTCTCCAGCATGTTGCTGAACTCCAGCGCATGGGGGCCAATATCAAGGTCAAAGGCAATACGGCCGTGGTTCAAGGTGTCCCATTCCTCTCTGGTGCGCCGGTGATGTCCACGGACTTACGGGCCTCGGCGGCTTTAGTTATCGCGGGTCTCGCTGCGGAAGGAACCACGGTGATCCAAGGTCTCAAACACCTAGATCGAGGCTATGAGGACATTGTGAGTAAGCTAAAAGGCCTAGGGGCCAACCTGCGCCGGATTGAGCCGTAACCATCCAAGTTGCTTTTTCTCCCTTATTTTCAGGCCAGGAAGTCCATCTTTTCTGGCCCCATTTTCTAACCTTGCTGACCGAAACACACCATGCCATTTTTTCAACCGGATACGGCCCTGCAAGATATGGCCGAGGTCATTCTAGAGAGCGCTTGGCAAACCTTTCCCAGTCTGCAGCGGGATCAGATTGCCCTGACCTGGCTCGTTTATGATCCACCCGTAATCGTCAATACCGGCGGGGCCCTGTCGGCCCAAGAATTTTGGCAACATCCGGTGCGAGGTTTCCATTACCGTGGCATTGAGCGCATCTATCCCGCTAGTGTCGTCAAACTGTTCTATCTCCTCGCTATCCAGGAATGGCTGGAAGGGGGCATGGTGGAAGATTCACCGGAACTCCAGCGGGCCACGCGGGATATGATCGTCGATTCGAGTAACGATGCTACCAGTCTGATTGTTGATGTGCTCAGCGGTACCACCAGTGGCCCCATGCTAACGGCAGGGCCCTTCACCACCTGGCAACACCAGCGCAATATTGTCAATCGCTATCTGCAAAGCCTTGGCTGGGAAGAACTACAAGCGATCAATGTCAATCAAAAAACTTGGTGCGATGGCCCCTACGGACGAGAACGGGCCTTCCTGGGGGAATTATTTGAAAATCGCAATATGCTGACGACTAATGCCGTCGCCCGTCTACTCCATGCCATTGTTGGTGGGGTAGCCGTCTCTTCTGCTCGCTCCCAGGCCATGATGGCCCTGCTCCAACGCTCTCTACCGGCTACTGCTCCGATTCCTGGGGAAGAAAATCAAGTCAGCGGCTTTTTAGGGGAGGCCCTGCCAGGCAAGGCCCTGCTTTGGTCGAAGGCCGGTTGGACGAGTCAAGTCCGCCACGATTGCGCCTATATCGAAATCCCCAATCGCAATCCCTATCTCCTAACTGTTTTTGTGGAAGGGCCAGAGAACGCTAGCAATCGCCAGATCTTACCCTTTCTCTCCCAGGCCTTTGCCAGCGCCCATTAAATCACCTTGACCCCATCCCTGCCCCGTCCCAAAATCACGGTGATTCTGGCCATGACTGCCGATGGCAAGATCAGTGATGAATACGGCTCAGCGGCACGATTTGCCTCTGCGGCAGATAAACAGCACCTAGAACGACAAATGGCCCAGATGGATGCCGTCCTATTCGGTGCTGAAACCCTACGGGCCTACGGCTCCAGTTTAGTGATCACCCAACCGGCCCTGCTGGCCGAGCGAGAAAGCCAAGGGCGCCCACCCCAGCCGGTTCAAATCGTTTGTTCAGCCACCGGCCAGTTAGACCCCCACTGCCGCTTTTTTCAGCAACCCTTTTCCCGCTGGCTCCTAACACCCAGCCCAGAGGCGTTGGCACAATGGCAGGCCAGGCCCCAGACTTTTGAGCACATTATCCTCACACCCTATCAGGAGGACGGCCTAAATATCCATTGGCCCCAAACGCTGGCCCTGCTCAAGCAGCAAGGCATTCACCAATTAGGCCTGCTGGGGGGCGGTCAACTGATCGCGTCCCTCTTTGCTGACGATTTATTGGATTTCCTTTGGTTGACTCTGTGTCCCTACTGGGTGGGCGGCCGTTTGGCCCCGACACCGCTGGGGGGAATCGGTTTGCCCCTTAATCAGGCCCAGGGCCTAGAATTGTTGAGTGCAGCGACGATTGACCAAGAAGTTTTTTTGCATTATCGCTTCTGGCCTAGAAGTCCCAGCGCTTAATTCAATGACTTCTGGGGATTATCCTGAGAGGAGGGTACAGCAGCTGGGGATGGACGACTACTAGAGGATGGGCCAAAATGCCACTGAATACTAGCCGAAAATCGAGTACCGGGTTCTGCCACTAATTCTCCCAGATCTAATAGACTCGTCGCATTGGTTCCCAGTAGGTCAATGGCCAAACTATCCATGGGCAAGAAACGCAAACCCGCTGCCCAGACAGTTCGCTCACCGGTCACAATGGGAGTCACTTCACCAATCAATTGAACAGCCGGTAAGATTTGATAGTTCAGGCCAAGCCCCAAACCGACAGGGGTATTACCACCGTTAATGGCCGCTTTCGGTGAAAACAAAGCCGCTAACTGGGAATTGAATTCGTACATGAACGGAAATTCCAGCATCATATATCCCTGTTCATTGCCAATATCTCGACCCACCGTTAAGCGGCCCGCTAGGGAAAAGGGGTCCTGGTCTGCTTGATTTAAAAACATCAGCTTGCCCCCAAGCCGATACTGGGTTTCTGTACCTGCTTCGGTTTGCAGCACCGATTGGGTATCAAAGCCACTAATGGAAGAAAAAAGAACTTCGGCTTGAAAGTTTTGCAAGAAACCGTAGTAGAGGCCCCCGCCAATACTGCCCTTGGAATCCCCCGCCAGTCGGATGCCAAAATTATCCGTGGGTAGAACGTAGGGAGAGGTGAGGGTAAAACCATCAAACAGTAATTTTTTCTGGTGCTCACTGTAGGGAATCTGACGCACTTCTTTGGCGGAGGGAACCATGATAAATTGACCTCCAATCAATACTTCATTGGCCGCCGTTGGCAAGGTTAGCACTCCTGTCGTTGGCGTTCCCCCAAAGGAATTGGTGACATGAAGTTCTACAGCAATCGCCTTATTGAAGGCGTAGGTTCCACCCGCAGACCAAATAACAGTTTTATAAAAATCTCGATTAGCATTGAAGGCATTATCGCCGGTTAAAGGAATCACGGCATTGGCAAAGAGAGAAAAATCTTGGCTAACTAACCAACTACCGCCCAGGCCTAAATTAAAGACAGTTCCATAGAAGGGAACGCCATTCAGGCTATTGGAAAAAATATTGACCGCTGGCGTAATGTGAACTTGAAATTGCTCATTAAAACGATAGGAAATAGGGAATTGAACAGTTCCTGCAATCGTGTTACTCACCGTTGGAGAGCGATAATTATTAAACAGGCCAGGGCCACTATAGATTTGGAATTGTTCCAAGGAACTTAGAATTCCTAAACTCCAGTGCTCATCTTGATAAAATCGATACTTCAAGTTGGGGCCAGTGGCCTGATATTGCTGAGGAATGAAAACCCTATTAATTGGGTTGTAGGTCGGATCGTCATTGATCATATAAGTCCAACCGAGTTGCAAATTATCCGTCACGCCCCAATCCAGATAGGCAAAGTAGCTTTGATTACCCGTACCAAAGCCCCCTTGGATGGTTTGAGTTTCGCCGAAACTAATAGCAACATCGCCCTGCTGGAGTTGATTCGCTGTGTTCAAATGAAGTAGACGAATCGGTTGACGATTGAGGGGGGTAACCGGCTGCATCGGAGCCTTATCAATCGGAGTTTCCAGTATATTCTCCGTTTCTGGAAGAGATTCCTCTGGGGTTGTGGGTACTTGCTCTGGGGCACTCTGGGCCAGGGGCGCTAGGGCTTTGGGTTCTGTCGAGAGCGGAGACTTTTCCGGTGTCACGACTGGTTGACTAGGGGAATGGGGGGTAACAGAATCAGGTGGATTTTGGGCCAGGGCGGCGGGTCTTAGTTGTAAAGCTTGTTGCTGGGTGATAACTTGCCAGTTTTGTAGAGAATTAAAACGAATTTCAACGACTTGGCGTGTCGAGTCTTGGCGAATTTGCAGGCCACTGATGTCTTGAGTGGGTTGATTTTTGTTGATCGGAACAGAAAAGGCCAGTTTGGTTTTTTCTAGGGTTAATAATAATTGATTCGTTTGGTTTTGCTCATCAACTGTCAATTTGAGTTTTGTTTGAGGGGCCGTTCCCTGAATTTTAAGAACGAGGCCCTCGCTAGTGACAGAAACTTCTTCAACAATTGTCAATATTTCTTCTTGACTATCTACGGTCGTAGGCCTAGCCGTCAGGGTTTCCTGTCCCTCAGTAGCAAGAGCTTCGTTAGCGTAAACAGGAGCCTTCCAAATACCTAGCATTAGTAAACCAAGGGCTAAACTAGGATATCGCCACGCTAAATGCATTATCTTAAAACTCCTCACGCTTTAAAATTTATTGAAATTATATAAGAATTTTCCAGGAGATAAACGTAGTATTTGTGCAACGTGGTACACTCTTAACGGCTTTTCTAATTTAATCCACTAGTCACCTAGGGTGATGGCCGATCCACCTCCCCTTTTACTTTGGCATTAGCCCCTAAATTAGCAGTGAGTCAACCTCAAGATGGAGCCGTAACTTCCTTACTCATCCAGAAAAGTCTTAACACTACCATTAGGACTGAGCACAAGGCGAATCGTTCTTTCTCCCTCAACGGTCAGGGGAGAAACCCAGGGAGAACCAGGATTAGGCTGGGGCAGTTTTGCCAAGTAGAGACTGGCTGCTTTACCCAGGGGAGTCGTTTGCTTTAAGGTTCCATTGGGATCCAGTTGTAGGCGATATTCTAGGGTTTGCTGGAGTTCCTGGGGCGGTTGCCAATATTTTTCGTAGTAGGCCCTGACTTCTGCGACCTGGGGAATAGGGTCTAGCAGGCTGGGAGTCGGGCGCATTTCGGGACGTGGGGCTGAGGGGAAAGAGAAACCCACATTTCCTTGGGCCAGGGGCGGCAATTGGGGGGCCTGGGGCAGAATTTGACCTTGAAAATTGGCGATGCCCGGGCCTTGCGGTGGCAAGATGGGCAAATTAGCCTGGGGCAGGAGGGCCGCTTCAGGAATAACCGAACTACCGACAGCACTAGGAGGGGGGATGGTGATCGTATTACTGGCTGGGGCCGGAGGTACGACGGGAGGCGGGGGCAGAACTCGGCTCGGCGGGACGACGAGATTAACGGTGGCATTGCGGGGCGGAGGTGTTGCACTGGAGAGGTTACCCGGCGGAGGTAAGGTTGGCCTGGCCGCTAATGGCGTAGGGAGATTAGCCTGGGGAAAAGGGCCTTGTCCAGGAGCAGGGGGAACTGGGGGGATGACTTCTGTAAAGCTAAAGCGGTTTTTTATGGGAGGGTTGCTCGGTAAATTCTCTAGGGCCGTTGGGTTTTCTGAGATAGTCCGAATACCAAAATGGGTGAGGGCCATGACCGTCGCGATGCCAACGACGGCCCCAACCCCCCAGCCCCAGCGTTGAGTACGACTCCAGGGCAGGGGCGCGGCTGGCGCGTGCGTCTCTTGGGCAAAAGCCGTTAGGGCCTGGGCTAAATCAAAAAGTTGGGAGCTACTTAGGGTCAGGAGGGGATTGGCATGACTGGGACTGTCTAAACGACCAAAGCAGAATTGGTGGTGGAGAGGAGGGCAGTATTGCAAGCTTAAGGAATTAAGGGTCGCATATTGAACGGGGGCCTCGGATGATTCGGGGAGAGCCGCTGAAGCTGGGACAAGAGAGCGGGAGAGAAAATTTTGTAAATAGGCCTCAAGCACCTGCTGGAGTTCCCGCAATTGAGTGGCGCTCCCTCGGAGGATTGCCTGACGGTCTTCCGGTAGACGGGGGTCATCAAAACGAAGCTCAAATTGAAAATCTTCAGGCAGAGGGGAATGGGATTGACGCCCCAGGGCCTCCCAGAGTGGGAGCCGGGCCAATAATTCTAGCCGACAGGTCGGTGGGGTATAACTGCGGAGAATCCGGGTACGGGATAGCATTGGCATACAGCGTTCGAGGCCTGACGACGACGCTTGAACAGTGGCTTACTTCAAGAATCTTCCCTAGCATGGTATCATCCTCAGCTCAGCTCCTGCCGCCGATGCAAAAACCTCTATCGAAGCGTCAGGCTCCCAAGATAGTATTTGAGGCCCCAAGCCCAGAGACTGTCAAGGATGAATTGGCCCTCTTCTAAGGCTGAGCTTGGTATAATTGGCATGGTTCTAGGGTGCGTAGCTCAGTGGATAGAGCATCCGCCTTCTAAGCGGACGGTCGCAGGTTCGAATCCTGCCGCACCTGTTAAGGATGAATCAAGGGGTCAGCCCGCCGAAACCATAGCCGAAAACTCGTGCCAGGGTAATGACCTTGGGGATCGGCGTGGTTAGGACTAATGACTTCGATCTGGCCCTGCATCGCCTCCATCAACTCCTTGACAATGGCGAGACCCAGTCCACTACCAGGAATTGGCCCTCGGGCCTGCTGGCCACGATAATGCCGCTCAAAAATATGTTGCTGATCATCGGGGGGAATACCGTAGCCTGTATCCGCAATTTCTAACCCAATCCAGGCCTCGGGAGCAATGGTATGGGAGCGGTAGGTGAGAAAAATCTGGCCCCCATCGGGACTATATTTCACCGCATTATCCAGTAAATTACTCAGGACTTCCCGGAGTGCCGCCGCCTGGGCATGAATCCAGGGTTCAGACTCCGAAATAGGCACCGTTAGGGCCAGGTGCCGTTCCTCTGCAATGGCTTGGATGGCTAGAATGACCGGTTCTAGGGCCTGTTGAAGGGATAGGGGAACGAGGGACAACGACCGACTCGGCAAGAGGGCCGCTGGCTCACGGGCCGACATTTCCTCATCGGCCTCCAGGCTATTGGCCTCGACTGCTGTCACGTCCCGTTCAAAATGGACTAATAAATCTTGCAGGTGCTCCCCTTCCCGCACAATCCCCTGAATAATCCCTTGGGTTTTATCATCGCCAGTCCAGCGTTTTAGGAGTAACTTGCCAAAGGTTCTCAGGGCCGTAATTGGGTTACGGAGTTGGTGCAACAGGTCATCCCAATGGTCATGTTCCCATTGCTGTCGTTGTTGTTGCCGTTGCCATTGGTTTTGATACCAGGCCTGACGACGGTCTAGGACACAGGCAATGGCCAAGGAGTAAGCGACCGCCTCCAGTTGTTGACGTTCCGAGGCTTGCCATTCATCCTTCGTACGGCTAGCGACTAAAACCCCTAACATCATCTCTTGATAGAGTAGGGGCAGAACCAGCGGCTCTGTTGGCAAGGGCATCAGCGCCCCTGGGGGCAGGGACTCTCCATCTCCGACAGGAACCCCCGCCAAAGAAAACGGGTCATTGCCCATGGGTAAAGAAAAATTAGACGGAAAATGACCGAGACGTGGTAAGCTAATGAGCCCTGTGGTAATGCTGGTCTCCGCTTCTAGATAAGTCGGATAGACGGCAATCGGAATAAAACTAAGTTCCGTTTCCTCGCCTAGGGGCGTATAAACCTCCTCCGGTACCCGCAAATAGACTCCCCCCCAGTCCACTCGCAATCCTTGTTGCAAAAGCCGAACCTGTGACTGACAAAGGGCCACTAACTCTGGGCTAAAAGCGTAGACCGAATAGTCCTGGGCAGACATTTAATCGTTTAGAAGAGATTTGTGAAGGAATAATAAGATTTTGAGCATGGGGGCTTCCCTAAAAACTAGACCTCCAAAACGGTGAAACCAGGCTTCAGCTAGGGCCTAACTGTAGAGATGGTAGATGCCTAGAAAGCAGAAACAGTGGTTGATTTTCTAGGCCAGACCGGATATAATCGACCCGGCTTTTGTAACTATGATTACAGCATCTACCTGAAATAGGAGGTAACTGGGTTGGCACGTAAACGCAAACGGAAAAGTCGCCGTCGGCAGGAAGGTCGCAAGATACTCGAATTAATCCCTCAATTTAATATAGAAAGCGGTGAAGATAAGCCGGTTACAGCGGCCCGCAAGTATATTCAGTCCGTTGGGATTCAACCACCTGCGCTACTTATTGTAAAACGAAACGAGCACACCACCGACAGATATTTTTGGGCTGAAAAAGGACTTTTTGGTGCTCAGTACGTCGAGGAGAATCATTTCCTCTTCCCCAGTCTACGTGAATATCAGCCCCCTGTTCCTGCTACCAAAACCCCTGTGGCTGTTGGTAGTGGTCGTTAAAAACTTGAGGTTTTTTAAAAAAATCGCTATTAAAAAATATCCTGTATTCCCATCAAGTTCTCTGGACTTGGGTGGGATATTTTTTCGGATGGGTGAGCGCTGAAATACGGACACGGGGGCATCTGTTTACCCGAAACTCAAGTCCATGGGCTTTCTTCCCCGCACTCGGGTGCAGGGTTGACCACTGATGTCATAGCCATTCTCATTTTTGCCTTAACCCATGGCCTAGAGAGATTGGGGAGACGGCTTAGCTTTGATGCCGATTTTCCTAGCTGTCCTGGGCCAGAGCAAAGAAACCGGGTACCTTACCTGCTACTGCCGAGCCGTCTTTTTGGGAAAGAATCACGGCGCTAATCTGATCACTCATCAGGGCCACTTTTTTTTCCGTTTGTTTCTCGCAGGTGAGTTCCAATAATTCCGGGGTAGCAGAACGCATGGCCGCTGTAATCTGGGCGTAGAGGGCCTCGGCATCTGCGGCTTCTTTGCGCTGAACAGAAACGGGGACGGGAGAATACTTTAGAGTCAAATCAATGCTAATCATAGGCTCGGACGATGGGGTTGAAGGAGGACAAAATCATTATCAGGCATGAAGAAGGCGTTCCCTAAAATCCGGCTCGGATCCCCAAGGGACAAATTTTAGCTTTTGTTTAGGATTGCCCTAGCCACGCCCGTCAATTTTCCCTAATATAGTGTAAGTTAAGAAAAGTTAAGATTTCTCACATTTCATCTCTAGGGTGGCCTGTTTAAGCCTAAACCGCTGGAGAGAGGTAGAGAAGTCAGCTATCTCGTAATTATTCATAATTTTTGGAGATTCGCGCCCATGACTATTGCAGTCGGACGCGCCCCAGTGGAAAGAGGCTGGTTTGATGCCCTTGATGACTGGTTAAAGCGCGATCGTTTCGTCTTCATCGGTTGGTCTGGTCTGTTGCTCTTCCCCTGCGCCTTCTTGGCCCTGGGCGGTTGGCTCACCGGCACCACCTTCGTTACCTCCTGGTACACCCACGGTTTGGCTAGCTCCTATCTCGAAGGGGCTAACTTCCTCACCGTTGCCGTTTCTTCTCCTGCGGATGCCTTTGGTCACTCCCTGCTCTTCCTCTGGGGGCCTGAAGCCCAAGGTAACTTCACCCGCTGGTGTCAAATTGGTGGTTTGTGGCCCTTCGTTGCCCTCCATGGGGCCTTCGGTCTGATCGGCTTTATGCTCCGTCAGTTCGAGATTGCCCGTCTGGTCGGCATTCGTCCCTACAACGCCATTGCCTTCTCTGGCCCCATCTCGGTTTTCGTCAGTGTTTTCCTGATGTACCCCTTGGGCCAATCTAGCTGGTTCTTTGCTCCCAGCTTTGGCGTCGCTGGTATCTTCCGCTTCATTCTCTTCCTGCAAGGCTTCCACAACTGGACGCTGAACCCCTTCCACATGATGGGCGTTGCCGGGATTCTGGGCGGTGCTCTGCTCTGCGCTATTCATGGTGCGACGGTGGAAAACACCCTATTTGAAGACGGTGACCAAGCCAACACCTTCCGGGCGTTTGAGCCGACCCAAGCCGAGGAAACCTACTCCATGGTGACGGCGAACCGTTTCTGGTCTCAAATCTTTGGGATTGCCTTTTCCAACAAACGCTGGTTGCACTTCTTCATGCTGTTTGTGCCGGTGACGGGTCTGTGGATGAGTTCTGTGGGCATCGTCGGTCTGGCGCTGAACCTGCGGGCCTACGACTTTGTCTCTCAGGAATTACGGGCAGCGGAAGATCCTGAATTTGAGACCTTCTACACCAAAAATATTCTGTTGAACGAAGGGATGCGTGCCTGGATGGCCCCCCAAGATCAACCCCACGAAAACTTCATCTTCCCCGAAGAAGTTCTGCCCCGTGGTAACGCGCTCTAAGCGTTGCTCTGGTGCGAACACACTCTCGATAATTGGTGATAGCCCCCGTTTGGGGGTTATTTTTTTGCCGAGGAGGCCAAGAAACATGGGAAGATGATAAGGCTTTTGGCAATATTGTTCGCTGAGCCGACTCCCTTCGCATCCTCCAGATTGCTCATGAAATGTCGTGTTTGTGATTCTACCCACCTAGACCTGGCCATTGACCTGGGGAAACAACCCTGGTGTAACCATTTTCTGCGGCCAGAGGAAGTCGGGCAGGAACCCTACTATCCCCTACGGGTGCTGTACTGTCAGGACTGCGGTACGGCCCAGTTGGATTACACCGTCAAAAAAGAAATCATGTTTGGCGATCATACCTACTTGTCGGGTGTGACGAAATCCCTGAGTGAGCATTTTCGCAAAATTGCCGAGGAAGTTGATCAACGGTTCCTAGCGGACAAAGCTCAAAAATCGGTGTTGGATATTGGTTCCAACGATGGTACCCAACTCAAGCATTTCCAGGCCCTGGGCTACGATGTGCTGGGGGTAGAATCCTCCAAAACCACGGCCAAGATTGCCAACGATGCCGGTGTGCCGACCCTGAATGATTTTTTTAATCTAGACGTCGTCAAGAAACTCAACCGTAAGTTTGATGTGATCAATGCGGCGGGCGTCTTTTTCCATCTTGAAGAACTCCATTCCGTGACGGAGGGCATTCGCGAGGCTCTCGCAGAGGACGGGGTCTTTGTGGTGCAGTTTCTTTACATGAAGCGCATTGTGGAAAACCTGGCCTTTGACCAGATTTATCATGAACATTTACTGTACTATAATCTGCAAACCATCGAAGTCCTGCTGAATCGCCATGGCCTTTCCCTATTTGATGCCTACTTGGCTCCAATCCATGGCGGCTCGATTATGGGCTTTGTTACCCACCAGGGCCGGCGGGAACCCAGCGAACGCTTGTTGGCTCTGCGGCAGGCTGAGGTAGACGAAAAAAGCAATGACTTTGAGACCTATCTAGACTTTGCCCGCCGGATTGAACAGATGAAAACGGAGAATTTGGCCTACCTTGAGCAAGCGAAGCAGGCCGGTAAGCGCATTTGGGGCTTTGGGGCCCCCGTTAAGGGCAATACCCTGCTCAACTACTTTGGCATTGGCCCTCAGTACCTCGATTGCCTGGTGGAAAAAAATGAATTGCGCCGGGGCCTGATTTCTCCGGGCATGCACATTCCCCTGGTGATTGAAAAGGAATTAACTGAACTGCCGGACATTTACTACGTCCTGGCCTGGAACTTCAAGCGGGAAATCCTCGCCAATAACCAGGCCCTCATCGACCAAGGGGTTGAATTTTTCTTTCCGGTGAATCCCCCCGATGCCTAGAAATCAATCCCCATGGGTTTAGAACTGCGGAGTTACGTTTATCTCGATAGCCTACAACCTCAACATGCCGCCTATATTGGCACAGTGGCGGTGGGTTTTTTGCCCCTACCGGGGGACTGCTCCCTCTGGGTGGAGGTGTCGCCGGGGATCGAGATTAATCGCATTACGGATATTGCCCTCAAGTCAGCGGTTGTTCGGCCGGGGGTTCTATTCGTTGAGCGTTTGTACGGATTGTTGGAAATTCACTCCAGTAACCAGGGGGAAGTGCGGGCCGCTGGCCAGGCCATTTTGCAATACCTCGGGGCCAGGCCCCATGATTGTCTCAAACCCCAGGTGGTATCGAGTCAGATCATTCGCAACATTGATGCCTACCAGGCCCAATTGATCAATCGCAACCGACGCGGCCAAATGCTGTTGGCGGGTCAAACTTTATTTGTGCTGGAAGTTCAGCCAGCAGCCTACGCTTCCCTTGCGGCCAACGAAGCAGAAAAAGCGGCCCTGATTAATATTTTGCAGGTGAGTTCTATTGGTAGCTTTGGCCGACTTTATCTAGGCGGTGAGGAACGGGATATTTTAGCTGGCTCCCGAGCGGCCCTGGCGGCCATTGAAAACGCGCCCGGACGACGACCAGAGTTAATGGGAAAACAGGAATAACGCACCCAAATGCCTAGGTGGGGTCAGTTGTGTAGTCAGGTTTCGGAGATGGGATATTAGCCATCCTGGGCTTCGGGTAACGCACCCTTCATTTTTTTGAACCAATCCACGAGGTTTTCTAACTGCTGGGCCGGTTTCATGACCCCCAGACCCCGCACAATCACCTTTTTGGGGCTATAGACAAAGCGAGTCCGCAAATGTTGGGGCAAGTTCTCTGACAGGAGTTTCCAGGCCGGCTCTTCCATGGGGGTTTCGAGAACAATGTTTTGATGGCCTTCGAGTTTAATTCGTGAAAAGCCCAGGGATTTGGCCAGGTGTTTTAATTCCACCACCCGAAAGAGTTGTTCCACGGGGTTGGGCAGAGGGCCATAGCGGTCGGCCCATTCTA
This sequence comes from Synechocystis sp. LKSZ1, assembly GCF_040436315.1. Taxonomy (NCBI): domain Bacteria; kingdom Bacillati; phylum Cyanobacteriota; class Cyanophyceae; order Synechococcales; family Merismopediaceae; genus Synechocystis; species Synechocystis sp. LKSZ1. The sequence continues at coordinate 3,162,891 of NZ_AP031572.1, read as the reverse complement.
AGGCAATCTTGACCAGGGCCTGGGCTGACTCCACGGCAGTAATGCGACGATAGGCCGCCATTTTCTGCTCCAGGTCGGGCATGTAGTCACTGGGAATAAAGGCCGTAATTTGCAGATCAATTTGGGCATCTTCCACCTTGGGAATTTCTTGGCCCTGGATTTCGCGGATGGCTTCCTGGAGCATGTCCATATACAACTCAAAGCCAATGGCCTCCATTTGCCCCGATTGTTCGGCCCCCAGCAGAGACCCTACGCCCCGGATTTCCATATCCCGCGTGGCCAACTGATAGCCCGAACCCAGTTGGCTAAACTCCTGCAGGGCCCGTAACCGTTGCCGGGCCGTTTCTGTCAAATCTCGTTTGTTGGGGTAGAGTAACCAGGCATGGGCCTGAATGCCGGAGCGGCCCACCCGGCCCCGCAGTTGGTAAAGCTGGGCCAGACCAAATTTTTGGGCATCTTCCACAATGATGGTGTTGACCCGAGGAATATCCAGTCCCGCTTCAATAATCGTGGTGCAAATTAAAATATCGGCCTCGCCGTTATTAAAGGCCAGCATAGTGCTTTCCAGTTCCGATTCCTCCATTTGGCCGTGGCCAATGGCTAGGCGAGCATCGGGAATCATCTGCTGGAGTTGGCCCGCCAGTTCCTCAATGCCTTCAATCCGCGGCACTACGTAAAAAACCTGGCCCCCCCGGTCTAACTCATTACGAATCGCAGTACGAACCACCTCAGGATTGTAGGGAGAAACGTGGGTTTGAATGGGGCGACGGGAGGGGGGCGGCGTGGTGATTAGGCTCATTTCTCGGATGCCGGACAGGGACATGTAGAGGGTGCGGGGGATAGGAGTCGCCGTTAGGGTCAGGACATCCACTTCCGTTTTCAAGCTTTTGATCTTTTCCTTTTGGTTGACCCCAAAGCGTTGTTCTTCATCAATTACCAATAGTCCCAGGTCTTTAAATTTGACGGATTTACCCAAAATTTGCTGGGTTCCCACCACAATATCTAGTTCCCCCGAAGCCAGGCGCTCTAGGATCTCTTTTTTCTCGGACAGGGTACGGAAACGATTCAGCAGGCCCACGGTGATAGGATAAGGAGCAAAACGTTCCTTGAGGGTGTGGTAATGTTGCTGGGTGAGGACGGTGGTCGGGGCCAGGAGGGCCACTTGCTTATGACCACTGGTGACAGCCTTAAAAATGGCCCGGACAGCCACTTCAGTTTTACCGAAGCCCACATCCCCACAGACCAGACGATCCATTGGGCGCTCACTTTCGAGGTCTCGCTTGACATCCTGGACGGCCTTGAGTTGGTCAGGGGTGGCTTGGTAGGGAAAGGAGTCCTCCAGTTCCAGTTGCCAAGGGGTATCCGGGGGGAACATAAAGCCCTTCTGTTTAGCCCGCTTGGCGTAGAGATTGAGCAGATCAACAGCCAATTTTTTAATGGCCTTGCGGACTTTGGCCTTGGTGGCCTCCCAGGTTTTACTGCCCAGTTTGTGGAGTTGCGGCGGTGTCCGGTCGGTGTGGCGGTAACGGGACAAACTATCAAAACTATCGGCGGGGACGCGCAGCAGGCCGTCGGCGTATTGAATCACCAGATATTCCCGCGTAGCCAGGGCCTCTAGCTTCATAAACTTGCCGATGCCATGACTTTTGTGGACGACGTAGTCCCCAGGGGAAAGCTTGTGGATATCGACTTGTTTGGAGGCGGCCCGACGACGCTTGCGGACGTATTCTGGGGTGGCTAATGCGTGCTGGCCAAAGAGTTCTCGATCCGTCACCACCACAATGCGGAAGGTGGGCAGAATGAAGCCTTCTAGCTCCGCAATGCCAGCGTATTTGAGGGCCACGGCAGTTTTCTGGATCTGAAATTTTTCAATGGCCGGGTAATCCTTGGGGTTGGGAATAAATTGGGCCGGACAATCATGCTCCTGGAGGAGAGAAACGGTGCGGGAGGGCTGGGCCGACACCAGCCAAGTGGCGTAGCGGTCAAGACTAATGCCGGTATAAATTTCCCGTTTACCCCGCAAAATTTCCGCTAATTTGGCAAATTGATGGGGCGTGGTTGGCAGAGGACGGCTGGAGAGGTCAAGGCTATCGGATTCACTGCTGTCGTGGAGTTCCCTGAGTTCTAAGCTCAGGAAGTTAGCCTGCACCTGCTGTACCCTCTCTTCAAACCGTTGGTGTAGGGGCGGTAAGGAGGGCTGTTGCAGGGCCTGCCAATCCTGTTCGGCGTAGTCCCAACGGCGGTCCGCATGGCCCTGGCATTGTTCGGGTTCATCAAAGGCCACCAGGGTTTGAGGGGGGAGATAATCCAACAGGGAAGCGGGTTGCTCAAAAGCCAAGCCGAGTAACCGTAGGAGTCCCTCAGGACGTTGGCCTGTCTGCCACTGGCCCCAGTCATCTTCGTTAAAGTAAGGTTCAAGCTCAAGGCCCTGAGTTCGTAACTGCTGTTCAATCAGGACTTCGAAAGCACGGGGAGTTAAGGTCAACTGTTCGACCGAGTCTAGGGATTGTTGACTGGCTGGATCAAATTCCCGCAACCGTTCCAGTTCATCACCAAACCATTCCAACCGGACGGGTAATTCTGCCGCTACGGGAAACACATCCACAATATCCCCCCGACGACTCCATTGGCCCTCAGTTTCCGTCGCCGCTACTCGTTCATACCCCAATTGGGCCAGGGTTAAATCGAGAATTTTGCTATCGAGGCTCAGGCCCTTACTCAGATTTAGGCAGGCCCGGTGAAAGCAATCGGCAGGGGGGAGAAGTCGTTGGAGGGCCTTTTCCGTAGTAACAATAGCCTTGCCTTCTCTCGGTTGTTGCAGGGCCATCAAGACTTGCATTTGGCCCCAGGTCATCTCTAGTTCCGCATCCCAACTTTCATAGACTGAAGCCTCGGAGGTGGGATAAAAATGAACCGTTCGCCAGCCCATTAGTTCCAATTGAGCGGCCCAACGCCCGGCTTCTTCCAGGGTCGCTGTAACGACTAAGAGATGATGTTGGAGGGATTGGGCCAGACTTGACGCCACCAACCCTTTGGGTAGACGTGCAATGCCACTCAGCTTGAGGGAGCGCTGTTTTTGTAATTTTTGGCGCAATTCCACCGCTAGGGGCAATTTTTCTAGGTGACGTAGCACGGAAGAAAGGGTCATAGCCAAGGAGATAAAAGGGGCATTGTTCGATCTTACTCTCCCGATGGAGTCCAGGCCCGGTTCCTGACCCTTTGGTCTGGCGGTTTTACCCTAGGGCCATAAAAATCCCCCATGGTAATCATGGGGGCCAAAACTCAAGGAAGAAGGATCAATCTAGGGAAAATTCAGGATTGATCTAGACGCCTACCGCTTTTTTGGAGGTGACGGCCAGTTCTCCTTTGGCATACTTGGCCGCGTACTCATCGAGGGTCATTTGCTTGATTTTGCTGGCATTACCGGCAGTCCAGAACTGTTGGTAACGTTCCGCACAAATCTGCTTCATGTACTTGATAGAAGGCTTGAGGAAGTGGCGGGGGTCAAAGTTGGAGGGGTCTTTGGCCGCGGCTTCCCGGAAAGCGGCGGTAATGGCCAAGCGGTTGTCGGTGTCGATGTTCACCTTGCGGACACCACTCTTGATGCCTTTTTGGATTTCTTCCACGGGCACACCGTAGGTCTCGGGAATAGAGCCACCGTATTGGTTAATCATGTCAATCCATTCCTGGGGAACGGAGGAAGAACCGTGCATTACCAGGTGGGTATTGGGCAGGCGCTTGTGGATTTCTTCAATGCGGCTGATGGCCAGGATTTCACCGGTGGGCTTGCGGGTAAATTTATAGGCTCCGTGGCTGGTACCAATGGCAACGGCGAGGGCATCAACTTGGGTTTTTTCTACGAACTCGACGGCTTCATCGGGGTCGGTGAGCAGTTGAGAATGGTCTAGTTTGCCTTCAAAACCGTGACCATCTTCGGCTTCGCCTTGGCCCGTTTCGAGGGAACCTAAACAACCCAGTTCTCCTTCAACGCTGGCCCCAACGGCATGGGCGACTTTCACGACTTCGGCAGTAACGCTGACGTTGTATTCAAAACTAGCCGGGGTTTTCGCATCGGCTTCCAGGGAACCATCCATCATCACACTGGTAAAGCCATTGCGAATAGCCGAGTAGCAAGTGGCGGGGCTATTGCCGTGGTCTTGGTGCATAGCAATGGGGAGATGGGGATAGGTTTCTACAGCCGCCACGATCAGGTGACGCAGAAAGTTTTCTCCAGCGTAGCTACGGGCCCCACGGGAAGCTTGCAAAATAACGGGACTGTCGGTTTCATGGGCAGCTTGCATGATCGAAAGGATCTGCTCCATGTTGTTGACGTTAAATGCAGGAATACCATAATCATGTTCGGCTGCGTGGTCTAACAACAGCCGCATAGGTACGAGCGCCATAAGTGTCCTCCTAGTTTAATGCCTAAATTTAGGGTGAGCCGTAACATTAGCTTTATATTCGTTCAATCTTAAGCTAGTTTCCTCCCCTTGACAATTTTTAACGAAATTTTTTTTCCAAAACCCAATGTCTGTGGTAAGTCAAGGTTTGAACTGAGGATGATGGCAGGGCCTTCCCCGAAGCCGCCGACTCCCCCATAGATGCGTATAGACAAACGTGAATTCACACCCCCAAAAAAAGATAGCGAAGGTGAGATAAATCCAGAGCAATAACACCATCACATTGCCAATCACCCCGTAGGCCTGAAAATGTTTACCAAGACTAATCATGCCACTCCCCACTGCTGATTGCAGGGCCATTAACAGAGCGGAGGTAAGCAAGGCTCCTGGTAGAATGTCGCGCCAGAGGAGACGAGGATTGGGCAATAGTTTAAAGGCAACTAAGATAATTGCTGTCAGTAGACTGTAGGCAACGATTCGCTGGATATTTTCCAACACGATCCAGTGCTCTAGGGTTCTGGGCCCCCAGCCTGGAATTTGTTGACGTAGGCCGGCATCTAAACTTTGTAAAAGAGCTGTGATTAGCTGGAGACTGAGCTGAGCCAGCATAGATAGTAATAGAATAAAAACAGTACTAAATACCAGTAAAAATGCCCAAAGTTTATTCCGTAAGCTTTGTACTAAGTTTTGAGTTAAACTGGGGGAAACCTGAACCGGGTGAGTTTCCCGCCAGATTTTATCCACGCTCCGGCCCAGGGCCTCAAAAATCTTGCTCGCAGCGAGGAGCAGGAGTAAAAAGCCGACTACGCCGGCCCCCCAACTACTGCGATTGAGATTATTCAAAGCCTCGACAGCCAGGGTATGGGTCTCCATAGGAAGTACCTGTTGGCCGAGGGTGAGCAGTTGACGGTAGGTATCAGTGGTAGGGCCGAGTACCCGACCCAAAACCCCCAGGATCACCAAACAGAGCGGAAATAGAGAAAAAAAGGCGTAGTAGGCCAGGGCGGCCCCCATTTCCAGACAATCATCCCGTTGCCATTTACGGCAAGTCTGCCAGAGGAGTTGTACCCCCCGACTGGGCCATAGCCGGGTCTGCCAGAACTGAACTAGGAAGGCGAGGAGGTGCTTAGGGAACATGATGGGAGAGAATCTGCTCAGCCATGGCATGGCCAGAAAGAACGGCCCCTTCAATTTTGCCGGCCCCAAAGGCATCCCCTCCCAAATAAAGCGGCCCAGGCTGGTCTAGAGATAGATAGGAATCAGGATAAGGGTTGGTGACGAGGCTATAACGCCAACGGTGCAGGTGGGTTGTCAGGGGAGGACTACCTAACCAAGGAGCGGCCGCCGCCAGTAGAAATGCGGTGATCTCTGCCTCCGAGGCTGAAAAATAAGCCTGGCTAAATTGAGGGCCGGCGTGGAGCGTAACGGCATGGCCCTGGGGCGAAATTCCCTTATTTTCATTGCAGGCCAGCCAGACTAATGGTTCCCCGGTTCCCCAGAGGCCCCCAGGGGCCGGAATGCGGCTTGGTTTTTCCAACAGGGCCAACAGGGCCAGACAGGGCGTATAACTCACAGCGGCCAACGCTTGATCGACGTCTGTCGGTAGGGCAATCTGGGATTGGGCCAACAGATCTAGGGATTGGGGTAACGGAGGAGTCAAAACAACAATGTCGGCTTGCCAGTCCTGGGCATTATCCCCTTCGAGCCACCATTGGCCTTTCTGCCAACAGAGCCGTTCCACCCGGACGGGATGAAACACCGTGAGATTTTGGGCTAAATACTGGGCCAGACCCCGATTACTCGACAAACCCCGGTAGGCCACTTTGTCGGTTTGACGAATCGTCCCATCCACCTTGGCAAAGTTTTGGCCCCAGGGCGTCACCACGCCGGCCGCCTGCCATTGATCAACCCAGGCCTGAAACGCGGGTTGGCTAACAGTAAAATACTGGGCACCATAGTCAAAACACCCCACTTGATCGGCATGGCGAAGACGACGGGTTGCTAAGCGACCGCCAAGCCCTCGACCTTTATCGAGGACGGTTACAGGCCAACCCTGGCCTTGCAAAATTGTGGCGACGATCAGACCACAGATTCCAGCTCCGACAATCAAACAGTTAGGTTTATTCACCGTCGTTCCTAAGGTCATCTGTTATCCTCGGTTCTTCCCGGTTGGAGATATTCCAATAAGGCCCATCGTCTGCCATTAAGTTGGTTGATTGACTGGTTAGCCGTCATTTGAGTCTCTCCCTCCTTCTACCGAGATCGCCAATTTTGATAATCAGCCAACCAATGATCAGGGCAAGAGCAACACCGAGGAGAGGATAAATCCACCCAGGAAAAGCCAAGGCAGGTTTTGCTTTGGTGATTAGCCACAAACCGACCATAACGAGTAAAGGCACTTGGATCACAGCACTCAGAACTGGCACCTGACCAATTTCACCGCCGTGGGTGACATAGGAAGTACGAAGCTCGAAAACCAAGAGTAAAGCCGCAAGGGCCAGCACAATCAGGCCGATGGTGAATAACATGGCGATTAGCTATTGGGGGGAAGCGGATGGGCCTCCTCTTCCACTAAGTAAAGATTGCTAGTCGTTAGAGACTGGGGTGGTAAGGCTTCCAGACTACGCATGGCAGTTAAGGCCTCTTTAATCATCACCGCTGAAGGAACCGCCACAATCACCCCCAACAGGCCACCAATACGGGCCCCCGTTAGCAGAGAAATCAAGACCCAGAAGGGATTCAGTCCGGTCACACTGCCCAATACCCGCGGTGCAATGCCATTTTCCACAATTTGTTGAATCACCAGGGCCACCGCCAGCAATTGCAGTGCCATGCCAATATCTCGCAGGGCCACCAAAAAAGTGACCAGGGCAATACCAACGGAACCGCCGAAGGGAATCAGGGCCATTAACCCCACCGTCAGACCAAACAACAGGCCGAAGGGAACCTTGAGGAGTAGAAAACCCAGCACCAGGCCCAGGGCCATGCAGGTGGCAGAAACTAATTGGCCGAGAAAATAATTCTGAAAACTACGGCGTAGGGTTTGGGAAAAGGGTTGCTGGAGCCGGAGGGGGAGCCAGCCAATAATACTCTGCCAAATATCTTCGGTGTGGAGGAGCAGGTAGAAGGTGAGGATTATCGTCAGTAAAACATCCAGCAGACGGACAACGGTAAACACCGTCAGGTTAAGCGCCAGGTTGAGAGTACTGCCCGCTAACCCCTGGATCTGACTGGCCAAGCGGGTATTAATCTGGGTAATCAAGCCATCGAGATTAATCGGCCAACCTAAGACCGCTACCCGTTCATCTAACAACATTAATTGGCGCTGGCCTGAATCTAACCATTCGGGTAGCCGAGCTACCAATTGCTGGGCCTGGGTAAACACCAACGGGACTAGGGTAATCCCAACGGCAATAATCAAGATCAAGGTCAGCAGAAACACCAGGCCCGCGGCAAACAAACGCTGAATCCCTTTTTTTTCCAACCAGGCTACAGGGTAGTTCAACAGAAAGGAAAAGACCGCTGACAGTAAAATAATGACGAACAGCGATTGAAAATAGCCAAAAATAGCTGACAGGGCCCTAGCATTGAGTACCATCAGGGGAGCCCCCAAGGCCAGTACCAGTAGGCGGGTCAGGGAATTGAGGGAATCCCACCATTTAAATAACCAATTCTGGTGTGACGAAGAAGAGCGGGAATGAACCATAATCGCTATTAATCCGTGGGAAAGCTGACCGAATGCCCCGGTTTAGGGCCCTTAACGCAACGAATTGCCAATACTTCCATCATTCTAAGGGAATTTTTCTGCCTTGAGAAAACCCAGCTTTTTCAGGCATCGCGTAAAATCAAACTACCCCTTGTCTTCTTTTCCCTTCATCATTTATGGATGATACCCCCCTATCCCCTGCACAAATTCAACAACTGAGGGAAGCGATCCCCTTTTTTAAGGGCCTTTCAGAAGATTCCCTGGCCCAGTACTTAACCCATTTTTCCATCCGTCAGCATCCCGCCAATCAAGTTATCTTGCTGGAGCACGATTGGGGGGGGGCGGTCTATTTTATTTTGGGGGGATGGGTCAAAATTAGAACCCATAATGCCGATGGCAAGGAAGTTACGCTCAATATTGTCGGCAAGGGAGAAATTGTTGGCGAAATGGCTGCTATTGAAGAGGCCCCCCGCTCGACGGACGCCATTACCCTAACCAGTGTAGAAGTTTGCAGTATTCCTGCGCCGGATTTTTTTGCTCTCCTCAAGGCTGAACCCCTAGCTGGTATTCATCTGGCCCAGCTCATCGCCAAACGGTTACGCCAGTTAAATCGTCGCTTGCGTCTCCGGGAAGCCGAAAGTTTGGCCCGAGTCGCCGATACTCTCCTTTTTCTAGCCGAGGGCCAAGGCAGCTCCACCAGCCAGGGAACCCTGATTCCGAACCTCCCCCATCGGGAACTGAGCAGTATCAGTGGCTTAGCTCGAGAAACGGTCACCCGCTCCCTTACTAAGCTCGAAAAGCGGGGGTTAATTTTCCGGGAGCCTGATCAAATCCGCATCCCTAACCTCGAAGACCTCGAAAACCTCATTTCCTAGACTGAATTTGGAACTCTATGACCCTCCCTTCCCCAGATGCCGAACAGCCTGGTTGGTTAGAAGAAGAAACGAATTGGGTAGACCTCGACAGCAAGACAGTCGCCCAAGCCCCGCCTCAACGAGAGCCACCCTTGCCCCTGCCCAAATCTGACCCGACTTTGGCCATGGTAGAAAGTGCTTTTCTAGCTAGCGCCGCCAGTCTGATTTGGCTGATTAACTACTATTTTCCCCTTGGCCCAATCCTACGTATTTTCTTTCCTTTGCCCTTGGCGTTAGTTTATCTGCGCTGGGGCCATCGGACTGCCTTTAAGGGCGTCGTCGTTGCCAGTTTATTGTTGTCGGTACTGATGGGGCCGACCCGCAGTGTTGTCTTTCTGATTCCCTATGGTCTGATGAGTCTCCAACTGGGCTTTTGTTGGCAACGAGCGGCTCCCTGGGGCTTTTCGATCTTTTCTGGTGCACTGATTGGCACCATTGGATTTTTCTTCCGCTTCTGGCTCTTTTCCATTTTGTTGGGGGAGGACCTCTGGCGCTACGTCATAACCCAGGTAACAAACCTCTTAGATTGGCTGTTTCTCAAGCTTAATCTCCTTGTACAACCTGATATCGTCGTCATCCAAGGCTTGGCCGTTGCTCTTATTTTTGTGAACAGTTTGATTTATCTTTTTGCGGTTCACTTGGTAGCTCTGCTGGTTTTCGACCGCCTAAAAACGCCCATTCCCCGGCCGCCCCAGTGGTTAGCAGTTATTTTAGACTACGACTAGAAAAACCAACCGTAGGAATGCAGGCCTTTCCCCAGAAGATTGACCCCCAGATAGCAGACCCAAACCACTAAAAAACCACTAGCTGCCAGCAGGGCCGGTCGTCGGCCTTGCCAACCTTTAGTGATACGGGCATGGAGATAGGCCGCGAAGACAAGCCAGGTAATCAGGGCCCAGGTTTCTTTCGGATCCCAACTCCAGTAGGAACCCCAGGCCTCATTGGCCCAAACAGCCCCAGCAATAATGCCAATGGTCAGCAAGGGAAATCCTAGACCGATAATGCGATAGCTAATGTTATCGAGGGTATCCGCTAAACTCAAGCGTTCGGGGGATAGGGCCAAGGTCTCTGGTCGAGTCAGGACAGCTACTCCGCCGCTACTTTCAGCTGGAATCTGACTCGGTAGGGACTCGTGACGTTGCAGACGATAACTCCCCGTCCCGACGGAACTGCCCCGCAGGGCCACGGTTTGGCCCTTGGTGACAACCAAAAAAGCAATGGCCAGCAACGATCCCACCATCAGAGCCGCGTAGCTAATCATCATGACGCTGACGTGCATCATCAACCAATTGGACTTCAGAGCCGGTACGAGCGGGGCTGAGACCTGCATATCCACTGGTAGAGTCAGGGCCGCGAAGGCAGTAATGCCTAAGGCCACGGGGGCAGTACAGACACCGACCAGACGACTCTGGCTCATGGCTTCCGCGATGAGATGAGCCGTGGTCAGACCCCAGGCCAGAAAAAAGAGAGATTCGTAGAGATTGCTAATGGGAAAGTAACCGGCCTCTAACCAACGGGCCCCCAAAAGGGCCGCAATGACCAGATTGGCACTGGCCATCCCCAGGCTCCCCAATTGGGCCAACCAAGCCTGGGGAAAGACGGCTCCAATCCAATAGGCCAGCAGGGTCGCAAAGAGAATCAGAAAAGAGGTATTGTCTAAAAAACTTTCAAGGCGAATCAGATCCATAAAACACTTAATTAGCGAGTGGGAAAGCCTACCTTGTTTATCCTACACGGCCCTAGGACTAGTACGACTAGACGATCTGGAAAAATACCACGTCCTTTTTGGCCCATTGTCTTATCCCAAACTGCTAAAGCCCAACAACACAACTAGCTCCACCTCAAACAAGGGGAGATGCCTGCATTGGAGGCGTTAGGGTAAGACTCTATAGCCCTAATGTTGGAGGACTCGTATGCAGGGGGCCATCCTCAATCAAGGCCCAACGATTTATTCTCGGATTCAGCCAAGACCCTTGGACAAACCAGGGCCTAGGCTACTTGTTTATATTCCCGCATCAGTCGGACGAAATTTTCAAACAGATAGTCGGCATCATGGGGGCCAGGACTGGCTTCCGGATGGTACTGCACGGAGAAGAAGGGAAGAGTTTTGTGGCGCAAACCGGCCACTGTCCGGTCGTTGAGATTGAGGTGGGTGATCTCCACGTCGGCCCCTAAGGACTCTTCCGTCACCGCAAAACCGTGGTTTTGGCTGGTAATTTCCACTTGTTGTTTTAACCCAGCCGGTTGATTCAGGCCCCGGTGACCAAATTTGAGCTTAAAGGTATCAGCTCCTAGGGATAGGCCTAAAATTTGATGGCCCATGCAGATGCCAAAAGTGGGTTTCTGGGCCGCTAACAAGGCTTGGGTCGTACTAATTCCTTCTTGGACGGCGGCGGGATCTCCCGGCCCATTGGACAGAAAAATGCCATCGGGGTTATAAGCTAGGATCTCCTCCGGGGGAGTAGAAGCGGGAACGACAATGACACGACAGCCGTAGCTAGCCAGGCGGCGTAGGATATTGCGTTTGACGCCAAAATCGAGGGCTACTACCGTTAAAGGCGCAGTGGAAGCTGGGGACTCTACCGGGCCAAATTCCCAAGCTGCTGGGGTCACTTCTGACCACTCGTAGGGGTGAGCAGTCGTCACTTCCTTAACAAGATTAAGACCGGCCATACTGGGAGCCGCCTCAATCCGTTGCAGAAGGGTTTCCGGGTCTAAAATTTCCGTTGAAATCCCCCCATTCATGGCGCCAACGGAGCGAAGTTGACGGGTCAGGGCCCGGGTGTCGATGCCATAGATGCCGACAATGTTGTGTTGGGCCAGGTAATCAGAGAGGGATTGGGTAGAGCGCCAATTGCTGGGTCGCTGGGTGATATTGCGGGCAATTACCCCCTTAACCTGGGGATGGGCAGACTCTTCGTCTTCAGGATTAACGCCGGTATTGCCTAATTCGGGATAGGTAAAGGTGACGATCTGGCCACAGTAACTGGGGTCGGTTAAAACCTCTTGGTAGCCCGTCATGCCGGTATTAAAGACCACCTCTCCCACGGTTGTTCCTTGGGCTCCGAAGGCCCAGCCGCGATAAACCGTTCCATCAATTAGGACTAAAAGCGCCGGTTTAGCCTCAGCAATTGGCATAATGATATATTGCAGGTTAGCAGGAATGAATCAAGGATCATCGTAACAGATCCAATTCCGCTGTTTTGCCAATGTCAAGTGACCATGATAGTAGGTGAGCTGATGGGTCCCCAAAAACTAACGGAAGCAGATAAGGCTAAAATTCTGGCGCTCTATCGGCAAACATCGGAAACAACATCGACCTTGGCAGAACAGTTTGGGGTCAGTAGTTCGACCATTAGCCGCTTTCTCAAGGGCATGCTTTCTAATCAAGAATACGAAACGTTGATTCATCAAAAGCGGTTGGCCCGTAATTCAAAAACGGATAGTCAATTGGCCCTGGCGTTGGAGACTTCAGCAACGACGGAGGCGATTGCCCAGACGGCCATCCAGCCCGAGCCGCCGGTTATCATCCCATCCCAAGCCGTCCACTCCGAAGGCCCCTCCCCGGAAACCGTTACCTTAGCGGCCCAAACCGTCTCCGCGAACCCCAATCCAGTTCCTATCCTCAGAAGCCGCAAGCGACGTAGTTCTGCCACCATGGTTGCCGACTCTGGGGTAACCTTATCTGCCAGCCCTTCAGCCTCCGGGGAATCCCAAGCTCTGGTGGCAGACGTGTCTCTTCCCCTCGAACAGCCCCAGTCTCAGCCCATAGAAAAGCTTTCTCCCCTTGAAGATCCAGTTCCTCCTCCTCCCTCTCCTAGGAAAGCCGTTGCAGATATTGACCTCAGTGCCATTGTCAAAGATTTAGACGATGATTTAATCGATGAGGATGATCTGGAGGAAGAGGATGATGACGAGGATATAGAAGACGACCTCGATGAAGTTTGGGAGGAGACAGATAGCGAGGAATCCTCAGAGGCCTTTCTTTCCCTAGGGGATACCGAAATTCGGGTGCTTCCCTTTTCTGAGGCCATCCTGCCCCCCAGTTGTTATCTAGTGACAGATCGGTCGGCGGAACTGGTGGTGCGTCCCCTCAAGGAATTTGCCCATTTAGGTAAGATCCCGGCCGAAGAGGTGCAACAAAAGACCCTGCCCGTTTTTGATAACCATCGGGTGGCCCGGCGCTTTTCCAATCGTTTCCAGAAAGTGATCAAAATTCCCGATAGCCGCCTGCTCCAGAAAACCCTGGGTCATCTCCGTTCCAAGGGGATTACTCGTATTTTCCTCGACGGCAAGGTCTATCAACTAGGCAATAACTAGGGCCTGAATAGCCGTCCATTCTTCCGGGGTCAAGGCCTGGGAGATAATTTCAACACCAAAATAATGCCGGGCCGTCGTCTCTAGGATTTCCAAGAGGGTTGCTAGGGATGGGATACTCGTTCGTTGCAGTAGGCCCTTTTTCCAAGGGGCTGTTTGGCCAAAAACCTGCTCAAACAATAGAGGATCGCCCTCGAGGAGCATCGCACCGTGCTGGAGCAGGGCCTGGTCGGTGTAGCGCTGGGCACTGCCAATTAACTTACTGCCGTCTAGAGCCACTAAATCCGCCGCAGTAGCCGTATTAAAGCAACTGGCATTGTGGCGATAGTGGTGGTCGGCCGAGCCATAGGTGAGTTCCACCCCCAAGGAACCCCAGGCCTGGCGGAGAAACTCGCAGAGATAGGTATAGTGGTCGCGGCGCTTACGGGAACCCCAGTGAGGTAAGACAATGGCGTAGGTCAGGGTGCCTTGGTGGAGGACGGCTCGACCACCACTGGGACGACGCACCAGATCCAAGGGTTGGCCCTGCCACCGGAGGTTACCCCAATGTTCAGGATAGTGGTGTTGGCAATAGCCTAGGGAAATGGCGACTGGACACCAACCGTAAAAGCGGAGGACGGGTTGCTGGGTGCGGGGAACGTAATCCTGGAGTAGCCAACTATCCAAAGCCATTTGTTGCTGTCCGGGAGCTTCCAGGTAGGGAATTAAACGCCAGGTTGTCTTGGTCAGAACGGATGGCAGACTGGAACCGTTAAGATCTTGAACATTGGCCATTGTTTTCTCACCCCAAATACCATGCCTTGGTTTCTTACCACCTTGAAGGCCCTGCTCTCAGTGTACTATGCCCAAATGCTGGAGTATCGTGCCGAGATCTTCTTCTGGATTTTGTCCGGTTCCCTACCGATTATTTTGATGGGGGTTTGGGTTCAAGCTGCTAATAGTGGCGATTTTCCCTTAAGTAGTGTGGAATTTGCCCGCTATTTTTTTGCAGTTTTTATCGTTAGGCAATTCACCAATGTTTGGGTGATCTGGGAATTCGAGCGCGAAATTTTAGAGGGAAAACTCTCCTTTAAACTGCTCCAACCGCTGGATCCGGTGTGGCATCACGTTGCCCGTCACCTGGCGGAAAAAGTGACCCGCTTTCCCATTGCTATTTTATTGACCGTCCTCTTTTTTCAGCTCTATCCCCAGGCCTTTTGGGTTCCCAGGGCCGACCAATTTTTCCTAGGTACTTTAGGCATTATTCTTTCCTTTACCCTCTATTTTTTAATCCAATACACCTTTGCCCTGTTTGCCTTTTGGACGGAACGGGCCAGCGCCATTCAAGACCTCTGGTTTTTGTTTTATATCTTTCTCTCCGGCATTGTGGCCCCCTTGGATACTTTTCCAGAGGCCATACGAGACTGGGTTCTCCTCACTCCGTTTCCCTACGGTGTCTATTTTCCCGCCGCTATGTTTGTGGGCCTACCGATGCCCCTCGGCCAAAGTTTGGTCATTATTACTGTTTGGATGATCCTATTTTGGCGCTTAAATCGTTGGCTATGGCGACAGGGTCTGAAGCAATATTCCGGCATGGGGGCCTGAGGAAACTTCCCTCCTGTCTTGGTAGTCGTAGGATCAGCTTTATTTCGCTCAAACCATGCTCAAAAAACTTGTTTGGGTTACCCTCACCCTCCTACTGGCTTCTGCGAGTCCGAGCTGGGCTGGCCCGACCCTAGACCGGATTCAAAAAACTGGCACGATCACCGCTGGGGCCCGTAAGGATGCCATTCCCTTTGGCTACGTCAATGCCCAGGGCCAGTGGGTCGGCTATTCCCTTGACATCCTAGAACTGATTCGTCAGCAAGCAGAAAAACGTTTGGGCAAACCCATTCGTCTCAAGCTGGTGGAGGCGACCCCGGAGGAGCGGTTCAAGCTTATTCAGCAGGGGGCCATCGATGTGGAATGTTCTTCCACCACCTTCACCTGGGCCCGCACCGCTAAGGTGGACTTTTCCGTGAGTTATTTTGCCGATGGCACCAAAATTTTGACCCGGCCCCAGAGTGGGCTAGAATCGGCTGAATCCTTAGCGGGGAAAAACATTGGCGTTATTGTAAACACCACCAATGAGCGGGCCATGCAAGTGGTTCAACCCGCGGCGAAACTCATCCCCGTTAAAGACCAAGCGGATGGGTTGTGGAAACTCGAAGCCGGTGAAATTGATGCCTTGGCAGGCGATGGTATTGTTCTAGAAGGCCTACGCCAGCGGGCCAAAAATCCCCAAGCCTGGGTGGTGACGCCGGCCTTTCCCTACCAGTACGAAGCCTACGCCTGTTCCCTCCCTAAAGACGACTCCGATTGGCGCCATCTGGTTAATTACGCGCTTTTACAGTACATGGAAGGCGTTGTCAGTGACCAAATGACCGCCGTTAATCTCTACGAAAAATGGTTCGGCGACGCTGGGGTAGTTCCCTATCCTCGGGATACAATCAATGACTATTTCCAGGGCATTATCAACAGTTACGAATGGATTCCCATCGTTGACTATTAACATTAGTTAGAGGGATGGGAGCCCGCCCTGGGCCAAAATCTAGATGATAAGCTGGGGAAGAATCTGCTCAGAACCACCATGGCACTCTCCTCTACTAAACCGAACTGGGTCAAGCGTTGGCAAAAGCATTGGGAGACTGCTCCCCTTCCGGCTACAGAAGAATCGATTTTATTGCGAGTTCTCGTCCAAGTTCTGGTCAGTATTGGGATTGTTGCGACCGATGTGGCCGCCCAAACGACCTGGAGCCTCTGGGCGATTCCCCTCGGTGGGGTAGGGGCCTATTGGAGTTGGCGCAGGCGTAAACACCGTAATGTGGCCCTCAAGTTCAGCTTGGCCATTGCAATGCTGGGAGTGCTGTTGATTTTTCTCAATAATCTGGTGGTGAATTTCGGGGATAGCCGCATTACCCTTGCCGGACTCTTGGTGCAGTTACAGGTTCTTCACAGTTTTGACCTACCCCGCCGTAAAGACCTGGGCTATTCCATGGCAATTGGTCTAATTTTATTGGGAGTGGCAGGAACCATTTCCCAAGATATGGCTTTTGCCCCCTGGTTAATTGTTTTTCTAGGCGTAGCCCTGCCGACTCTGGTTCTAGACTATCGCTCTCGCCTTGGCCTGGCCGCTCTTGACCCCTATTTCGGCTGGTTTACCCGACGAACAGAGGCTCCAACTACTTTTCGTCGTCCCGATTTTCCCCTCATTCCCACTCGATTAGTCACCCTCTTGGGCCTCACTTTGCTCCTTGGTTTGTTGATCTTTATCCTGATTCCTCGTCTACCCAGTTATCAACTCCAGACGTTTCCCGTCAACGCCCCCGAATCCACCAAAAATCAAGAATTTGATCCCCAAAACCGCGGTATTGTTAATCCCGGCTACGTGAATCCAGGACGAGCAGGCCAGGGAAGTGGCCAGGGGACTAGTCCGGTGGAAGGGGCTGGCCCTCTGGATGACACCTTTTACTACGGCTTCAACAATCGCATTAACCAAAATCTACGGGGCGAAATGAAGAAGCAGTTGGTCCTGCGGGTACGTTCTCAGGCGGAAGGGTTTTGGCGGGCCTTGGCTTTTGACCATTACACTGGCCAGGGTTGGGAAATTAGCAACGGCGATGATCTGGCGACCCTCCAGCGCCCAGACTGGTCCTATCGCTTTAATCTTGAAGGAGACTTTAGCCAGTTAGAGACGAAAAAAGTGATCCAGACCTACACCGCAGTCATGGATCTGCCGAACGTTATCCCCAATCTTTACTCGGCTCGTTATCTTTATTTCCCCACCAAAGAAGTGGCCCTCGACCGTAATGGCAGTCTCCGTGCCCCCGTTGGTTTGGTAGAAGGATTAACCTATACGGTCATTTCCGAGGTTCCCTTTCGAGATAGAACCCGCCTACGTCAGGCTCCGGTTCGCTATAGTTCTGTACTCGACCGCTACCGACAAGTGCCCCCTGACCTCAAGGCCAAGGTGCAGCAACAGGCTCAGGCTCTTCTGCAAAAATCTCCCCGGCCTCTCAATTCCGTTTATGAAATTTCTCTTTACTTAGCCCAGGCCCTGAAACAACATTATCGTGTGAGGACGGATATTCCCTTTCTAGAACCTGGCGAAGATTTAGTTGAGGCCTTTTTGTTCAAATATCAGGGGGGCTATCCTGATCATTTCTCGACCGTCCTGACGGTAATGCTCCGTTCCCTCGATATTCCAGCTCGCTTCACCGTCGGCTTTGCTCCGGGGCAGTTTAATCCCTTTACTGGCTACTATTTGGTGCATAATACCGATGCCTATGGTCTCACTGAGGTTTATTTTCCGAGCTATGGTTGGTTTACCTTTGACCCCATTCCTGGCCATGACCTCTATCCTCCTTCCATCGAAGAAAGTGAAACTTTTAGCGTCCTAAAGCAATTTTGGCAATGGGTTGCGGGGTGGTTGCCTTCGCCAGTAACAAACTTCGTTAGTTTAGTCTGGACGAATGTCGTCGAAAGCTTACTCAAAGTTGTCCAGTGGTTCTGGCAATTGGTGTCCGGTAGTTTCTTGGGCGCGATTGTGGGCCTGATGTTGGTCAGTGGCATGGGGTTACTGGCCTGGTTGGGTGGGCAACAGGCCCGGCGCTGGTTACAACAACGACGTTTGGCCCAGTTCCCTCCCTTGGTGCGTTGCTATTCTCTCCTGCTGCTCAACCTAGCGGCCCAGGGCTATCCCCGGAAAAGTCCTAGCCAAACTCCCTGGGAATATGGGCAATGCTTGCAAGCAGACCTGACGCCGGAACAATGGGCCCTGGTGATGGAAATTACCCAGGCCTACATCGCTGGCTACTACGGTGGTCAGAGCCAAAACCTGGCGCATTTAGAACAACAAAGACGACAACTCCAGCGCAGTCTCTCACGGCGGCAATCCCCCCTCAGCAAAGGATTCGGGTGGCTACGGTTTATCCGGCTTTCCTAGAGCAATTCTTGATACAATCAGCGGAGCATTGTTCGCACAACGTCACTGTCGGGGGCATTATGAGGATTTTGGTAACGGGCGGCGCTGGTTTTATTGGCTCCCATTTGATTGACCGTTTGATGGCCGAGGGCCACGAAATTTTGTGCTTGGACAATTTTTATACCGGCAGTAAACAGAATATTAGTCACTGGTTGGGGCATCCCCGCTTTGAACTGATCCGCCACGACATTACCGAACCCATTCGCCTGGAAGTTGATCAGGTTTATCATCTCGCCTGTCCCGCCTCACCAGTCCATTACCAGTTCAATGCTATTAAAACAGTGAAAACCAACGTTATCGGCACCTTGAATATGCTGGGTTTAGCCAAACGGGTCAAGGCCCGCTTTTTGTTGGCTTCGACCTCTGAAGTCTATGGCGATCCCGATGTGCATCCCCAACCAGAAACCTATCGGGGCAATGTGAATTGCATTGGGATCCGCAGTTGTTACGATGAAGGCAAGCGAATGGCTGAAACCCTTGCCTTTGACTACCATCGGGAACATGACCTGGACATTCGCGTTGCACGCATCTTCAACACCTATGGGCCACGTATGTTGGAAAATGATGGCCGAGTGGTGAGTAATTTTATTGCCCAGGCCCTGCGGGGAACGCCCCTCACGGTCTATGGAGATGGCTCCCAAACCCGTAGCTTTTGCTATGTGTCGGATTTAGTCGAGGGACTGATGCGTTTAATGAATGGAGAACAGACAGGCCCGATTAATTTAGGCAATCCCGGCGAGTACAGCATTTTAGAATTGGCGCAAAAAATTCAAACGCTGATCAATCCCAACGCTGAATTGGTCTACAAACCCCTGCCCAGCGATGACCCCAAACAACGTCAACCGGATATTACGCTCGCCAAAACCTATCTGAGTTGGGAACCGACTATTCCCCTAGATCAAGGCCTGGCCCTGACGATTGCAGATTTTCAGACTCGTTTGGGATTGGCCCCAGGACCTTAATGGGCCGGATGGATGGAGGGCGAAGCCACGGCTGGGGTCTCCAGGGCCGCTTGAGGATACATAATGCGCTGGTGATGAAACTGTTGCCAGACCCGGACAAACACTTCAGCAATAATCGGTAATTCTTCGTACTTCAAACCACTGTTTTGAAGTTGATTGTCTCGCCAACGGGCTTTAAAAATTCGGTTAACCATGGCCAAGGCTACTTCTGGATTAGCATCCTTCAGGGAACGCAGGGCCGCCTCTGAGCTATCCGCCAGCATGACAATTCCGGTTTCACGGGACTGGGGAATGGGGCCATCGTAGCGAAAATCGGCCTCAAGAATGGCCTCAGCCTCCGCGCCCTGGAGAGCAGCTTTTTCCTTAGCCTGGTGATAAAAATAGGAAATGAGCATGGTGCCCTGATGCTCTGGAATGAAATCCCGTACTACTTTAGGCAATCCGTACTTACGCGCCATTTCTAGGCCCTCGGAAACGTGAGCCTTAATAATTTGAGTGCTCTGCTGGGGATTGGCAATGAGGTCGTGCTTGTTGGGGCCGCCCATTTGGTTCTCGATAAATCCTAGAGGGTCGTGCATTTTACCAATATCATGGTACAGGGTTCCGGCCCTCACCAGTTCCACATTACAGCGCAGTTCTCGAGCTGCCGATTCCGCTAGGCAAGCCACAAAGAGAGTGTGTTGAAAGGTGCCGGGGGCCTCCTTGGCCAGGCGTTGTAGGAGAGGACAGTTAGGGTTACTGAGTTCTACTAAACGAATCGGCGTAACCACATCAAAGAAACGTTCGAGGTAGGGAGAAATCCCAATGGCCACCACAATCCACAGCGTCCCCAGACTCCCGTAAATCAAGGCACCGGGGAGGAGAGCATACCAGACAGTGGTGGGAGTCGCACTCAGTATCAAATAACCGATGAGATAGACCCCTCCCTGTACTAAACCTACGCCCACACCGAGGCGGGCCAATTCATCACGGGAACGTAGCCGACCGGCCAAGCTACCGGCCAAAACCCCCGCTGCCATACCAGCGATTAAGTATTCCCAGTTGATGGTATCAGTGGTGGTTTCCGAGGGAGCAGCCAGGGCATAGCCGGTCATCCCCCCCACCAGCAGCACGTGGGCAATAGCCAGGGTCGGGCCATAGTAGCTACTACCCAGGAGACCAATAGCCGGCAGGGTCATGTAGTAAGGATCGATCAGGGCGGAGGCAGGGCCTGTCAAACTCAGAGCCAGTAACAGGATATGGTCTCGTCGTCGCAAAGGACGATGGATTATCCGAGTTAAGGCCCCAAAGATTAACACCACTCCTGTTGTTACTCCCGCTGTCTGGAGCAGTCCTGACCAATTAATCCCTCGCTGACTCAGGCCAAAACCATCCAGTAGGACAAATTGAGGCTGCTCAATCACTTGGCCAGCCTGGATAATGACCTCTCCTTGCTTAGTTGTAACGACAATGGGTTGGACGGCCTGGGCGGCCCTTTCCGCTTGGCGCTTCGTTGCCTCCGTATCAATTACAAGATTGTACTGATCTTGTAGGAGGACGAACAAAATTTCTTCAGCCACCTGTTTGGCTTCCCGAGACTGAGTGCCCGAAAGATTGGCTTGGATGGTTTCCTGGAGCAGAGTACGAGAAATTCCCCCCGGTAGACCCTGGGTTAACATTCGCTCTTGGGCCTGTCGGATATCTGCTTGAATCGTTGTCCAGAGGGATGGCTTGATAGTGAGAGCGGTGACCAGAGTCTTGGGGGACAGCAGGGCTAAATTGTCCGCCTCTAAAGGCTTCTGGGCGAGGGCGTAGCGTTGCCGTGCTTTCTCGATTGCTTGCACTAGGGCCTGGCGCTGGGCAGAGGAAAGGGTTGCCGTCGTTTCCTGGAGTGCCTGGTATAGGCTAGCTAAATTTGATGGCATATTCTGGGCAGGCTCTCCCAAAGACAGGGCCTGTTTCAATGTTTGCCATTCTGATTCTGGACAACTCCGGAGATACTGTTGCTGTAATAAATTTAAAGTCTGGATACTGAGGTAGGGGAAAGGAGCGCCAAGGCGGCGGAACTGGTCAATATGGGCGAGGACTTGATTGGTATTTTGGTGGATAGTGGCGGTAAGTTGTTCTTCTCGCTGAAGACGAGGAACAATCCCTGTCCGGACTTCCTTACGGCGTTCCTCCGTGGTTTTTCCATCTAAAAATTCACCGTCTGCTGGAGCATAAATGGTGGAGGGGGCCCGACTGCCGACCCCGAGTTGGGGCTGATTATAGTAGCGATAGCCTACTACGCTAGTTAGGGCAATGACCGTCACCCCAAACATAATAGGTGGGTGAACCCAACGAATGGTTCTCGAGGCGTAGAGTCGATGCCAGAAAGACCATCGACCGGATGTACCTTTGGCCTGGGAGGAGAATGTCCGTGGCAGAACCTGGCTTAGCGGAGGACTTTCAGGGCCAACCCGACGGTACCAGGATTGCAGATATTGATATAAGACGGAGAGTCGTTTCATGAAAGGGGGGAAGCAAAAGACCAAAGACTAATCGACACACACTCCTCAAGATTTTTGCAAAGGATCAATCCAGTACTGAGCCTGAGACAATAATTTTAGACTAGGGCGAGCTTGCATGACGAGGGGGCTAGTAATCGCCAGGCCCGGCTCAAAACAAGACTTGGAACAGAGGGCACCACTCCAGCAACGAAAGAGGTCAATTCCTACTTCGTACAATAAAAAGCGTAGGGAGGAGCTTATGGGGAGGGAGCCAGGCCAGGCCGAGAGCATTGCCAGGCCATTGTAGGCGCCACTTAAGGCCCCCGTTAGGAGAGGAACGAAAGCAGACTGCTGTTGTTGGACACGATGAGCACTCAGAACAACCTGACTAGGGGTATCGGCCCAGTAATAGCAGGCGGATAATACGATAGCGAGCCAGGCCGGGGCATCGATCCTATTAATTGGCGAAGAGTCTCGCCGCGGTAGCTGTTGAGGAACGGTCGTGACGGTTGGCGGCGTTTCTAGCCACGGTAATGATAAAGGCCCTGGGTATTGGGCCGGAATCCGTTGGCCCCTTAGGATGATCGCCAGGGTTTGACACCAGTCTTGCCAGGCCTTGTACGTTAGGGGCTCTAGTTGACCCAGGGCCGGGGCGGCTAAAGGCTCGTCGTGGTAGAGCAGGGATAACAATAACCAGTTAAGCAAGTCTGGCCAGGAGGGTTCCGTAGGATGGACTAAGACTAAGGAACCACTCCGTTGAAATAAGCTTTCCCGGTCAAACCGCTCCAGGCACTCAATCCAGGCAGGTAGGGCTTCTCTATCTCCTTGGGCTAAAAAAAGTGTGCTGCCCAACAGGCTTGCCTGAAAACGTTCGAGTAACGATAGGGGCATCGGTCTAAACCGGAGGAATGTCATCAGGATTAACGCCTAAAGAGCGCAGATAGGCAGTCAGGGCCATTGTAGCCAAGTTTCTGGTGGTCACAATTTAGTCAATGGACAGGGGGTCAATATCCAGGTGGAGACTAACACCAGAAGGACACAGGGATTGCCAGCGGGCCAAGTCCGGCTTCCAGGCCTGATGGGATGGCATTTTGAGCAGGATTTGCCAACGAAAACGATCGGCAACCCGCAGGATACTGGCGGGGGCCGGGCCAAGGATGTCAATGCTGGGGCCGAGGGATTGGCGACAAACGTCCGCAATGCCTTGGGCGGTTGCACAGACCTGGGATTCGTTAGTTCCCGAGAAACGCAGAAGGAGGAGTCGGCCGTAGGGCGGATAGTTCAGGGCCTGGCGTTGGGGCAATTCCTGGGCCACAAACTGCTGATAATCGTGAGTTTGGACCGCTTTGAGGACGGGATGCTCGGGCATGTAGGTCTGGAGGATCACAGCACCGGGGTTATCTCCCCGGCCGGCCCGACCGGCCACCTGGGTCAGGGTTTGAAAGGCCCGTTCGGCGGAACGATAATCCGCCAAGTTAAGGAGGCTATCGGCAGCGATGACTCCCACCAGGGTCACTTGGGCTAAATCCAAGCCCTTGGTCAGCATCTGGGTGCCCACCAGGACATCCGCCTGGCCCTCGCGAAAGGCGGTGAGCAAGCGACGGTGTTCCCCTTTACGGCGAGTGGTATCACTGTCAAACCGGAGCCAACGCAGATGGGGAAATTCCGCCGTCAGGGCCTGGGTGACTTTCTGGGTGCCACTGCCAAAAAACTTCAGGTAGGACGATTGACATTGGGGACAGACCTGGGGCTGGTCTTGGCTATAGTTGCAGTAATGACAGCGTAGGCGTTGCGCCGCGCCATCATGGGTGTAGTGGTAGGACAAAGAAACGTCGCAATGGGGACATTCCAGCACGGCGCCGCAACTGCGACAGGACACGAAGGTGCTATGACCCCGACGATTAATAAACAGAATCGCCTGCTGATGCTCGAGGGGAAGTTGGGTGAGGGCCGCCTGGAGGGGGCGACTGAAAATGGAACGATTGCCGGTTTTAAGCTCCTCCCGCATATCCACCAGGGTCACTGGAGGAAGGGGGCGCGCCTGGATGCGGTTCGGTAAACTCAGATAATGATAATGAGAAGTTGCACTTTGGCGTTGGGCCCAGGTTTCTAGGGCTGGGGTTGCCGAGCCGAGAATTAAGGGACATTGTTCTAACTGGGCCCGGTACTGGGCCACCCGTCGGGCATGGTAGGTGGGGGCCATTTGGGTTTGCTTAAAACTACTGTCGTGCTCTTCGTCCAGGATGATCAGCCCCAGATTCAAGAGGGGAACAAAGACAGCAGAACGAGTGCCGATCACGATCTGGGCCTGGCCCAGTAACATCTGTCGCCAGGTGTCGTAGCGTTCCCCCTCGCTCAGGGCACTGTGGTAAACCGCCACGCAATCCCCAAAACGGGCCCGAAACTGATCGGTAAGCTGGGGAGTTAGGCCAATTTCCGGCACCAGAACCAAGGCGGATTGATGGGCCTGAAGAATCGGGGCAATGGCCTGGAGGTAAACCTCGGTTTTACCCGAACCGGTCACCCCATGCAGGAGGACGGTGTGATAGCCTCGCAGGGCCTGAATGTGGGCCAGGGCCGCTTGCTGATCAGCGGTTAAGCAACGGGGTTGGTCACGGTCAATGGTGGGCTGATGCAGAAGACGGAGGCGTTCACGGACGGTAATGGTCACCAGGCCCTTGGTCGCTAAGGCGGTCACCACCGCATCACTACAGCGGCTTTGCTGAACCAGTTCACTGAGCCAAAGTTCACCGCCCTGACGACGCAGAATTTCGAGAACATCCCGTTGTTTTGCTGTCAGGGTCTCAGAGCTATTGGCCTGGACAAGGGTAACTATTTTTTGTTGCTTGGGGCGCAGGGCCTGGGGCGGTTCTAGATAACTTTCCGCCCAACCCCCACGGAGCAACTCCTGAAGACCGGGGCGGAGGAGGGATTTCAGTTGTTGCTGGAGATAGCGGTAGCTATAGTCGCCGGTTTTGGCTTGCTGGAGGAGTCGCAACAGGGGTTGGGCCTTGGGGGAACAGCCCGTCGGTGCCTGGGCCTGGCCCTGGGGGGTGAGGCGAATGCGGCGTTGGGAACGCTCCAAAAGACCCGGCGGCAGGGCCAGACGAATCACCGCCATTAACTCGGTGCAGTAGTAGTCAGCAACCCACTGGAGAAGTTGCCAAAATTGAGGCGAAAAAAACCCGGAAACCACCCGCTCCTCAACCGGGCGAATTTGCTCAGGACTTAGATCCGCCGGTAATTCCGTTAGAGACTGCACCACGATTCCCCCCCGAATCTGGGCCCCAAAGGGAACGCTGACAATATCTCCGACTTCCAGGCCGAGTTCTGGAGGAGAGACATAGGTATAAATGCCCTGACTCCCAGGGCAATCCACCAAAACGAGTATCCAGGCTGAGGGAAGAAGATAATTAAAGCAATCTGAGGCGGTCATTCCAGCGGCTGAGGGCAAGGACTTGGTCAGTATAGCGAAAAATTTCCCGGTTCCCAGACGATCAGACCCAGGCATTGAATAAAAGCAAGAGCTTACTGTCGAGAGCCCCCATCCCTTCCTGCTCCCCCTAAGCAGGGGCCCGCCTCGGCCCATAATAGAAAACAGACTTTATTGTTGCTATTTGCTCGCCAGATCCATGTCCTCCAACACCCTGCTGACCCTTGCCCAATCCTGTCGCCAAGGAGCCTTGTCCCTCGGAATACTGCCCCTGGCTGAGCGGAATCAGGCCCTTGCCACCGTTGCCGAGGCCCTAGCCCAAGCCACACCGGAGATTTTGGCCGCCAACGAAGCAGATTGTCACCAGGCCCTCGAGATGGGAATTGCCAAACCCCTCTACGACCGTTTAAAACTGAGCGGTAGCAAGCTCCAAGCAACGATTACAGGGGTTAAAGAGGTACAGGATCTAGCCGATCCCCTGGGGGAAGTCAGTCTGCACCGACAATTGGATGAGGGTCTGATTCTCAAGCGGGTAGCCTGTCCCCTCGGAGTTGTGGGGGTTATTTTTGAAGCGCGTCCTGAGGCCTTAATCCAGATCACCAGTCTGGCCCTCAAGTCCGGCAATGGTGTGATTCTCAAAGGCGGCAAGGAAGCAACCCATTCCTGCCAAGTCTTGACCCAGGTGATTAAACAGGCCCTGGCGAGTACCGCAGTCTCGCCGGAAGTGGTGCAACTGCTCACAACCCGCGAGGAGATTCGGGCCCTTCTGGAATTAGACCAATACTTGGATTTGATTATTCCCCGGGGTTCCAACGAATTTGTCCGCTACATTCAGCAAAATACGCAGATTCCCGTCCTGGGCCATGCCGATGGTATTTGTCATCTCTACCTGGACCAAGCCGCAGATGTTCCCCAGGCCATTGCTGTCACGGTGGATGCGAAAACCCAATATCCAGCGGCCTGTAACGCCATTGAAACCCTCCTGGTTCACCAGGCTATTGCGCCCCAGATCCTACCGACCCTCGCTGACGCTCTCCAGGCCAAGGGTGTGGTTCTTCGGGGGGATGCCGCAACCCAGGCCCTGATTGCCTGTGACCCCGCCACGGAAGCGGATTGGCGCACGGAGTACAGTGACTTGATCTTGGCCATTAAAGTGGTGGACTCCCTAGAGGCCGCCATCAAACACATTAATACCTACGGATCTAAGCACACTGATGGCATTATTACCGAGGATCTCGTAGTGGCCCAGGCCTTTCTGGATCAGGTAGACGCGGCAGGCGTTTATCACAATTGCAGTACTCGTTTTGCCGATGGGTTTCGCTACGGCTTCGGCGCAGAAGTGGGCATCAGCACTCAAAAAATGCCCCCCCGCGGCCCCGTTGGCCTAGAGGGCCTGGTTACTTATAAATACCAACTCCGAGGCCAGGGTCACATTGTCGCAACCTACAGCGGTGCCCAGGCCAAGCCATTTCAGCACCGTGATCTGTAACATTATCCAAACACTTGTTCTTTATTTCTCCAGCCTCGCTATGATGAAAGTATCCCCCTTGAGGTATCAATTATGGCGACTCTAACTCCCACTATTGAATTTTTTGAAGGCCTGGCTGAAGATCTGAGCAATGTCAGTTTGCGCCGCAATCAAAAGACCGGCCAACGCACGGTGGTCATGACCTTTAAAACCCTCCAGGCCATCGAGAAATTCCAGAGCTTTACCCAAAAATTTAACGGTCACCTGCGCCTCACTGATGAAGAGGGCATCATCACCGTAGAACCATCTTCGGTCAAGTTTATTTTTGGTGGTGACGATGGCGATGACATTCGGGGGGCCCAATGCACCTTTGAACTGGTTGAAGCCGATCATTGGGATCGGTTTATGCGGTTTATGGATCGCTATGCGGCGGCCAATGGCATGGGCTACCAGGAAAAAGAAACGGCCCCTTAATTAACCGTTCCTAAAAAAGAAAGATAGTAGCCGTAACTACTATCTTAAAAAGATTAAAACAACAAGCGACTTAGGGCTAAGTAACGCTCAAGGGCCTAAATTTAGGCTTCTTTACGGGTGGTCAAGTCACCCACCTTGGCGTAAAGACCCCATTCCACTTGCTCTTCAGACAGTTCAGGATCAACCCCAGCAAATACATCGCGGAAGAGTGTCCGGGAACCGTGCCAAATATGGCCAAAGAAGAAGAGGAGGGCAAATACGGCGTGGCCAAAGGTGAACCAACCACGGGGACTGGTGCGGAATACCCCATCAGAGTTGAGGGTTTCAGTATCGAAGGTAAAGGGTTCACCCAACTGCGCTTTCCGGGCAAACTGTTTGACTGAAGCCGCATCGGTAAAGACTTTTCCGTCCAATTCACCGCCGTAGAAGCTAACGGTAACGCCCGTCTGCTCCACACTAAACTTAGATTCTGCCCGACGGAAGGGGATATCCGCCCGGACAATGCCTTCCTCATCAGTCATGACCACGGGGAAGGTTTCAAAGAAGTTAGGCATCCGACGCACGGTCAGGACACGGCCCTCTTTATCCTTGAAGACGGGGTGACCCAGCCAGGTTTTGGCAATACCATCGCCACTATCCATGGCCCCGGTACGGAAGAGACCGCCTTTCGCAGGGCTGTTACCGACGTAGTCATAGAAAGCGAGTTTTTCAGGAATATTAGACCAGGCTTCGGAGAGGGACGAGCCATCGGCTACCTGTGCTTCAACCCGACGCTGAATTTCTTCCTGGAAGTAGCCTTTATCCCACTGGTAACGGGTAGGGCCAAAGAGTTCGATGGGAGTGGTGGCGTTACCGTACCACATGGTTCCCGCTACAACAAAGGCGGCAAAGAAGACGGCGGCAATACTGCTAGACAGAACCGTTTCGATATTTCCCATCCGCAGGGCCTTGTAGAGGCGCTCCGGCGGACGAACCGTGAGGTGGAACAGACCGGCAATAATCCCGACAATCCCAGCGGCAATGTGGTGGGCAACAACCCCACCTGGATTAAAGGGGTTAAAACCGGCAGGGCCCCATTCTGGTGCTACGGGTTGGACATGGCCCGTTAAGCCGTAGGGATCGGAAACCCACATGCCTGGCCCCCAGACACCGGTGAGGTGGAAGGCCCCAAAGCCAAAGCAGAGAAGACCAGACAAGAACAGGTGAATCCCAAACATTTTGGGCAGATCCAAGGCGGCTTCACCCGTACGGGGATCAACGAATAATTCCAAATCCCAGAATACCCAGTGCCAAACGGCGGCTAGGAAAAGTAAGCCCGAGAGAATAATGTGGGCTGCGGCAACGCCTTCAAAGGACCAGAAGCCAGGATCAACACCGGTTTCTCCCGTCACACTCCAGCCCCCCCAGGAAGAGGTCACCCCGAGGCGAGCCATGAAAGGAAGAACAAACATCCCTTGACGCCACATGGGATTTAACACGGGGTCACTGGGGTCAAAAATAGCTAGCTCATAGAGAGCCATAGAACCTGCCCAGCCGGCAACCAGTGCGGTGTGCATCAGGTGAACAGAAATCAGTCGTCCTGGATCATTCAGAACGACGGTATGAACTCGATACCAAGGTAGTCCCATTGACGCTCCTTCTAATAACGGACAATTTAGTGTCTTTAGAGACGCTTTTTTAATGAATGGTTTAGGTTATCGGTAGAACTGCTGTCGTCGTTGGGGCGTTAAATAACGTCCGGCCAACAGAGTCAAGTTCTTTTCATTATCCAACGAAAGTGAGGATATTTTGAAGTAGTCTAACGAGGGCCAGGGAATTCGGCAAGGAATTTTGGCTAACGGGTCTCTAGGGGCCGCTGACTAGCCGCTTGCTGAAAAAACCAGGCGCTCAGACTATCAGCCAGGGCCTGGACGAGTTGGCCCTGGGCCTGGGGATCAGTAATCCATTCAAATTCCTGGGGATTAATCATAAAACCCAGTTCCAGCAACACACTCGGCGTACTGTAGGGCCGGGTCAGGGCTAGATTATTCCAGTACAAGCCGTAGGAAGAGCGATTTAAGCGCTTGACCAGCTCCTGTTGAAGAAAAGCGGCCAGGGGTTGGGCTTGGGGTTGGTACCAAAAGGCACTAATCCCTTGGGTATTGAGGGCATCGCCGCCATCGGGGAGGGCATTGTAATGGATGGAAAGGGCAATGTTAGGTTTTAGGGTATTGATTTGACGCACTCGCTCAGCCAGGGAAACGGCCTGGTCATTCTCGCGGGTCAAGTAAACGGTTGCGCCCCGTTGCCGTAAAGTTTTGGCCAGATTTTGACTGATTAATAAATTAATTGCCTTTTCGGGATAGCCATTGGGGCCGACTGACCCCAATTCCGAGCCGCCATGGCCCGGATCAAGAAGAATTTTGATACCCCGGAGATTTCCCTGGGTCGGACTCAAAACCGGGGGATGTCGTAGAGATAAAACGAGGGTCGTACCTTCGTAGCGGAGATCGTAACCCCACTGCTGTTGGCTTTTAAATTTCAGAGTATAGGTGATTTGTTGAGGATTGACCTGTTGCCACGTCAGCAATTTCAGCACCGGATCTTCAGCATCCAGGCGGATCGTATCGGTTTGGGCCGTGGTGTTATGCAACGTTAATTGAAGTTGGTCGAGGCCCAGCTCAAGGGTAATGGGGACGGGAACTTCTAGGGGAAAGCGTAATTCTGTGGCATCGGCTAGGCGGCGATAAGCCACGCTACGGATCACAGAACGAGGGAGAACTTTATTCCCTAGGGAGCGGGTTTCTGAGCGATGAATCCAGGCCCCATAGTCTAAGCGAAGCCAATCTCCTTCTGCACCGGTAACGCTGGCCTGAGTGCCCTTGGGCAAGGGCGTTAGGCGAGAATAGTCACTCCCTGGCCCGGTGCGGGTGACTCCCGCCTCGCTGGTCACGGCCATGACTTCGGTGTGCGACAGAGCGCTAGGGCCTTGATCCAGGAGCGTAATACGGCCAACGGCTGATCCTGCCTGGGTTCGGCCCAGGGCCTGCACTTGAAACTGGGGTTGGCCTAAAGAACCCGACTGTAAAAAAGTTGTACAGCCTTGATATTTATCCAGGGAATTAACTTGGGGCTGATTATCACCGTTAAGCAGGGCCGCATTGGTTGGTAATTGTACGGCTGGCCCTTGGCTGGAGAGGGGAATCAATTGTTGTCCGAGCTTCACCGTCACTTTGGCCTGGGGTACCGCAAGCACTGAAAAGCAAATCGCTTCTCCGGGTAATCGCGCCATATCCTGGGCTGGGGTTAAGGATGCCGGAATAAAAATGGAACCAGGCGTTAGGAGCGGCTGGTCACTGCGGCGGGTGATGGTGCGTCGAATTTCCTGGCCTTGGTAGCGGAGCAAAAAACGATTTTCTCCCAGTTGTAGGGGAAAGGAGGGCGCAAAATAGCCGGCAGGACTGCGATCAATCCTCTGGCCATTGATAGTGACCTCTGCGTTAGGAGGCGCCGAGCCGATAAAAAAGATTTGACTAGCCTGGGTTTGATGCTGATCCGGCGGATAGGCCAAAAAAAGACGGCCCTCGGTCTGGGCCCAACAGGGAAGCATTATACTCATGCCGCAACCAAAGGCGAAGGAAAAAGCAGTCTTCAGCATGACGTTCATCGCAGATTTTTTGACTAAACAGCACAGCGGAAACCCGCCAAAATTTGCCGTACCCAAGGATGATACCAATTGCGAAAGCTGGCCCGCAGGGCCCAGGGCCGGGTGGCCCAACTGCCCCCCCGCAGAACGTAGTGTTGCTGGTCAAAGTAGGCCTGGGAGTAGCCGGGGTAGGGATAGGACTCAAAGCCAGGATAGGGGGTAAACAAAGAACTCGTCCATTCCCAAACATTCCCCACGAGGTCATCACAACCCGCCAGACTCCGGCCCTGGGGAAAATGACCCACCGGCGTTGTCTGGCGTTGCCATTGGTTAAAGTTACCCAGGTTTGAACTGGGGATAGACGATTGTTCCTTGGCTGAAATTTCCAAAGCGGTGGGCCAACGGGCTGCTTTTTCCCATTCAGCCTCCGTCGGTAGTCGCCGCCCCACAAAGTTGGCGTAGGCCTGGGCTTCGTAGTAGCTGACCCCATAAACAGGATGGTGCCAGGCGGCCGACTGGGGTTGCCAGTACAAAGGACAATGGATTTCCTGGCCCTGTCGCCATTGCCAGCCCTCGGGGCTCCAATAGTCAGGAGTTTGGTAGCCTCCGGCTTGAATAAATTGCTGATACTGGCCTTGGGTAACGGGATGTTGTTCTAGCCCGTAAGTCTCTAGAAAAACAGCGTGAGCTGGCCGTTCGTTGTCCTGGGCTACCAGGGCATTACTGCCCATTTCAAAGCTACCCGCCGAAATTTCCACCAAAGGGGTCAGGGGTGGGGCTGGCCAGTCTAGATTTGTCGAGGCCGTAGGATTTTTGACAGCGTATTGGGCCAGATGACGCAGAAAAACAATGGTTTCGGTGTGCTGACTTTCATGCTGGATTAACCACCACCAGAGCCGGGCCTGACTTTCGAGGGGAGCTTGGACTAGGTAGTTAAGGGCTTGTTCTCGAACCTGTTGCAAATAGTCGAAGATACCCTCTGGAGAGGGTAATTGTTGGCGTTCCGCCTTGGGCAGGCCATCGGCACGAAAGAGGTCTCGGTACTGGGCCAGGGGGGGAACCTGACCCTGACAATGTTCTAGCAACCAATATCCTTCCGTAAAGGCAATATGGCCAAAGTGCCAACCGATGGGGCTAAAGTCGGGATGGAGTTGGCAAGACCACCAGTGAGGTTCAATGGCCGCCAATAAAGTCAAGGTTTGGGCCCGACAGTCATGGAAAGCCTGTTTCAGACTTTCCCAATTCATAGTGAGGATTGGCGCAGACATGCCTGGCTTCTAGCTAGAACGTTGTAGTTGTTTCCGTACCAGCCAAAGCACAGCAAAAATGACCAGGCTGACGAGGACAATTTTAGAAACAGGGCCTAAATATTGATCAACTAACTCGTAGTTGTCACCGAGCTTGTAACCAGCGCCGGTTAAAAAGAGCACCCACAAAGCGGTTCCTAGAGTGCTGTAGAGGGTAAAGGGCAAGAGCCGCATTTCATTGATACCGGCAGGTAAGGAAATTAGGGTGCGAACCCCCGGCACCAGACGACAGAAAAACACGGCTTTAGTGCCATGGCGATTAAACCAACGGTTGGCCTTGTGGATATCCTGGGCGCTTAGGCCAATCCATTTACCGTAGCGGTCGGCTAAATGCTCTAGGCGTTCTTCACTGACGAGCTTGCCGACGTAGTACCAGGGATAGGCCCCTAGAATCGTACCTAAGACCCCCGCCAGGATCGCGGGCATAAATTCCATCTTGCCCTGGGCAACGGTAAAACCTGCTAGGGGCATAATCAGTTCGGAGGGGATCGGCGGAAAAAGGTTTTCCAGAAACATCAGCAGGGCAATGCCAAAATACCCCAACTGGTTCATGATGTTAGGAATCCACTCGGCAAGCCATTGAGACATAGGATTTAGTACCAAAAAACTGTGTTAACAAAACCTATTGCTGTTGCAAAGATAATCTAAGCATCTC
Source organism: Synechocystis sp. LKSZ1 (assembly GCF_040436315.1). NCBI lineage: Bacteria > Bacillati > Cyanobacteriota > Cyanophyceae > Synechococcales > Merismopediaceae > Synechocystis > Synechocystis sp. LKSZ1. The sequence continues at coordinate 3,130,160 of NZ_AP031572.1, read as the reverse complement.
TGCTCTCCTCGCTCAGTATCAGTAGCGAAGTTGAAGGCTGTTCAGCGCAAAAAAAGGGGGGAAAGCTCCCGCCCTTTAATAATTGCCTAAATCCTTAGGTTCCCGAAGTCCAGGAGTTGATGTATTCCACCTGTTCCGGGGTTAGGCTATCAATCTGGATGCTCATGGCCTGGAGTTTAAGGCGAGCAATTTCCTGGTCAACTTCCCGCGGAATCGAGTGCAGGCCGGGTTGGAGTTGGCCTTTATTTTTCACCAAGTATTCACAAGCCAGGGCCTGGTTGGCAAAGCTCATATCCATCACGGCGCTGGGATGACCTTCGGCAGCGGCTAGGTTTACCAGGCGGCCTTCGCCAATCACAATCACGGACTTGCCACTGGGCAAAGTGTACTGCTGGGTGAAGTTACGGACATCTTTGACCTCTGTGGCCTGGCTAGCCAAGGATTTAAGGTCGATTTCAATGTCAAAGTGGCCGGAGTTACAAACAATGGCCCCATCCTTCATCGAAGCAAAGTGCTCGGCCCGGATGACGTGCTTATTGCCGGTGACGGTGATGAAAATGTCCCCTTCCTTAGCGGCTTCAGCCATGGGCATCACCCGGAAACCATCCATGGCGGCCTCAATGGCGGGAACAGGATTGATTTCGGTCACAATCACGTTGGCCCCCAGGCCCTGGGCCCGCATGGCAACGCCTTTACCACACCAACCGTAGCCAGCCACAACAATGGTTTTACCGGCTAAGAGAATATTGGTAGCCCGAATAATGCCATCTAGGGTAGATTGGCCGGTGCCGTAGCGATTATCAAAGAAATGCTTGGTGTCTGCATCGTTGACGTTCATAGCGGGGAAGCTCAGAACCCCATCCTTAAACATGGCCTGGAGGCGAACGATCCCGGTGGTGGTTTCTTCGGTGGTGCCGATCAGATCCGCAATTTGGTGCTGGCGTTCTTTCACCAGGGTGGCAACCACATCGCTACCATCGTCGATGATGATATTGGGGCGGTGGTCTAGGGCTGTTTGGACGTGGCGGTGATAGGTATCGTTATCTTCGCCCTTGATGGCAAACACGGGAATGTCGTAGTTGGCGACGAGGCAGGCTGCCACATCGTCCTGGGTCGAGAGGGGATTACTGGCAATCAGCACCGCATCGGCTCCACCCGCTTTGAGGGCAATGGCCAGGTGGGCAGTTTCGGTGGTGACGTGACAACAGGCCACCAGACGCAGGCCCGCAAAGGGTTTTTCTTGGGCAAAGCGTTCCCGAATTTGCTTCAGTACGGGCATTTCCCGGCCAGCCCACTCGATGCGCTGATGGCCTAGGGGAGCCAGATTAATATCTTTAATGTCGTATTTCTGTTTGACCGGTGCGGCAACCATCGACGGTAATTCCTCTAAAAACTTTTGCCAGTGTAACGTAACGTAACATGTCTAACAGATTGTATCAGGCCAGGGTAATCCCCACGTAGCTTGAAGTTTAAAGGATAACACTATTGGGATAGGTAGGACTCCATGCCTTCGCAGGAACAGACCAGATGGCGGTCGCCGTAGGCGTTATCAATGCGACTCACCGCCGGCCAGAATTTATATTGCTTGCTCCAGGGGGCCGGATAGGCGGCCTGTTCTCGGGAGTAGGAATGGCTCCAATCCTGGCAAATTAAGCTTTCTGCGGTATGGGGGGCATTTTTCAGCGGGTTATCCTCGGGGGAAATGTTACCCTCCGCAATAGCCTGGGCCTCGTGGTAGATGGCGATCATGGCCTCGCAAAAGCGGTCGAGTTCGGCGAGGGACTCGCTTTCCGTTGGTTCCACCATCATCGTGCCCAGCACCGGCCAGGAAACCGTCGGCGCATGGAAGCCAAAATCCATCAGACGTTTGGCGACATCATCGACTTCAATGCCGGCTTGTTTTTTCAAGGGCCGCAAATCCAAAATACATTCGTGGGCCACTAGGGAATGAAGGCCCCGGAACAGAATTGGGTAATAGGCCTGTAAACGCCGGGCCACGTAGTTAGCATTGAGAATGGCTACCTTAGTCGCTTGGGTCAGGCCAGTGGCCCCCATCAGGGCAATATACATCCAGGAAATTACCAAAATGCTGGCACTGCCGTAGGGAGCGGCCGAAACCAGGCCAATGGACGCTGTCGGCTCACTGTTTAATGTTGTTGGGGGTAGGAAAGGACGCAAATGGGACTGTACTCCAATCGGGCCGACCCCCGGCCCCCCGCCCCCATGGGGAATACAAAAGGTCTTGTGCAGGTTTAAATGACACACATCAGCCCCAAAATCCGCCGGCCGACACAGGCCCACCTGGGCATTCATATTGGCCCCGTCCATATATACTTGGCCGCCGTAACGATGGATGATCGCGCAGATATCGACAATGTTTTCCTCAAAAACCCCGTGGGTCGAGGGATAGGTGACCATCAGGGCCGCCAGGGTGTCTTGGTACTGCTCGGCCTTGCTGGCTAAATCGGTCAGGTCAATATTGCCCTCACCATCACAATTCACCGCAATCACCTTAAGGCCGCACATCACGGCACTAGCGGGGTTAGTGCCATGGGCCGACTCGGGAATGAGACAAATGTTGCGTTGGCCCTGGCCGCGACTGCGATGGTATTGACAAATGACCTGCAGGCCGGCGTATTCTCCCTGGGAACCGGCATTGGGTTGGAGGGAAATGGCCGCAAAGCCGGTAATTTCTGCCAACCAGGCCTCGAGTTGCTGAAAAAGGATCTGATAACCTCGGGCCTGATCGCGGGGAGCAAAGGGGTGTAATTGGCTAAATTCGGGCCAGGTAACGGGGAGCATTTCCGCCGTTGCGTTGAGCTTCATCGTGCAGGAACCGAGGGGAATCATGGCCGTATTCAGGGCCAGGTCTTTGCTCTCTAATTGATGAAGGTAGCGCAGGAGCTCCGTTTCCGAGTGGTAACGGTTAAACACCGGGTCTTGCAGGAAGGGACTTTGGCGAGCCAGGGCCAGCGGAAAGTCAGGGTTAACCTGAGCCAGTAAACTTTCGGCCGTAAAAGGCAGTGGGGCCTGACCGGCAAAAATCTGCCACAAATCGACGACATCCTGAATCGTCGTGGTTTCATCAAGGCTAATCCCCAGGCGGTGAGTATCCAGGCGACGTAAATTAATGCGACCGTCGAGGGCCCGGGCCTGGATTGTCTCCAAATCTTCCCCTACCTGAACCGCCAGGGTATCAAAATAGGGTTCAGGGCCTAGGCCATAGCCCAGTTTTTGCAGGCCTGTAGCCAAGAGCACTGTCAGGTGATGAATGCGTTGGGCAATCTGGCGCAACCCCTCAGGGCCATGGTAAACCCCATACATCGCCGCCATCACCGCTAGTAAGACTTGTGCCGTACAAATATTACTGGTGGCTTTTTCTCGACGAATATGTTGCTCCCGGGTTTGCAGGGCCAGACGCAGGGCCGGTTTACCGCGACGATCCTTGGAAACCCCCACCAAACGACCGGGAATCTGCCGTTTATAAGCTTCCTTGGTGGCAAAGTAGGCCGCATGGGGGCCCCCGTAACCCAGGGGAACGCCAAAGCGCTGGGTACTGCCGACGGCAATATCGGCCCCTAATTCCCCCGGCGGTGTCAGCAGGGTCAAGCTGAGGGGATCGGCCGCCAACGTAACCAGGGCCTGGCGCTGGTGGGCCTGGTCGATGAAGGCCCGGTAATCGTAGATCGCACCATCGGTGGCCGGGTATTGCAGGAGGGCCCCAAAAATGGGGGTAGAAAAATCAAACTCCCGATGATCGGTAATCAGCAACTCAATGCCCAAGGGATTGGCGCGGGTTTGGAGAACCGCAAGAGTCTGGGGATGGCAATGGGCCGAGACAAAAAAAGTGTGGCTCTGACTTTTACTCACGCCGTAACTCAAGCTCATGGCCTCCGCCGCCGCCGTGCCTTCATCCAGCAAGGAGGCATTGGCAATTTCCAGGCCTGTCAATTCGACGATCATCGTCTGGAAGTTCAGGAGGGCTTCCAAGCGGCCCTGGGCGATTTCAGCCTGGTAAGGGGTGTAAGCTGTGTACCAACCGGGATTTTCTAAAATGTTGCGCTGGATCACCGGCGGCGTGATGGTGTTGTAGTAGCCCTGGCCCAGGTAGGAACGAAAAATCTGGTTTTGAGCCGCGATGGCTTTTAACTGCGTCAGGGCCTGGGCTTCGCTCTGGGGGGCTGGTAGCTCTAGCGGCTGCTGGAGGGCAATACTGGGGGGAATTGTTTTTTGAACCAGTTGATCAAGATTCTCCAGATCTAGAAATGCCAACATCTTGGCCTGATCCGCTTCATTCGGCCCCAGGTGACGACGCACAAAATCTGCTGTAGCCAGTGGTTCAGCTTTGGTAACGTCCGGGGAGACAAAGGTAAGAGGGAGAGGAGCAACATTAGACATGGGCAGAATAGATGAAGAAAACGTTACCAAAAGCAAGAGTTCAGTTACAAAGCTTAGCAAACTCTGGAGAAGATTCAGTTACGGGTATTACGGGTATTAACCGGTTGTCAGAATCTGGTGATGGAATTTACCCAAATTAACAAATTATTACTTTAATACTTTCGTTGCTGGCGAAACTGTCGATAGGCATGGTTAATAGCTTGCATGGCCTGAACGGATTCCTGAGTAGCATTTTGATCTGGATGAAATTGTTTGGCTAAATGATAGTAAGCAAGTTTTACAGATTGAGGATCGGCATCGGGATCAACGCCTAAGATCTGCCACCAAGCTTGGGACAAGTCAAAAAGTACGTCATCACTTTCATTGGGTTGATTAAAACGATCTAAAGAGCATTGCCAAAGCTTGATCATTGGTTTCTGCTGGAGACTTCCACTAACCAAGATTTGACCATCTTCACTAAAGGTAATAGGATGACGGCCGGCTAAGGCTTGTAGGCATTCCCCAGTTTCTAAATCCCAGAGTTTAACTGCTTGATAGTTAGCTGTTGCGATCACTCCCAAGGAAGAATTAACATCTAGGGAAAAGATCGGCTCATGACTATTGATTGTTTTCAGGATAGTTTGGTTTGCAGTGTCAAAAATCTGAATTGTTCCTGCTACATCACTACTGATTAATAATGGGAAATCCTGAAGAAATTTTAAACCCGTGATTGGCCGATGATGATTGTCTAATTGAAGTAGGGGCTTCTGATAATTCGTAGTATCCCACAGCAAAATACTATTATCCTCGCTTCCACTCGCTAAGAGCCGACCATCACGATTAAAAGCTAAAACGGTGACTTTATTAGAATGGTCATTTAAAGTTCTTTCCCATGTGCCAGTCAGGGTATTCCAAATCTTAATTTTATGATCACTGCTTCCACTGGCTAACCATTGACCATCGGGACTGATCGCTAAAGCATTGATAATCCCTTGATGACTAAGGGCAGAGTTCGCACTATAAAATGCGGGGAAAATGGCTCTCTTTTCAAGATGCCAAGCGTTGATATGACCATGGAAACCGCCAGCCAATAACTTTTGACTGTCAGGACTAACAACGAGAGCCTGTATTTCTTTTGTGTTGCCAATAAAACTAAAGACTGCCTGGTGTGTGACTAAGTCCCATTGCTTAATCATTCCTCGACTGTCTCCACTGAACAAGTAACGATTATTTTTAGTGATCGCTACGGCACTAATCGCTTGCAAGTCAAAATAGCTTAACGTTTTTGCTTGCCACTGGAGTTTTTGTCTCTTGTGGGTTATTAACTGACCTAACGGTTGACTAGCTTCGGTTAAATCATAGAGTAGCTGAGGAACACCATCTGAGTTTTGTAAATAGGTTTTCAGGTGTTGCTTAATTTTTTCTAGATCCTGCTGATTATCCAATGATTGCCACTGGTAATTTTGGTCATTATCCTCTGTCAGATTACTCTGTACATTGGCTTTTAATTGCTGTAATTCCTCCTCCAGTTCTAGCTCAGTTATCTTTTGCTTCCACGCCAATTCTCCCAGTACGGGGTCAAGTTCAAGCATTGCTTGATAATAAAACTCTTGATCTAAAATCTTGTCCTCCATTCGGGCAAAAATTTGCTGAATGGATTCTTGACTGTCTTGTTGGACAAATTTTTTGAGCAACTGATAAACACCCAAGGCAAAGATTCCGCCGGTTACAGCCATTGTCCCCATGCCGACGCTAAAAGCGGTTCCCGCGACACCAACCCCTACATTCCCGACCGCTGCTGAAAACCCGGCCCCCAACACAGAGCCGACTGTTGTCACGCCTAAAATGTTGACATCATCGCTTTCTATTCCTTCTAAAATTCCCTGAACTGCCGCCCCTACAATCGCGCCACTGATGACGATAACGGGTGTCCCCAGAGCAATTCCTCCAAAACCACCGATGACGCCAATACCTCCTACCTGACTCGCCATCACATAGCCACTGGAGGCGCCGACCACGACAAAACCTTGATCTGCTGGGAAGTCCATTCTCTCTATCCATCAATGCAGTACGAGGAATCTAGCACATTAATCTAGACTGCTGTTGCTACCTTAATCTTCTTACCCTTGACAGAAATCAATTCCATGATTTACCATATAGTCAATTGGTTGGATAAAGACTATGCTCTTTCGTCAGCTTTTTGATCCAGGCACCAGTACCTACACCTATCTCATCGCCGATATCCAAACGCGGGAAGCGGCCCTGGTGGATGCGGTTCTAGAGCAGGTAGAACGGGACACTCGCCTACTGCGGGAACTGGGCCTGGCCCTGCGCTATTGTCTGGAAACCCATGTCCATGCCGATCACGTTACTGGGGCCGGGCAACTCAAGGCCTTAACGGGGTGTCAAACCATCGTGCCCCAGTATGCCGAAGTGGCCTGTGCGGATCGACAGCTTCACGATGATGAAGAAATCTGGATCGGCGACATTTCGATTAAAGCCATTGCGACACCGGGCCATACCGATAGTCATTTGGCCTATCTGGTGAATCAAACCCATCTTTTAACCGGTGATGCCCTACTGATTCGCGGCTGTGGTCGCACCGATTTTCAGAGTGGCAATGCCGGCCTCCTCTACGATGCCATTACCCAACGGCTTTTTACCTTACCAGGAGATACCTTGGTTTATCCTGGCCATGATTACCGTGGCCAAACCGTTTCGACCATCTGGGAGGAACGCCAGTGGAATCCCCGCCTAGCCAGGCGTAGTCGCCAGGATTTCATCGAGTTCATGGCGGGTTTAAGACTGCCCCCGCCCCAAAAAATGATGGAAGCCGTGCCCGCCAACCAAGTCTGTGGTCAGGTAGAAGTTCATGCTTAAGCGATGGTTTACCCGACTACTGCTAGCGAGTTTGGTTTTGAGCTTGTTGATCCTTTCCCCCGCACCGGCCCAGGCCAGTCTGCGGGAGATGGCGGAAGCACCAGGACAACACCTCTACCAATCTCGCAAAAGCCTACGGGATTCTACGGGGCATACTTGGCAAGTGGTTTTCTTTAAGCGGGTTAAAGCAGACACCGTATCCGCCCTGCACCTGCGATTGGTAGGTTTTCCAGGAGTAACCCATTTTCGGCACCCGGCCCCGCTAACCATCAAGGCCGATGAGACCGTTACCCTAGCAGCGCCGGATCTATTGGGCCAGAATAACCCTGGCGAGAATGTGGGGGAGTACGATTTTCAGGGCCTGCTCAGCCAACTGCCGGCTAATAATTTCTGGCAATTGCAATTGCCCCTCGAAGACCTGGAGCCAACGGTTTTGAATGTGCCCTACTTTCTGATCCAGGAATGGCAAAAGGTGGCGGAATCTCCTCCCAGTGCTCGTTAACACCTCACCGGATTACTGTCATTCTCTTCTTTTTTGAATAACATTCAACGCTATGACCTCCATTCAAGTGCCTACTAACCAAACCATTGATGTCCAAACCCTTCGTCAATTAATCGAGCAGGATTCCGTTGTTCTTGTCGACGTGCGGGAGCCTCTGGAATATGCCGGAGAACGGATTGCCGATGCGAAGTTAATGCCCCTTTCCCAGTTCAGGCCCCAGGAACTCCCCTGGGCCGCTGGTAAAAGTTTAGTTCTGTATTGTCAAAGTAGTCATCGCTCTGGCCAAGCGTTGAAACAGGCCCAGAATTTTGGGGAAGAAGGAGTCCTACATCTCCAGGGAGGATTAACTGCTTGGAAACAGGCCGGCTTTCCCACGATTAAACGTAAAAATGCCCCGATCAGCATCATGCGCCAGGTGCAAATCATTGCCGGCACACTGGTATTGACGGGAACTATATTGGGGGCCTTGGTTTCTCCCTATTTCCTATTGCTGAGTGGTTTTGTCGGCGCGGGCCTGACTTTTGCTGGTCTTTCCGGGACTTGCATGATGGCCAATCTTTTAGGCAAGCTTCCCTATAATCAAGTGAAGTAAGTGCCAAGATAAATAAGGTTTAGTGGGAGCATCTATGTCCTTATCATTACTCTCTCAGTTCACCATTGAAACGGAACAGGAGGAGGATGGCCGTTGGTTGGCAGAAGTGTTAGAACTTCCTGGGACTCTCGTCTACGCAGATAGTCAACTGCACGCTATCCAAAAAGTCAAAGCCTTGGCCCTGCGAGTGCTGGCGGATAAGTTGGAGCAGGGAGAGGTTGCAGTCGATACAGACTCCTTTCGATTTATTGCTGCTTAGGAGCAACTCAGATGGGGCAGTGATCATCACAAAAAGCAAGGAAAGTATTGATGGCCCTGGAGACAGTGGGATGGAAAATCAAACGCCAAACAGGCTCCCATAAAGTTTTAAGTCGAGAGGGTTGGGACGATTATGTCTTTGCGTTTCGAGATAGTGATGAAATTGGCCCCAAAATGCTATCTCGTATTGCTAGAAAAACGGGCTTAACTCCAGAGGATTTCTAGGCGATATTTATGGTGTTACAGTTTGTTGGTTATCTATTGGCGATTGTTATTGGCCTAAGTTTGGGTCTGATTGGTGGCGGTGGCTCGGTTTTGGCCCTGCCGGTTCTGGTCTATTTACTCCACATTCCCACCAAGTCGGCGGTGGCCATGACCCTGGTGATTGTGGGGGTTGTCAGCTTGATTGGGGTAATTCCCCATTGGCGCAAGGGCCATGTTAATCTCCCCAAAGCCTTAATTTTTGGCTCTGCAACCATGGTGGGGGCCTTTCTGGGAGCAAAGCTGGCTAGCTATCCCTGGGTGACCGATACCTTCCAGCTTTTGTTGTTTGCCGTACTGATGCTGATGGCGGCAGTGTTTATGATCCTCAAATCGCGACAGCCCCATGCCAGGGTTCCTGAGGATGAAATTGACCTGAGTCAGTATCCGCCGCCCGTGTGTCGTTACTGTTGGTTATGGTTATTAACCGAGGGCCTGGGTATTGGCGTTTTGACCGGCCTGGTGGGGGTCGGGGGCGGCTTTGCCATTGTGCCAGCGTTAGTTCTATTGGGTAAAGTCCCGATGAAGGAGGCCATTGGCACCTCCCTGCTGATTATTAGCTTAAATTCGGTGGCGGGTTTTCTCGGTTATCTGGGTCGAGTCGATTTAGACTACCCTTTGGTGGTCTCCTTTAGTTTTCTGGCGGCCCTGGGTATTTTATTGGGAAGCTACTTGTCTCGCTATCTCAAACCGAAGGATTTACAGCAAGGCTTTGGCTATTTTTTAATGGTAATCGCGGCCTTTATCCTCTTCCAACAGCGGGATAGTTTTCGTCAGCCCAAAACGTCCCTTATGCCCACCATTCCCTATGACTCCCCAGAAAGGACAAAAGTATAAGGCCCTCAAAATCCTTTCCGTAACCGGCATCACTAGTTTTGCAGCCCCGGTGAGTGGGAGTTTTTCGGCTACGCTATCCCCTGGCGATGTACTAGAAATTGTGAATGATCCGCCGCCGAGGGCCACCGCTGTCTATGCCCGGCCGCTGGACTATCCCGCCTTTGAAAAACGCTTTGTCTCTGAAGCCGATAGAACTTCACCCATCTACGGGGGCTATGCCCTGGTTCTGGACTTCCGAGTCCTGTCAACTCATTTCGAACAATTGTCTTAACCAAAGAGGCCAATTCCTGGGTCGAGGAAAGCTGAGAGACTCCCGGTTTGCTAAAATGCCTTAGCGCCGTCCACTTCACTCTACAAATCCTATGTCTTTGCAGACTTTCCTCCTTGAAATCGGTACTGAAGAATTGCCTGCGGATTTTGTCAGGAGTGCCCTAGCCCAATGGCAGGCCCGCATTCCCCTGGCTTTAGAAGCAGCCTCCCTCACGCCGAGCAAAGTGGAAGTCTTTGGAACGCCCCGGCGTTTAGCGGTTTTAATCACTGGCCTGCCCCATCAACAGCCTGACCGCGAGGAAGACATTAAAGGCCCTCCCGTGACCACGGCTTATAAAGCAGGCCAGCCCACCCCGGCCCTGCTGGGTTTTGCCAAAAAACAGGGCATTGACCTGGCTGACCTGGAAATCCGTCCGACGGATAAGGGAGAGTTTGTCTTTGTGCGTCGGCAAATTCCGGGGAAACCCGCCCAAGAACTGCTTCCCGACCAGGCCCTGGAGTGGTTACAGGGCCTGGAAGGCCGCCGCTTTATGCGCTGGAGTGATGGCGATTTTCGTTTTCCCCGGCCGATTCGTTGGCTGTTGGCCCTCCTCGATGGTGACGTTTTACCCCTAAGTTTGACCAACGGCAGTCACACCCTTGCCAGTGACCGCACCTCTCGTGGCCATCGCATTCTGCATCCCGAACCGGTTTCCCTGGTGAAAGCCGAAGACTATACCCTGGCGCTCCGTTCAGCGGCCGTTATTGTAGATCCCGAGGAACGGCGGCAAATCATCCTAGAGCAAATTCAAGCCCAGGCCCAACACCTGGGGGGAACGGCGGAAATTTATCCCGATCTCCTCGATGAAGTGGTGCAGTTGGTCGAGTTTCCGACGGCGGTGATTGGCCAATTTGAAGCCGAGTTTTTACGCCTACCGAAGGAAGTGATTACAACAGTGATGGTGACCCACCAACGCTATTTTCCAATTTATGATGCCCAGGGCCAGCTCTTGCCGCACTTCATCACCATTGCCAACGGCGACCCCCAAAAAGCTGACTTAATCGCAGAAGGTAATGCCCGAGTCATCCGGGCTCGTTTGGCGGATGCGAACTTCTTTTTCCAGGCCGATTGTGATGAACCCCTCGATAGCTATTTACCCCAATTGGAAACCGTCACGTTTCAAGAAGAATTGGGCACGATGCGGGACAAGGTAGACCGGATTATGAACTTGGCCCAGGCCATTGCGGAGCAACTGGATCTGAATGAAGACCAGCGGGCTGAGGTGGAAAGTACCGCTATGCTCTGCAAAGCAGATCTCGTTACCCAGATGGTCTACGAATTTCCGGAACTCCAGGGGGTGATGGGCCAAAAATATGCGCTAGTGAGTGGGGAATCGGAACAGGTGGCCCTAGGGATTTTTGAGCATTACCTACCCCGCAATCAAGAAGATCCTCTGCCCCAGTCCCTTACCGGCCAAGTCGTGGGCCTAAGTGACCGTCTGGATACCTTGGTGAGTATTTTTGGTCTAGGCTTGTTGCCGACGGGTTCCTCCGATCCCTTTGCCCTGCGTCGGGCCGCCAACGCAGTTATTAACATTACTTGGGCAGCGGATCTGCCCCTCAATCTTGACCAACTCCTCCAGCAGGGAAGCCAAGACTTTGTAACCGGGCACGATAACAGAACGTCGCCCCTAGAGGCCCTACGCCAATTTTTTATGCAACGGCTCCAGGCCTTGCTAGAAGATGAACAGGGCCTAGATTATGACTTGGTGAAAGCGGTTTTAGGCGATAACGATCCCGATTATCGTCAGCGGGCCTTAACGGATTTATTGGATGTCCGCGACCGGGCCCACTTCCTTCAGCAGATCCGCAACAACGGCCAACTCGAACAAATCTATGCCACGGTGAACCGTTCCAGTCGTCTGGCGGTGAAGGGCAATTTAGCGACCACTCAACTCGACCCCGTGCCGGTAATTCAGCCAGCTTTGTTTGAAAAAGCTTCTGAAAAGGCTGTTTACCAGGCCTTGCTGGCCCTCTTACCCAAAACCCAGGCGGCCCAGTCCAATCGCGACTATCAACAATTAGTGGATGCTCTGGCGGAGATTGCCCCCACGGTGGCTGAATTTTTTGATGGCCCGGATAGCGTGCTGGTGATGGCGGAGGCGGAAGCCGTTCGTCAAAATCGGCTGAATTTGTTAGGGTTACTGCGCAACCATGCCCGCATTTTGGCCGACTTTGGCGCCATTGTGAAAGGTTAGGAGTCTTCAGCCATGCTCTATCGACGGTTTGGCCGTACTGAATTAGCCATGCCTGTGTTTTCCTGTGGCGGTATGCGGTATCAATACCAATGGCAGGACACCGGCCTAGACCAGATTCCCCCGGCCAATCAAGAAAATCTAGAAGCGACCATCCGTCAGGCCCTAAGTCTCGGCATTAACCACATTGAAACGGCACGGGGCTACGGCACCTCAGAGATGCAACTGGGCCAGATCTTGCCCCAATTTCCCCGTGAGCAACTGATTGTCCAGACTAAAATTTCCCCCAAGGCTAAGGCAGAGGATTTTCAAGCAGAGTTTGAGCAGTCCCTGGCCTATTTGCAATTGGACTACGTTGATTTGCTCGGCCTACATGGTATTAACACTCCCGAACTGTTGGACTATAGCCTGCGACCAGGGGGATGTTTAGACCAGGCCCGTCAATGGCAACGAGAGGGCCGGGTCAGATTTATCGGCTTTTCCACCCACGCCCCGACGAACTTGATTTGTCAGGCGATTCAAACGGGAGAATTTGATTACGTCAACCTGCATTGGTACTACATTTTTCAGGACAACTGGCCAGCTATTCTGGCGGCGGCCCAGCAGGACATGGGGGTGTTTATCATCAGTCCCAATAATAAGGGGGGAAATCTCTACGACCCGCCCCCTAGACTCGTCGATCTCTGCGCCCCGCTCAGTCCCATGGTCTTTAATGACCTCTTTTGCTTGTCCTATTCCCAGGTGCATACCTTGAGTATTGGTGCGGCCCGGCCGACGGATTTTCAGGCACATCTCCAGGCCCTGGATTACCTGGCAGAACCAGAATGCCTGCCAGGCTTATTGAATCCCATTGTGGAACGCCTAGAACAGCGGCTAGTGGAAGCTCTTGGGTCTGATTGGTTGGCTACTTGGCAAGAGGGCCTGCCGACTCCGGAAGAAACCCCCGGAAACATCAATATTAGCAAGATTCTCTGGCTCCGCAATCTGGTGTTGGCCTACGATCTGGTGGACTACGGCAGAATGCGCTACAACCTCTTGGGCAATGGTGGCCACTGGTTCCCTGGCCAACCCGCGAAAAACATTAACCCCGAGGCCCTCCAGGATTGTCTGCGCCACAGTCCCCACCGTGAGATCATTCCCCAATTGCTTCAGGACATGGATGAATTATTAGGGGGGGCGGCCGTTAAACGTCTTTCCCAGAGTTAACAAAAATTCATGGAGATTAGGCAGACAGCCCCTTGTTCCCTAAGCCAATTCAGACTACATTGCAAAGATTAGAGAAACCCCTTTAAACCCATCGTTTAGTAACGCAACGATAACCATCCTTAGGAGAACCCATGAATATTGCCGTTGTGGGACTGAGTCACAAAACAGCCCCCGTTGAAATTCGTGAAAAGCTCAGTATTCAAGAAGCCAAAATAGAAGAATCCCTGACGCACCTAAGGGGCTATCCCCACATCGAAGAAGTCGCCATTATCAGCACCTGTAATCGCCTGGAAATCTACGCCGTTGTCACGGAAACGGAAAAAGGGGTGATTGAAATTACGCAGTTTCTCTCGGAAATCGGCCATATTCCCCTGGCTACCCTGCGTCGCTATCTGTTCACCTTGCTCCATCAGGATGCGGTGCGTCACCTCATGCGGGTAGCCGCTGGCCTAGAAAGCCTCGTCCTGGGGGAAGGGCAAATTCTGGCCCAAGTTCGTACTACCCATAAGCTTGGTCAAAAATATCAGGGCGTGGGCCGTCTCCTCGACCGTTTGTTTAAGCAGGCCATCACCGCCGGACGTCGTGTCCGTACCGAAACCAGCATTGGCACCGGGGCCGTTTCCATTAGTTCAGCAGCGGTGGAGTTAGTGCATACCAAGGTTGACTTGACCTGTCAGCGCGTCGCCATTATCGGGGCTGGCAAAATGTCCTGTCTGTTGGTGAAACACTTGTTAGCAAAGGGAGCCACAGCCATTACCATTGTTAACCGTTCTCGGCACCGCTCGGAGGAACTGGCGGCTCAATTTCCCCAGGCCCATCTCAACCTGCGGCCGCTGGCGGAGATGTTGGCGGCCATCGCGGAAGCCGATATTGTTTTTACCAGTACCGGGGCTACCGATCCGATTCTGACCAAGGCCAATTTAAGTCCTTGTGCCTTGAGTGCCGCTACACTGATGCTGGTGGATATTTCTGTACCAAGAAACGTGTCTACTGATGTTGAGGAGTTGGGCCATATTCAAGTCTTTAATGTGGATGACCTCAAGGCCGTCGTAGCCCAAAACCAGGCCAGTCGCCGCAAGATGGCCCAAGAGGCCGAAAGCCTGTTGGATGAAGAGGTAGATGCCTTTGAACTCTGGTGGCGTTCCCTGGAAACGGTTCCCACCATTAGCTCCCTGCGCAATAAAGTCGAGGATATTCGTGAGCAGGAACTGGAAAAGGCCCTGTCCCGCCTCGGCAGTGAATTTGCCGAAAAACACCAGGAAGTGATCGAGGCCCTGACCCGTGGCATCGTCAATAAAATTCTCCACGAACCCATGGTACAACTGCGGGCCCAGCAGGATATCGAAGCCCGGAAACAATGCCTGCAATCGCTTAAGATGCTGTTCAACCTAGAGGTAGAAGAACAATTGGGCCAGGCCTAGGCGGCTCAAATCGTCTCAGAAACTTGATAAGATCGAAGCCCAGTCGCTGAGGAGAAAACCATGGGTTTAATTGCCGTTATTGATTACGATATGGGCAATTTACACTCAGTTTGTAAAGGCATCGAAAAAGTGGGGGGCCAGCCCATTGTCACCGACTCGCCCCAGACCTTGGCCCAAGCCGCCGGAGTTGTTTTGCCAGGGGTAGGTTCTTTTGATCCAGCCATCCAGCATCTCCGGTCACGGGACTTAATCGCGCCTATTCAAGACCTGATTGCCGCCGGTAAACCGTTTTTGGGTATTTGCCTCGGCCTCCAGATTTTGTTTGAAGGCTCGGAGGAAGGCCAAGAAGCGGGCCTGGGGGTAATACCGGGGCGCGTCCGTCGCTTTCGTTCTGAACCGGGCCTGACCATTCCCCACATGGGCTGGAATTCCCTGGCCCTGACCCAACCCCAACATCCTCTTTGGCAGGGCCTGCCCCCAGATCCCAGCGTTTATTTTGTCCATTCCTACTACGTCGATCCCAGTGATTCAGGGGTAATAGCGGCCACTGTCACCCATGGCCAGCAGACCGTTACTGCCGCCATTGCTCAGGAGAATCTTGCCGCCGTCCAGTTCCATCCCGAAAAGTCTTCAACCCTAGGCCTGCAAATCCTGGCTAATTTTGTCAAACCCCTGGTGGGTCTTGCGCCTTAAGCTGCTGACGTAATACGGAATCTCTGAAATATGACGACACAATTGACCCCACTGTCCCCTTGGCAAGGGGAGGTGCCGTAGGCGGAGGGGCAAAAATTTGTAGCTTTAATTTTTGGAGAATTGGTATTAGCCCTAACTTTCCTCATTTTTCCCGTTTGGTTGCGAATTTGTACGAAACCTATCTTGTCCCGCCCTCGGCCTATCTCCTGCGTCATTACCCCACCCTCCTGCCGGACTGGCCGACGCCTCCCCAGCAACTTCTTTTCATTTTCTTCCAGGCCCAACTGTCCCTAGCGTTGGCAGGCGACGCTGTTGAACAGGAAAAAGAACGACTATGGCAGGCTTTTCAGCATTGGGGCCAGCAAATTTATCGAGATCTAGCGTCTTCCTCCTTGCCCGTGGAAATTATTTGCCCCCGCTCCGGCCAGCCGCAATATTCTCAGGTTGGTTCCCAGGTTTTTGACCTGCCGGCCCTGGTCTCGGCTTGTTTGGGCTGGGAACTCAGGGGCCAGGGAGATTGTAAAGCCGTGCTTCATCCTGAATGGCAAGAAGCCTGTTATCCCGGCTTGGTTGTGATCGGCCAGCAGGGTCTAGCTGGCCAGAACTCCCCCTATCCTTAAGGAGTCGTGGTAATATGGGAGATTGCAAATTTAATTCCTAGTCCAGTTACTTTTCCCTGCTCAGCATTATGGCGTTAACCCAAACCCGTAAACAAGAATTGATGACCGAGTATCAAGTCCACGAAACCGATACCGGTTCCCCTGATTTGCAAGTGGCCCTGCTCACCGAGCGGATCTCTCAACTCACGGGTCATCTGCAAGCCAATCCCAAAGACCATGCTTCCCGCCGTGGCCTGCTCAAGATGATCGGCCATCGTCGCCGTTTGTTAGGCTATATCAATGCCAAGGAACCCGAACGCTATCAAGCCCTGATTAAGCGTTTAGGCATCCGCCGTTAATTTGTCTTGAAAAAACTATGCCTGCGCCCTCCCCCCGCGACCGTCTTCCCTTTGAGCGAAAAGCCAAGAAAAAAAAGCCTGAAAAAACACCCCCGCTAACCTCTCCGTCCCCCGCTCCCTCGTCTAAGGCCCAGCAGGGAAGGATTCCTGAGGTGGTGGGTAATCGGATGGTACGGCGAATGGCCCTTTTTTCCGGTATCCCCACGGGGCTGGGCATGTTTTCCTTTGTAGCCTTTTATTGGATTGTCAGCCACGATTGGTTAGAGATTCCGACCTACGTTGTCTTTGCCGTCAGCCTACTGTTATTTGGCCTAGGGGTGTTGGGCCTCAGTTACGGCATTTTCTCCACCTCTTGGGATGAACGGGAAGCCGGAAGTTGGTGGGGTTGGCAAGAATTTACCCTGAATCTTGGCCGTACTGTCCAGGCCTGGCGGAATGCTCGTGCCCAGGCCCAGGAGGCAAAGGAAAATTAGTTTAGCTAAGATTAGTTTTAATCAAAAAGTCAAAAAATTCTGTTAGCCCGTCTAACGCTTTCCCTAAATCCAAATACCGAGGAATGTTGTCATGATCGTCGTGATGAAGGTCGGCACCCCTGAGCTAGAAATTGAACGCATTAGCCAAGACTTCACAGAACGGGGCCTGACCCCCGAAAAAATTGTTGGTAAACACAAGGTGGTCATTGCCCTAGTGGGGGAAACTGCTGCCCTAGATCCCCTACAAATCCAAGAAGTCAGCCCCTGGATTGAAGATGTTCTCCGGGTGGAACAACCCTTTAAACGCGCTAGCCTTACCTTCCGTCACGGCGAATATAGCGAAGTCATTGTATCAACTCCCGCTGGCCCTGTGGCCATTGGCCAACACCATCCCGTTGCGGTAGTGGCCGGGCCCTGTTCCGTGGAAAACGAAGCCATGATTATCGAAACCGCCAAGCGCGTCAAGGCGGCTGGGGCCAAATTCCTCCGGGGGGGAGCCTACAAACCCCGCACCTCCCCCTACGCCTTCCAGGGCCATGGGGAAAGTGCCTTGGGCTTGTTGGCCGCCGCTAAAGAAGCTACGGGGTTAGGCATCATCACAGAAGTGATGGATGCAGCGGATCTAGAGAAAATTGCTGAAGTTGCCGACGTGATTCAAGTTGGGGCCCGCAACATGCAAAATTTCGCCATGCTGAAGAAAGTCGGGGCCCAAGATAAGCCCGTTCTGCTGAAGCGGGGTATGGCCGCCACCATTGATGAATGGCTAATGGCCGCCGAGTATATCCTCGCCGCTGGTAATCCCAACGTCATTCTCTGTGAACGGGGTATTCGCACCTTTGATAGCCACTACACCCGCAACTGTTTAGACCTCTCGGTGTTGCCGGTTCTGCGGGCCCTGACTCACCTGCCGATCATGATCGACCCCAGCCATGGCACGGGTAAATCAGACTACGTTCCTTCGATGGCTATGGCGGCCATTGCCGCTGGCACAGATTCCCTGATGATTGAAGTCCACCCCAATCCAGCCAAGGCCCTGTCCGACGGGCCCCAGTCCTTGACTCCTGACCGTTTTGATGAAGTCATGCAACAGTTGGGCACGATTGGTCACGCCGTTGGTCGTTGGCCGAAAGTAGCGGCGGCCATTGCCTAGGTCAAGTTAACTTGTTCTAAAGATGCCAGGCCCCCATCCCAGGGGCCTATTTTTATCACAGCAGAACCAGGCGACTCACAACCGCAGGGCTGCCTCTTGGCTGTTTTTCGTCCGTAAACAAAGGGCTACAATAAAACGACAAAACCTTATTTTTAGATCACAGGCCCGTGGAGATTACTTTTTTAGGAACCAGTTCTGGTGTCCCCACTCGTTCACGCAATGTGTCGAGTATCGCCCTGCGTTTGCCCCAGCGGGCCGAAGTTTGGCTCTTGGATTGTGGCGAAGGCACCCAGCACCAGTTACTCCGCAGTGATGTCAAAATCTCTCAGTTGACCCGGATTTTTATTACCCATCTCCATGGGGATCATATTTTTGGACTGATGGGCCTGTTAGCCAGTTGTGGCCTCGCCGGGGTTGGTCAAGGCATTGAACTCTATGGCCCGCCGGGCCTAGCGGATTATCTTAAGGCCTGTTGCAAGTATTCCGCCACCCATCTCATCAATCGCATCCGGGTCAACACCATTGAGGGGGACGGCCTGCTGTACGAAGATGACGAATTTCGGGTTAGCTGTGGTCTGTTGAAGCATCGCATCCCGGCCTACGGTTATCGCATTGAAGAAAAAGACCGTCCCGGCCGCTTTCGGGTAGAAGAGGCCCAGGGCTTGGGTATTCCCTCCGGCCCACTCTACGGCAAACTGAAACGAGGCGAGACCATTACCCTTGCCGACGGCCGACGTATTCAGGGGTCTCAACTGTGTGATCCGACGGAACCGGGACGAAAACTGGCCTATTGTACCGATACCGTATTTTGTGATGGGGCCGTCCAGTTGGCTCAGGGGGTCGATGTCCTAATCCATGAGGCGACCTTTGCCCATCAAGACGCTGAGATGGCCTTTGAGCGTTTGCATTCCACCTCCACCATGGCGGCCCAGGTGGCGCTGTTGGCCCAGGTACGAGAGCTGATTATGACCCACTTCAGCCCCCGCTATGCTCCCGGTAATTCTCTGCAATTAGAAGATCTGCTTGCAGAAGCCCAGGCCATTTTCCCTAATACGCGATTAGCCAAGGATTTTCTCTGCTACGAAATTCCCCGTCAACGAGTTAAGGGGGCCCACGCCCAACCCCTAGCCACCCCTCTCGCCTAGGAGTCTCGTCGTATGCCAGATAAAGTTCTCTCCTCCCGTCGTTGGCTCCGCTGGATTAGCCGCATTCGCCGGGCCTTTGCCCACAATTTGGCCCTTAACGATGGTCACAAGACCTTGATTTATGAACAACTGAGCGAGTCCGTTAGTCTTAATAACATCAGTTTTTGGCTAGAGGTCATCTTTGCCGCTGGCATTGCCACCTTGGGCCTGGTGCTGAATAGCCCGGCGGTGATTATCGGGGCCATGGTGATTTCGCCGCTGATGGGCAGTATTTTGGCCAATGGACTTGCCTTAGCGGTGGGGGATGTGGTCTTGGCCCTGCGCTCGGCCCTGAATTTAGTTCTGAGTTGTAGCCTGGCCATTCTTTTGGCCATGGTTTTGGTCTTTTTACTGCCGTTTCAGGAAGTCACCTCCGAAATTGCTGCTCGCACCAATCCGACTCTACTGGATCTGTTGGTGGCCCTTTTTTCCGGGGCCGTTGGCTCTGTGGCCACCTGTAAACAGGTCAAAGGCATTGCCGCTTCTCTTCCAGGGGTTGCCATTGCTGTGGCCCTGATGCCCCCCCTCTGTGTGGTGGGTTACGGCCTGGGAACGGCCTGGAGTTCTGGCACTCTCCAGGGCCTGACCATTGCCCAGGGGGGAGGACTGCTCTTTTTTACAAACCTGGTGGCCATTATTTTTACGGCCATGGTGGTCTTTTTTTTGGTGCATTTTGAAACACCAGCGGTGCGGGAACACATGCAGGCCTGGAAGGCTGGCAACCGTGAAAGCTTGATCATTCAAAATCTATTGAGTTCCTTTCCCCAGGGCCACTACCTTAAAAAAATTGGTGGTCTGCCAGCACGCTTTTTACTGATCGTTGTCACCATGGTGGCCATTTCCTTTCCGTTGACGCAGTCGCTTCAGGAGTTACGCCAAGAAGTTGTCCGTAAACGAGCTAGCAGTGACCTGCGTAACCAAATCACGGAAGTCTGGCAACAAACCCTAGGGTCATCTTCTAGCGAAGACCTCCAAGCCTATATCAATAAACTAACGTTTACTGAAACCGCCAATAGCCTCAACATCCAACTCCAGATCCTCACGAATCAGTTCTATTCTGATGCCGACAAACAACGTTTTCTAGAGCGTTTGGCGACTGCCCTCCGACGTACTCCCGATAGTATTAATCTCAACTTGGTTGAAATTCCCACTAGCCAACTGGCAGAGAATCTCCGGGTTCCGAATGTTCCGGCAATCCTACCGCCACCAATCAGTGAATTGCAAGCTCAACTTCTCCAGAACGTCGGTGCTAGTCTAGAGACCCTCAGCCTGCCCTCCGTTGCAGAGCTTGTAACCTATCAACTGGAGCTGCGTCCCCAACAGAGTTTCAGTCTAGACATTATCTATCTTGCCCCACGGGAGCTCCAGGCCGATGCCCAAGCCCTATTAAGCCAAAATCTCCGTCAGGCCCTTGGCCTACCCCAGACCTCGATTCGCTTTACCCGCCTCCATCCCAATCTCGGCAAAATCTCCCCTTCTCCAACCTCTGATCTTTCCTCCCAAGCCAAGGCTATGCTGGACAAAGCGGGCCAAACCCTCCAACGCTATCCCAGCTTACAGCTTGTCCTAGAAATACCAGCTTTAGGCTCATCCAGTTCACCAGACCTGATCAGTTCTCTTTTGGCCCTGCAAACCTATCTAGAACAAAAATGGCAAATTCCCCGTGACCGCCTCCGGGAAGTGACGACTCCAGCCACCGATATTCAACTCCGCCTCGAAACCCAAAGTGGACACGAGAAGAATGGCCAGGGCTAATCTCTCCTTGCTTTTTAACAGACAATAGACAATGTGACCTTCTCCTAATTGACTATGCAGGAAAAAACTAAACTCCTTGAAGCCATTGCCGGCACTAATCGTGGCCTCCTCGCCACCGAGGCCGACCGGGTTGCGATTCTCTCCGCCGTCGAACAATTGGAGGATCACAATCCCCATCCCCATCCTCTACAGTTCCAGGCCCTGCTGGACGGTAATTGGCGACTTCTCTACACCACCAGTCGGGGGATCCTGGGCCTTGATCGGTTTCCCCTAATCCAACTCGGCCAAATTTATCAATACCTAGATTTGATCAATGGCAAACTGTACAACGTGGCAGAAATCGAGGGCCTGCCGTTGCTGGAGGCCTTGGTGGTGGTCGGGGCCAGTTTTGAAGCCGTATCAGATCGCCGGGTGGAGGTCAAATTTGAGCGCTCAATTATTGGCCTACAACGGTGGCTCAATTATCAAAATCCAACCCAGTTTGTTCAGGCCCTGGAACTGGGCAAGAAATTTTTCCCCATCGATTTCAGCCTAGACCGCCGAGAATCCATGGGCTGGCTAGAAATCACCTATCTTGACGAGGATCTCCGCATTGGCCGGGGCAATGAAGGCAATGTCTTCATCCTGGCCAAGGAGGCCTAGGAGGAAGAGGGCCGATAATACTCATGGGACAGATAGGGAACAGCGGTAATGAGGCCAGTGCTGTCTCCGGCTTGCACCCTTAAATCCTGGCCCCCGGCCTTGGTTCTGACATAGGCCAGGCCTAAACCAGAATCGAGGGGACTGAGGCTAGTAATCAGGCCTACCTTTTCTTCGGCAACCATCAGGGGCGTTCCAGGCGCAACCGGTCTCTCTAGGCGAATTCCCCAGAGGCGTTGCTTGACCCCTTGGTAGGTGTTGAGGCGCGCAATGGTTTCCTGGCCGATGTAACAGCCCTTGGTGAAGGAAATAGCCCGCCACAGGCCAGCTTCTAGGGGATTGTAGTCTTCCGTTAATTCCATACCGGGGGCCGGCCGGCCCTGTTGAACGCGCAGATGTTCCCAGAGGTCTTCCCCCATGACTTCCAGGCCAGCGCTTTCTATCCAGGGCTGAAACTGAGTCTGTTGGGTAACGGGAAAAATGATGGTGTAGCCCGGTAGGTCTAGGCCCGTCTGCGGTAGCAGGTAGAAAGGTGCATCACTTGGCCCGGCCAGGGCCATCTGGGAAGGTGAGGGGACAGGCAGGCCCCATTGCGCTAATTGGGCTTTAGCACCCGGGCCAATTAAACTGATCCACGTATAGGTTGAAGAGAGGTCGTGGAGTTGGACATTATCCATGGGAAAGAGATAACGATCCATCCAGCCCAGCAAAAAATCACGGCGTTGGGGCGATACCTGGAGGATCATTTCTTGATCGAGAATAAGGGCTGTGGTTAGGTCGAGGGTTCGTCCCGTCGAAGTCACAAAAACCGTTTCGCAAAATTGGCCTACTCTCAGGCCCTGGATGTCGTTCGTGCTCTGGTTGTGCAAAAAACGGGCCCGGTCGGCCCCCGTTAATTTAATTAGACCAACAGTCTGTGGCCAATAAACAGCAACGGTGCTTTGGAGAGCTTGCCAAGCTAGGTGTTCAGATAATGTACTATTAGTGTCGTGATCAGAAGGGTGAGCATTCATAGCCGAAAGGCAAGGGGTTAGAAGAGAAGCGCTACCCTAGCTTAGCAGACCAGTTGAAGCTGAGGAAAACCGAAAACAACTACTCAAATCTCCACATTTTCTTTAGGTTAAAAATGAACCCAGTCAAGGCTGATTTTGCTAATGTCCCCAAGGCTAAACCGTTTCTTAAATGGGCCGGCGGCAAATCCCAACTACTATCCCAATTCCATAATCTGTATCCATTGGCATTAAAGGAGCACAAGCTTAATCGCTATGTAGAACCCTTTGTCGGAGGAGGCGCTGTTTTTTTTGATGTGATGCAGACCTATAAAATTGAATCTGCTTTTTTGTATGATATCAATTGGGATTTGATTATTGCCTACAATGTAGTTAAAAGTAATGTTGAAGATTTGATCTCCGTTCTCCAAGGGATCGCAGAAGATTATTTACAACGGTCTGAACTAGAACGTAAAGAATTTTACTATGCCCTGCGTCAACGCTACAATCAAAATAAACAGGCTCTAGATCATCATTGCTATTCTGGCCAGTGGCTTCAGCAAACAGCCCTATTATTATTTTTAAATCGTACTTGTTTTAATGGCCTATTCCGCCTTAATCACCAAGGAGAGTTTAACGTTCCCCATGGTCGCTATAAAAATCCTAAAATTCTAGATGCTCAAAATTTATTAGCTGTTGCCCAGCTCTTAAAAAATGTGGAAATAAAATGGGGTGATTTTGAAGTTTGCGCTCAGCATATCAACTCTAATACTTTTGTCTATTTCGATCCACCCTATCGTCCCCTTAACCGAACTGCTAATTTTACCACCTACTCTACCTTCACTTTTAACGATCAACAGCAACACCGTCTAAGTCTATTTTTTCGTCATCTAGATCAATCCTCTGGGGCCAAATTGATGCTAAGTAATTCTGACCCCCACAATGAAAACAGTGATGATGATTTTTTTGAAATACTCTATCAAGACTATCGGATTTATCGGGTTCAAGCCCATCGGATGATTAATAGTAATGCTCAAAAAAGAGGCTTCATTAAAGAACTGGTAATTGTTAACTATTAGTTGATTACAGACAAGCGCTAGAAGACTTTACTGGGCCAGGAGATTTGCTAAAGTGAAATAGCTCAAAATACGACTATTCTGCCGCTGGCGTCCCACTCCGCTGGCCAAAGACGACTCTAAACTATGCGCCAACTGCCCTCTGCTAAATTTTGGCCCAACCTCAGTAACGCCACCCTCCTCAATATTCTGTTGCTCTTTGGTTGTGGCTGGGCCCTCATGCTCTTGATCAACTATTTCTACAGTGTCATTGCCATTTTTACGACGGCGGGTATCTTCGCCGCTCTCTTAAACTATCCTGTGGCCTGGCTCTCTCGCTATATTCCCCGGCCTGGGGCCATTGCCCTAACTTTTACCATTGCCGTGGTGACCTTGGTGGGAGCGGTTACTCTACTAGGCATAGAAGTGATCAACCAGGGCCAGGGCCTACTCGACCAGTTAACGGGCACCTGGAACCATGAAAGTTTGCTGCCCTTCCGCAACTTTCTAGAAGAGGTCGATATGAATAAAATTGTGGCAACCCTCCAATCCGGCCTGGCCTCGGGGTTGAGTATCGCCCAAAGTCTGTTTTCCAGTGCCTTTACGGGTATTTTTACCGTCGTGATTAGTGTCTATATGGTGATCGACGGCGATAAGCTCTGGCGCCTATTTCTGCAACTAGTGCCGGCACCCTCTCGTGACCGCTTTGCCAAAACCTTTCAAAGAAGTTTTCTAGGATTTCTACGCGGGCAACTTCTGTTGATGCTCTTCTTGTCGGTGGCCAGCTTTTTGGCTTTTTCCCTGTTGGGGGTTCGCTACGCCTTAATCCTGGCAGTGATTATTGGCGTATTAGATGCTATTCCTGGTATCGGGGCCACCCTGGGAGTTGTGATCGTGACCCTGCTGGTTCTGGCTTCCCAAGGCGGTGCGACAGCAGTTCCCGTGGTGATTGTCTCTGTCCTGTTACAGCAAGTTCAGGACAATATTGTTCATCCAAAAGTGATGGGCAATGCCCTAGAACTCAATCCAGTATTGCTATTCCTGGCCCTGTTTATTGGGGAACGGATTGCTGGCCTGCTGGGGGTTTTCCTGGCCATTCCCCTCGCTGGGATGATTGCGGCCTGGGTGCGGTCAGTCAAGGCTGAGACGGAAACAGAGCCCTTGGAGGAATACCCCAAGGTTTAAGTCATTGAATAGATGCCGATTAGGCAGGTTTTTGATAGTTTTTTATCTATGCCTAAAAGCTTGAGGTATAGTTTTAGGTGTCATGAGAACAATCAATTACATAAGGAGTTAATATTATGACAAACGGTGGACGTCGCGGGGCCAGCGGCTTTCTGCGAGATTTCCAGGACTTTATTCTACGAGGCAATGTCATTGATCTAGCGGTTGCTGTTGTCATTGGTGGAGCCTTCAGTAAAATTGTCGATGCCTTTGTAACGTTGCTAATGTCGGTGGTTCTCCAACCTTTTCTCCAGCAAGCCAAGGTGAATCAGTTGAAGGATCTTCCCTTTGGTATTGGGGATTTAACGATAGCTATTGTGAACTTTTTGATCATTGCTTTTGCCCTCTTTCTCATCATTAGAGCCGTTGAAAAACTGCAACGAAAGGCAGAAGCTCAAGCTGAAATAACCGCAGAACCGGATCCGATGATCACCTCTCAAACACAATTAAAAGAGGCAATTGAGCGTCTTACCCAGACCCTGGAGTCTCGTCAATAATTAACGCTTAAAATTTGAGATATAGACTGGGGTATAAGGTTAATCTAATACTCCATTTTTTTTATAGCTTACCTTGTGTTAGCAGATAATGCAGGACATTGGAAAATAATGAGCAACAATTTCAAAGCCTTGATTATAATGACGTTGTCACGGGATTGATAGAAGTAATAACAATCAAATTAAAGATTGATTATTGTTAAATTAACCTTGCGTTAAGAACATCCCCTGACTCTTTTTAGCGTTAACCAATGAAGGCCGTTATGCTAGACCATGAGCAGGATATTATTCTGGTTGTTGATGATACCGCTTCCTATCGCAAAATCCTGGTGCAAATTCTAGCAGGGGCGGGATGTAAGCTATTAGAAGCAAAGGATGGGGAAACAGCCCTGGAGCTGGTGAAGCAGTACCTGCCGACCTTGATTCTGTTAGATGTCAAGATGCCAGGGATTGATGGTTTTCAAACCTGCAAGAAAATTAAAGAGGCTCCTGAGACTGCGGATATTCCCATCATTTTTATGACTTCCCTCGCTGATATGGAACATAAGCTAGAGGGCCTAAAAGTCGGCGGTGTGGATTATATTACTAAGCCGTTTCAAGCAGAAGAAGTTTTATACCGGATTCAAATTCATCTCAAGTTACGACGGATTAGCGAGGCCATAATACTCCAGAACCAGCAATTACAAATTGAGGTAGAGGCTAGGTTTGAAGCTGAACAGGAACTCTTAAAATTGAATCAAAACCTTGAGGCAATGGTGGCCCACCGCACCAAAGATCTTTCTTCTGCCCTGGTGAAACTAAAGGAAAAGGAAAAAGAGTTAGCCTACAAGGCCTACTACGATGAACTAACGAGTTTACCCAATCGCTACTGGTTTATACATTTCTTAGATAAATTTCTCGAACAAAAACAAAAGGCCCCTTATACACCAGACCATCAATACAGTGTTTTATTTATTGATTTAGACCGCTTTAAGGTGGTGAATGATAGCTTAGGCCACTACGTCGGGGATGAACTGCTTAAATTAGTGGCAAATCGCTTGCATAGTTGCCTTCCCAAGCATTCGAGTATTGCCCGCCTGGGAGGGGATGAATTTGTGATTTTGGTGACGCAAGTCCAAGATGAACAAGCGGTCAAAGATCTCGCTGAGACTATCATCCTAGAACTACAATTTCCCTTTAAATTTCTCCACTACGAGGTCTTTATCGGGGCCAGTGTGGGTATTGTTTTCAGTAGCCTAGAGCATCAAAATGCGATGCAAATCCTACGGGATGCCGATGTGGCGCTCTATCAGGCCAAGGCCGCGGGCCGAGGGGGATACATTGTCCTCAATGAAGACCTGCGCAATCAGGCCCTGGAGCGTCTGAGCCTAGAAAATGATCTCCGCAAGGCCCTGGTAGAAGAACAACTGGTGCTCTATTATCAACCCATTGTGGATTTACGCACCCATCGAGTCGCAGGCTTTGAGGCCTTGATTCGTTGGCATCACCCGACGAAGGGTTTTATTCTCCCGTCTGCGTTTATTCAAATTGCCGAAGAGACTGGGTTGATTAATTATTTGAATGAATACGTTCTATTTAAGGCCTGTCATCAGATTAAAGCCTGGCAAGAAGCCTTGGGAACGTTAGGGGGAATATTTGTGAATATTAATCTCTCCATTGCGAATCTATGCCAAAGTAAAATCACCGAAAACATTGATTATTTCCTCAACCAATCTCTTTTTCCCAAGAGTTGTCTCAAGATTGAAATTACAGAAACGGGCCTGTCCCAAAGTTCACGGGATGTTCTAGAGGTGCTCCATGCCATTAATCAACTGGGGGTTCACCTCTGCATTGATGATTTCGGGACGGGTCATTCTTCCCTGAATCGTCTGCATTCCATGCCCATTAAAACCCTTAAAGTAGATAAGAGCTTTGTTGATCGGATTCACCTTGACTTGGATGGTTATACCATTGTCAAGACGATTTTGACCCTGGCCCAGAATCTCAATATAGAATCGGTAGCCGAGGGCATTGAAACCGAAGAACAGATTGCTGTTCTTAAGGCCTTGGGCTGTGATTTTGGCCAGGGTTATTTCTTTTATCGGCCCTTAAATGTTGAATGTGCGACAGACCTAATCCAAGAGGTGATTGGTCAAGAGGTCTGCCACTAATCGTATCGAAAACTAGAGTTCTCCCCGAATTTCCTCCACAATACCGTCCCGTAGAACCACCTCAACGTTGAGTTTTTGCAGGAGGTTATCTCCTACTTGAACCGTGAAGTAGCTATCAATCTGGGCTTGGGCTACTTCTTGATCCAGTTCTAATAATTGAACCTGCTGCATTTGCTGGAGCATCTGATTTTTTTGCTCCAACATTTCACTCTTTTGTTGATTGACCTGAATTTGGATATTGTCAATCTGCTGGGTGACGCTGGGGGGGAGGGGAATAATACTTTGCTTCTGGATTTCAGCAATGGCCCGTTGACCTTGGGTTTCCAGTTGCTGAATTTGGGTATCCAGTTGACCAATTTGGGCCTGGAGTTGCTGTTGCATTTCCTCTTTCCAGCGGGGGGTCACAATAATTTTGACGGTGACTGGGCGTTTAAGCAACAGATTATTGGTAGCGTCAATCATACGGGTTTGAGGTTAATTTAGAGAGTCTGCGGATAGTTGCGACAATAGCGAAGGCAGGCTATTCAAACATCCGCTCAATCATACCGCGATAGCGTTCGGTCACAACTGGACGTTTGATTTTAAGGGTTTGCGTCATCATGCCGTTGTCCATCGAAAAGGGTTCGAGTACCAGACGGAAGGCCTTAATTTGGTCATCAGCGCGATAGCCTGGCCGATTTTTGACCTCCCGGTTTAATTCTTCTCGGAAGAGATTGACAACTTCTGGCCGATAGAAATCACTACTCTCCCAGTCTGTTGGTGAGGCCTCCTGAGCCGCAAGATGGAGCGTGAGATT
This sequence comes from Synechocystis sp. LKSZ1, assembly GCF_040436315.1. Lineage (NCBI taxonomy): Bacteria > Bacillati > Cyanobacteriota > Cyanophyceae > Synechococcales > Merismopediaceae > Synechocystis > Synechocystis sp. LKSZ1. The sequence continues at coordinate 3,101,762 of NZ_AP031572.1, read as the reverse complement.
GCTCTGTCGGGCCCACTGCTGTAGGGCCTCTAAATTAGGCACAATCAAGGCCCCGAGGAATTTTTGATCCTGGCCCACGAGCATAATTTGATCGATGTAGGCACTACGGACACAAGCATCCTCGATGGGTTGCGGCTCGATGTTTTCGCCATTGCTCAGCACAATCGTATCCTTAGCTCGACCTGTTAGTACCAAATCCCCCTGTTTCGTCACCCAACCGAGGTCACCGCTATCAAACCAGCCCTCTGGGTCAATGGCCTTGGCCGTGGCTTCCGGTTTACCATAGTACCCCTGCATGACTTGAGGGCCACGAATGAGCACTAGGCCGCGTTGTTCCGGTTGTAGGACTTGAAGGGTTTCGGGATCGACAATCCGAATTTCGGTGCCGGGAATCGGTTGGCCCGCAGAATAGCGGAGGTTGCGTTGGGGTGTGCGGGCATTGGTGACCGGTGAGGTTTCCGTGAGGCCGTAACCTACTAGCAAGGGAATACCAACAATTTCGTAAAAATCATCCAAGTGCCGGGCCAGGGAACCACCGCCACTAATTAGGGTTTTCACTTCCCCGCCGGTGGCGGCACGAATTTTGCGGTACACAATCTTATCGGCGAGACCATGGAGCGGCGCTAGTAAAAACGTTTGCAATTGGGCCCAGACTTTTTCACTGCCCGAAGGGTGGAGATGTCCTAAACTCAGATTTTGGCTAATGCGGCGGGCCAGGATGTAACGTTTAGAGAGGGTAAAGCAGAAATTAATAACTCGTTGTTGTTGGGCCGATTGTTCCCGGAATTGCTTTTGAATGCCTTCGTAGAGGGACTCCCATAGGCGCGGGACTCCGACCATGTGCTGGGGCTTAAATTTTTTGAGGTCGTTTTTGAAGGTACGGATGCTAGTATAAATCTGGGTACAGCCCTGGGACAGTAGAAAATATTCCGCACTGCGTTCGTAGGAATGCCAGGAGGGCAAAATACTGAGTACCCGGTCACCGGGTTGTGGTTGAAGAATCGCCTTGAGTTCTCGGACTTGATGCAGGAGGTTGCCGTGGGAAAGCATGACGCCCTTGGGTTGGCCGGTCGTTCCCGACGTATAAATGAGAGTTGCCAGGGAATTTTCATCCTGGGGAGAAGGAAGTAAAGTTTGGCCTTGGCCCTGTTCTAGCACCTGTTGGAAATTAACCAGAGGGAAAGGGCCTTCCGTTGGTGGGGCCTCATCCGATAATAAAACAACAAACTTGAGGGGAAATTGCTCCGATGTTAACTGGAGTTTGGCTAGGGTTTTGGCATCTTCTACAATCAGGGCCGTACTGCCGCTGTCCTGGAGGATGTAGCGTAATTCCTCCCGCTCAGCCTGGGATGAACGCACTACATTAATGGCCCCGGCCAAGAGGCTTCCTTGATCCGCCACGAGCCAGCGGGGACTATTATCGGCGAAAATGGCAATCCTATCGTTGGCCGCCAACCCGAGTTGCTGTAGGCCAGCAGCAAATTGTTGTAGGTTTTCGTAGAGTTCAGTGTAGCTCCAATTCAGGGCCGGTTTGCCGTGGGGGTCTTGGATGGCAGAAACCTGGGGAAATTTCTGGGCCACAATCGCCCAAAAAGCCGGCAAAGTTTGAATACCAGAATAATCAATTAAAGCAACCATGAGCTTATTAGAGGCTGGATAATGGAACTAACGAATACCTCTCCATTGAATCAGTTCCCATTGGGATTCTCGGACGGCATGTTGACAGTTTATACGCAGTTTGAGCAGGGCCAGGCCTGGATCCAGCGCTACCGTCATCGCCGTCCTCTTTTGGCCTGTCTGCTCGGCTTTACCGAGACTGGTCTGATTCCCGGCATTTCGGCCGCTGGCCTAACGCCCCAAGACCGCCAATATACGGCTGTGGCCGATGCCGAATTTTTAGTGCAGGGCTGTCAAGCGGCCCCTCAGTATCCGTTGCCGCCCCTCTCCGTGGGGGTGTCGCCGGTTTTTATTACTCGGGCCGTGGTTGAAGCCTGTCAGATTCCAGTTCAGGTTTTCAATACCGGCCTCCCTATCACGCCCTCAATTCCGACCATTGACCTTGGGGGCCAACCGGCGGGTTGTGTTTCGACGGGTCAGGCCTTGCCCTTAGGCCTTGTCCAGCATCTTTTTCAACAGGGCCTGGCCTGGGGAGAAACCTTGGCCCAACGTTATCCCGATAGTTACCTCGTCCTTAGTGAATGTGTTGTGGGGGGCACCACCACGGCCCTGGCCCTGCTCACGGCCTTGGGCATTGCGGCCAACGGCAAAGTCAACAGTAGCCATCCAGCCTGTAACCACGCGCAAAAATGGGCCATTGTTCAGCAGGGATTACAGTATTTAAAAGATGTCTATGATCCTTTTGCCCTGGTTGCCGCCGTCGGCGATCCCATGCAAATCACCTGTGCCGGTATGGCTATTGCCGCCAGTTGCTCCAGCGGAGTCCTACTGGCAGGAGGAACACAAATGTTAGCGGTTTATGCCCTGATTCAAGCCCTCGCTAACCATCGATCTTTGGTTCTAGATTGGGATCAAATTGTGGTGGGAACCACCCGCTGGGTTGCGGAAGATCCAACGGGAGATACTATTGGCTTGGCCCAGGCCCTTGCGCCAGTCCCTCTGCTCGGAACTCAGCTTAATTTCAGGGATTCCCGTTATCCCCAACTACAACGCTACGAACAAGGTTTCGTTAAGGAAGGCGTCGGGGCCGGTGGAGCCGCCATCGTGGCCCATCTTTACCAAGATTGGAATCAGGCCCAGCTTTTAGGCTCCATCGAAGCTCTACTAGACAAATACTATGCTCTTAGAACGAGTGATGAATAGGGTAAGTATTTTATCGTATTTCTCTGTTTGCTTAAGATTGTTCGACCGTCAATCCAACTTCCTGGCCATAGGAAACTTCCAAAACATGTCCATCCGGATCATGGATAAAAGCCCAATATCCAATGGGATAACCAGAATCGGTGGCTTTCTTGGCTAATGTCCCTTCCTGTTTCGCTTGCTCGCACAAGCGATCAACCTCATCTCGATCCTTGCATCCCACCCCTAAATGGGCAAATGGCCCCAGTACAGGTGTTGGATTTTCGTTTTCCACTAAGACAAGAACGAAAGGGCGAGTTTTATCAGACAACCAGACGACTCGTTTTTGAGTTTCTTGATCCCATCGTTCATGGACTACTGACATGTTGGCATAATGTTGGTAGAAGCGAATACTCCGATCAATGTTTTTTGCTGGCAGAGCAATGTGTGTAAAACCAATATCGTTTCCCATGAATGTTTCTAGGCCAAGCTAACGCGTTTCTATAATTGATCATACGTGATGCTTCTAAGCTAAGGTCTAGGAATCGTCTAGAATGCCCCAGTCTTCTCCTTTCGGGGAGTCCTCTATCAACTTCTGGTGAGAAATCTCCTTTTCTATGACTGTTAAATATAATCTTGTCTTTATTTGCCTATGGCCGTTATCATCGCCGGAGAACGTAGTGGTGTAGGCAAAACGACCGTCACCCTCGCGATCCTGGCTTACCTCGCCCAAAAAAAGGCAAAAATACAATCCTTTAAAGTTGGCCCGGATTACATAGACCCCATGTTCCATACCCAGGCCACGGGCCAACCCTGTCGTAATCTAGACCCAATTCTGACATCAGAGACCTACGTCCAACACTGTTTTTATCACCACAGCCAAGGATCCGAATTTGTTCTAGTGGAAGGGGTCATGGGCCTGTTTGATGGTATTCCCTGGCAGGGCCTGGGGGATTACGCTTCTACCGCTCACCTTGCGAGGCTTCTCCAACTTCCCGTCATTTTGGTGATTGACTGCAGTCGTCTCTCGGGTTCTGTGGCGGCAATTGTGGCCGGGTATCGTCACCTAGACCCGCAGATTACTCTAGCTGGCGTGATTCTCAACCGCGTCGGTAGTTCCCGGCATCTCACGCTTCTAAAACAGGCCCTGCTACCTTATGACGTACCGATACTGGGCACTATTTTTCGGAAGGACGACATTACCCTCGTGTCCCGGCACCTGGGTCTGATTCCCACCGATGAACTCCCTGCGCTAACTCATTATTTTGATCGCTTAGCCCAGCTTGCCAAGGAAAGCTTCGATTGGAATAAACTCCTTCCCCTCCTGCGTCCACCGCAATACTCCATCGCCACGATTAACCCCCTACCTGACAAGGCTATCTTTCCCCAGCGTCCCCGGATCGCCTTAGCCCGAGACTCTGCTTTCAACTTTTACTATCAAGACAATCTAGATTTATTCCAGACTATGGGAGCAGAGCTAATCCCGTTCAGTCCCTTACAAGATAGCCACCTCCCCTCTGGTATTCAAGGCATTTATCTCGGTGGGGGCTTTCCAGAAATTTTTGCCGCGGCCCTGAGTGCCAATATTTCCCTACGCCAACACCTAAAATGCTTGATCCAGCAAGGCCTGCCCACCTATGCCGAATGCGGTGGTCTAATGTATTTATGTCAGGGCCTAGTGGATCTAGAGCAAAAGCATCATGCTCTGGTCGGGGTTTTGCCTACAACAGCTCAGATGACCTCCCGCCTAAGTCTCGGCTATCGTCAAGCTAAAGTTAAAGTACAGGCCCCTACCTCCTGGCTAGCCCCTGGAGAAACGATTTATGGTCATGAATTCCATCGCTCCGTGATTTCGACCCCCGACTCTCCACTGTTTGAACTCCGGGGTCTATTACCTCAAGACCCACCTCACAGGGAAGGTTGGCACAGTCCCTCGCTTCAGGCTTCCTATCTCCACGTCCATTTCGGTAACCAACCGGCCCTCCTACAAAAATTTTTAAACCATGCCTTGCGTTTTCCAACACCCTGCGCTACCTTGTAGAAGTCAATAACAATATTTAAAGCAATCCGTTTAGGAAGACAGGAGGTGATGTCCATGGTTGAAAGTAGTAAACGCATGGGTCACTTGGTTGAAGATAACCAACTGTGTGCCGGGGCTGTTCTCTAAGCGAGGCGTTCCCCATTCCGAACCATCGCCGCGAGTTCCTTCCGGCAGTTAGGTTTCAATCAAAATAGACCCGACTAGACCGCTCCCTTATATATTTAAGGAGAGCGGATAGTTTTTTAAGGGAAGGGCACTAGTTTCCCTATCTCTTTAAGTAATGCTTATCACAGGGCCCTAAGAAGATTAAGAAAAAGTTATCTTGTCGTTGCCCCAAAAAAATTGTGTATAATATCATTGATTGTAGGACAATCCTTCCTATACTCAAACCATAGGTGTGAGGAAAAAGCGAAATATGCTTAAACTATCTTGGAAATCTCTGTTAGTTAGCCCAGTTCTCCTTGGTGCCGCTTTGGTAGCAACGGGGCCTGCTCAAGCTGTTCCCGCCAATGGGAACAACGACAACGCAATTATTAACCAACTCGACAACTATGCCAGCGAAGGGCAAGGTCAAGCTCTGCCTGATGCCACTGAGCAAGTCACTAGTGTTAGCGAATTGCGGGATGTAACCCCTGATTCCTGGGCCTACGAAGCCCTCAAGAGTCTAGTAGAGCGCTACGGTTGTATCGTGGGTTATCCTGACCGTACCTTCCGCGGTAATCGTGCTTTAAGTCGTTGGGAATTTGCTGCCGGCTTAAATGCCTGTATGAACGTGATGGAGCGTTTGCTACAGGAAAACGTTGCGGTACTCCGGGAAGATATCGACAAGCTGAAACGCCTCATGCAAGAGTTCGAAGCCGAACTCGCCGCCCTGGGTGCCCGCGTTGATAACCTAGAAGCTCGCACTTCCTTCCTCGAAGATCATCAATTCTCTACCACCACCAAGTTGACTGGGGAAGTCATTTTCCAACCCAGTGCTATCTTCGGAACTAAAAATACCCTCAATAACGAAACCAACAACAACCAAGCTGTCTTCCAAGACCGGGTTCGTTTACAGTTCAACACCAGCTTCAGTGGTAATGACCTGTTGGTTACCCGTTTAGCCGCTGGTAATGCTAATCGCTTCAAGAGCTTTTATCCCACCCAAAACGTTTTAGATCCCAACACTGGACAACCCCTTGGGATTGTTGGCAACAGCTACGAAAGCCCCACCTTTACCCAAAACGTCAACCTCTCTCCTGGCGACAACAACAACGTTACTGTAGATTGGTTGGCCTACTACGTTCCCGTTGATTTGGGCGAAAACTTCCGCCTCAATACCTACATTGCAGCCTTTGGCGGTATTTGGCCTGACTTTGTCCCCACCCTAAATCCCTACTTTGATGACTACACTGGTGGTAAGGGTGCCCTCAGTGAATTTTCTGCCCGTAACCCCATCTATAACATTGGGGGTGGTGCTGGTGCCGGTGCTAGCTTACAACTTGGCTTCCTGGAAAGTCTCCTAGGCCCGACCTCTCTGACCTTTGGTTACTTGTCCGGTACGGGTGACAACCCCAATAAAGGGGTGTCCACCACTAACCCTCTGACCGGTCAAAACTATACCTTCTCGGATGGTAACAACGGTCTATTCAGCGGCAACTACGCAGCTTTGGCTCAAATTAGCGCCAACATTTCCAATTCCGTCAGCTTAGCCTTCACCTACGTCAACGCCTACAGCACCCCTGATAGCCCCATCTTTGGTCAAGGTGGTAAAGGGGGTGTCGGTATCGTCGGGACTAGTGCTGCTAACCTCTCCCGTGCTGTTCTTAACGACTCTCTCGCCGCTGGTGCTGGTGTCGGTGCGCCTCCAGTCGGTGCTTCAACCTATAACAGTGGCAATAACAACCCGGTTAACCCCTTCGACTTTGGTGGAAAACAAACCAACAGCTACGGTGTCCAAATGGCTTGGAAGCTAGCCGATTGGTTAAACTTCAGTGCCTACGGTAGCTACACCAACGTAACCTTGATCGGTAAAGCCAATGGTGACATCTGGACCTACGGTGGTGGTTTTGCCTTCCCTGACCTGGGTAAAGAAGGCAACGTTCTCGGGATCTTTGCCGGTGTTCAGCCCTACCTCAGCGGCCTGAGCAACAATATCGGTGGGATTTATAATCTCCCCAGCACCAACCCTGTTCAGGTAGAAATCTTCTACAAGTACCAAGTTACCGACAATCTGTCCCTCACTCCTGGCGTTATCTGGATCTCCAAACCGGAGCAAACCACCAATGCCCAGGATGCCTTCATTGGTACTTTACGCGGTACCTTCACCTTCTAAAACTGCTTCCTAGTTAAGCGAAATAACCTTACGATTTGAACAAGCCCTGCCCCTGGTGGGGCTTTTCGTTGTACCATGCTCGAATAGTCCCCCTATTCCCCTCACATCATGAAAATTGCCCAAAATATTACCGAATTAATTGGTCGTACACCACTTGTGCAACTCAATCGAATTCCCCAAGCAGAGGGCTGTGGAGCCTCGATTGTTGTCAAACTGGAGGGCATGAATCCTGCGGCTTCTGTCAAAGACCGGATTGGGGCCAATATGATTTATCAAGCCGAGCAAGAGGGGTTGATTACTCCGGGAGAAACGGTTTTAGTCGAACCTACTTCGGGAAATACGGGTATTGCCCTGGCCATGATTGCAGCGGCAAAAGGCTATCAGCTCATTCTGACGATGCCTGAAACGATGAGCCAAGAGCGCCGGGCCATGTTGCGGGCCTACGGAGCTCAGTTAGAATTGACTCCCGGCAGTGAGGGAATGGGAGGCTGTATTCGTCGGGCCCAGGAGATTGCTGACAGTCTGCCCAATGCTTACATTCTGCAACAGTTTAAAAATCCGGCGAATCCAGAGATTCATCGCTTAACAACGGCAGAGGAAATTTGGCAAGATACGGAGGGAGCGATCGACTTTTTGGTGGCAGGGGTCGGTACCGGCGGCACCATTACCGGTGTTGGTTCTGTCCTAAAGCAGCGTAAGCCCAGTACCCAGGTAATTGCAGTTGAGCCCCAAAACAGCCCGGTTTTATCCGGTGGTCTGCCAGGCCCCCATAAAATCCAGGGCATTGGTGCTGGTTTTGTGCCAGAAGTATTAGATACTAACCTGATTGATGAGGTCATTACCGTAACCGATGAAGCAGCCATTAGCTTTGGTCGTCGCCTAGCAAGAGAAGAAGGATTGCTATCGGGGATTTCTACGGGGGCGGCCCTCTATGCCGCGGTGCAGATTGGCAAACGGCCAGAAAATAAAGATAAACTCATTGTGATGGTACAACCCAGTTTTGGAGAACGCTACCTTAGTACACCGCTCTTCCAAAATATCGACGACGAATGAATCACTATGACATTTTAGAACTTCGGCCCTCTGCCACTCAGCGAGAAATTAAACATTCCTATCGACGCTTAGCGAAACAATTTCATCCCGATACCCAGACGGATCAGGCCAGTCACGAAAAAATCATTGCCATTAATGCGGCCTACGAAATTTTAAGTGATCCCCATCGCCGCCACCAGTACGACCAGGAATTACAAGGTGTTGGTTTTTCCCGCTCCCGTGACCAGCGTCAACAGCAAGCTCGCCAGGCCTATCGCCATGGTCGCCAAGCCCGACAAGATGCAGACGCCCGGCTCCAGCAATGGCTTGCCCAAGTTTATGCCCCCCTTGCAAAACAACTCTGGCAGGTTGTCCAGTCCTTGGATGAACAAATTGACGCCCTGGCGGCAGATCCCTTTGATGATCAGTTGATGGAAACTTTCCAGGCCTATCTGGCAGCCTGCGCTTCTACCTTAAGCCAAGCTCGGACTTGTTTTACGTCCCAGGCCAGTCCTACCAATCTAGCCAAGGTTGCAGCCTTTCTCTACTACTGTCTTAATCATCTCGACGATGCCCTAGAAGAACTGGAACTTTTTACCCTCAACTACGATGATGCGGGCCTGCATACTGGTCAGGAATTGTTTCGACTGGCAGAAGCGTTACTGATTGATGCTCGGGCTACCGTAGCGAACCTACATTGACAGAACAAGATGGCGGAGGCCCCAAAAAGCTAAATGAGGATCGATGAATACCTGAGCCCACTCGGCGGGGTTTTGCTGACGCCCATAGCGCTGAAGCATTGGGGCATCTCCCCCGGTTAGAAGAATTGGCCCTTGGGGAAAGCTGGCCTGCCAATCCCGGATAAAATCGCCCAGGCCGGCCAGAAGAGTGTAGAGAATGCCACTGGTGATCGCTGTTTCTGTATCTTGGGCCCAGCGGGGAGGTAATTCAGAGGGCAGCGCTAAGGCCGGTAAAGCGGCGGTCTTCTGGGCCAGACATTGGAATTGGAGGCCTAAGCCGGGGAGAATGGCCCCGCCCCAAAAGCGTTGTTGAGCGTCCAGAGCCGTGAGGGTTAAAGCCGTGCCACTATCAATTACCAGACAGGGAAAACTATAGGTTAGACCCGCTCCGAGGGCCGCCAAGGCTCGGTCGATCCCCAGGGTTTTGTAGAGGTTAGCCAAGGGAATTTGTCCTAGCGTCATCGCCGGAAAAGGGGTACAGGCCTGCCAAAATTGACTTTGGGACAGTACAACAGACGCGCGGTATAAGGGGCCATCGAACTCTAAGGATGCCAGATATTGCTGGGCCATTGCCTCACTACTGACATGATCACTGTGCCAACTGTGGAGAAGCTCAGCCTGGTTAAACGCGGCCCAATGGAGCCGGGAGTTCCCGATGATTAAACCTAACCAAGGCCCTGGTTCCATGTGTTTACCTTCTCCCTTCTGTATCAACCGTAATCACCGCTCCAGTGGATCAAGGATCGATTGGCCTAACTTGCGTTGATCATAGCTAGATCTCATGGTACTCCGCCTACCCAGAAGTCATAGCACCGATTACACTAGGGGAATAAGAATAAATACTTAACATTTCGACATCATTAGTCTTCAGGAGAAAGCGCCATGGTTGCTACCCCGATTCAGACGGTTAAACGGCTTTCGATGCAAACCCAGGCCATTGCCGCCGAAACCATGGCCCTGCGCTCTTTAGATTGGGATCGGGATCGGTTTGATATCGAATTTGGCTTGCAAAACGGGACTACCTATAATTCCTACCTGATCCAGGCCGACAAGACGGCCCTGGTGGATAGTTCCCACGAAAAATTTCGCCAACTTTACCTCGACACGCTCCAGGGCCTGATCGATCCCGCGACCATTGACTATTTAATTGTTAGTCATACGGAACCCGACCACAGCGGTTTGGTGAAAGACCTACTACAGTTAGCGCCACATATTACGGTCGTGGCCAGCAAAGTGGCCCTGCAATTCCTCGATAACTTTGTCCATCAACCCTTCCAACGTCTTCAGGTGAAGAGTGGTGACCGCCTCGAATTGGGCCAGGGCCATACCCTGGAGTTTGTCAGTGCGCCCAATCTCCACTGGCCTGATACCATGCTCACCTACGACCACGGCACTCAAATTCTCTACACTTGCGATGTCTTTGGCCTGCATTATTGCTCCGAGGCCTTATTTGATGAAGAATTGGGCAAAATCGAAGCCGATTACCGGTTTTATTATGATTGCCTGATGGGGCCCAATGCTCGCTCGGTGTTAGGGGCCATGAAACGCATGGACGACCTCGGAGACATCCAACTGGTGGCCAACGGCCATGGCCCGCTGTTGCGCTATAACGTCACGGAACTGTTGAGTCGCTATCGTACCTGGAGCCAAGCTCAGGCCAAAGCCGATAAATTTGTGGCCCTGTTCTACGTTGCTGATTACGGTTACAGTGATCGTCTGGCCCAAAGCCTCGCCAAAGGCATTACTAAAACGGGCGTCGGGGTCGATATGCTGGATTTGAATTCTGCTGATGCCCAAGAGGTACAAGAACTCGTCCACCGGGCCAGCGCAATTGTGCTGGGGATGCCTCCCCTTGCCTCCCAGACAGAAATTACTGCCAATTTAGGCACCATCCTGGCGGCAGTCAATGCCAAGCAATGGTTTGGCCTCTTTGAAAGCTACGGTGGTAACGACGAACCCATTGACCCCTTGGCGACGCAATTGCTGGATCTGGGTCTCAGAAGGGCTTTTAAAGCCATCAAAGTAAAGGAGACGCCCAGCGAAACCTTGTATCAACTCTGTGAAGAAGCGGGAACCGACCTCGGGCAAACCCTCAGCCAATCCGAAAAGATTAAACAATTAAAATCCCTCGATAATGAACTGGAAAAAGCCATTGGCCGCATTAGTGGCGGCCTGTATATTATTACGGCCCAGAAACAGGAAGTGAAGAGCGCTATGTTAGCTTCCTGGGTTTCCCAGGCCAGCTTTGACCCGCCGGGTTTTACCATTGCCGTGGCGAAAGATCGGGCGATTGAATCCCTTTTGCAAGTGGGGGATCAATTTGTGCTGAACGTTCTCGAAGAGGGCAATTATCAGGCCCTGATGAAACATTTCCTCAAGCGCTTTGCACCGGGGGCCGACCGTTTTGCGGGTATCAAAACCCAGACCGCCAGTAATGGTTCCCCCATTTTGACCGAGGCCCTGGCCTATCTAGAGGCGGAAGTAGTCAGTCGTATGGACTGTAGCGACCATTGGATCGTTTATAGCAAAGTGACTAATGGCCGTGTTGCCAAGGCGGAAGGCTTAACGGCGGTTCATCATCGGAAAGTGGGCAACTATTACTAAGATGTCCTGACCCAAATCCCGAAGGCCTAGTGCAGAGCCTCTGCCGGATTGAGCTAAACTAGGAGGGAAACAAACTCCCTGTTGGTCATCGAAGAACAACCGCCAACGCCCCATTTACCCCTAGACATGCTGAGAGGATAAATAAGATCATGGGACTATTTGATCGCCTAGGCCGAGTGGTACGTGCCAACCTAAACGACCTGGTCAGTAAAGCCGAAGATCCGGAAAAAGTCCTGGAACAAGCGGTTATTGATATGCAGGAAGACCTGGTGCAATTGCGTCAGGCGGTTGCTCGTACTATTGCTGAACAAAAACGCACAGAACAACGCTACAACCAAGATCTAGGGGAAGCAGGGAAATGGGAACAACGAGCTAAATTAGCCTTGGCTAAGGGGGATGAAAATTTAGCACGGGAGGCCCTGACCCGCAAAAAATCCTTTAGTGAAACCGCCGCCACCTACAAGGCCCAGCTTGATCAACTTACGGGCCAGGTAGAGGGCTTGAAGCGGAATTTAATTGCCCTAGAAAGCAAGATCTCTGAGGCCAAAACCAAGAAAAATATGCTCCAGGCCCGGGCCAAAGCCGCCAAGGCCAACGAAGAACTGCAAAAAACCCTCAGTGGTATCGACACCAGCAGTGCCATGGGGGCCTTCGAGCGCATGGAAAACAAGGTGTTAGATCTAGAAGCCCGTTCCCAGGCCATTGGTGAACTGGGAGGCGTTGGCATTGATAATCAATTTGCCCAACTAGAGGCCAGCAGTGATGTGGAAGATGAACTGGCTCTCCTGAAAGCGCAAATGAGTGGCGGGGCATTACCTGGTGGCTCAACAACTCAACCAATCCTTGAAGCCGCTCCAGTGGATACGAACAAGGCCCCGGTAGCAGATTCCGTCGTCGATGCAGAACTTGAGGATCTGCGCCGTAAGCTCAATGACCTTTAGATTGTTTCCGTAATCTTGCTGTCCTGAGCTTTTTATTAGCTGGGAGACAAGCGCCTTATCTATGCAGACGTATAGTGGCCCAGGAAATATGCTGATAGAGATAATCGTCAAAGTTCTAGAACAAAAAGATAAAACGACGATTATCTTGCTCGGATTTTTTTCGCTTTTTATCATCGGTATCGTTGATTTTTACACTGGCTATCAGTACGCCTTCTCAGTTTTCTACGTCCTGCCCATAGCCCTGATTACTCTCGTTTCCAACCAAAATCTGGGTCTGCTTGCCTCTCTCCTAAGCGCTTGTATTTTTACCTATGCGGAAATAGCGTCAGGTCGTTTCTACGACAATGTGTTGACTCCCTATTGGAATATCCTAATTCGTTTCAGCTTGTTTGCCATTGTTTCTATTCTTTTGACGGCGATCAAACGTCTGATCAAAACAGAAAGGATATTAGCCCGGACTGATCATCTTACCGCCGCCGTTAACGCTCGTTCTTTTCAGGAAATCATGACCCTGGAGTTGTATCGCCTCCAGCGCTATCACCATCCCTTGACGTTGGTTTATTTTGATCTAGACAATTTCAAAATCGTCAATGATCAACTCGGTCACTCCCATGGTGATCAGGCCCTTCAATCCGTTGTTAATTGCATCAAAAAATATATTCGCAAGACGGATACAATCGCCAGAATGGGAGGCGATGAATTTGTATTATTGCTGCCAGAAACAAACCGTGAACAAGCCCAGCAATTAGTTACAGATATTCGTCCGTTTTTGGCGTCGGAAATGCGTAAACATAATTGGCCAATCACCTTTAGTATGGGGGTCTTGACCTGCACGACCGTCCCTGGTTCCATTGACGAGCTAGTCACCATCGCAGATAATCTAATGTACAAAGCCAAACTCCAGGGTAAAAATACTGTCGAGTATGCTACCTATCCAGGATAATCTATCGTTATCTTGATTGAGTACAATACAAATTTCTGAAAAAGAACTCTGGCCGTTACCCCCGTCTTGACAATTCAACATGAGCTTACTAGAAATCACTGACCTAGAATTTGCCCAGGAACTGGCCAATACGGAACAGCCTGTTCTAGTTTATTTTTGGGCTGAATGGTGCGGCCCCTGTCGTTTGATGTCTCCTTCGGTTAAGGCCATTGCGGATCAGTATGATGGTCGCCTAAAAGTCCTCAAGTTGGCCGTCGATCCCAATCCCCAGTCCGTTGCCCAATGCCAGGTGGAAGGGGTTCCGGCCCTGCGTCTTTTCAAGCAAGGTAACTTGGTACTTTCCCATGAAGGTGCGATTACCAAGCCGAAATTATTAGAATTGCTGGAGCCAGTCCTGCCCTAGTCACGAGGAAGCCGTATGGAAAATCCCCTGGGCAAAGTTGAATCTGCGCTGAGTCAGCGAGTCCATCAGGCTAACCATAAAATTCATAATCAATTCCAGGCGATTCTGTACCAGGAAATGACCAATGAGCATATGGAACAGGCCTTAACAGAGGTAAGCGAAAAAATCCTCGTGAGTCTCTGGCAACGCTACTGGGGGTTTCTAGTGCTGATTGTACTTGTTATTTTAGGAATGCAGATATTGGCCCTAAAGCTTCTGCTGACTAGTTCTCATTGTCCCCTACCGACGACAATGGGCAAAAGTGGGTTTGCAGATAGTCCCAAAGGGCATGGGCCAGGGCCAACTTCGGCCCTGGGGCAATCGTCTGCTGATGCCCAAAGCGGTCTAAAATGACGCCCTGATTGGTATCTGTGCCAAAACCGGCTTCTGCTTGATCTACCGGATTGGCCACGATCACATCTAACTTTTTCCGCTGTAACTTTTCCAAGGCCGGAGAAACAATCTCTCCTGTTTGAGCGGCAAAACCCACAATTATTTGAGATGGGTGGCGCTGTTGACTGAGCTTAGCCACAATATCGGGCACGGGTTCTAGGGCCAAGGCCTGGGGCAGGGCCTGTTTGGGGAGTTTGGTCGGGGAATAATGGGCCGGTTTGACATCCGCCACGGCAGCGGCCATCACAACCCAATCCGCCTGGGCTAGATTTTCTAGTAGAGCCTGTTCCATTTGGGCGGCACTGGTGACGGCAATACTTCGTAATTGGGGGGAAGTGGGTAACGGCAGATTTAGCAATGGCCCATGGACGAGAATGACTCTAGCCCCCCGATCCAGCGCCGATTGGGCCAAGGCCAGTCCCATTTTGCCACTGGCAGGATTGCCTAAAAAACGGACGGGGTCAAGGTATTCCTGCGTCCCTCCCGCACTGATCAGGAGGGTTTTATTGCTCAAATCTCGCTGAAAGTTAGGCCAGAGTAAGGATTGAACACGACGGATGATGACATCGGGTTCCGCCATCCGGCCCCGGCCCCGACGGTCACAGGCTAATAGGCCCTCGGTCGGTTCTAGCCAATGATAACGGGGGTCTTGAGTCAGCAACTGCCAATTACGTTGGACGGAAACCTGTTCCCACATGTCCGTATTCATGGCCGGGGCCAACAGGATCAGACAACGAGAAGCCAACACCGTATTGGTCAGCAGATTATCGGCCAGGCCGAGGGCTAACTTTCCCAAGGTATTAGCTGTGAGGGGCGCTATCAGGAATAATTCGGCCCATTCTCCTAACTCAATGTGTAGAGGACGATTATGGTGGGCCTGCCAAAAATCTTGATCTGTGTAGGCAGGATGACGACTGAGGGTGGCCAGGGTCAAGGGGGTGATGAACTGCTGGGCCGCGGTTGTGAGGATAACCCGCACCTCCGCTCCGCTCTGGAACAACTGAGAAACGACCTCCGCCACCTTATAGGCGGCAATGCCTCCCCCAACACCGACCAACACACGACGGGCCTGGAGCATTTCTCCTAGGCCTCATCGTAGGTTTCGATATCCAATAGGTAAAGATAGGGTTCAGCAAGTTCTTGGCGTTGAAAGGCGATGGCTCGCAGGAGATGCCAATCCTGGAGGCCCTCAAAGGGACTGTTATATTCGTCTTTTTCCAGGCGTTGGGCCAATTGGGCAACATCTTCCGGGGTGAACTTAGCAATGTTTTGGTGTAGGGTCAGGGCTGACATAGCAAACCTCCCAGAGACTGGTGTTACCTTCGATCTCATTGTACCCTAGCGCGTTCTGACCGTTAACAATTGAGGCGGAGTGGCATCTGGTGGATAGAGGAGATCTACCTGCACGGTTCGTTTTTCCGCCGGTTTAAGGGTCAAGGTCACCAAGTCATCGCCCCGCTGTCCCCGTTTTTGCACCAGGTGGAAGTAGCGATTTTGCGCAGTACCTTGGTCGTTATTGTAGCGAAACTGAACAGTTCCTCGGAAAAAGACATTGGGGGCAGGCGGAACTAGAAAGGTTAGGGTGTCTCGTCCCTCGTTGAATTTAAGCGGAGTTTCAATGGCCAAACTAACCTGCTGAGGCTGGGAAGTCGGATTATGGAGGGGGAGCGTCAAGCTGTAGTGTACCCCATAGTTGCCGTGGGATTCGTAGGCCGTATCGGGATAGCGGACGGCCATTTTGGCTGCTTGTTTTTGATTGGTTCCCATCAGGCCGCCTTCAATGGTGCTAATCGCGTAGGAAAAGGCCTGGCCAGATTGGGGAATATTGAGTTGTTCCCTGGTGTCATTATCGGTGAGTGTGGCTATCCAGGTAGAGCCTAAGGAGACCCCGGCCACTCGACTATAGATGCGCCGCTGGCTATTGCGGGGAATACGGTCACGGGGGGTCATTAAATTGGCCGTTTTGAGCAGTTGTTGCCATTCCGCCAGGGTTGGTGGCCGTTCATTGCCCTGAGCATCTTTGGGTGCATACATGGCCAAACTGGCCCCGTAGATGGGGGTATCGGTCTGGAGACGAAAATAGGCAGAAAAGCCGTTGCGAGGGAGTTTGAGCGGCGGTGGCTGAGTAGGGTCAGGCCGATAATTCACTGGTAAAGGGTTATTGACTAACATTTGGGCCTGGCCAGGAGGAATAATCAATTCAGCCGGATAGAGGGCTTGCCGCTGACCTCGCAGGACTCTATCCATTACCCGACTACCTGGGCCAGAAAAAAATTGACCGTCGGGGTTTTCGACTTGGGGGGGAAGCTCAATAAAAAGGGCATCCGGGGAGGTAAGGGAACTAGCCGCCTGGAGTACATTGACTTTGGCCGGTTGGCGGCTGTCATTAAAGAGCAAAATCCCTAAATAAAGCGTTCGTCCCTCGGGAGAGGCCTGAACAACGTGATGGGCAAAGACATCAAAGCGACCCCGGAAGGCATAATTCAGATGGGCGTAGGGACTGCCCATGCCAATGGAAGGCAGGGTTGAGATAATAATACCTTCATTGAATATCAGTTCGGGATTATTACTATTTAGAACGGGGGTATTGTCTAATTTGCCCGTGAGGGGCCGAACCCGTTGGGGAACGACGAGTTCCTGGGGGGATTGAGGGGCGATGGGCTCCGTGGGGATAGAGGGCGATGGGGGAGGGGGGATAACAGGAATGGCAATTCCCTGGGCCAGAACAAAGGGGAGGAGGGACGACAACATTATGGCAGCGAATAATCAGGAGAAACAATTGTTAAGGGCCTGGGGCAGTTAAGACTTGTTGGGGGCTAGTCAGTCGGTTTTGACCTAGGCTTCAGGAGGGGCCTTGGGAAATAATTGTTGCCAGAGTAATTGGGTCGCCAGCAGGATTAACCCCACCGCCACAAAGCCAAAAATAAAAGTGCCCAGGGAAGCAACCCCCAGAACCAAAGTACGAACAGCAGCTCCGATTCGTTGGACGAAGAGATTATCGGAAAGGATGGGCTTGGTGGCAAAACTAACGGCAATGGCGGCGGTTAGGCCGTAGAGGCCCCAGGCCAAGGCCCCAGAAATGCTTGCCCCAAGTAGACAACGTAGGGGAGTCACCGGGGCCTTGACTCCGCTATTATCGGAGGGAGGTAAATCAGTCATTGCATTGCCCTCAGGAAATACCCAAAACTATACCATGGCCGTCTTTCTTCCCCCAGGTAGAGAGTCCGGTGAGGCCAGTTCTTGGTTTAGACTAAAATTGATGCGTTACCCCTTTTACACCCTCGATGTTTTTACCGATCAAATTTTTGGGGGCAACCCCCTAGCGGTTTTTCCCGAAGCCGAGGGACTCTCTCCGGCCCAGATGCAGAAAGTGGCAGCGGAAATTAACTACTCCGAAACAGTTTTTGTCTTTCCCCCCACAACACCCCAGGGCGACTATCGACTCCGCATTTTTACCCCTGCGACGGAGCTCCCCTTTGCAGGCCATCCCACCATTGGTACGGCTTTTCTGCTGGGCCATCTAGGCAAGGTGTCCCTTAATTCTGAGCCCACGATTATTGTTCTAGAGGAAGGGGTTGGCCCAGTAGCGGTGACTCTTTACACCGAGCAAGGGCAACTCTACAAAACAGAATTAACCGTGGCCCAACTCCCCCAAGCCCTGCCGGATCCGCCCTCTGTTGAAATCCTAGCCCCGATTCTTTCTCTCTCCCCCGAGCAAATTCGACAGGGCCAGGAGCGCCCCCGGTGCTACTCCTGCGGTTTACCTTTCCTCTTTGTACCTCTAGTGGATTACCCGGCCCTGACCCAAGCTCAACTACAACAGCATTCCTGGGAAACCCAGCTCCGATCCCAGGCGGTCAACTGTCTCTATCTTTTCACCGATAAGGTTCCAGACAATCCATCGGCCCATTTCCAGGCCCGCATGTTTGCCCCTAGTTTGGGGATTGAAGAAGATCCGGCTACTGGATCAGCGGTAGCGGCTTTTGCCGGCTATCTTAGTCAGCATTTCCCCCAATCCGGCGTGTTCTCCTGGCGAGTTATCCAAGGTGTTGAAATGGGCCGACCCAGTACCTTGGATTTAGTAATGGAACAAACATCCCAAGGTCTACAATCGGTCAAAGTCTCTGGTCGCTCAGTAGTGGTCAGCCATGGCTGGTTTGAAATTCCCTCAGCCTGCTAAAATGCCAAACATTAAAGTGAGGTTGTGAAAGCAAAAGACCGATGCTGAAAATTTTCCCCTGGTTGCTGTCCCTTGGTATGGCAAGTCTTGCCTTATCCATTAACGCAAAACCAAGCCAAGCTAACGATTACGCCACGGCACCGGTCGATTATTTCCAGGGCCGAGAATCGATTCCCCTCGAGATTGAACCTCCCACAAATAGTCTCCCCCCCAATAATAATTTCGGTAACTTTGATCGCCCCCTTTCCCAAGGCAGTTGTCCAGCGATCCTGCAACCCGTTATTGAGCAGATTGTCGGGGCCAAAGCGATGAAAAACTGGGGGATTTTGGTTGAAACACTCCAAGGCCGCAAAGTCCTTTACGGCCTCAACGAAAATCGATATTTTATTCCCGCCTCCAATAATAAAATTTTTACCACCGCCGCCGCCCTCCAACGCCTTGATCCCCAGGTCACCATTGGCTCTAAACCTCTGCGGGAATGGATTATGGTGATTAATAAACACAGTGATAACGGCTACGCTGAACGGGTGATGCGACACTTAGGCGGCCCTGGAGCCGTTAAATCCGCCATTACCCAACTAGGGGTTAATCCTCAAAGCTTTCGTTTGGCCGATGGCTCAGGCCTGTCCCGCTCCAATGCAGCTACTCCCCGTGCCCTGGTGGATACTCTCCAGGCCATGTACTATGCGCCTAGTAAGGATCTATTTGTGGCTTCCCTCCCCGTTGCCGGCCAGAATGGAACCCTGAGCCGGCGGATGAAGGCGACTCCAGCCGAGGGAAATGTTCATGCTAAGACAGGCACCTTGAAGGGAGTCCGGGCCCTGTCTGGCTATATCAATAATCCCACCCATGGCACGCTTGTTTTTAGTATCTTAGCCAATGACTGGAGCCGTTCTGGGACAGCGCTCGTGCGGGCTATTGATCAAGTGGCGGTTCAACTCAATACCCTGGGGCCTTGTTCCACAAGTCCTTAGGCTCAGACTCCCCAGTAATTTGCCAATAATTTGCAATTAGAATGGGTTGTTGCAAGTTACTCGAGGAAGCGACTATCATAGGGAAATCCTTGACCCCGCAACGCACCTACCATGTCCTACACAGCCAACTCCCTCAAAGCAGAGTTGAATGCCAGAGGTTGGCGCTTGACGCCGCAACGGGAAAAAATTCTCCATGTTTTTCAAAATTTACCTAGGGGCAATCATTTAAGTGCGGAAGAGCTGCATACTGTCTTGGAACAGCGGGGTGAAGGTATTAGCCTTTCTACAATCTATCGCAGCGTCAAGCTGATGTCTCGTATGGGCATCCTGCGCGAACTAGAATTAGCAGAAGGTCATAAACACTATGAGCTACACCAACCCTATCCCCATCACCACCATCACATTGTCTGCGTCCAGTGCAACAGAACTATAGAATTCAAAAATGACTCTATTTTGAAGCAGAGTCTTAAACAATGTGAAAAAGAAGGCTTTCAACTAATCGACTGCCAATTGACCGTCACGATGATTTGTCCTGAGGCCCTACGGATGGGCTGGCCCTCCGCCTTGCCCAGTAACTGGTGCTGTAACCGTTCTATCTTTGTGGCGGCCCATACACTAACCTCAGAAAGCCTAAGTCACGATCCCGTCTAATATCCGTTCTCTGTCCAGGAGGTTCGCTGCCAATGTTTCCCTTAACTGCCCTAGGTATTAGTGCCGGAGTTTTGCCCCTCCTGTTGGCCCTCAAGACCGGTCAATCCCTCCAGCAGGTAGCTCTGGAGTGGGGCCAGGCCAGTGAAGAAGTTTTTCGGGGCCAGCGTCTCCCGGTTTTACCCTTTCCTGAACCGGAAGCCTTGAGAAAATAGATGAAAACTACTTATGATTCTGATAATTTTTACTTTTTTCTAGGGGATTGCACGGAGAGTAAAGTTTCCTTAACCCAATATCTTTGCTGATAGCTGTTGGGGATGGTTTCGAGGCAAACGGGATACGCCAATAGCGGGCCTATCAAGACTTAGCCTATCTCAGCGATGCTTTTCAATCCCAATCTCCATGGGCTATGATGGAAAAAGTCCCTGCCCATCCTTCCCCGTTTACCGTTTATTAGATCAAAATTTCTGCTAATAACTTAAGGATTTTTTTATGGGGACGCATCCCTAAAAAAGCTATATAAAGACTAGCCCAATATAGTTAATAGCCTATCGTTTTAAAAAATGCAGCAGTTTTGTCTGTTACAGGCAAAGCTGTTTAAACTTTTTTTCTTAAAATATGGTTGATTTATCCCCCCACAGGTTTACCGTCACAACGCCCCTCTACTACGTCAATGATGTACCGCATCTTGGTAGTGCCTACACCACTCTTGTAGCCGATACTATTGCCCGTTTTCATCGTCTCCAGGGCCAAGACGTTTTGCTGATTACTGGCACGGATGAGCACGGCCAAAAAATTCAGCGTACCGCCGAGGGTAAGGGCCTTGATCCCCAGACCCACTGTGACCAAATTGTGCAGCATTTTGAAGCCCTCTGGCAGGCTTTAAACATCCAGTATGACCGCTTCAGCCGAACGACCGATCCCCGCCACGGTGCCATTGTTAAGGATTTCTTTGCTCGGGTCTGGGCCCAGGGGGATATCTATCCTGCCCGACAGCAGGGCTGGTATTGTGTGGCCTGTGAAGAATTTAAGGAGGAACGCGAACTGTTGGCGGATGGGCATTGTCCCTTGCATCCAACCCTAAAGACAGAATGGCGGGATGAGGAAAATTACTTCTTTCGGCTTTCCCGTTACCAATCGGCCCTAGAGCAACTTTATGCAGAGCGACCGGATTTTATTCAGCCTGAAAGCCGCCGCAATGAAGTCCTAAAGTTTGTCCAACAGGGCCTACAAGATTTTTCCATTTCGCGGGTCAATGTGTCCTGGGGCTTTCCCTTGCCCTGTGATGTTGAGCAGACGATCTACGTCTGGTTTGATGCCTTGCTGGGCTACGTCACGGCCTTACTGGAACCAGGGGAGGAACCGAGCCTCGACCGGGCCCTGGCCCAATGGTGGCCGATTAACCTCCATCTCATTGGCAAGGATATTCTTCGTTTTCATGCGGTGTATTGGCCGGCCATGCTGCTATCTGCGGGTCTTCCTCTACCCGGAGCCGTCTTTGGCCATGGGTTTCTCACGAAGGATGGCCATAAAATGAGCAAGAGCTTGGGTAATACCCTTGACCCGCTGGCCCTGGTGCAACGCTATGGTTCCGATGCCGTGCGTTACTATTTTGTCAAGGAAATTGAGTTTGGCCGGGACGGGGATTTTAACGAAGTTCGCTTTGTGCATATCCTGAACGCTGACCTGGCCAACGACCTAGGGAACCTGCTCAACCGGACACTGGGCATGGTCAAAAAATATTGTCAGGGCCAGGCCCCCCAAGCAACGACCGCGGAGCAGGCCCCCGATAATCCCCTACGGATCTTGGGCCTTGCTCTATCCGAAAAGGTTCTGACCGCTTACCATCACCTGGCGTTCCATCAAGTCTGCGAGGATGTTTTTGCCTTGGTGCGGGCAGGAAATAAATATATTGACGACCGGGCCCCCTGGAGTTTATTTAAAATGGGACAACAGGCCGCTGTGGAAGAAGTGCTCTACAGTGTTCTGGAATCTCTCCGTCTAGCGGCCTACCTGCTGGCCCCGATTATTCCCAATCTCAGCACTAAGATTTATCAGCAACTGGGATTTACTTTAGACTTCAATGATTGGCCGAGTGTGGCCCAGCAGGCCCCCTTTCCTCAGCACAGCCAATGGGGCCAATTTCCTTTAAACTCCCACTTCGCTCCTCCTCAACCAATTTTTAGCCGTTTAGAACTTCCTGCCGACGCAGACGTCTCTCCCTAGGTGCAATGTCCCCTCAGAGCCGCTGCAAAAGTTTTTAACACTTTCTTTTAACAACTCACTTTAGGACAACTATTATGTTTGAGGATTTTGACCACGACCCGTTATTTACCCCCGATCAACTCTTGGAAAACCGTGGCCGGGTGGCAATTTTTATCGATGGCTCCAACCTATTTTATGCGGCCCTGCAACTGGGGATCGAAATTGATTACACCAAACTCCTTCATCGCCTCACAGGGGGCTCTCGTCTCCTGCGGGCCTTCTTTTATACCGGCGTTGACCGCACCAATGAGAAACAACAGGGCTTTTTGCTCTGGATGCGTCGCAACGGCTACCGAGTGATTGCCAAGGACTTAGTCCAATTACCCGATGGTTCCAAAAAGGCCAATTTGGACGTGGAAATTGCTGTTGATTTAATGTCCCTGGTGGGTTCCTTTGATACTGCCGTGATCGTGAGCGGGGATGGAGATCTGGCCTACGCGGCCGATGCTGTTAGCTATCGTGGAGCCCGGATTGAAGTGGTCAGTCTGCGCTCCATGACCAGTGATAGTCTAATTAACGTGGCCGACCGCTACGTTGACCTCGACCAAATTAAGGACGATATCCAAAAACAAAGCAAGGGAAATGTACCCTACCGCAGCTTTCCCAGCCTGACTATTATCGATTCTGACAAACCGCGTTAGGTACCCTAAACCGAGAGAGGCATTCCGGCCCAAGCCAAAAACCTGTGCTACCATCGAGGGTAAATTTTTTATCCTCCTCGTGGCATCTATGGGCAAGGTTCTAGTGCTAAATGCGTCCTACGAACCGCTCAACATCACCAGTTGGCGAAGGGCGGTTGTTTTGTTGCTCAAGGGTAAGGCGGAGCAACTAGAACACAATGGCCATTATGTCTATACCGATTTTCCCATTCCCACCGTTATCCGCCTGCGCCAGTACGTCAAAGTGCCCTATAAAGAAATTCCCCTCACCCGTCGCAATTTACTGGAGCGAGACCGCCATACCTGCCAATACTGCAACTATAAAGGGGAACAACTCACCCTTGACCATGTGCTCCCCCGCTCTCGGGGCGGCGGTGATACCTGGGAGAACTTGGTGACGGCCTGTGTCCGCTGTAACATCAAAAAGGGGAATCGCACCCCTAAAGAAGCCAATATGCCCCTCAATTATTCCCCCCGTCGCCCCTACAGCAGTCTTATTTTTGAAATTGGCAAACATACCCGCAACAATAATAACCAAGAGTGGCGCAAGTATGTGATCGGGATGTAAGGCCCTAGGGACAGCCCAGACTATCGCGGGTGACGACCCCGGTGACCGGATTCACCCCGCTGGCCCGTTCGCACATCAGTTTGATTTGGTAGGGGTCTAGCACCGCATCGGTAAAATCTGCACCGGTAATGTCTGCGTCGTAGAACCGAGTCCGGGTGGCAATGGCCTCGACTAAAATGGCCTCCCGCAGATCCGCAAAATCGAGGGTCACCCGATCCATCAGGGAAGCAGTGAGGTTAGCGCCCCGGAGATTGGTGTGGAGGAGAGTGGCCTCCGTTAGAATGGTGTAGGACAGATCGGACTGTTCAAAGTTGGCGTAACGCAGATCGGCGGCCGCAAATACCCCTTTGACCAGGGAACGATGGGAAAAGTCTTGACGGGCCAGATCGGCATAGGTATAATTCACCGCACTGTCCTGGGCCAGGACGGGCGTCGCAGCCAAAAGCACCCAAATAATAGCAAGGCAGAGGATGCGGAAACCTTTGAGGAGTGAAGAACGGGAGAAAACGGCCATGGCTTGGGGCAACTTTAAAGACTTGTTACAAGTAGTTTCCCAAAAGGTCAGGGATATTGCAAAGTAATGTTAATTAAAACCCTATAATTTCAAGGAGTTAATTCCCCATGTCCTTATCTGACACTCAGGTTTTAGTGGCCCTCGTTATTGCCCTACTACCGGCATTTTTAGCGTTTCGTCTGTCAACGGAACTCTATAAATAACAGTCCCCTAAAGGTAAGATTGGCCTAGTTTAATGGGTAGGGCGTCCCCTAACGCCCTATTGAAGTCTCTTTTTTACCCCTTTCCTGTTTGACTCCCCGCCATGACTGCTCAATTCTTGGATACCAAAACAGCCCCCCGCTCCCGTCGTCGTCAACGTCCTCCCCTCCGCCAACAACTCCAACCGGAGCATCAATGGATTGTCTGGGAGATTATTTTCAAGCTGAGCTTAAACACGATGTTAGGGCTTGGGGCCCTGGTAACCCTCCTGCGTTTAATTCCCTTTCAGCAACTCCAGCAGGCCAAACTCCAGGAAATCCAACTCCAGGTGCAAGAAACCGAAACCCGTGTGCAAGAACAACGTCAGGAATTTCAGCGTAGTTTTGATCCGCGTCAAAGTCGCCGCATTATGCAAGAAGTTGCTCCTCGACTCGATCCCAACCAACGTCAAGTTTTTCTAACGCCTCCTAGTCCCTAGGATGGTAGCGAGCCTCCCGAACCAGCTTCTATAGACTCTTGTAATTTATCGTTTGCCAAAACATTGACCTTGATCTATGATTTTAGGGGAGCCAAACGTTTAAGGTTCTGCGGACAACAATCAGGGTTTTGCAAGCCTTTGTGGACTCAAGAAAATGGTATAACAAACGACAATGCAAGCAACACTACACCAACTCAAGGTTTTTGAGGCCACCGCTCGCCATGGTAGCTTCACCCGCGCCGCTGAAGAACTCTTCATTACTCAGCCGACCGTCTCTAGTCAAATTAAACAACTTTCTAAGGCCATCGGCCTGCCCCTCTTTGAACAAATTGGCAAACGTCTCTATCTAACGGAAGCGGGGAAGGAATTGCTGGCGACCTGTCAGGAAATCTTTCAGCGTCTCGACAACTTTGAAATGAAAGTTGCCGACCTCAAAGGAACGAAGCAAGGTTGCCTGCGCCTAGCGGTTATCACCACAGCTAAGTACTTTGTGCCACGGATTTTGGGGGCCTTTTGTCAGCAGTATCCCGGCATTGATGTCTCTTTAAAAGTAACGAACCATCAACAAATTCAGCGGCGGATGCAGGACAATGAGGACGACCTGTACATTGTTAGCCAGCCTCCCAGTGAGCTAGAGCTAAGTTATCAGCCCTTCCTCGATAACCCCTTGGTGGTGGTAGCCCGACGGGAACATCCCCTCGCGGGCCTAGCCCAGATTCCCATCAGTCGCCTCAACAATGAAGCTTTTATCATGCGAGAGCAGGGGTCTGGCACTCGCCAAGCCGTCCAGGCCCTATTTGCGGAACACGAGGTGAAAGTTCATGTCCGCCTAGAACTGGGCAGCAATGAGGCCATTAAACAGGCCATTGCTGGTGGTATGGGCATCTCTGTTCTCTCAGAACATACCTTAGTTTCCGAGGGAGCCCATAGCGACCTGACAATTTTAGACGTGGAACATTTCCCCATCAAACGGCGTTGGTACGTGGCCCACTTAGCCGGTAAGCAACTGTCGGTGATTGCCCAGACATTTCTGGATTATCTACTTGTTGAGACGCAAAAAATTCCCCTCTCCTCCGTTCGGCCCTGGTCTACTGAAAATGTGCCAGTGGCCTCACCCCTACTAGGTTAAGGGAAGGCTTCCCATCGACAATTTAGCTTTAAACGGAGTAATTTCCCTTGGCAAGTGTATGCTCAGTTTAAAGGCCCCTTAATACCAATTCTTCAAGTTGAAGCTACAGATTTTTACCCCTCCGCCTCCGGCACCTCCCCTTGCTAAGGGGACAGTGGGGTCATTTGTGTAGTTAAATTTCAGAGATTTGGTATAATGACTTGCTTCCGGTGAGAGAGCGACTAGGGGCCTCGTCTTTCTAAAAGTTTCTACGATTCTGACTATCGCTATTTTTTCAAGACCGATTCTCGGGAAAGAAATTCGTGGCCATAGGCTTCTTCCCCGTGCTCGTTGATATCTAGGCCCTGGAGTTCGGCTCCGGCCTGGAGTCGTAAACCGAGAGTGGCCTGGATGACTTTAAGGATAATAAATGTTCCCAGGGCCGACCAGAGAACGGTGACGGCCACCGCCACAATTTGAATCAACAATTGGAAGGGATTACCGGCAATTAACCCTTCCGCACCGCTACTGTTGATCGCTAGGCTGGCAAAAACCCCCGTCAAAACAGTACCGACGATACCTCCTACCCCATGGACGGGAAAGGTGTCTAAGCTATCATCAATCCCCAATTGAATTTTAAAAGTAATCGCAAAAAAGCAAGCAATGGCCGTAATCACGCCAATGGCGATGGCCGACATCGGACTCACAAAGCCCGCCCCGGGGGTAATCCCGACTAAACCTACTACAATCCCCGTGGCAGCCCCGACGCTCGTAGGTTTACCTCGCAGGAGTTGCTCTAGTACTAACCAGGTCAGCATCGCCGCAGCGGCACTGGTATTCGTCGTAATAAAGGCAGTCACTGAGAGAGGGCCAGCGGCCAAGGCACTGCCCGCATTAAAGCCAAACCAACCGTACCAAAGTAATCCGGCGCCCAAGAGAATGAAAGGAACATTGTGGGGTGGTGCAATATGATTGGGGTAGGTTTTCCGAGGGCCAATCACCAAGGCTGCTACCAGGGCCGAGACGCCCGAGGCTGTATGGACAACCGTTCCCCCGGCAAAATCCATGGCCTTGAGAATTCCCGCCAGGCCCAGCAGACCCCCCTTACCCCAAATCATGTGGGCCAGGGGACAATAGATCAAGGTCAGCCACAGAATAAGAAATACACAATAGGACTTAAAGCTAGCTCGTTCTACGATGGCCCCGGAAATCAGGGCGGGGGTGATGATGGCAAACATGGCCATGTAAATCATATACCCCTGGTGGGGAACCGTGGGGGCATAGGACAGCATCTCTTCGGGAGCACTCCCTTGAAGATAACCGGTGGTTTCTAGCCCGACACCATTCAGAAAAAACCATTGAATGCCTCCGATGATGGGTAAACCGGGGGCAAAGGCCAGGCTATAGCCCCAAAGAATCCAGGCAATAGAGACAATCCCTAGGGCAATGAAACTCATCATGAGGGTATTGAGGACATTTCGCTTGGCGACGAATCCTCCGTAGAAAAAGGCCAGACCAACGGTCATGAGCAACACCAAGGCAGAGCAGGAACTCAAAAAGCCGGTATCCGCCGCGGCCTGGGCCTGGGCAACTTGTTCGGCCAGCGGGGTTTCTGCTCCTGCGGGGGCAATGGCCCAGAACCAGAGGATGACGATTGCTGATAAGGTAACGGCCCAGGATTGGCAAACTTTGACCATGGACTTAAGGGCTCTCCAATACAAATTGTTGAAACTACTATTGCAACAATTTCCCCCACTTCTTTTTGTTTTCTAGACTACGAAAGTGCCGAGGGAAAGGGGCTTGTAATAAGCCTTAATCTTTTCAATCCTCTTCTCTGGCCTTGGTAGGATGGAAAAAACTCACAGTGTGTTACGCGCCTGGATGATTGGCAATGAACTACTGGAACGCTCTGCTCTCTTTTATTACGGTTGTTCTCTGTCAGTCGGCGGTCTTGGCCATAGAGCCGACCTCCAGCGTTAAAGTGACGCCGGTACTCAAAACGGAAACCAGCTGGGATGGCCAACCGATTGTCTATCCCCCTGGGCAAGCAGAAATTACGGGTCTGATTGTCGAGATCGCTCCCGGTGCCGAAACCGGTTGGCACCTCCATCCCGTGCCCTCCTTTGGCCTAATGTTGGCAGGAGAACTCACTGTGACCCTCCGGGATGGACAAGTCAAAATCCTTAAAGCAGGCGATGCACTAGCGGAAGTGGTCAACGTTGCCCACAATGGTCGCAATTTGGGGACTGTCCCCGTCAAGCTGATTGTTTTTTACGCTGGAGCCGTTGGCCAACCCCTAACCATCGAACAAGCAGTCAAATGATTAAATGATTATATCGCTGTAATCCCTAATTCATGCCCTGGTCAATTCGGTTAAGCACTCTACCGCCTCTTAAGTTTCCCCTGCGTTGGGTACTGGGGACTTTGTTTGTAGCGCAGGTATTGGGAACAGCCGGGCTTGTGGGTTATTTGGCCTACCGGGATGAGCAGACGGCGATCCAGCATTTGGCCGACGAATGGATAACCGAAGTCGAGCGCGATATTGCTCAAGAATTAAACCATTACCTAGGGAATGCCCAAACCGTTAATCAACTCAATGTCAAGGCGGTTCAGTCCGGGGTGTTAAATCTGGAGAATCGGGAACAGCTTGGTCGTTATTTCCTCCACCAAGCCCAAACCTTTCAATTCGATTATGTGAATTTTGGTGGTGTTCAGGGGGAGTTTATCGGTGCCGGTCGTGGCACCCAGAAACCCTGGGAAATTGCCGAAATTTTGCCGAGCCAACCGGAACGTCTCCGCTTCTATGCCGTTAACGCCCAGGGCCAACGCCAACAGCTATTGGGAACCGAATACCCTACGCAAACCCTGAATCGGCCCTGGTACCTGGATGCCGTCAAGGCTGGTAAGCCGGTCTGGAGTGAGATCTACACCTGGGGAGACCTCCCTGACCACATCAGTATTTCTGCCAGTGCGCCCGTGTATGATGTCCAGGGTCAGTTGCAGGGCGTTTTGGGTATTGATTTGGAACTATCGCAAATCAGTCGATTTCTGCGGCAGTTGGCCCAACCCCACAGGGCCAGCATTTTTATTGTGGAACGCTCGGGGTTATTGGTCGCCAGTTCTAGCCAGGAATCCCCCGCACCGATTAAAGGGGGCCGGGCCCAACGCCTATTGGCCCAACAAAGTCGAGATCCCTTAATTCGTCAGCTTAGTACGGTTTTAAGTCAGCAAACGGAAGGATTTAAACAGTCAAAAACCTCTTCCCAAAACACCTTGCAGCGATTAGATCTGCCTGGCTTGCCCCCCTACTACGTCTGGGTCAAACCCTACCAAGACCGCTACGGCCTGGACTGGTTGGTGGTTAGCTCGGTTCCTGAAGAGCACCTCCTCCAAGATATTCACAACAATTGGCGCAAGACCCTATCCCTAGCCAGTGGCATTTTGTTGGCAGTAATCCCCCTTGGATTAGCCACTGCCCACTGGATTGCTCGGCCAATTCGTCACCTCAGTCAGGCCAGCCATCAATTGGCCCAAGGCCAATGGCCCATCCTGTTAACCCCAGCCACAGGCATTAGCGAACTCGACCGCCTAACGGAGCATTTCCAGCAAATGGCCGACCAGCTTCAGCAGTTGATGGCGGCCCAACGTCAGGAATCGGAACGGCGTTTTCAAAAAATGGCCGAAGCAACCCCCAGCCTACTTTATATCTATGACCTCATCGCCAAAAAAAATATTTATGCGAACCAGGCAGTGATTGAAACCCTAGGCTATTCCGCTGAAGAAATTCAGGCCCTGGGGGCCGAGCTTTTTGCAACCATCTGTCACCCCGACGACCTACCCCGGATCTATGAAGGCGTTCAACAGTGCTTGGCCCTAGCGGATGGTGAGTTTATTGAAATTGAATATCGCATCCAGAATAAACAGGGCCAGATCCATTGGCTCCTTTCTCGAGATACGGTTTTTGCGCGGACTGAAGAGGGCCAGCCTTGGCTGATCCTCGGTTCTTCTCAGGATATTACCCAGCGCAAACAGGCCGAAGCGGAAGCCCGGCAAATTCAGCAATTTCTCGATTCTATTGTGGATAATTTACCCAATATGGTCTTCGTGAAAGCGGCAGATAGCTTACAGTTTGTCTATCTCAATAAAGCGGGTGAACATTTACTGGGTTATCGGCGTGAAGATCTTTTAGGCAAGAGTGATGCGGACTTTTTTCCTCCCGAGGAAGCCAAATTTTTTATCGCTAAAGATCGTGAAGTCTTAACGCGGGGAGAAGTCCTCGACATCCCGGAGGAAATGGTTCAGACAAAACACCAAGGCCTGCGGATTTTACATACGCGCAAAATTCCCCTCTTAGATAGCCAGGGTAATAGTCAATATATACTGGGAATCTCGGAGGACATTACTGAACAGTTAGATCTGGAAAATCGTCTACGGCAGATTGCCCGCCATATTCCTGGTGTTATTTATCAGTATCGTGTCCGGCCCGATGGCACGTCCCATTTTCCCTACGCCAGCGAGGGGATCCGGGATATCTACGGCGTTAGCCCCGAAGAGGCCAAAGAGGATGCAAGTTCTGTGATTAACGTTCTCCATCCAGACGACCTCAACCGGGTACTCGATTCAATTTTAGAGTCGATGGAACACCTAAGTCCTTGGCAGTGCGAGTATCGCGTTCGTTTTAAGGAGCAAGTGATTTGGGTCGTCGGTTATGCCACGCCACGCCGGGAGCCGGATGGCAGCATTATTTGGCACGGTTACATCAAAGACATTACCGAACGCAAGCTCAGTGAACTGAAGCTCAAAAATACGCAACTCAAATTGCAGCGGGCCAACGAAGAACTAGAAAAATTGGTGAATCTAGATAGTCTGACCCAGATTGCCAATCGTCGTTGTTTCGACATCTGGCTAGAGCGGGAATGGCGACGGTTATTTCGAGAACAACAACCGCTTTCCTTACTCCTCTTCGATGTGGACTTTTTCAAACAATACAATGACCACTACGGCCATCCCCAGGGAGACCAATGTCTTTATCAACTAGCCCAAGCGGTGCAACAGGTTATTCAGCGGCCCTCGGATCTCTTTGCTCGCTACGGTGGCGAAGAGTTTGTCATTATCCTGCCTCAAACTGATCTGTCTGGGGCCATCGCTGTGGCCAAGAAGGTGCATCAAGCCGTAGCGGAATTATCGTTACCCCATGGCAATTCCGAGATTCAAGCCACCATCAGCATCAGTATTGGTATCACCAGTCTTATTCCTAGCAGTGATTCTTCACCGGCAAAACTGATCGAACAAGCGGATCAGTCCCTCTACTGTGCCAAGGCATCGGGCCGTAACCAGTCGATGATGTTTACCCCTGCCGGTTGTTTGCCAGTTTAGAGGAAGAGTAGCCTTGCAAGTTCCCTAGGAGAATTGGTTCTCAACGGATAACCCGTAAGGACTGGAGTGATTCATCGTCGGCCCCGAGGATATCAGCGCCTAAATCCACCAGATTCTGGAGATAGGCCAGGGCCTGATCGGTAATCACTTCTCCCGGAATTAACACTGGAATACCTGGCGGATAGGGACAAAGTAAACTTGCGCTGAGACGGCCCATCGCTTGGGTCAGGGGGACAATTTCCGTGGCGGCAAAATAGGCCTGGCGGGGAGTCAGTCCCAAGCGGGTAGAGGGCGGCAATGGAACTGTTAAGGCAGTATTGGGGATTGGTTTTCCCGTTTGGGCCAATCCTTGAAAGGCCATCATCAGTTGCTGAATATCCTGCGCCGTGTTGCCATGGGTAATGATAAAGCTCAATTGTCGTAGAGTCGGCAGTTCTGCCGTTACCTGATAACGTTGGCGGAGAATGTCATCGACCGCAAACCCCGTTAACCCCAGGCCTGAGACATCCACCGTTAGCCGGGTTGGGTCAAGATAGGCAAAGCCGGCCTGTCGGCTCTCCTCGGTCAATAGTCGTAAACCCGGAAGGTCGGCCAGGGCCTGTCGAGCTTGTTGGGCCAGATCGAGGGGCCGTTGGAAAAAATTGGCCTCTTGGACTTGTTGACGGGCCGCATCCAGGGAGGCCAACAGGAGAGCGCTAGGACTGGTGGATTGAACCAGGGCCAGGGCCGACTGAATCCGCTCTGGAGAAATTCTGGGCCCTTGGCCGTGAAGCATAGCGGCCTGACTCAGGGCCCCGAGGGTTTTATGGGTGGATTGCACCGTAAGGTCGGCCCCCAGGGAAAGGGCCGAGGGGGGCAGGGCTGGATGGAAGCCAAAATGGGCCCCGTGGGCCTCATCCACCAACAACGGCAGGCCCTGCTGGTGACAGAGATCCGCAATCGACTTCAGGTCGGCTCCAACACCGTGGTAGGTGGGATACAGGGCTAACACGGCTTTGGCCTGGGGATGGGCCTGGAGGGCCTGGCGGAGGGTTGCGGGGCTAAAGCCCAGGGCCAAATCCCAAGCGGGGTCGTAGGCCGGTTCCAGAAAAACGGGATAGGCCCCGAACAGCACCAGAGCGGTAATGGCAGAGCGGTGGCAATTACGGGGCAACAGCAAGACGTCCCCTTCGCCGCAGGTAGCCAGAACCATGGCCAGTACCCCCGCCGTCGAACCATTGACCAGAAACCAAGTATGCTCTGCTCCCCAGCGTTGGGCCGCCAGTTCCTGGGCCTGCTGAATCGCGGCCCCTGGCGCAAAAAGATTGTCAAAGTCCGGTAGTTCCGGTAGATCGGCCTGGAAAACCCCTGGCCCCCACCAGTTTTGCAGAACGGGCGCAATCCCCTGGCCCCGTTTATGGCCCGGCGCATAGAAGGCGGCATCGGCTTGACTACCCAGGTGTTGCAGGGCCTGGACAATGGGCAGGTCAGACATCGGGACTGGCGTTGGGGGCGTAATGGTAAATGGTTTGGCCTTGCCAAGGGGTTTGCTGTAGGTCACAGATATTGAAGCGTTCCAGGGTCACCTGGAGGCCGGTCATGGGATCTTCCCCCTGGGCCAGTAGAAATTCTAACTGGTGTAGGCTGGGCCAAGTGGTCAAGGTTTCGAGAAAGGCAAAAATAGGTTGATAGTGGCGATGCTGGGGGTCTTGGTACCAGGCCTGGGGGGCCTGGGGTTGGTCGAGGCCGATATGCACAATCAGGGCCGGTTTCCCAAACAGAGCAATGGCCACGGGCCGGACTTCCTCTTGCACCAACAGGCCCTGGGGCCGCAGGAGATGCCGCAGTTTTTCCAATTGCTCGTAACGCTGATGGGCCGCTAGGGGTTCAGGCCCCCAGGTCAGGGCCAGGGTAAGCAGGTAGGTCTGCAAGAATAAATGGCCGAGTTTTTCGGCTTTGGTGGCCAAGTAGCTGGAATTGTAGTCGTTGGCTTCGATCAACAGGGGTACCCGTTCCACCACTTCTAGGCCATAACCCTTAAGACCCGCGATTTTACGGGGATTATTGGTAATCAAGCGAATTTGCTTCACGCCTAAATCATTGAGCATCTGGGCCCCCATGCCGTAGTCCCGCAGATCCGCTGGAAAGCCTAGGCGTTCGTTGGCCTCAACGGTATCCAGACCCAAATCCTGGAGGGAATAGGCCTTGAGTTTATTGACCAGACCAATACCCCGGCCCTCCTGACGGAGATAGACGACGACCCCCAAACCATGACTCTCTACCATCTTTAAGGCGGCCTGGAGTTGCATCCGGCAATCACAGCGCAACGACCCCAGGGCATCCCCCGTCAGACATTCTGAGTGCATCCTCACCATCACCGGTTGGTCGCGGAACTGGGCCGGGTCGCCCTTAACAATGGCAATATGTTCCGTCTGGTCGAGCAGGTTACGGTAGGCGTAGAGTTGAAAATCGCCAAACTGGCTGGGAAACTTGCACACCGTTTCTCGTTGGACAAAGCGGTCGTGGCGCAGGCGATAGCTAATTAAATCGGCAATGCTGATCAGCTTGAGCTGGTGTTTGCGGGCATAGTCAAACAACTGGGGCAGACGGGCCATGGAGCCATCGGAATTTTGAATTTCGCAGATTACCCCCGCTGGATAAAGCCCCGCGAGACGGGCCAGATCCACTGCCGCTTCCGTATGGCCGGCCCGCTTGAGCACACCACCATCCTTGGCCCGGATCGGAAAAATATGACCTGGCCGCGACAGATCATCGGGGTGGGTGGCGGGATTAATGGCCACTTGAATCGTTTTTGCCCGGTCGTCAGCAGAAATCCCCGTAGTCACGCCCAACCGAGGAGAGGCATCAATACTGACGGTAAAGGCGGTTTGGTTGGTGTCCGTATTTTTGGTCACCATCAAGGGCAGGTCTAATTCATCGAGCCGTTCTCCGGTCATGGCCAGACAGATCAGGCCCCGAGCTTCCACCGCCATGAAGTTAATCATATCGGGGGTGGCAAACTGAGCCGCACAGATGACATCCCCTTCATTTTCTCGATTCTCATCATCGACCACGACCAAGGGCCGGCCGGCCTTAATATCCGCCAAGGCCGCATCGATGCTGTCAAAGACCAAAGCACTTTCTTGCGAGATAGTCACAGGCGTAGGAATACGAAATCACTAATATTCCTTCATTTTAACGGTAACGGGGGAAAACCCTGGCCCTCAGTGCGGATTCGGTTCTTTTGGCCAGAGAGGGATTTTTAACATGGCTCCCTTTTGCCCTTTTGGGGAAATGAGGACAGATTGTCCATACTGAAAGACACCCAGTAGACCGCAATGCAATAGATTATCGCTTTTATTGCTTCATTCAAGATTGTCCAGATCCGCTAAGTCCTGCAATCGACCTGATGCTTTTTTATTTTTTTTTAAGTTATCTAAGTCGATAAAGTGAACAGGAATATTGTCAACAATGATTTCAGTTTTTGAAGGATAGCATATTTTGAAATCGATGCCGTCAGCGGTAGTAATCAAATCAATACGATTGGGAGGGTAGCCTAGTTGAATAACTTGATCAGGGGTCAGAAAGTCTTGGATAGATAGACCCAGGCTACCAAAACCAAATTGATCGAGGGCAATCATGATTTTATCGGCATTTTCTGGTGACATTTCTAACCAAATATCTAGATCTTTGGTGTAGCGGGGATGTCCATGAATAGCGACGGCATAACCACCAATAATCAGATATTTAACCTGATTAGCGTTTAATAATTGTATAAATTCTTTGAAGTCTGGGTTCAGCATTATATCTATATTGATGGTATTCTCGGCGGATTTGTTCTAGGGCCTCAAGGCGTTTTAGGAGAGGCTGACTTTGCCAGTAGAGAAAGTTACTAGTCTGCTGTTTAGTGGTCGTTCTATGAATAACTTTTTCCATATTTTTTCTGAATTGACACCAATTATTTTTGTCGAGTAGATTGCGGTAAATACAGAGTTTAAAAGCGCCAAACTAGCGGGGCCACTTGCAGACGGTGCCGCAAAAGCACTTTCTTGCGAGATCGTCACAGGCCTAGGAATACGAAATCACTAATATTCCTTCATTTTAACGGTAACGAGGGAAAACCCTGGCCCTCACTGCGGATCCGATCCCCCTAAACGAAAATAGGCCAGGGCCTCTAAAATACCCGCCGCATGGGAAGCCTGGGCATAGTAATGGTGGGTCTGGCCGTGGCGATGATACCAATGCAAGAGTTCCGCTTGGGCGTTGTTCACAATGACGCCGTAGGCCTCCCCGGTAAAGAGGCTAATGTCATTGCCGGAATCTCCGCAAACGAGCGTCTGCTGGGGACTAAATCCCAACTGTTTACGCAAGTACTGACTGGCATTGCCCTTATTGCCGTTGCGGGGTAAGAGATCCACATCCCGCCCACTGCTAAAAATAATCTGGGCTTGGAGTCGGGCCTGTTCCAATTGGTGTTGCAGGTCTTGAAGCACAGGGACTAGAGCCGGTGAGTCTAGGTAAAAGCTAATTTTCCAAGGATTTTGTTCCTGGGACGGTTGGGGCCGTAGTCCCGTCATCTGGGTTGCCAGATCAACGATGGCCTGCCGTTGCCACCCGATGGATAGATGCTTAGCCCAGATGGAGTCTAGCCCTTGGGGCCCGTAGATTTCACTGCCCACGGCGGTAATCCAATAGTCGGGTTCTAGTAGGCCGACTTCCGCCTGGAGATGCCGGGCCGAAGCATAGGAGCGTCCGGTGGCATAAACAAGACAGACCTCTCTGCGCCGAGCCTGGAGGTAGGCTTGGAGCCGTTGCTGGGCCCTGGGGTCTCCGACCCAAGTGTGGTCAAGGTCGGAAATCAGTAAAAAAGCCATGGTAATTACCCCCTAAAGCCCTTGAGTATGCTGGTTCAGCAGGGCCTGGGCCCTGGGTTTATAGAGCAAGTAGAAAAGGGATTCGACGTAGCGCAACATATCCTCCCGCTCTTCCCGAGAAACATAATTCCAGAAGCCGTAGATGCGCGATAGGGAGAGTAATTTGGTGGTATGAATTTTCCAGGTATAGGCACTATAGACGCGGTCGATGGCGGCCTGGGAAAGCTGGTGCCAATAGTCGGGGTAATGCTCACACTTTTGCACGAATTCCAGTAGGCTATCGGCGGTTTCTGGCCCCTGGGTGGGATTAATATAAAATCCGTTGACCTTGTCTTGAATAATTTCTAAAGGCCCGCCAAAACGGGTGGCAAAGGTGGGTAGGCCAGAGACCATGGCCTCGAGGATAGTCAGGCCAAAGGCCTCGAAGAGGGCCGGTTGCACAAAGACCCCCTGGTGGTCGGCGATGACGCGATAGACTTCGCCCGTATCAGCCTTAGAGAGTCGCACCCCTAACCAGCGCACCTTGCCCTGTAGGTGATATTGCTCGATTAAGCGATACATCTTTTCAATTTCACTGCGTTCCTCCGGGTCATCGGAATCCTCCGGACGCAATTTACCCGCCACCACAATCAGGTTGCAGACCTCCTGCAGGGCCGGGCTTTGAGCAAAGATTTCCACCAATCCCGTCAGGTTTTTAATCCGGTCTAGACGGGCCATAGAGAATAGGGGCCGTTTCCGGGGATCGGCAAGGTATCCCTGTACTTGCAAGGGGTCTTCTAGGCTAAAGAGGAGTTCCTCTAGACGACGGCGGTCTCCCGCTAGACGGTCTGCGGTGCGGGAAAACGGAAAGAAAACCGCCTCATTGACCCCCGGTGGCACGACATTAAACTTGGGGCTAAAGAGTTCAATGCCATCCACCACATGGTACAAGCCCGGCATGGTAAAGCATTTGTAGGACTCGTACTGGCCAACACTATCGGGCATACCGATAATTTCTTGGTAGGTACTGCTAACAATAAAATTGGCCGCGTTCATGGCAATCAGATCCGCCGTGAACTGGAGTGAAAAATGGTACTGACTTTCGAGGTCTTGCCAGTAGAGATTGCTAAATAAATACTTGGACTTTTCCAAGGCATGGGCAATATTGCATTGGGTAACCTTGAACTTGCGGGCCAGTAAAAAGGCCACCAAATTGCCATCGGAATAATTACCCACAATCAGGTCGGGGTGGCCCTGCAAATGGGCCAACAGGGCCTTTTCCGCATCAATTGCAAAGCTTTCCAGGTAGGGCCAAATTTTAAAACGGGAAATCCAGCCCTGGGTGACCGCCGCATTAAAATCCCGAAAAGGCACCCGCAAAATGGTGACATTATCAGTGCCGTAGACCTTTTCCAGGGCCTGGTTACAGCGGGTACCCTCATGGTCAGGAATCAGACGGGTCAGGATAACCACCTTGGGTTGAATCTTGAGCACATCCAGGCCGGCAAGGGTAATGTCTTCCTGTAGCTGTTGCTCTAGGCTCCGGGCCTGGTCGAGGACGTAAACCACCTGGCCACCGGTATCAGGACGGCCCAGCACCCCTTCTTGGCCAAACCAACCGTGGATAGAGACCAATACCAAGCGAAACATCATGGGAATGCGAGACAACAAGGCCTCTAGGGTCTGATGGTCGGGGGCATCGAGTAAGGCCTCCAGCAATTCCAAACTTTCCCGAATTCGACCCGCTGTATTACCCCAACCCGCTTCAATGCCCAAGACCTGGAGTTCAAAGCGGAAATTGGTGTAGGGTTCCTTGGCCCCATAGGCATCTAGGAAAAGAAGGGCTTCTTTGACTTGTTCCAAAAGTTGGAACTGGTTCGTGATGCGCTCGTTGATCAGCAATTGTGTACCGTTGTAGTGATGCAGACGGAGAAATTTGTACAAAGAGGCTAGCCACTGTGCCGGGTCTTGGAACAGTTTGCTGGAGAGATAGCGGTTGAGGAACTGCACCCCTTTGCCAATCTGCTTGTTGTCTCGAATCAGGGGAGAGTAGTCGTAGAAGGGATGGAAATCAATTTCAAAAATATCGCCTTCCTGGGGATTGTAATGGTTAACCAGGCGGTCGCGAATGTCCAACAGTTCAGGGATGGTGATGGGCTCGAGATCCAGATTCGTTGTGAGACGAACGGCCGTTTGACTGGCAATTTTAGGACGAAGGACAAAACAGGCACTTTCCGCTTCCAGAATAATTTCCTGGGTTGTGTCCAAAAGCTTAGCCAGGGAAGCATGGGGGATGAAGGCCTCCCGCTCTGGGAAACAGCGGCAACTGTCGTAAAAAACCTGAAGAATATCGTTGCGGAGCCAGTAGGTTTTGCCTTGCTGGCGGAGTTGCTGGAGAAACTCCCGTAGGGCCCCTTTTTCGGGGCCATCTAGAATAGTTTGCAGGAGAGTAGACATGGCAATAAAAAAATAAACAAAGCAAGCATTCCAGGGCTAGGAGGCTAGTCGCTGAGCTGGGACTACAGTCGAGGGAGCCTTCCGTCCCAAGGTCTGTAGCCATTGATCGAGGGCCTGACTCCCGGTTGGTTTAATGCCCTTACTCTCGATCAAGGCCTGGAGCTGGGCCGCCAACTCCGCAGAAAGCCCTTGGCCAATTCGGGCTGTCTTCAGGCTTTCCTTCAGGGTAAGGGTTTGATACAAATGCAAAACTTGGCGGGCCACACCATCGCAGCTAAAGTTCGCCTTGACCCACTGCTGGGCGGCGGTTCCGTAGGCCAAACGATGTTCAGGATTTTGTAAGAGACGGGTAATCGCCTGGGCCAGGGCGGAGACATCCCGAGGGGGTACTAAGCAACCTGTTTTATGGGGAATAACGGTGTAATTGAGGCCCCCCACGGCACTGGCAATGACGGGCGTTCCTGCGGCCATGGCTTCGATGGCCACCAGGCCAAAGGGTTCGTAGTAGCTGGGGACAATGCAGATATCCGCCGCCGCGTAGTAGGGCGGGAGCTGGGCCTGGTCAATCCGCCCGGTAAAAGTGGTCACATCGGCTAGACCCAATTCCGTCACCAAGGCTCGTATGCGTTCCTGCTCTTGGTTATCCTGGCCCCCCGGTCGGGCCCCACCGACGAGATAAAGCTGGTAAGGGTCTGACAACTGGGCACAGGCTCGCACCAAGGTTTCAATGCCTTTACGCTCATCAAAACGGCCCGCGTAGAGGAGGAGGGAACGTTGGGGGTCTAGTCCCAATTGCTGACGGGCCTCATACCGCGTCACCGCGCTAAAGTGTTGCGTATCAATGCCGCAGGGAATGACTTGTACCCGGCCATGGCGAGACAGAAGGCGACGCATATCCGCCTCTTCCTGGGGACTCGTGGCAATAATCCGGTCGGCTTGTTCCAGACAGGCCCATTCAACCCCATGGCGGACTGCCGCGATGGCCGGCGGGTCGGATAGATTTTGGTACTTAACGGCGCCAATGGAATGATAGGTATGAACCAAGGGTAGGCCCAGGCGAAACTTGAGTTGCAGACCGACCCACCCGGAGAGCCAATAGTTGGTATGGACTAGATTGTACCGTCGTCCCGAGCGTTGTTGAAAATCCAACCAGGCCGCTACAAAATCCGGTAAATATTCAAACAGTTCCGTGCGGGGAATAAACTGCGCCGGGCCTGCCGTTAGACGAATGGTGCGACAACCCGGAGCCAGTTCAACAATTTCTGCTTGGTCGGGGCTTTCCCGTCGCGTAAAAATATCAACCCGGGCCCCTTGTTGAGCGAGGCCCAGACCGAGTTGACGAACGTAAATATTTTGGCCCCCAGCCCCTTCCTTGCCGATATCGGCGGTGGGGTCACCATGAACTGAAATGAGCGCATAGGTCGGTAGACTGGCGCGGGGAGTAATCGTATTGACTTCTTCTAGGGAGGTCAAAAAGGATGCAATAGAACGGCTAATCATGGCATTTCACCTCAAATAGGATTATGGCCAGTTCTCCCGACAGGGTAAAACTGGGTAGAGGAGGGAGCCTCGCCTTTACCACGGCATGGGGGACTGAGTAGAAAAATAGTAAAAAAAGACTTATTTTGCCAAGGACAATCTGGCCCCGATGACTGAGAGCTCAGCCCATGGGGGCATCCCTGGGGGAGTGCCGCAGATATTCGTAGGGTTATAACGATCGGACAAGGCCCCGCAGAAGGGGGTCTAGAATGCAGCCCAAGGGAGATGCAGGGCTTCTAGCGCGGTAGAAGCGGTGTTAACAAACGAGGATGAGTTAAGTAAGGACAGTCCTGGGGACTGGTAAGGTGGACTCAAAAAACGAAGACCTTTTGACAGAAGGGTAGGCCCGGCCTCAAGCACCAATGGGTGGTCTTGGACTGTCATAAAATGGGCGACCCCGTCTAGCAGGAGATCTCGTTGGCAGTAAATCATCATTGGGACAGACTGGAGGAGCCCAGGCAAAAGCCGCGTGATGTATTTACCTGCGTATTATTATAACCGCTTTTTGAAAAATGCAAGTGCTACCAGATACATTTTTTTAAAATCCCTGCTTGGAAGGCTTACAGAACAAGCTTTTGGGAATTATCCCCCTGGGCCAGTTCATCAAAGGCCTGCC
Organism: Synechocystis sp. LKSZ1; assembly: GCF_040436315.1. Classification (NCBI taxonomy): domain Bacteria; kingdom Bacillati; phylum Cyanobacteriota; class Cyanophyceae; order Synechococcales; family Merismopediaceae; genus Synechocystis; species Synechocystis sp. LKSZ1. The sequence goes on along the minus strand of NZ_AP031572.1, from coordinate 3,061,101 downwards.
AACAGAGCCAGAGGGCCCGGGGGACATGGAAACAGCCCTTCCATTTTCCCCCCTTGAGATTGAGCAAAACCTCGCCCCGACGATTGAGATAGCCAAACCATTCCCCATATTCGGGATCGGGGAAATGTTGCCAGCTATAGTCATGCACTCGCTGATACCATTGCCAGCAGGCCGGCCGCCCCGTGAGTTGGTAGCCCAGGGCCAGGGCCACTAGGGTTTCCAGGTGAACCCACCAGAGTTTTTGATCCCATTCCAGTTGCTGGGGGGGATGACCTCGGCTATCCAGAAAGTAAAAAATACCGCCAAATTCGGTATCCCAGGCCCGTTCGAGGGTCGCCAAGACAATGTCCACCGCCTGTTCCATCAAGGCTGGGTTCTGCTGACGTTGGCCAATGGCCATCATGAACCACATGGCCTCAATGCCATGGCCAGGATTGAGGAGACGACCGTCAAAACAATCCACAAAACTGCCATCGGGGGCCACTGCTTCGCGCAGAATTTGCCGTTGGGGGTCGAGGAAATCAGTCATCACCTCCTGAACGGTGCTATGCAGGACTTCTTCTAGCGTACTAGAGGGCAATAGCCAGGCCATTTCTAGGGTTAGATTAGCCAGGATCATCGGGACAGCTAGGGATTTGAGGGGCCGCGTACCGGGATAGGCCTTGTTGTAGGGGCCCTTGGGATTGGCCTGGCGACGCAGAACATTCTGGTAGGCCTGAAGCGCGATGGCCTGAGCCTGTTCCTCCTGACTGGCCAAGGCATACTGGCTAAAAGCCATGGCCGCAAAACAGTCGGAAAAAATATTGTAGGGTTGCACCAGAGGCTGGCCCTGGCGATTGAGGGCAAAATACCAGTTGCCTTCGTCATCTCGACCATGGCGGGCTAAAAAGTTGGCCCCGTGGCGCGCTATAGCTAACCAATCTGCCCGCGCTTCGACACGATTGTACAGAGCCGAAAAAAGCCAGACTTGACGATTCTGTAACCAAATAAACTTGTCCGTATCAAACACCTGGCCCTGGCGGTCGAGGCAGGTAAAATAGCCCCCTTGGTCTTGGTCGAGGGAATGGCCCTGCCAGAAGGGCAAAACATCCGTTAAGAGAGCCGTTTGGTATTGTTGGGCCAGGGCCGCAAAGGTGGTGGAGTCGGGAGACAGCATCATCAGCAAGGAAAAAAGCTCTCCCCATTATCCCGCTAAGGGCCGGCCTTACTCGTTCATATTGCGGTAGGTGGCCACAGAGGAGGGGGAAATACTGTTGAGGTAGCGGAAAATCCAGTACTTAAAGACCGTATCCAGGATCACAGGAAAGGTGGCAATAAACAGAAAATTAAAGTCTCGATTTTCGGGCAGGCCAAAATGACGGGCAATACTTTCGAGAATCACTTCCCAACCGTGGGGAGAGTGGAAGCCCACAAACATATCGGTGAATAGAATAATTAAAAAGGCCTTGGCGGAATCACTTAGACCATAGACAATTTCGTCAATAAATTCCTTCAGAACTTCAATTTCTTCCTGGCTGGTCAACAGAACAATAACAAAGGCGATAAAGGAGAATAAATCTGCAAATATGTTAGCAATAGCATTACTACCTACATGGCGAAAGTTCT